>NZ_AUFE01000014.1 GCF_000426345.1 Cupriavidus phytohabitans | reverse complement strand
TGGGCCTGCGTCCTGGCGAAATCGGCCCGGGGCGCATGAGCTACGAGCTGCGACGCCTGCGCCTGCATGGCCTCATCGAGCGCGTGCCCAAGACCCACCGCTATCGGCTCACCAACCTGGGGCTGCAGACGGCACTCTTCTACACGCGCGTCTATTCCCGCATCTTACGGCCCGGCCTTGCATTGGTCAGCCCTCAGGCGCCTGCGGCCTCGCCAGCATCCTTGCAGCGCAGCTTCCGCACCGCCGAGCAGGCCGTCAACACATGGTGCGATCAGGTCAAAATCGCCGCGTAGAAAAACTTGACTCAATCACTACGCAATCAATTCAGTCAAGGAATCTAGCCCGGACAGCACGGTACGCAATCCGCGCTCCCGGCCCTCCCATACAATGACGAAGGAACCTGCCTTGCCCTTGCGCTTGATCGACCGGCGTTCGACGCCAATGCACACGCCATCCGGGCCGGGGCACGATACCCGCTGCCCGTCGGTGCATTCGAGGTAGGGCGGGCCGCAGCCCTCGGCGGAGGACTGCCCGGACTGAATGAGCGTCACGAAGTCCTGAAGGCTTTGATGCCTGCCGGCGTCATAGGGCCAGCCCTTGACCAGAGCAACGGCTGCGGCGAGCTCGTGCTGGGTTAGTGGGTCCGTCCAGTCCTTGTGCCTCAGCGCTGCGTGATCCCCGAACAGGCGGACCACCTCTGCCCCCATCCTGCGGCGTAGCTCCCGCTGCGGCAGGCCGCGTAACTCGGGCAGGGCGACCAAGCGGCGGACGATCTCGGGCCGGGCCTTGTAGAACGTTGCCGGCTTCACCTTGTAGGCTCTGCCGGGCCGAACGTCTACGCGCTCAGCATCCGGGAAGAGCCGTTCCGCCTCAGCGACTACGGCACGTAGAGCGGCTGCGGCGTGCTTGTTGATGTACTGAATGCGCAGCCTTGTCCGCTGCTCCCTCGTGAGGGTCGTCTGTGTGGTGGTTGGTGCGGGCATAGCTGCTCCTGTACGGCGCGCTGTGCGAGCCCCGCGAGGGGCGAGCGGCGCGTCCGCTGTGTTTTCCTGAAAAGCCGTCGTATCGGGACATGCTGTTCTCCTTGGTTGGCCCAGCGGATGTGAAGTCCGGGGCAATGCGCTTGCAAGTGGGTGTCGGGCCGGTATTGATCCGGCAGGATGGGCGAGTGGTTATCTCGCTGGGATGGTTGCCGGGGACGGCGGGCGGCGCGTTAGCACAGCCCGACGGGACGGCCCATCAACGGGTACTAGGATTACGTGTCTCCCCAGCATGGGTCGGCCCGGCCCCTATCGCTGTCGCTGGCGGGGCCTGTCCTCCGGCTAAGGGAAGGCGGCAGGTATGTGCCGTGTATGTGCAGGGGTAGGGAATCGCAGCGCGGGTGCGGTCGGACTCGGATTGCCCGCTATTCCTTGCTGCACAAGGGCTTGCCGGTGCTCGGCGTGATGCCGGCCCGTCGGATGTTCCCCAGTTGGCTGCTTCTCTACGCAGTAGGGAAGCGTAAGCGGAGAACTAGGGAAGGTAGGGAATAACTGAGGGAATCAATGCCGGGAGTGTTCCCTACCCTATACGCGCATGGGTGGGGAACATTGGCGCGCTTCCCACATACGGGGCCGGGAATCGAGCGCGCTGGTGCTCGCGTATCTGCGGCTGCTCGGCGCTGCTGCGCCATAGGTACGCCTATTGAGCGCAAGGCTTGCGGCCTGCCGGGCGACGGGCGGCCCAAGTTGGCAGGCTGCCTGTGCAGGCTTCGACAGCTTTCCGGAAAGTGGCTAGATCATTGGTGCGGCTATTCGCCTTCCAGTACAGGAAATCGCGCTTCAGGTCGGCATGGTGCTCTAGGGGGTGCGGCTGGGCCATAGTTGCTCCTTTATATGGTATGGCGGAGGGAGGACTGGATTGAACTGCATGCTGCTCTCCCCGCGCTCGCACAGATCACTTCGGATCAGTGGGCGCCGGTTAAGTGCGTGCAGTGTGCATGGCGTCGGTCGGACTTGGCATCACTTGCAGAGGCTGCTCTTGCCACACAGCCCGAAGGGCTGCCCGCGTTGTGGCATGCCCGTACGTGGGCCAGACGGTGGCACGATGTTTCCTGTGTCGTTAGGGAGCCAGAATCAAAACGTTCTCTAGTTCTTATGGGAACCAGAACGACAAAGGCCCGCCACCGCCCATGAGGGCGAGGACGGGCCGATGCCGGTCAAGTAGTAGGGGCGGCGGTCAGGCCGCCAGCTTCAACACAGTGGGATGTGATACCCCGTAATTCTTGGCTAGGCCGCGAGCAGATGCGCCGGCAGCCAGCTTGGCCCGTATCTCGGCCTTCTGTTCGTCTGTGAGGGCATCCCGCCTGCCCAGCTTCTTGCCCTCGGCCTTGGCCCGCGCCAAACCCGCGTGTGTCCGCTCTACAAGCTGGTCCCGCTCGAACTGGGCGAAGGCTGCGAACATGCGCCGCACCAGCTCTCCTGCCGGGCTGGTGACTTCCATGACGGGCAGGTCGAGCACTACAACGCGGATGCCATCGGCCCGCAGTGCCTCTACGGTGCGGTCAATATCCGCCGCATTCCGGCCCAGCCGGTCCAGCTTGGTCACTACCAGAATGTCCCCGGCTTCCAGCTTGTCCCGCAGCTTGGCAAATACGGGACGGTCCATCGCCGGGACAGTGCCGCTGATTGTCTCCGCATGAACCCGCTTGGCATCGACCTTGTAACCGGCCTGCTCGGCTAGGAGGACTTGGTTATCCGTGGTCTGGTCGTCGGTAGAGACTCGTGCGTACAGGAAGGTGCGGGACATGATAGCTCCGGTCGGTAATCAAACGTGGTAGCAATCATATGTGGTAATCAATCCGTTTACAAGGACTTTCTTACCGGGTTTGCAGTCGTTCTGTGGTGGTAGTCATACGGTCGATTGATTACCGAGTCGAGCATACTCGTTAATGCCGGGTAATATGTCGGCGGCAACACTTTGCATAGTCGCACCACCGGCGAGGTTCCCAGTCACATGCCTGACATTCACAACAAGCTTTTCATTCAAATGCAGCGAGCTAACACTCTGCTCACGCTGCTGAACCTTGCGCTGATTCTTTGGACGTTGGGAGGATGGCTCGCTCTTAGCTTCAAAAGCTATGGCATCTCGCTGGCAATCGGATGGGGCCTGCGCTGGCTCATTGTTAGGCAGGTAAGCTCGCATTTTCAGCGGCTTGCTTTGAATAACTATGCGGCCGAGACGGAGCGCAGCTAGGCGGTGTTTCCCTCGGGGCCCCAGCGCCCCCCCCATGGGGAAAACCGGGCGCGGGGCAGCGCTGCCGGGCCCGCAAAATTCCGATTCAAATTTGGAGCGGGAAGTCCCGACGGGTCAGACAATACCCCGCCGCGACTCAATGAAGTCCGCAACCAGCTTATCGAATGCCTCTGGGTCTGGTACGCGGGCACGGATAGCGAGCCGGTACGCTTCGTTGTAAGTACATTGCTCGATCTCCTGCCATTTGAGGCGGCGGGAGATTCGAGCGGGGAGCGTCTCCTCGCTCCACTCGATAGGCACGGGTGGAATGCCCATCGCAGCGCCTTTCGTCATGATTGACCTCCTATGTTCTTGATCGCTTCAATCAGCATAGCAGGCGGGAGGCCGTCGCCCGCCCCATAGGCGGCAGCGGCCCCGCCGCCCTCGGCGTGCCCCATCAATGCCATACGCACCTCGGCGGACACCCCAGCATGGCGGCACATATCGGCAAACCCGTGCCGCCAGGAATGGAACGTCACCCGCTTATCTGCAACCTTGACCACGTTCCGTAGCAGCCTGCCGTAGCGCTTACTGAACCCATCCGACACGTTGCCGTATTTATTGGCCTTGGCCGGGAATAGCGGGCCTGTCCGGTCCTTGGCCCACGTGGCGAACTCTAGCACTGGGCCAGCAAGTGGAACCCAGCGGCGGCTACCATCGTTCTTGAGGGCCATGGCGACACCTTCGACATGCTCGCCTTCGTTCGTCAGCATAAGGCCGGGATGCTCGTCCCGTTCTTGTATGTCCTCGGCGCGCAACTGGTGCAGTTCATTGAGCCGTGCCCCCGTCCAGCGGGCCAGCCTCGGCAGCCAGTACATAGCCGTGTCCGTCGCCTGCATGGCTGCTGTCGCCGCCATCACGGCTTCGGCCTGCTCCGGGCTGTACGGCTTCCGCAGTTCTACGGCCCGCTTCGGCGGCGGTAGCTCTGCGCCTTCGGCTGGGTTGCTGTCGATCATGCCCCGGCTCTTGGCAATCCCCAGCAGCAAGCGGATGAATCCGATTTTCTTGTTGACGGTGGCGACGCTGTTCCCGGCCTCGATCCACTTGTCACGGATAGCGATAACGGCTTGTCGGTTCACAGCGTGAATATCCGGGTCCCCTGCTTCCCTCACGGCGCGGGTTACGGCATCAACGGTCTTGTCCGTGGGCTGCCGGTCACGCCGCCAAAGCTCGATGACCGACTCAAGGCTTATAGATTTCGCCTTGGCTCCACTTCGGGGTTTCCTGGCCTCGGCGGAGGTAGGCACTGCCTTTGGGTCGCTGCCAGCGCTGGCCTGCTCTCGTCGCCGCTCAACAATTGCCAGCAGCTTTTCCAGTCGGTCAGCGTCAGCATGCAATTCGTCCACCTCAGCGGAGTGCTGTTCCTCTAGCTCGGCAAGCTCGAATGCACCTGCAAGGTCATAGTATCGGGGATCAATCTTAGGCTTGCCGTTGCCCTCGCCTGCCCTTGCGGCTGCGTCTGAGGCGGCTTGCCATTCGCGGTCAAGCTCGACAGATATTGCCCGGGCCAAGCGCTCGGCCTCAAGCCGGGTCTTCGTGCCAAGGCTGCGAGTTATCTCGCGCTTGCCGTTGTACTGCTCTACCAAATGGAGGGGAATTCTGCGGCGGAGGTAATACATGCTGCCGCGTCGGGTGAGATGGGTTGCCATGCTGATTTCCGGTGGTCTGTGTATCAGACACACGGCACAGTGTAGCGCTGAAACCCTTGTCTTTAGCGGAATCCCAAGCCCCCGCAAGGGCTTGGGTCCACATTCGCCATTGCTGGCGGAGACGGAGGGATTCGAACCCTCGATCCAGGTTTTGGCCCGGATGCTCCCTTAGCAGGGGAGTGCCTTCGACCTCTCGGCCACGTCTCCCAAACTTGCGTTGTGTGAGGGAGCCACACAACGAAGCGCGTATTCTAGCGACGCCACGTAGGTTGGTCAATGAAAAATCGATGACTCAACACAAAATTTGCAGCGCCGCCAGAAAATGCTTACGAACGGATCACGCCTGTTCCAGTTCGAAGGCCTTGTGCAGGGCGCGCACGGCCAGCTCCATGTACTTCTCGTCGATCAGCACCGAGATCTTGATTTCCGAAGTGGAGATCATCTGGATGTTGATGCCCTCTTCCGAGAGCGTGCGGAACATCTTGCTGGCGATGCCCACGTGCGAGCGCATGCCAACGCCGACCACCGACACCTTCGACACCTTCGGGTCGCCCGACACGCTGCCGGCGCCGATATGCGTCTTCACGCCGTCGTCCAGGATCGCCAGCGCGCGCTGGTAGTCGGCGCGCGGCACGGTGAAGGTGAAGTCGGTCTTGCCGTCGACGGACTGGTTCTGGATGATCATGTCGACGTCGATGTTGGCGTCGGCGATCGGGCCCAGGATCTGGTAGGCAATGCCCGGCTTGTCGGGCACGCCCAGAACGGTGATCTTGGCCTCGTCACGGGCAAAGGCGATGCCGGAGATGACGGCTGCTTCCATTTCAGACTCTTCCTCAAAAGTGATCAGCGTGCCCGAGTGCATTTCCTGCTCGAGCGGCATAAGCGGGTCGGTCAGCGACGACAGCACGCGGGTCTTCACGCGGTACTTGCCGGCGAACTCCACGGAGCGGATCTGCAGCACCTTGGAGCCGAGGCTGGCCATTTCCAGCATCTCCTCGAAGGTGATCTGGTCCAGGCGGCGGGCGTCCTCGACCACGCGCGGGTCGGTGGTGTACACGCCATCGACGTCGGTGTAGATCAGGCACTCGTCGGCCTCGATCGCTGCGGCGATGGCCACGGCCGAGGTGTCCGAGCCGCCGCGGCCCAGCGTGGTGATGTTGCCGTCGTCGTCGATGCCCTGGAAGCCGGTGATCACAACCACGCGGCCGGCGTCCAGGTCGCCGAGGATGCGCTCGTCGTCGATCGATTCGATACGCGCCTTGGTGTATGCCGAGTCGGTCTTCACCGGCACTTGCCAGCCGGTGTAGCTGACCGCGTCGATGTTCTCGCCGTGCAGCGCGATGGCCAGCAGTGCCACGCTGGCCTGTTCGCCGGTGGAGGCGAGCATGTCCAGTTCACGCGGATTCGGCTGCGGCGAAATTTCCTTGGCGAGTCCCAGCAGGCGATTGGTCTCGCCCGACATGGCCGAAGGCACCACGACTACGCGGTGACCGGCGCGGTGCCACTTGGCAACGCGCTTGGCGACATTCTTGATGCGTTCCGTGGAACCCATCGAAGTGCCGCCGTATTTGTGAACGATGAGAGCCATCTTCTTGTCGACGCCAGCGATTGTGCAAAGCTCTTGAAAATACACGAACAAGGCTTGTCAGGCAAGGTGAAGCCGAGTTTGCGACCGGTCGGGATGTGATGCACGCGGCGGATCGCCGCGAGGGCGATGCCGGTCAGCGCGGCGTCTGGGGCATCTGCGGCACCTGCGCATGCCATTCCACACGCCAGCGCGGCGCTGCCGCATCGTCCGGCCAGCGGCGGTGCATGCCGAGTCCGGCGGCTAGCACGAGGGTGTCGCCGGCCCACAGCAGTGGCAGCCAGGCCCGGCGCCAGGCGGGGATGCCAGCTTCCTGGCATGCCTGCTTGAGCGCGCGCGCCGGACCGCCGGGGCGCAGCACCAGCCGTTCGCCGCCGGCACGCGGGGCCAGCCGCAGCGGCTGCCGCAGCACGGCTTCCGGCACGCCGAAGCTGTCGTCGCGGAAGAAGCGCAATTCGCCGCGCCATGCGGGCACGACGATGCGGTCCTCGCCGCGCCACTCGAGCGACACGGCTATGGGAGGTTGCACAGGCGGCGGCGTGCAGGCCAGCACGCGGTCGCGGAAGCGGCGCAGCACCAGGCCGTCATGGGCGATGGCAGGCTCGCCGCCCTCGTGCGCGACCAGTTGCGCGCGCATAGCCGCAAGCCGCGCGGTCGATGGCGCGCGCGTGCCGAGATCGCGCAGCCATAGCCGCAGTACCGCATCGGCCTGCGCCGCCGGCAGCGCGCGCAAGCCGGCAAGGTCGAGTTCGGCCAGCGTATCGGCATCGCGGCCCGGATGCGCCAGCCGCGCCAACGCGGCGGCGGCCAGCTGATCCATCAACTCGCTGGCCTGTGCGAAATGCGCCGCCGCCTGGGCCACGTTGGCGCGCAGCGCGGGGAAGGCCGACACCAGCGCGGGCAGGTGCGCGCGCAGGGCGTTGCGGGCATAGCGCGCGTCGGCATTGGAGGGATCGTCGATCCAGCGCAGCGCATTGGCGGCGCAGTAGGCATCGATCTCATCGCGGCTCACATCCAGCCACGGCCGCAGCAGCATCACGCCGCTGTGCGCATCCAGCGGCCGCATTGCTGGCATGCCGGCCATGCCGGCCACGCCGGCGCCGCGGAACAGCCGCAGCAGCACGGTCTCGACCTGGTCGTCCTGGTGATGCGCGAACAGCAGCAGGCGCGCCCCGCTGTCGGCGCACATCGCCGCCAGCGCGGCATAGCGCGCGCGGCGCGCGGCGGCTTCCACGCCCTCGCCCGCCGCCTGCCGTACCGTGACCCGGCGCACGAAATAGCCGACCTGCCACTGCGCGCATACTCCCTCGCAGAAGCGGTCCCATTCGTCGGCGGCATCCTGCAGCCCGTGATGCACGTGCAGCGCCACCACGCGCGCCGCCGTGCCCTGCGTGGCGGCGCACGCGGCATGCAGCAGCGCGACCGAATCGCGACCGCCCGACAGCGCCACCGCGATCACCGGCGCGCCGTCCCCAGAAACAACAAAGGCCGCACCGCCCTGCAGGGCCTGTGCGACCTTGTCGGTCAGCCGGGCGGACGGATCATTCCGGGGCGCCGGTTTCCTTGAACTTGCCATAGGCCAGCAGGCGCTCGTAGCGGCGCGCCTGCAGTTCCTTCACGCTGATGCCCTGGAACTGGCGCAGCGACTCGGCCAGCGTGCGCTTGAGCAGCGCCGCCATGGCCTTGTGATCGCGGTGCGCGCCGCCCAGCGGCTCGTTGACGATCTTGTCGATCAGTCCCAGCGCCTTCAGGCGGTGCGCGGTCAGGCCCAGCGCCTCGGCGGCTTCCGGTGCCTTCTCGGCGGTCTTCCACAGGATCGAGGCGCAGCCTTCCGGCGAGATCACCGCATAGGTGGCGAACTGCAGCATCTGCACCACGTCGCCCACGGCGATCGCCAGCGCGCCGCCCGAACCGCCTTCACCGATGATGGTGGCGATCAGGGGCACCTTCAGGCCGGCCATCACGTACAGGTTGTGGCCGATGGCCTCGGACTGGCCGCGCTCTTCCGCGTCGATGCCGGGGAATGCGCCCGGGGTGTCGACGAAGGTGAAGATCGGCAAGCCGAACTTGTCGGCCAGTTCCATCAGGCGCTTGGCCTTGCGGTAGCCCTCGGGCTTGGGCATGCCGAAATTGCGCAGGGCGCGCTCTTTCGTGTCACGGCCCTTCTGGTGGCCGATCACCATGCATGCCTGGCCGTTGAAGCGCGCCAAGCCGCCGACGATCGACAGGTCATCGGCAAAGGTGCGGTCGCCGTGCAGTTCGTGGAAATCGGTGAAGATCTCGCGCACGTAGTCCAGCGTGTAGGGGCGCTGGGGATGGCGGGCGATTTGCGCAACCTGCCACGGGGTCAGGTTGGCATAGATGTCTTTGGTCAGCTGCTGGCTCTTGCCGGCCAGCCGCGAAATCTCTTCGGAAATATCGACAGCCGAATCGTCCTGCACGAAGCGCAGTTCTTCGATTTTTGCCTCGAGCTCGGCAATGGGCTGCTCAAAATCCAGGAAGGTGGTTTTCATAAAATCACACGTACCTGTCTGTGAAGGGGCGCATTCTACCGGAAATTGGCCGCTATCTTAGCGCCTGCCAGATAGCCTGCAATGCACCTGCCTCTGATTTTTATTGTCCCGATGCCTAGTACGTCACAGGCAACGGGTCCAGACTACGCCACATATACCAGGTTGCCACCGTCCGCCACGGTTCCCAGTTGGCCGCCACCTCGCGCGCCTCGCTGCGCGTGACCGGTTCGCCGCTGAAATAGTTGGCGGAAATCGCATTGATCAGTCCGATATCATCGAGCGGCAGCACGTTGGGCCGCATCAGATTGAACATCAGAAACATCTCGGCGGTCCAGCGGCCGATGCCGCGGATCTGGGTCAGCTCCGAGATGACCGCTTCGTCGTCCATCTGCGCCCATTCGGCCACGTGCACCCTGCCTGCCTTGAAGTGGTCGGCCAGGTCGATCATGTATTCCGCCTTGCGCTTGGACAATCCGCAGCCGGCCAGCTTCTCGGTACCGGCGCGCAGGAACTGCGCCGGCGTCAGCTTGGGGCAGGCCGCGTGCAGGCGCTCCCACACCGACTGCGCCGCCTTGACCGAGATCTGCTGGCCCACCACGGCGCGTGCCAGCGTCACGAACGGATCGCCGCGCGACACCAGGTGCGCCGGACCGTAGGTCGGGATCATCTTGCGCAGGATGCGGTCGCGCTTCATCAGGTCGGCGCAGGCTTCGTCCCAGTAAGCGGGACGGACCGCGTCGATGATGGTCTCGACCGGCAGCGGTACCGCGTCGGCCTCGGGCAATACCGCCTTGGCGTTGCGCGTGGCCTTGGCCGCCGCCTTACCCGCTGCCTCGCCTTCCGGCAGCGGTGCCTCGCTGGCGCCCGCCTTGGCCGGACGCGGGCCGGACGCCTTAGACCGGCCCGCGGCTGCCGGCACGGCGGCGTTGGCAGGCTTGCGCGCGGCAGCGTTCAAGCACGCCTCCACTCGGTCGCACCACCCGGCTTGTCTTCCAGCACGACGCCGGCCGCAAGCAGTTCCGCACGGATGCGGTCGGCTTCGGCGAAGTTGCGCTCGCTCTTGGCCGCCTTGCGCGCGGCGATGCTGGCTTCGATTTCCTCGGCGCTGGGGCCGTCAGCGGACTTGCCGCCCTGCAGGAAGGTATGCGGATCCCGCTCGAGCAGCCCGAGTGTGCCGGCCAGCCCCTTAAGCTGGCGCGCGGCGGCGGTGGAGCCGGTCCGGTTGATCTCGCTGGCCAAGTCGAACAGCACCGACATCGCGATCGGCGTGTTGAAGTCATCGCCCATCGCCTCGGCAAAGCGCCTGGCGTGCGGCTCGTCCCAGTCGACCGCGCAGCCGCCGGGCTGCGTGTCCTTCAGCGCGGTGTACAGGCGCGTCAGCGCATGGCGCGCGTCGTCCAGGTGCGCGTCGCTGTAGTTCAGCGGGCTACGGTAATGCGCGCGCAGGATGAAGAAGCGCACGACCTCGGCGTCGTACGTCTTCAGCACTTCGCGGATCGTGAAGAAATTGCCGAGCGACTTGGACATTTTTTCGTCGTTGATGCGCACGAAACCGTTGTGCATCCACATGTTGACGAACGGCTTGCCGCTGGCACCTTCCGATTGCGCGATCTCGTTCTCATGGTGCGGGAACTGCAGGTCCGCCCCGCCGCCATGGATGTCGAAATGCTCGCCCAGCAGCGCGCAGCTCATGGCGGAGCATTCAATGTGCCAGCCCGGGCGGCCGCTGCCCCACTTCGACTCCCACTTGGTCTCGGGCGGCTCGCTGGCCTTGGCGGATTTCCACAGCACGAAGTCGAGCGGGTCCTGCTTGGCGTCGTTGGCACTGACGCGCTCACCCGCGCGCAGGTCTTCCAGCGACTTGCCGGACAGCTTGCCATAGCCATCGAACTTGCGCACCGAGTAGTTCACGTCGCCATCGCTGGCCTGGTAGGCCAGGCCCCTCGCCTCCAGCTTGCCGATCATGTCAAGCATCTGCGGCACGTAGTCGGTCGCGCGCGGCTCGTGGTCGGGACGGATCACGCCCAGTGCGGCGGCGTCTTCGTGCATGTACTGGATGAAGCGCGTGGTCAGCGCGCCGATGGTCTCGCCGTTCTCGGCGGCGCGGCGGATGATCTTGTCGTCGATATCCGTGATGTTCTGCACATATGTCACATCGTAGCCGGCGGCACGCAGCCAGCGATGCACCATGTCGAACACCACCATGACGCGCGCGTGGCCGACGTGGCAGTAGTCGTACACGGTCATGCCGCAGACATACATGCGGACCTTGCCGGGTTCGATGGGCACGAATGGCTGCTTCTCACGCGCGAGCGTGTTGTAGATGTTCAGAGGCTGCATGAAACGAAGTGAATGGTCAGGGGAGGCGGCACTGGCGCAATTCCGCCGCGCCCCATATCTTACCGGAAGGCGATGTGCCGGTAGGCCGCGCGTCCGGGGGACTTGCCGCCGCCGGCCGTGGCTTGCCAACTCTTGCCAGCGCTTGCCAACGGCGTGCCCGGGCCATGGCTTTAGTGCCGGCAGTGCCTCTTTGCTAGAATGCCGCCGAGTATAACGGACCCGTCCTCAATGAGCCTGCTGCTGCCCTCCTCGTCCCCTGCCGCGTCTCCCAGCGCGTCGATCGCCGCGCCTGCACGCCTGCTCCGCCCGCTCCGCCCGCTCCATTTGCATCAGGCACTGGCCGCCGCGGCAGTCCTGGCGCTTGCCGCCGCGCTGGCCGGCCCCGCGCAGGCCCAGCAAGGACCGCTGTCGCTGCCCGCGCCCACGTCGCCGGTGGATGGCATCCGCTCGACCGATCCGGGCATGACCCAGGCCCAGCAGGCGGCCAACGCACGCCGCTATGACGAAGCCATCAAGGGTTTCGACCGCGTGATCGCGGCCAATCCGCGCAACGCCCAGGCCCGCTTCCAGCGCGCCTGGGCGCTGGCGCAGTCCGGGCGCGAGGACGCCGCCATCCAGGCCTTCACGGAAATGGCCGCGGACTTTCCCGAACTGCCCGAGCCCCACAACAACCTGGCACTGCTCTATGCCAAGCGCGGCGACCTGAAGCGCGCCGAGGCCGAACTGCTGCTGGCCACCGAGGTCAAGCCGGCCTTTGCCATCGCCTATACCAACCTGGGCGATGTCTACCGCCGCCTGGCCGAGCAGGCCTACGCCGAGGCGCTGCGCCGCAATCCGGCCGATACCCGCGCCAGCGCCGGCCTGCGCCAGTTGCGCCCGGAGGCAGCCACCGGCACGCCGGCGGTGACGGGCCCGAGCGGAACAACCGCCGCGCCGGCCGGCACCCGCAAGCCGGCCCCGGCACAGCGCCCGGCCCCGGCCAGCGCCCCGGCAGCAAACTGACGCCCCTGCCAAGAATGTCCGGGCGCGCTGGCGTCCGGGCCGTTTGCATAACGACTTACCGGAGTTCCACCCATGATCCGTTCCCGTCGCATCGCCCTGGCCGCGCTGACCGCAGGCGCACTCGCGTTGTCGTCGTTCAGCGCGCTGGCGCAGCAGAAGGCCGCCGAGCGCGTCCAGTTCGTCACCAGCGCTGGCCAGTTCACGGTCGAGCTGTACCCGGACGTGGCGCCCAAGACCGTGGCCAATTTCCTGGAATACGTGAAGAGCGGCTTTTATAGCGGCACTATCTTCCATCGCGTGATCAACGGCTTCATGGTGCAGGGCGGCGGCTTCGACCGCGACATGAAGGAAAAGCCCACGCGCGCGCCGATCCCGCTGGAAGCCCGCGGCGGCCTGAAGAACAAGGCCGGCACGCTCGCCATGGCACGCACCAGCAACCCCGATTCGGCCACCGCGCAGTTCTTCGTCAATGTGGTGGATAATCCGAATCTCGACTACCCGCAGCCGGACGGCAACGGCTACGCAGTCTTCGGCAAGGTGGTGGAAGGCATGGACACGATCGACAAGATCAGGAGCGTGCCGACCACGGCCTACGGCCCCATGCGCAATGTGCCGGCCTCGCCGATCGTGATCGAGTCGGCCACTGTCGTCAAATAACACACCGTACAGAGGAAACCATGTCCAAGGTCCAGCTCCATACCAACCAGGGTGTCATCACCATCGAACTCGACGCCGAGAAGGCACCGAAATCGGTCGAGAACTTCCTGTCGTACGTCCGCAAGGGCCACTATGACAACACCATCTTCCACCGCGTGATCAAGAATTTCATGATCCAGGGTGGCGGCTTCGAGCCCGGCATGAAGCAAAAGGGCACCGACGCGCCGATCGAGAACGAGGCCGGCAACGGCCTGAAGAACGACCGCTACACCGTGGCCATGGCACGCACCAACGCGCCCCACTCGGCCACCGCGCAGTTCTTCATCAACGTGGTCGACAACGACTTCCTGAACTTCACCTCGCCGACGCCGCAGGGCTTCGGCTACGCCGTGTTCGGCAAGGTGGTGGAAGGCACCGACGTGGTCGACCAGATCAAGGGCGTGCGCACCGGCAGCTCGGGCTTCCACCAGGACGTGCCGCTGGAAGACGTGGTGATCGAGAAGGCCACCGTCGTCGAATAATCGTCGCGTAATCGTCGCGTATTCGTCGAATAAGCGTCGAGCAAGCCATGCACCCTGATTGCGGCTACGCGCGCCCGGCCCTGCCGGCACCTGCTTCCCGACTCCGCGCATGACCGCAATCCCCCGCACGCCGGTGGCCGGTCCCCTCGAGGTACAGGCGCCGGCGTGGTTCATTTCGGACCTGCATCTCACGCCCGGCATGCCACGCACGCTGGCGGCCTTCGAGCGCACGCTCGAGCGCGCCGCGCACGGCGCGCGCACGCTGTTTATCCTGGGCGATTTCTTTGAATTCTGGATCGGCGACGAGGAAACCGACTCGCCGTTCGCGCAACGCGTGGCCGGCGCCCTGCGCGCGCTGGCCGCGCGCGGCGTTGCCGTCTACCTGATGCACGGCAACCGCGATTTCCTGCTGGGCGAGCACTTTGCCGCGGCCGCCGGCGCGCGGTTGCTGCCCGACCCGACGGTGATCGATTGCGCAGGCCAGCGCGTGGTACTCAGCCACGGCGACATGCTGTGCATCGACGACGAGCGCTATAACCGTTTCCGCCGCTGGACCCGCAAGGGTTGGGTGCAGCGGCTGTTCCTGGCGCTGCCGCTGCGTACGCGGCTGTCGATTGCACGCAAACTGCGCGCGGACAGCGAAGGCAACCGCGCGCGGCAAGCCGCCGAGGGCAACGGCGCACCGATGGTCTACGGCGACGTGGCGCCCGCTGCCGCGGCCGAACTCTTCGGCATGGCCGAGGCCAGGCTGATGGTGCATGGCCACACCCATCGCCCGGCGCGCCACGAACACGCTGCGGGCGTGCGCTGGGTGCTGACCGACTGGGACCTGGACAGCCGCCATCCGCGCGCTGCCGTGCTGCAGCTCGACGGCGGCGGGTTCCGACTGCTGCCGCAGACCGACTGAAATCGCGCAAAAAAGAAAACGGCCGTTACCGGCCGCCTTCTTCGCTTATTTCATCAGCTTGCGCAACTCGCTCGCATCGAAGCGGTCATTCGGCGTGTTCTCCAGGTGCTCACCCAGCCGGTCCAGCGCGGCCAGCACGGACTCGATGCGCTCATGCTGGCGCGCGGCATTATCGATCAGGCTCTTGAGCGCCAGCGACACCGGATCGTCCGCGTTCGGCGTGATGCCGTAGGCGGAGAACTCCTGCTTGGCGCCCTGCTGCTCCGCCGGCGCATCGGGCAGGATGATGCGCGCCGGCACGCCCACCGCGGTCGCGCCCGGCGGCACCGGCTTGAGCACCACGGCGTTCGAACCCACGCGCGCACCGTCGCCCACCACGAAGCCGCCCAGCACCTTGGCGCCCGCGCTCACGACCACGTTGGCGCCCAGCGTCGGATGCCGCTTCTGGCCCTTGTACAGCGAGGTGCCGCCCAGCGTCACGCCCTGATAGATGGTGCAGTCGTCGCCAATCTCGGCGGTCTCGCCGATCACCACGCCCATGCCGTGGTCGATAAACACCCTGCGCCCCAGCTTCACCGCCGGATGGATCTCGATGCCGGTCAGGAAGCGCGACCAGTGCGAGATCCAGCGTCCCAGCCAATGGAAGCCTCCGTTCCAGCACGCGTGCGCAAAGCGGTGGAAGACCACGGCATGCAGGCCGGGGTAGCAGGTCAGGACTTCCAGGCGGCTGCGCGCGGCGGGATCGCGCAGCATGATCGTGTCGATATCTTCCTTAAGGCGAGAGAACATCTTGGTCGTGTCGTATTGCCGCGCCGTGCGCCGCGCCACGCAAGGCTTGCGCCCGGGGCGGGGTCGCCGGCGAGGTCGGTGGCCGGTGGGGACAGGATCAGGGAGTGTAAGTGATTTGCGGCCGGCGTTCTGGCGCCGGCCATTGGCCCCGGATCCGTCAGGGATTTTGCAGCGGCATTGCGGCGATCAACATCGCCCCGGCGTGCGCCAACCCGCCGCGACGGGCCGACGGCGTGCGCGCTTGCCACGTACGCCTGCGTCGTCCGTTCTCGGAATGCTGCGGGTTGCTGCCACTGTGCTTCTCTCCAGTTACGCCTTGCGGTCCGGCTGGCCCTGCGCCATCAGCATATGCTTGGCGATGCCGCGCAGGATGTTGACTTCCTCGCGCTCCAGCCCGCTGCGTGCCAGCAGCCGGCGCAGCCGCGGCATCAGCTTGCGCGGATTAGCGGGATCGAGAAAGCCGATCGCTTCCAGGCCTGCCTGCAGGTGCCCGAACATGGCCTCGACCTGCTCCGCTGTCGCCGGTTCACCAGCATAGCCGATATTGGCGCCCGCGTCCGCCGCCTCAGCGGCAGGCGGAACTGCATCGAGCAGTGCCAGCCGCATCTCGTAGGCGATCAGTTGCACCGCCTGTGCCAGGTTGAGCGAGGCATAGGCGGGGTTGGCGGGGATATGCGTGAGCGCCGCGCAGCGCTCGACCACTTCGTTGGGCAGCCCATAGCGCTCATTGCCAAAGACAAAGGCAATGTCGCCGCTGCCGGCCAGTGTCTGGCAGGCGCGCGCCGCGGCGGCGCGCGGCAGCAGCCGGGGCGGCCCGAACTCACGTTGGCGCGCGGTCATGGCCACGGTCAGCGCCGCGCCGGCCAGGGCCGCGTCGATCTGGTCGACGATGACGGCGCCTGCCAGCACATCGTCGGCGCCGCTGGCCATGGCGATGGCCTCGGCATGGGCCAGGACCCCGGGTTCGCGCGGCGAGACCAGCACCAGGCTGCCGAAGCCCATGGTCTTGATCGCCCGCGCGACCGAGCCGACGTTGCCCGGGTGGCTGGTCTCGACCAGCACGAAGCGCACGCGGCCGAAGGCATCCGGCCCTGCACCGGTTGCGTGTGGCGCATCAGGCCCGCCCGCGGGGCGGCTCGTATCATTTGCCGGGTTCATATACAATTCGGGGTTCTTCTCTGGCGCGGCGCCAGGTCAGGGCGTGCCCGCGAGACATTCGCGGCACATTCAGTACCCAGACCGGCGACGCCCTGCGTTCTTCTACAATCCGTTGTGTTGTCAGCTGCCCATGAGTGGGTGCGCGGTGCCATGGCGCCCGCCGCATCTTCATGGCCGGCCTGGAGAGATTCATGCATCCGATGCTCAATATCGCCGTCAAGGCGGCCCGCAAGGCGGGTTCCATCATCAACCGCGCGTCGCTCGACGTCGATCTGGTGCGCGTCTCGCGCAAGCAACACAACGATTTCGTTACCGAGGTCGACCGCGCCGCCGAAGCCGCGATCATCGAGGTCATCCGCACCGCCTACCCGGAACACGCCATTCTAGCGGAAGAGTCCGGCCAGTCCTGGGCCGAGGGCGAAGACGCCCACGAATACACCTGGGTTATCGACCCGCTCGACGGCACCACCAACTTCATCCACGGCTTCCCGCAGTACGCGGTCTCGATCGCCCAGCTGCACCGCGGCACGCCCGTGCAGGCCGTGGTCTACGACCCGACCCGCGACGAACTGTTCACCGCCAGCAAGGGCGCCGGCGCCTTCCTGAATAACCGCCGTATCCGCGTGACCCGCCGCGACAAGCTGGCCGACTGCCTGATCGGCACCGGCTTCCCGTTCCGCGACCTGGAAGGCGTGGACGAATACCTCGAGGTCTTCTCGCTGATGACGCGCAGCTGCGCCGGCCTGCGCCGCCCGGGCGCCGCCGCGCTGGACCTGGCCTATGTCGCCTGCGGCCGCCTGGACGGCTTCTTCGAGCGCGGCCTGAAGCCGTGGGACATGGCCGCCGGCATGCTGCTGATCACCGAATCGGGCGGCCTGGTCGGCAACTACAACGGCGAGCCGCGCCAGATGGAGCAAGGCGAAGTGCTGGCGGGCAACCCCAAGGCCTTTGCCCAGATGGTGCGCCTGCTGTCGCCGTACTCGCTAGACAACGCCAAACCGGCCACTGCCTGAGTCCGTGGCATGGCCTGATGGCCATCGCCTGCACAAACGCCCGCCGCGCCCAGGCGGGCGTTTTGCTTTCCGGCCACGGCGCTTGCCGGCGCGCAGAGATTTTTCGCATATTTCCCGCCACCCCGGCCGACCATGATCCCCATCAAGGTCGCGCCGCCCTGCCCTCCCCAGAATGAATCCATGCGCCACGCCCCGTGCGCGCGGATCAAGCCGAGGAGAGCCCGCATGTTTCCCGAATACCGCGACCAGATCTCGCTCCTGAAGACGCAGGACGCCCACTTCGCCCGCCTGTTCCATCGCCACAATGCGCTGGACCAGGAGATCCACAACATGGAGTCCGGCCTGGTGCCGGCCTCGGGCTTCGAGATCGAGCGGCTGAAAAAGGAGAAGCTGCAGATCAAGGACCAGCTCTACCAGATCCTGCGCCAGCGTATGGCCTGAACGGAGGAGCACTGCACATGACCGACCGCGACACGCCGGCCGCCCATGCCCCTGCGCAGCCCCATGCCCGCCCTGCCGCGCGCGGCGATGTGCTGCCGACCAACACGGCCCTGTCGGCCGAACGCAATGAAATCAGCAACGCCGTCGATGCCGCCGTGCAGGTGGCGGCCAGCAGCATGCAGGACATCCTCGCCAGCCGCGCCGGCCAGGGTGCCAGCATGCTCGACGCCATGCGCACGCTGCTCGACGGCCTGGCGCCCGATGAGGCCGCGCAGTTGCGCAGCCTTATCCTGGAAGGCGATCCCGGCGCCTGGCAAGCGGGCCGCCGGCGGCAGCCCGACGATGAACTCGCGGCCGGCTGGCGCGACGGCGCCTACCCTTACCAGAACCTCATGTCGCGCCGCAATTACGAAAAGCAGAAATACCGGCTGCAGGTCGAGCTGCTCAAGTTCCAGGCCTGGGTGCGCGAGACCGGGCAGCGCGTCGTGATCCTGTTCGAAGGCCGCGATGCCGCCGGCAAGGGCGGCACCATCAAACGCTTCATGGAACACATGAACCCGCGCGGCGCCCGTGTGGTGGCACTTGAAAAACCGACAGAATCCGAACGAGGCCAGTGGTATTTTCAGCGCTACGTGCAGCACCTGCCGGCCGCCGGTGAAATCGTGCTGTTCGACCGCTCCTGGTACAACCGCGCCGGCGTTGAATATGTGATGGGCTTCTGCTCCTCGCGTGAGTACCAGGACTTCCTGCAACAGGCCCCGGAGTTCGAGCGCCACCTGGTGCGCAGCGGCATCCACCTGTTCAAGTTCTGGTTCTCGGTCAGCCAGAAAGAGCAACGCCGCCGCTTCCGCGAGCGCGAGATCCACCCGCTCAAGCAGTGGAAGCTCAGCCCGGTCGACATAGCATCGCTCGACAAATGGGAAGAGTACACACGCGCCAAGGAGGCGATGTTCGCGCATACCGACACCGCCGACGCGCCGTGGACGGTGATCCGGTCGGACTGCAAGAAGCGCGCGCGGCTCAATGCGCTGCGCTACATCCTGTCGCGCTTTCCCTATGCCAACCGGGACACCGCCGCCATCGGCCCGGCCGATCCGCTGATCGTCGGACGCGCGCTGGCCAACTGACTCCCAGGCGGCAACGCAGGACGCCGCCTTGTTCCTTTCGCCTCTTTCGCCTCACCCACCAGAAAAGGACCCTATGTTCAAGCACATCCTGCTCCCCGTCGACGGCTCCGAGCTTTCGCACAAGGCCGTTTCCGCCGCCATCCAGTTTGCCCGCACCGCCGCGGCACGGCTCACGCCGTATATGTGCGTGGAGAGCTATCCGTATGTGCTGTCCAGCGACAGCTCGCACGAAAAGCGCGAGGTGTACCAGCAGCGCGTGGAAGCCCAAGCGCGCCAGGAACTCGCCAAGGTCGAAGCCGCGGCGGCGCTGGCGGGGGTGCCGTGCACCGGCCACGTCTCCAGCGCTTCGGTGCCATACCAGGGCATCATCCATGCCGCCGGAGAACTCGGCTGCGACGTCATCTTCATGGCCTCGCACGGTCGCAGGGGACTCAGCGGGCTGCTGCTGGGCAGCGAAACGCAGAAAGTGCTGACCCATAGCGACATCCCTGTGCTGGTGTTCCGCTAATCCGGGGCCGGCACAGCGGTCGGCGGCACGTCGGCGGCGTGCACCGTGCTGTACCATATCGCCATATTCGAGAACGCCCCTTCGTGCCGCGGCCACAGGCCGCCGGACCCGCGCCCGGCCGCCCCCGCGGGGGCGCTTTTCCGCGACACGCAAGGCGGCGCTCCGAGCGGATCGGGCGGCACAACGCAGGCCCACCGCCAGACAGGCTAAATGGCAATGGGATTGCAGAAGAAAACCGACCCTGAACAGGCACAGGCAGACGCCGCAGGCAGCCGCCACACGCCAATGATGCAGCAGTACCTTCGCATCAAGGCAGACCACCCCGACACCCTGCTGTTCTATCGCATGGGTGACTTCTACGAGCTGTTCCACGACGACGCCGAGAAGGCCGCGCGCCTGCTCGAGATCACGCTGACGGCGCGCGGCGCCTCGAATGGCGTGCCAATCCGGATGGCCGGCATTCCCTTCCATTCGGCGGACCAGTACCTGGCCCGGCTGGTGAAGCTGGGCGAGTCGGTGGCGATCTGCGAGCAGATCGGCGATCCCGCCACTAGCAAGGGGCCGGTGGAACGCAAGGTGGTACGCATCGTCACGCCGGGCACGCTGACCGACGCGGCGCTGCTGCCGGACAAGGTCGACACCTTCCTGATGGCGGTGCACCAGCAGACCACGCGCCGCGGCATCAGCAAGACCGGGCTGGCGTGGCTGAACCTTGCCAGCGGCGAGCTGCGCCTGATGGAGTGCGAGGTGGCGCAACTGGGCCGCGAGCTTGAGCGCATCCGCCCGGCCGAACTGCTCCATGCCGACGGCATCGACCTGCCGGCGCTGGCTTGCGCGCGCACGCGCCTGCCCGAATGGCATTTCGACCAGGATGCCGGCGCGCGCCGCCTGCGCGAGCAGCTTGGCGTGGCCAGCCTCGATCCGTTTGGCTGTGCCGGGCTTGGCGCGGCGATCGGCGCCGCCGGCGCGCTGCTGAACTACGCGGCCACCACGCAAGGCCAGTCGCTGCGCCATGTGCAGGGCCTGAAGGTCGAACGCGAGTCGGAATACATCGGCCTGGATTCGGCCACGCGCCGCAACCTCGAACTGACCGAGACGCTGCGCGGCGGCGAGTCGCCGACGCTGTTCTCGCTGCTGGATACCTGCTGCACCACGATGGGCAGCCGCGCACTGCGCCACTGGCTGCATCATCCGCTGCGCGACCCGGCCGTGCCGCAGGCGCGGCAACAGGCCATCGGCGTGCTGATCGACCAGGGCACCGATTCGCTGCGTGCCGCGCTGCGCCGGCTGGCCGACGTCGAGCGCATCACCTCGCGCCTGGCGCTGCTGAGCGCGCGCCCGCGCGACCTGTCCTCGCTGCGCGACACGTTGCGTGCGCTGCCCGACGTGCAGGCCTGCATCCGCGACGGGCAGGACAGCGCGCTGCTGGCGCAGACGCAGCAGGATCTGGCCGTACCGCAGGCGTCCCTGGACCTGCTGGTGCGCGCGGTCGCCGAAGAACCCGCCACCGTGGTGCGCGACGGCGGCGTGATCGCGCGCGGCTACGACACCGAGCTGGACGAGCTGCGCGATATCTCCGAGAACTGCGGCCAGTTCCTGATCGACCTGGAAGCGCGCGAACGCACGCGCACCGGCATTGCCAACCTGCGCGTCGAGTTCAACCGCGTGCATGGCTTCTATATCGAGGTAACCAACGGCCAGGCCGACAAGGTGCCCGACGACTACCGCCGCCGCCAGACGCTGAAGAATGCCGAGCGCTATATCACGCCCGAGCTGAAGTCGTTCGAGGACAAGGCGCTGTCGGCGCAGGACCGCGCGCTCGCGCGCGAGAAGCAGCTCTACGACGGCCTGCTGCAGGCGCTGCTGCCGCATATCGGCGAGCTGCAGCGCGTAGCCGGCGCGCTGGCGCGCCTCGATGTGCTGGCGGCGCTGGCCGAGCGCGCGCAGACGCTGGACTGGTCCGCGCCCGAGCGCGTGCCCGAGAATGTGGTCGACATCGTACAGGGCCGCCACCCGGTCGTGGAAGGCCAGCTGGCAGCGGAATCGGTGGCGTTTATCGCCAACGACTGCCAGCTCAACGAAGCGCGCAAGCTGCTGCTGATCACCGGCCCCAACATGGGCGGCAAGTCGACCTTCATGCGCCAGACCGCGCTGATCGTGCTGCTGGCCTGCGTGGGCGCCTACGTGCCGGCGCGGCGCGCCGTGATCGGCCCGATCGACCGTATCTTTACCCGCATCGGCGCAGCCGACGACCTGGCGGGCGGGCGCTCCACCTTCATGGTGGAAATGACCGAAGCGGCCGGCATCCTGCACCACGCCACGCCGTCTTCACTGGTGCTGATGGACGAGATCGGCCGCGGCACTTCCACCTTCGACGGGCTGGCGCTGGCGTGGGCGATCGCGCGCCACCTGCTGTCGCACAACCGCAGCCATACGCTGTTCGCGACGCACTATTTCGAGCTGACGCAGTTGCCGCAGGAGTTTCCGCAGGCCGCCAATGTGCACCTGTCCGCGGTCGAGCACGGCGACGGGATCGTGTTCCTGCATGCGGTGCAGGATGGCCCCGCAAGCCAGAGCTATGGCCTGCAGGTGGCGCAGCTGGCTGGCGTGCCGCAGCCGGTGATCCGCGCCGCGCGCAAGCACCTGGCATGGCTGGAGCAGCAGTCGGCTGATGCCACGCCGACCCCGCAGCTCGACCTGTTCGCCGCGCCGACGGTGCCGGACACCGATGACGACGAGGGCGATGAGAACGAGGGCAACGGCCTTGCCTCGGCCTCGCCGCAGGCAGCCGCACTGGCACCGGAGCATGCCGCGCTGATCGACACGCTGGCCGACCTGGACCCGGACAGCCTGACGCCGCGTGCCGCGCTCGATGCGCTGTACCGGCTCAAGGCGCTTGCAGGCGAGGCGGTCGGCACGGCATGAACGCCAGGCGCCGGCACGCTATCCGGATCCTCGCCGCGGCCTTGCTGCTGTGCGCGGCCAGCACCGCATGGCCGGCACCCGCCGGCCGCGGGGGCAAGGCCTCGCCCAAACCGAAGGTGATGCACGTCGCGCTGATCGCCGACCTGCCGCAATGGCCTGCCGCCGAAGCCAACGCGACGGCACTGCTCGACAGCTTTGCAGAACGCAAGCTCGACCTGGTGATCCACGCCGGCGGCATCAAGGGCGATACCGAATCCTGCAGCGACGCCATCCTGACAAGCCGCCAGCAGTTGCTCGCCCAGTCGCCGTTGCCGCTGCTCTACGTGCCGGGCGAGACCGACTGGGCCGAATGCCGGCTGCCGGTCAACGGAAAATTCGACTCGGTCGAGCGGCTGAACCGCCTGCGCGAGCTGTTCTTCCCTGAGGATGCCACGCTGGGCCAGCGTCCGCGGCCGGTGGTGCGGCAGTCCGACCAGGCCCTGTTCCGCACCTTCCGCGAGAACGCCCGCCTCACGCTGGGCGACATCCTGTTCGTCGGCCTGAACGTGCCGGGAGACAACAACCACTACCGCAACGAGGGCGGGCGCAACAGCGAGTTCGAAGACCGGCGCGAGGCCAACCGCCAGTGGCTGGCTCGCGCGTTTTCGCTGGCACGGCAGCGCGACATGAATGGCATCGTCGTGATTGCCCATGCCGACCCGCACTTCGCCAACGGCTGGGAGAAGAAAGGCCGCCCGACGCTGCTGGACGGCTTCATGCGCCATCGCACGCGCGACGGCTACCTGGAGTTCAAGCGCCAGCTGCGCGACCTGAGCGCGCGCTTTCCCGGCCACGTACTGCTGGTGCATGCGGGCGAGAGCGGCTTCGGCATCGACAAGCCGCTGCGCGACAGCGCCGGCAAGGTGCTGCAGAATTTCACGCGGGTCTCGCTGCCGAACAATACGGTGGCGCAATGGACTGAGCTGGTGATCACGCCGAACGCGGCGGCGCCGTTCTCGGTTTCCCTCAAGGACGCGCCGACCACCCCCTGAGCCGCTGTGTTAAATCCATGAAAACGCCCATGAAAAAAGCCGGCAAAGCCGGCTTCCTTCATGGGCCACGGAGGGCACGGGATCAGTGCAGCGTGCGCGGGGTATCGTCGTCCTCGTCCTCGTCCACCACCTCGATGCCCGAGGCGCCGTGGGCGTGGCCGTGTTCGATTTCCTCGGCGGTGGCCTCGCGCACTTCGGAAACCTTCAGCCAGAAGCGCAACGCCATGCCAGCCAGCGGGTGGTTGCCGTCCAGCACCACCTTGTCTTCGGCAACGTCGGTCACTGTGTAGATGACGGAGTCTTCTTCATCGCCGTCCTCGGGCATGCCTTCGAACTGCATGCCGACTTCCAGCGGCTCGGGGAAGCGGTCACGCGGCTCGACCTTGACCAGCTCGGCATCGTAATCGCCAAAGGCGTCTTCGGGTTCGAGCTGCAACTGGGTCTCGAAGCCGGTGTCATGGCCGTCGAGCGCTTCCTCGATCTTGGGGAACGTGCCATCATACCCGCCGTGCAAATAGACCATGGCTTCATCTGACTCCTCGATCAGATTGCCTTGCGCGTCCGACAGCTTGTACATCACGGACACTACCGTGTTCTTAGCGATTTTCAATTCTTGACTCCATGAACGATTCCGCATTATACGCGCAGGCCCTGCCCCCTGGCCCCGTCGATCCAGACACTCCGCTCGACCTGCTTGGTGGCATGACGCCGGCTGCATTCATGCGGGATGTCTGGCACCGCAAGCCACTGCTGATTCGACAGGCGGTACCCGGAATCGTGCCGCCTGTGTCGCGCGATGCGCTTTTCGACCTTGCCGATCGCGACGAAGTCGAATCGCGCCTGGTGACGCACTTCCGCAATCGCTGGAAGCTCGAACATGGTCCATTTGCGCGCGAAAACCTCCCTGCCGTCAAGACCCGCCAGTGGACTTTGCTGGTGCAGGGGGTGAACCTGCACGATGCCGCCGCCGCGGAGCTGATGGGCCGCTTCCGCTTCGTGCCCGACGCGCGCCTGGACGACCTGATGATCAGCTACGCGTCCGACGGCGGCGGCGTGGGCCCGCACTTCGATTCCTACGACGTGTTTCTGCTGCAAGTCTCGGGCCGGCGCCGCTGGCGCATCTCGTCGGGGACCAGCCTGGAACTGGTCCCCGACATGCCGCTCAAGATCCTTGCCGATTTCAGCGCCGAGGAGGAATGGGTGCTGGAGCCCGGCGACATGCTGTACCTGCCGCCGCAATACGCCCACGATGGCGTGGCCGAAGGCGAATGCATGACCTGCTCGATCGGCTTCCGTGCACCGGCCTACCGTGAACTGGCGGGTCACTTCCTGGCGTGGCTCTCCGAGACGGTGGAGGACAACGAAGACCTGAGCGGGCGTTACGCCGATGCCGGCGAACGTGCGGCAACGAAGCCCGCGCAACTGCCCGCCGGCATGGCCAAGGCAGTGACCGAGCGCCTCAAGGCACTGCAATGGAATGCGCAGATGGTGTCGGAATTTCTTGGCTCTCATCTGTCCGAACCAAAGCCCGGGGTCGAATTCGCCGAGATATCCGACCTGCCGCAGCGCCGTTATGAGAAACTTGCGGCCCAGCATGGCGTCGTTCTTGCGTCCGCCTCGATTGCGCTTTACGACCGGAACAATTTCTTCCTCAATGGGGAAGCCTACGAGCCGCCGGCCGAATTGATGCCTTGGCTGAAGAAACTGGCCGATAATCGCCACCTTAGTGGCAAAGATGTTGCGGCATGCGCCGGTTTGCCTGACCTGATGGAGACTTTTCATCACTGGACGCAGGAGGGATGGCTACAATTGGGACCCCGGTGTAATAATGCGTAACATTGCAATTCAGTAAATTTCGGCGCTACACAAGCCGGGAAAACGCGGATATAATCGTTGGCTGGCTAGTACTGTGGACCACTGCATATGTCGGCACCCGGGAGGGCCTCTATTTTGCAGTTCAAGAGCGATAATTACCGGTAATTATTCATCGCCTGTTTTCCGTTATTACAAGTTAAAGGACGAACAATGAAGAAGTCTCTCCTGATCGCATCGCTGCTGGCCGCTGTTGCTCTCGCCGCTTGCGGCAAGAAGGAAGAACCGGCTGCTCCGGCCGCTGACACGGCTGCTCCGGCTGCCGCCGCTCCGGCTGCTGAAGCTTCGGCTCCGGCTGCTGAAGCCCCGGCTGCTGCCGCTGCTGACGCTTCGGCCCCGGCTGCTGAAGCCTCGGCTCCGGCTGCTGACGCTTCGGCTCCGGCCGCCAAGCAGTAATCGGTTTCGACCGATAAAAAAACCGGCCTTCGGGCCGGTTTTTTTATTGGGCGCCGCAAGGCGCGACGTGCGCGTTTCAGGCACGCACCGCTTGCCAGTCCAGCCCCATTTCCTGATCGGCTACCAGCACTTCCGACGGCAACGCGCCCAGCGCCGCAGCCAGCGCACCCGTGGCCAGTTCACGCGTGTTGTTCTGCTTGCTCAGGTGCGCCGCCACGACGCGATGCAGACCGGCATGCGCGACCTGCCCCAGGATGCTCGCCGCCACTTCGTTGGCCAAATGACCGAAGTCACCGCCAATCCGCCGCTTCAGCGACGCCGGGTAGATCGAGTTGCGCAGCATCTCGCGGTCGTGATTGCACTCCAGCACCAGCGCATCGACACCTGACAGGCGCGCCGTCACATAGGGCGTTTCCATGCCCGCGTCGGTCAGCACGCCCAGGCGCGACTGCCCATCTGACAGCACGAACTGCAGCGGCTCGCGCGCGTCATGCGGAACCGTGTAAGGCATCACCTGGATGCCGCCAATGGCAAAGCCGTGGTCCGCGCCGCAGACGCGCACGTCCGCAACGTCGGCGCCGCGCATATGCGAAGTCGCCAGCCAGGTGCCGTGACTGGTGTAGACCGCCAGCCGGTGCCGTGCCGCAAAGGCGTAGGCCGAGCCGACATGATCGCCATGCTCGTGCGTGACCAGCACGGCGTCGAGCTGGTCGGGCGTGACGCCAAGCCGCTCCAGGCGCCGCGCGGTCTCGCGGATGCCGAAGCCGCAGTCAAGCAGCACGCGCGTGGTGGTGGTGTCTTCGCGGGATTCGATCAGCAGCGAGTTGCCCTCGCTGCCGCTGCCGAGGAAGGCGAAGCGCATCATGGCCGCGCCCTCCCCGCCGTGCAGTTGGCAGGCCGGCCAGGACGGCCGGTGGTTGAGCCGGTCACCGCCGGCTCAGTGCAGTTGCTCGTCGAGCAGGGACAGGATGCGCTTGCCGATTTCGCCGTTCTCCGGCTGGCCGGCATCGTTGAGCACCGTCACCAGCGTGCCGCTGCCGGTGCCCTTGAGCGCCACGCGGTATTTCTTGGCGGTCTTGGGATCATCCGGCTTGGTGAACAGCTTGGAGAAGAAGCCACGGTTGTCGACATTGGTGCGCGGATCGACGTAGCGCACGTAGTACAGGCCCTGGGCCCGGTCGCGGTCTTCGATGGTAAAGTTGACGCGATCCAGCGACAGGCCCACCGAGCGCCAGGCGCGATCGAACGGCTCCGGCAGCTGCAGCGCCGGGGCGCCATTGACCTGGGCCAGATAGGACTTCTGCACAGCACCGCCGGCTGCGGCAGCCGTGGTGCCCGCGGCGCCAGCCGCGGTCGCGTCGGCCGCCGCCGCGTTGTTGCCAGCCTGAGCCGGGTTCTTGGCCATGCGGTCGGCCTGCTCCTTCTGCACGCCGAGGCGTTGCGCCAGGCGCGACAGGAATTCGGCCTCCAGCTCGGGATCGGCCGGACGCGGGGTCCAGACGGTGCTGGACTTGTCGATGCCGGTCAGTTGCTCCTGCGCGCCACGGTGGCTGATGAACACTTCCATCGTCCCGTTCTGCGCGCGCTCGACGCGGGTGCGGAACTTGTCGCGCTCGGAGGTCGAGTACAGGCCGTCGAACACCTTGCCGATGGTATTGCGGATGATGTCCTGCGGGATCTTGGCGCGGTTCTCGGCCCAGTCGGTTTCCATGATGCCGGTCTCGGGCGAGTCCTGCACCAGCAGGAAACCGCTTTCCTGCCAGAAGCCGCGCAGTTGCTGCCACAGCTGGTCGCCGCGCATGCCGTTGCTGATCACCAGCCAGCGCGTGTTGCCGTCGCGCTCCATGCGAATGCCCTGCGCCGAGGGCAGTACGTTCTCGGTCGGGGATTGC
Organism: Cupriavidus phytohabitans; assembly: GCF_000426345.1. Classification (GTDB taxonomy): domain Bacteria; phylum Pseudomonadota; class Gammaproteobacteria; order Burkholderiales; family Burkholderiaceae; genus Cupriavidus. Next base: position 108,935 of record NZ_AUFE01000014.1, on the reverse strand, counting down.
TCGCGCACCTTGGTCGCCTGGCTGTAGGTCGACAGCGTCGAAGTGCCGTTGGCATCGGGCACCGAGTAGCGGCGATCGCCCTCCAGCTTGGTCAGGTCCGGCGGGATGTCCAGCGTAGGCGTGCGCTTCGACGCCGACGACTTGTAGTCGATCTTGTCGGGCTGCATCGCTTCGTTGATGCTGCTGCAGCCGGTGATCACGCCCGCGGCCAGCACGGGCACAACCAGGGCGGCGCGGCGGACTTGCGTCGCGCCGCGGCGGTTAAGCTTCGATTTCATTGACACGCAATCCTAGTTGAGGGAGCGACAGCAAGACGCCGCGGTAAATCAGGCCAGCAGGCCGGCGGCGGCCAGTGCCTTGCGTACGGTTTCGTGGTTGGATTCCGACAGCGGGGTCAGCGGCAGGCGGATGCCGCCGGCCATCTTGCCCATCTGCTGCAGGGCCCACTTCACCGGGATCGGATTGGCTTCGACGAACATGGCCTTGTTCAGTCCGATCAGTTCCATGTGCAGGCGGCGCGCGGTGACGACGTCGCCCTTCAGTGCCGCCGCGCACATCTCGTGCATCTTGCGCGGGGCCACGTTCGCGGTGACCGAGATATTGCCCTTGCCGCCCAGCAGGATCAGCGCGACCGCGGTGGGATCGTCGCCGCTGTAGATGGCAAAGCTTTCCGGCGCGTCGTTGATCAGCTGCGCGGCCCGGTCGATATTGCCCGTGGCTTCCTTGACGCCGACGATGCCCGGCACCTGCGCCAGGCGCAGGATGGTGTCGTTGCTCATGTCGGCAACGGTGCGGCCCGGCACGTTGTACAGCAGCACCGGCAGCTCCACCGCTTCCGCGATGGTGCGGAAATGGCGGTACATGCCTTCCTGGGTCGGCTTGTTGTAGTACGGCACGACCTGCAGCGATGCATCGGCACCCACCTTCTTGGCGAAGGCGGTCAGTTCGATGGCCTCCTTGGTGGAGTTGCCGCCGGTGCCCGCGATGATCGGGATGCGCTTGCCGGCCTGCTCCACGGCCACGCGGATCAGCTCGCAGTGCTCCTCGACGGAAACCGTCGGGGATTCACCGGTCGTGCCGACGATCACGATGGCGTCGGTACCCTCGGCGACGTGCCAGTCGACCAGTGCGCGCAGGGCCGGGAAGTCCAGGCTTCCGTCCTCATGCATCGGGGTGACGATGGCGACGATGCTGCCGGTAATCTGTGTCATAAGTTAAGGAATTCGGGATGCGAATAACGGGATTGTACCGGAACCTCAGGCGGCTTCGACCACCGGCGGGAAGCTGGTTGATTCGGGGTTGATACCAACTGTTTCAACGTGTGCAGCGGCATTCTCGCCGACAGCGCACACGCGCTTTCAGGGGTCCAGGCGGTAGCGTGCCGGGGTGGCCGCATCCGGCGTTGCGGCAGCCTCGCGCACCGCACACAGGCGCTGCAAGAAGGCCGTTTTCGGCACTTCCTGCACGCCGTCTTCATAAGCGATGACGCGCAGGCCGTGCGTGCGCGCCACGTCGAGCAATTCCCCGTGGCGCAGCAGAAAATCGGGCCGCGAGGGCTTGCCGACGGTCTCGTTGCCTGCCGCGAAGGTCTCATAGAGCCACACTCCACCCGGCGCCAGTGCCGCGGCCAGGTGCGGCCACAGCGGCCGGTGCAGGTAGTTGGTGACGACGATGGCATCGAACGGCGCCTCGTCGGCCAGCGGCCAGGCACCGTGCTCCAGGTCAGCCACGCGGCCGGTCACGCCGGACGGCAACGCGGCAATGGCACTGGCATCGCGGTCAACGGCCAGCACCGCATGGCCGCGCGCGGCCAGCCAGGCGGCATGGCGGCCGCTGCCACAGGCAAGATCGAGCACGCGGGCACCGGGGCGCAGCAGGTGCGCCCAACGGGTGACCCACGCGGACGGTGCGGACAGGCCGGCATGCGCAGCGGCTTGGACGTCGATCATGGCGCCCCCGTCAGTGCAGCAGCAGCATGATCGGGCGCAGCATCAGCTCGATCAGCGACATCAGGACGTTAACCACCGGGGTCATCCAGATGGTGGTGATCACCCCAGCGGCGACCAGCGCCAGCACCACGAAAATGCCGTACGGCTCGATCCTGGACACCGCGCGCGCCACGCCCTGCGGCAGCAGCGCGGTCAGCACGCGGCCGCCGTCCAGCGGCGGCACCGGGAACAGGTTGAAGGCAGCCACCACCAGGTTGACGCGAACACCCGCCAGCGCCATTTCGCCAAAGAACGGTTCGCGCACCCCGCCCCAGGTCAGGCCAATCGCCAGCAGCACCCAGGCGAAGGCCTGCACCACATTGCTGGCCGGGCCTGCCAGGGCCACCCACATGCCATGCCAGCGCGGATTGCGCAGGCGCTCGAACACCACCGGCACCGGCTTGGCGTAGCCAAATACGAACTGGCCGCTGGTCATGATGTAGAGCAGCAGTGGCACCGCGATGGTGCCGATCGGGTCGATATGGCGGATCGGGTTCAGGCTGACGCGCCCGAGCGAATAGGCCGTGTTGTCGCCAAACACCTTGGCCACATAACCGTGCGACGCCTCGTGCAGCGTGATGGCGAGCAGCACCGGCAGGGCATAGACCGCGAAGGTCTGGATAAGGGAGGAATCCATGACGGCTATTGTAACGGGCCGCCGGCTTGCCAGGCGCACGGCGGCGCACCTGTGGCGGCGGCGCAGCGCCCGCTCAGAGGCCGAAAAGCGAGATATCGCCGCGGCCGGCTCGCACCAGTTCGGGCTCGCCACCGGTGAGGTCGATCACCGTGGTCGGCTGCGCCGGCGCCGGGCCGCCGCAGACCACCAGGTCGAGTTGTTTTTCCAGCCGGGTGCGGATTTCCGCCGGGTCGTTGAGCGGCTCGTCGTCGCCGGGCATCTGCAGCGTGGCCGTGATCAGCGGCTCGCCGGTCTCGCCCAGCAGCGCCAGCGGGATGGCGTGGTCGGGCACGCGCATGCCGATGGTCTTGCGCGCCGGGTGCGACAGGCGCCGCGGCACTTCCTTGGTGGCTTCCAGGATAAAGACGTATGGCCCGGGCGTGGCGCCCTTGATCCAGCGGTACTGACGGTTGTCGACGCGGGCGAAGTTGCCCAGCTCGGACAGATCTCGGCACATCAGCGTCAGGTGGTGGCGATCGTCGATGCCGCGCAGCCGGCGCAGGCGCTCGACCGCGTGCTTGTCGTCGAGCTGGCAGGCGAGCGCGTAGCTGGAATCGGTCGGCAGCGCGATCAGTCCGCCCTTCTGCAGGATCTGCGCGGCCTGCTTGATCAGGCGCGACTGCGGGTTGAGCGGATGGATCTCGAAGTACTGGGACATGCAGGACGCCTTTCGTTTGGCTGGCGGGTTACCAGTCGTGCCAGACCGGCGTGACCGTGGACGGCAGCGGCGGCAGCGTGCCGAGCTCGACCCGGCCTTCGCCGGGTCCGTGGAAATCCGAGCCGCGCGAGGCCAGCAGCCCATAGTGGCGCGCCACCTCGGCATAGCGGCGGTACTGGTCCGGCGTGTGGCTGCCGGTCACGACCTCGACGGCGCCGCCGCCGAGCGACTTGAACTCGTCGAACAGGGCATCGTGCTGGGTGTCGGTGTAGTGGTAGCGGCCGGGATGCGCCATCACGGCGATGCCGCCGGCGGTGCGGATCCAGCCGACCGCCTCGGCCAGGCTGGCCCAGCGGTGGCCGACAAAACCGGGCCGGCCTTCCGACAGGTATTCGCTGAACACGTCGCCGATGGTTGCGCAGTGGCCCTGGTCAACCAGCCAGCGCGCGAAATGGGTGCGCGAGATCAGGTCGGGATTGCCTACGTACTTCAGCGCGCCTGCATAGGCACCCTCGATGCCGACCTTGGCCAGCGCCTCGCCGATGTCGCGCGCACGCCGGGCGCGCCCGGTACGGGTATTGGTCAGGCCATCGATCAGATCGGGGCAGAACGGGTCGATCTGCAGGCCGACGATATGCACGGTCTGCCCGGCCCAGGTCACCGAGATCTCCACGCCCGGCACGTAGCGCATGCCGAATTCCTCGGCCGCCGCGCGCGCCGCGGCTTGCCCGCCGACCTCGTCGTGGTCGGTCAGCGCCCAGTACGCAACGCCCGCATCGCGCGCGAGTTCAGCCACCGCGCGGGGCGACAGCGTGCCATCGGACACGGTGGAGTGGCAGTGCAGGTCGGCGTTGATGGCGTGGGCGTTTTGCATGAGGCTCATTCTACTCCGGTCGCCTTCGCCTGCGTGGCGCCGGTGGCGTGCCGGAGGTGGTCTGGCGCCCATGGCAAAGCCCTGCCGGCAACGCTGGCGTCGCCGGAAAACGGGCTGGCGCGGGGTATAGTCAGGTTTTGCACCATCTTCCACGGGCCGTCCGTGCCCGCCGTGCCCACCATGTCTACCGACGCCACCACCGCCACCACCGCGACCACGCCCGCCGTCACCACCACTGACGTCCTGATCGTGGGCGCCGGCCCGGTCGGGCTATTCGCCGCCTTCCAGGCCGGCGTGCTCGGCCTCAAATGTGAGCTGATCGACGTGCTCGACCGCGCCGGAGGCCAGTGCACCGAGCTGTATCCCGAAAAGCCGATCTATGACATCCCGGCCGTGCCCGGCTGCCTGGCGCAGGAACTGGTGGACCGGCTGCTGGAGCAATGCGCGCCGTTCGCCTTCCCGATGCATTTCGGCCAGCGCGCCGAAAGCGTGTCCGAAATCCCCGGCGCTCCAGCGCAGGACGGCCATCCCGCCAACCAGCGCATGCTGGTTACCACCGATGGCGGCAAGCGCTTCGATATCGCAGCGGTGCTGGTCTGCTCCGGCGCGGGCGCGTTCGCGCCGCAGCGCGTTGCCCTGCCGGAAGCCGCGGCGCTGGAAGATCGGCACGTGCACTACGCCGTGCGCGATGTATCGCGCTTTGCCGGCAAGCGGGTGATCGTCGCCGGCGGCGGCGACTCGGCGCTGGACTGGGCGCTGGCGCTGCGCAAGGTGGCAGCTCGCGTGACGCTGCTGCACCGGCGCGAGGGCTTCCGGGCGGCCGATGGCACCGTGGCCGAGATGCGCGCCGCGGTGGCGGCCGGCGAGATGGATTTCGTGGTCGGCATGCTGGGCGCCCTTCGCACCGACGGCGATGCACTGGCCGAAGTGGAAGTGCGCACCCGCGACGGCAGCCAGCTGCTGCCCGCCGATGAGCTGGTGGCGCTGTACGGCCTGGTGTCCGAGCCCGGCCCGATCGCGCAATGGGACATGGACATGCGCGCCGGCCGCATCCTGGTCGACACCACCACGTATGAAAGCTCGCGCCGGGGCATCTTTGCCGCAGGCGATATCGCCTTCTACCCCAACAAGCAGAAGCTGATCCTGTCAGGCTTCCATGAAGCCGCCCTGGCGCTGCGCAAGGCGTATCACTATGCCTTCCCGGAGAAGGCGCTGGTGCATGTGCACACCAGCAACAACGCCGCATTGAAGGAAAAGCTCACCCACGCCTGAAAACGGGCGTCGCACTACCGGCAAAACACTACCGGCAGAACGACTCGACCAGCTCGGCCACCGCGGCCGGCTGGTCGTGATGCAGCATGTGTCCGGCGTCATCGATCACGGCCTCGCGGAAATCGCGGAAAGCGCGGAAGCGCTCCTTGAATTCGTCGATGCTCTGCTTGTGGGCAATATTGCGCAGCGTCTCGGAATCGCGCGCCTCGACATGCAGCACCGGCGCGCTGACCTGTTCCCAGATCGCCATCACTTCATCGAGCCGGTACAGCATCGGATTGACCAGCTTGTGCGCCGGGTCACCCAGGATTTCCCAGCGGCCGTCGGCATTCCGGCGCGACCAGTGCGCGGCCAGGAACGCGGCGCGGTCATCGGGCAAACGCGGGTTGGTCTTCTGCAGGCGCGCGGCCACGCCGTCGACGCTGTCGTAGGTCCTCAGCTCGCCGCCAATGCGCAACTCGTCAAGCCAGCGCGCATAGCGCCTGGGGGCATGCACCGGCCGCGTCGCCGTCATGCCGAAGCCTTCCAGGTCCACCACGCGGCGCACGCGTTCGGGGCGGATGCCGGCATACAGGCAGATCACGTTGGCGCCCATGCTGTGGCCGACCAGGTCGACCTGCCCATCCGGCTGGTAGTGCTCGAGCAGCGCCTCCAGGTCGGCGATGTAGTCGGGAAACCAGTACGACTGCGTGCCGGGATAGCGCGAGGGCCAGTCGGTCTCGCCAAAGCCGCGCCAGTCGGGTGCGATGACGTGCCAGTCGCCGTGCAGGTGGTCGACCAGGAACTGGAATGACGCGGCCACGTCCATCCAGCCATGCAGCATGAACAGCTTGCGCGCACCGGGCTTGCCCCAGTGCCGCACGTGGTAGCGCAGCCCGCGCAACGTGATAAATTCAGACCGCGAGGTTTCCTTGATTGTCATTGTCTCCACCCTTGCGTCAGGTCTTCCGGCCGCGTAGGCTGGCGGAAGCCTCGACAAAATAGAACGATCGTTCGCTTGCGGGCATTATAGCGGCCAGAGCCATTTGCAGCTTGCCGCGCCAGGCGAACTGCCAGCAGACCTCTAGGAGACCTTGGATGGCCGCAGCTGCCTTGCCGGCAAGCCGGCGCGACGACTACCACGCGCTGTACGAATCCTTCCGCTGGGAAATCCCCCCGAATTTCAACATTGCCGAAGCCTGCTGCGGCCGCTGGGCGCGGGATCCGGCAACCATGGACCGCATCGCCGTCTATACCGAGCACGAGGATGGCCGGCGCAACGCGCATACCTTTGCCTACATCCAGGCCGAGGCAAACCGGCTCTCGGCGGCGCTGCGCGAACTGGGCGTGGCGCGCGGCGACCGCGTGGCAATCGTGATGCCGCAGCGGATCGAGACCGTGATCGCACATATGGCGATCTACCAGCTGGGCGCGATCGCGATGCCGCTGTCGATGCTGTTCGGGCCGGAGGCGCTGGCCTACCGCATCGCGCACAGCGAAGCCAGCGTGGCGATTGCCGATGAAACCTCGATCGACAACGTGCTCGCCGCGCGCCCGGAATGCCCGGCGCTGGGCACCGTGATCGCCGCCGGCGATGCGCACGGCCGCGGCGACCACGACTGGGACGTGCTGCTGGCCGCGCAGCTGCCCGCCTTCATCGCCGACGAGGCCAAGGCTGACGAGGCCGCGGTGCTGATCTACACCAGCGGCACCACCGGCCCGCCCAAGGGCGCGCTGATCCCGCACCGCGCGCTGGTCGGCAACCTCACTGGCTTTGTCTGCTCGCAGAACTGGTACCCGCAGGACGACGACGTGTTCTGGAGCCCGGCCGACTGGGCCTGGACCGGCGGGCTGTGGGATGCGCTGATGCCGGCGCTGTACTTCGGCAAGCCCATCGTCGGCTACCAGGGCCGCTTCTCCGCCGAGCGTGCCTTCGAACTGCTGGAGCGCTACGCCGTCACCAACACCTTCCTGTTCCCGACCGCACTCAAGCAGATGATGAAGACCTGCCCCGAGCCGCGGCAGCGCTATCACATCAGGCTGCGCGCCTTGATGAGCGCCGGTGAAGCGGTTGGCGAGACCGTGTTCGGCTGGTGCCGCGATGCGCTCGGCGTGATCGTCAACGAGATGTTCGGCCAGACCGAGATCAACTACATCGTCGGCAACTGCACCGCGCAGAATGACGAGGAGCGCCTGGGCTGGCCGGCACGGCCCGGCTCGATGGGACGTCCCTACCCCGGCCATCGCGTGCAGGTGATCGACGATGAAGGCCGCCCCTGCGCGCCGGGCGAGGACGGCGAGGTCGCGGTCTGCGCCACCGATAGCGCCGGACATCCGGACCCGGTGTTCTTCCTCGGCTACTGGAAGAACGAGGCGGCGACCGCGGCCAAGTACGTCGAGCGCGACGGCCTGCGCTGGTGCCGCACCGGCGATCTCGCGCGCGTCGATGTCGACGGCTACCTGTGGTATCAGGGCCGCGCCGACGATGTGTTCAAGTCCTCGGGCTATCGCATCGGGCCGAGCGAGATCGAGAACTGCCTGCTCAAGCATCCCGCGGTCTCCAACTGCGCGGTGGTGCCTTCGCCCGATCCCGAGCGCGGCGCGGTGGTCAAGGCCTTCGTGGTGCTGACGCCGGCGGTGGCGCGCTCGTTCGACGGCGACGCGGCGCTGGTGGCTGAACTGCAGGCGCACGTGCGCGGACAGCTGGCGCCGTACGAGTATCCGAAGGCGATCGAGTTCATCGACCAGTTGCCGATGACGACCACCGGGAAGATACAGCGGCGGGTGCTGCGGTTGCTGGAGGAAGAGCGGGCGGCGCAGCGCGCTTAGCCTTGCGCGCCCGAGGACCGGCGCTAGCCGGCTGACGCCTCCAGCCACGCCAGTTCATCCTCGTCAAACCCGGCCGCGCGCCGCGCATCGAGGTTGAACGGCCCGCGCAGCTTTGGCGCACCGTACTGCTGCGCCAGCTGCGCATAGGTAGCCACCGGATCCAGCCCGCGCTGCGCGCATAGCCACCGATACCAGTGGTTGCCGATCGCCACGTGGCCGACTTCATCGCGCAGGATGATGTCGATGATGTCCGCGGCGGCATGGTCGCCCACATTGGCCAGCTTGGCCCGCACCGGCGGCGAGGCATCCAGCCCGCGCGCCTCCAGCGTGCGCGGCACCAGCGCCATGCGCGCCAGCACGTCGCCGGCTGTCTTGCCGGTCATCTCCCACAGGCTGTTGTGGGCCGGAAAATCGCCGTAGGCGGCACCCAGCGTGCCGAGATGGTCGGCCAGCAGCGTGAAGTGCAGCGCTTCCTCATCCGCCACGCGCAGCCAGTCGCGGTAGTAGCCGGGCGGCATGCCGGCAAAGCGCCATGCCGCGTCCAGCGCAAGGTTGATGGCGTTGAATTCGATATGGCACAGCGCGTGGATCATTGCCGCGCGCCCGGCAGGGGTATGCAGCGAGCGGCGCCGTTCGACGTCCTGCGGCGCCACCAGCACCGGCCGCTCCGGACGTCCAGGGATGATCTGGCCCTCGCCGGCATCGATCGGCTCGTCCGCACGCAGCGCCGCATCGGACAGCGCCATGGCATCGCGGTACAAGGCCCGTGCGGCGCCAGCCTTTTCGCGCGGATCGGTCATGCACAGCACCGCCAGCGCACGATGGCGTGGCGAAAGTGACGGATCAGGCGACGTGGCGACGGGAGTTTTTTCTGGCATGGGCGTAAAATCCGGACTGCCGCCATTGTAGGGCCTCGCCGGCACCCACCCACGTGCCTGGCCAAGCAGTTCCCCACAGCCCCACCGACTCTTTAAAGTCCGGCGGCAACCCCCATTTCAACATAAGCCTTTCGTGCAGGAGACCTCATGGCGCTTTACCAGCTCGGCGACGTCAAGCCCAATATCGACAGCGAAGCCTACGTGGCCCCGGAAGCCACGGTCATTGGCAACGTGACCCTCAAGTCCCGCGCCAGCGCCTGGCCCGGTGTCGTGATCCGCGGCGACAACGAGCCGATCGTGGTGGGGCATGACACCAATATCCAGGAGGGCTCGGTACTGCACACCGACCCCGGCTGCCCGCTGACCCTGGGCGACAAGGTCTCGATCGGCCACCAGGCCATGCTGCACGGCTGCACCGTCGGCGAAGGCTCGCTGATCGGCATCCAGGCCGTGGTGCTGAACCGTGCCGTGATCGGCAAGGAATGCCTGGTCGGCGCCGGCGCCGTGGTCACCGAGGGCAAGGTCTTCCCGGACCGCTCGCTGATCCTGGGCGCGCCGGCCAAGGTGGTGCGGCAGCTGACCGACGAGGACGTCGCCAACCTGTACCGCAACGCCGAGACCTACGCCGCGCGGCAGGCCATGTACAAGCAACAGCTCAAGCGGATCGGCTGAACCCGGCCGGCGCCGCGGCGGCATCCATCGCATTACTCGACAGACAACGTGACCCAGACTACCCCCACCACCCCCGACACCCTGCAGAAGTTCCTGTTCGACGCCGCCCCCGTGCGCGGCGAGCTGGTGCGCATGGAAGCCACCTGGCAGGAAGTGCTGGGCCGCCACAGCTACCCCACGCCGGTGCGCCGGCTGCTGGGCGAGATGATGGCCGCCGCCGCACTGCTGTCGGCCAACCTGAAGTTCAACGGCGCGCTGGTGATGCAGCTGCACGGCGACGGCCCGGTGCGGATGCTGGTGGTGGAATGCCTGTCCGACCTGTCGATGCGTGCCACCGCCAAGCTGGCCGAGGGCGCGGAGATTGCCGACGACGCCACGCTGGCCGACCTGGTCCATGCGCACGGCCATGGCCGCTTTGCCATCACGCTCGACCCGAAGGACAAGCTGCCGGGCCAGCAGCCGTACCAGGGTATCGTGCCGCTGGCGGACGAGCACGGCCCGCTGCCGTCGATCAGCGCGGTGCTGGAGCACTATATGAAGGCCTCCGAGCAGCTCGACACGCGCCTGTGGCTGGCCGCCGACGACCGCGTGGCCGCCGGCATGCTGCTGCAGAAGCTGCCCTCCTACGGCGGCACCGCCGACGTGGGCGAGACCGGCGCACCGCTGGCCAGCCATGCCAGGGCCCAGGACCTGGATACCTGGGACCGCGCGGTGCAGCTTGGCACCACGCTCAAGGCCGAAGAACTGCTGGCCGAGTCGCCCGAGACACTGCTGCGCCGCCTGTTCTGGGAAGACCTGCAGGATGCCGGCCTGCGCGTGTTTGAGCCGATGACGCCGCATTTCCATTGCTCGTGCTCACGCCCCAAGGTGGCGGGCATGCTGCAGTCGCTGGGGCGGGAAGAGATCGAGAGCATCATCGCCGAGCGCGGCAACGTGGAGATCCATTGCGATTTCTGCGGCCAGCGCTATGAGTTTGACCCGGTCGACTGCGCCCAGCTGTTTTCGGCCACCCACGTCGCCACGGGCGCCGGGGCTGGCGCGCACCAGCACCACTGAGGCGGCATTCCACGGCTTGGCCCGTGCCGGGAGCGGCGTAGCGGAAACATCCGGCGCGCCGCCCTGTCCAACGGCTGTACGATCGCCGTACCCGCGAGCCTGAGGACCGCCATGTCCGCCGAAGCCTCTCTGCCCTTACCCGAATCCAGCGCCATGCAGGCGGCCTCCACGCGCGGCCGCCTGCATGGCGCTCTTGTCTTGGCCGCGGCAGGCGCCCTGCTGCTGGCGGCCGGCTGCGCGGAAATCCCGCGCGACGCCAACGGCTCGCCCCCGACTGCGCGGCTCGCGCCAAACGCCATGCCGCCGGCCCGGCTGACGCCCGAAGCTCGCCAGAAGCTCGATGCCTTGAACCAGGAGGTGCTGCGCGAGCAGGCCGACGCCATCGCGCGGCAGCAGCAGGCCGAGGCCTATGCGCGTGCGGCATATGCCTATCCCAACACGAGCTGGAACCTGTTCTACGGAGGATGGGGAGGCGGCCACTGGGGTGGCGGCGTCAGCGTGGGAATGCCCGGCTACTGGGGCGGCTATCCCTACTGGTGGTGACGGCTTGGGTGCGGCCAACAGCAAACAGAAGGTTGATCAGTGTCCGCCGCGCCCGGCCACGGAATTTGCCGGCGGCGGCAGCGGCGGCGTGGCGCTGACCTTGGGGGCCGGTGCCACGAACTGCACGAACACCTCGCCTTCCCTGACCATGCCCAGCTCATAGCGGGCACGTTCCTCGATCGCGCCAGTGCCGTCCTGCAGGTCGGCAACTTCCCCTTCCAGCTTGGCGTTACGCAGCTTGAGCGTCTGGTTGCGGGTACCTTGCTCGGTCAGCTGCCGGTTCAGGTCCCAGACGCGCAGCCAGCCACCCTTGCCCAGCCAGAGCGGATACTGGACCGCGAGCAGCAGCACGAACAACAGCAGCGAAATCAGACGCATGAAAGGTTGCGGACGAGAAATTCCGCACAATGATCTGCGAAGTCAGCCCGGAAGGCAATTGCCAGGCAGATTTCGATACAAAAACGGCGGTGGCCGGAACGAATTCCGTGCCACCGCCATTCTTGAACCTACCACGTCATTCCCGCGAAGCTCCCGCGAAGGCTGGAATGACAACCACAGGCTTCAGCGCAGGTTGTAGAACGCGCTCTTGCCCGGGTAGCTGGCGATATCGCCCAGGTCTTCCTCGATACGCAGCAGCTGGTTGTACTTGGCGATACGGTCCGAACGCGACAGTGAGCCGGTCTTGATCTGGCCGGCGTTGGTGCCCACGGCGATGTCGGCAATGGTGCTGTCTTCGGTTTCGCCCGAGCGGTGCGAGATCACGGCGGTATAGCCGGCGCGCTTGGCCATCTCGATGGCGGCGAACGTTTCGGTCAGGGTGCCGATCTGGTTGATCTTGATCAGGATCGAGTTGCCGATGCCCTTCTCGATGCCTTCCTTCAGGATCTTGGTGTTGGTGACGAACAGGTCGTCGCCCACCAGCTGCACGCGCGTGCCGAGCTTCTCGGTCAGCGTCTTCCAGCCGTCCCAGTCGCCTTCCGCCATGCCGTCCTCGATCGATACGATCGGGAACTTGTCGCACAGGTTGGCCAGGTAGTCGGCGAACTGGGTCGACGACAGCTTCAGGCCTTCGCCTTCCAGCTGGTACACGCCTTCGCCTTCGTGGTAGAACTCGCTGGCGGCGCAGTCCAGCGCCAGCAGCACGTCTTCACCGGCGCGGTAGCCGGCTTTCTCGATGGCCTGCACCACGGTGTTCAGGCATTCCTCGTTGGACGAGAAATTCGGGGCAAAGCCGCCTTCGTCGCCCACCGCGGTGGACATGCCCTTGTCGGCCAGGATCTTCTTCAGCGCGTGGAAGATCTCGGCGCCGCAACGCAGGGCTTCGCGGAAGCTGGTCGCCGACACCGGCATGATCATGAATTCCTGGATGTCCAGGCTGTTGTTGGCGTGCGCGCCGCCGTTGACGATGTTCATCATCGGCACCGGCAGCTGCATCGCGCCCGAACCGCCGAAGTAGCGGTACAGCGGCAGGCCAGCCTCTTCGGCGGCGGCCTTGGCTACGGCCATCGACACGGCGAGCATGGCGTTGGCGCCCAGACGGCCCTTGTTCTCGGTGCCGTCGAGGTCGATCAGGGTGCGGTCCAGGAAGGCCTGCTCGGAGGCGTCCAGGCCCATGATGGCTTCGGAGATTTCGGTGTTGATGTGCTCGACGGCCTTCAGCACGCCCTTGCCCAGGTAACGCGACTTGTCGCCGTCACGCAGTTCGATGGCTTCACGCGAACCGGTCGACGCGCCCGACGGCACCGCCGCACGGCCCATCACGCCGGATTCCAGCAGCACGTCGCATTCGACGGTGGGGTTGCCGCGCGAGTCGAGAACCTCGCGACCGATGATATCTACGATTGCACTCATGAATTCCTCTCTGACTGTTGATTCTTGCTGCTGCTGATTACTTCAACCTGTGCCCGTGTCAGGCGCATGTCAAGCTGCCCGACAACCCTCAGGCAGCGCCTTCCACCACGATCATGTTCATCTTTGCTGCATGCTCGCGCGCCTTTCGGGCGGCGCGATAGGCTTCGCCGTCGTGGAACGACTTGGCGGCTTCATAGCTGGGGAATTTCAGCACCACGACGCGGGTCGGCGCCCACTCGCCCTCCAGCGGCTCGGTCTTGCCGCCGCGCACCAGCACCTCGGCGCCGTGGATCTGCATGGCCTTGGTCGAGAGCACTTTGTACTCTTCGTACTGCTGGGGATCGGTCACGTCGATGTAGGCGATGATATAGCCCGCGGCCATGGAGAATCTCCCGATTTTTTGTATTGTCTTTCGATATGGTTTGTCATCACCGGCGCCCGGTGAGGGCGCGGTGGTGACAAAACCGGGCCTGCTCAGGCGCAGGCCGGCCAGCCGAAGTTGTCTTCCAGGAAGCCGGCACGCTTGACCAGCGTGTCGATATCCTTGAGCACGGCCAGCAGTTCCTTCATGCGCGACAGCGGCACCGCGTTGGGGCCGTCGGACATCGCCTTGCTCGGGTCCGGGTGCGTCTCCATGAACAGGCCCGCCACGCCGGTGGCGACGGCTGCACGCGACAGCACCGGCACGAACTCGCGCTGGCCACCGGAACTGGTGCCCTGGCCGCCCGGCAGTTGCACCGAGTGGGTGGCGTCGAACACCACCGGGGCGCCGGTCTCGCGCATGATCGCCAGCGAGCGCATGTCCGACACAAGGTTGTTGTAGCCGAACGAAACGCCACGCTCGCAGGCCATGAAGACATCGTCGGGCAGGCCTGCTTCGCGCGCGGCGTCGCGGGCCTTGTCGATCACGTTCTTCATGTCGCCCGGGGCCAGGAACTGGCCCTTCTTGATGTTCACCGGCTTGCCGCTCTGGGCGCAGGCGCGGATGAAATCGGTCTGCCGGCACAGGAACGCCGGCGTCTGCAGCACGTCCACCACGGCTGCGACGGGCTTGATCTCGTCGATCTCATGGATGTCGGTCAGCACCGGCACGCCGACCTCGCGCTTGACGGTCGCCAGGATCTCCAGGCCCTTCTCCATCCCCAGCCCGCGGAACGACTTGCCGGAAGAACGGTTGGCCTTGTCGAACGACGACTTGTAGATGAACGGAATGCCCAGTTCAGCGGTGATGGCCTTGAGCTCGCCGGCGGTATCCAGCGCCATCTGCTCGGACTCGATCACGCACGGGCCGGCGATCAGGAAGAACGGCTTGTCGAGGCCGACCTCGAATCCACAGAGTTTCATGACAGACTCCTCTCTTGCCGCCTGCGCTCAGGCGCCCTTGCGTTGCTGGCTGGCCAGCGCGGCTTCGACGTAGGCCTTGAACAGCGGATGGCCGTCACGCGGCGTCGAGGTGAATTCCGGGTGGAACTGCACGCCGACGAACCACGGGTGCATCGATTCCGGCAGCTCCATCATTTCCGGCAGGTTCTCGGTCGGGGTGCGGGCCGAGATCACCATGCCAGCGTTTTCCAGCGTCGGCACGTAGTGGTTGTTGACCTCGTAGCGGTGGCGGTGGCGCTCGTTGACCTCGGCGCCGTAGATGGCGTTGGCCTTGGTGCCTTCCTTGACCGGCACACACTGCGCGCCCAGGCGCATGGTGCCGCCCAGGTCGGATTCGGCCGAGCGCTGCTCGACCTTGCCTTCGCGGTCGACCCACTCGGTGATCAGCGCGACCACCGGGTGTTCGGTTTCGAGGTTGAACTCGGTCGAGTTGGCGTCAGCCATATTGGCCACGTGGCGGGCAAACTCGATCACGGCCAACTGCATGCCCAGGCAGATGCCCAGGTACGGCACCTTGTTCTCGCGGGCGTACTGGATCGCGCGGATCTTGCCTTCCGTGCCACGCTTGCCGAAGCCGCCCGGCACCAGGATGGCATCGAGCGGGGCCAGCACTTCGAGGTGGCCCGATTCCAGTTCCTCGGAATCGATGTACTCGATATTGACGCGCGTGGCGGTGTGCATGCCGGCGTGGCGCAGCGCCTCGATCAGCGACTTGTAAGACTCGGTCAGGTCGACGTACTTGCCGACCATGCCGATGGTGATTTCGTGCTCGGGATTTTCCTGGGCGTTGACCAGCTTCTGCCACATCGACAGGTCGGCCGGCCGCGGGTCCAGGCGCAGCTCCTCGCAGATCAGGCGGTCGAGGCCCTGCTCGTTGAGCATCTGCGGAATCTTGTAGATGCTGTCCGCATCCCACACCGAGATCACGGCGTCCTGCGGGATATTGGCGAACAGCGAAATTTTGGCGCGCTCGTCGTCCGGGATCGGGCGGTCGGCGCGGCACAGCAGCGCGGTCGGCGAGATGCCGATTTCACGCAGCTTCTGCACCGAGTGCTGGGTCGGCTTGGTCTTCAGCTCGCCGGCGCTGGCAATGAACGGCACCAGCGTCAGGTGCACGAAGGCAGCGTGGTTGCGGCCCATGCGCAGGCTCATCTGGCGCGCGGCTTCCAGGAACGGCAGCGATTCGATGTCACCCACGGTACCGCCGATTTCCACCAGCGCCACGTCGGCCTTGCCGTCGTGCGAGGCGGCGGCGCCCTTCTCGATGAAGGCCTGGATTTCGTTGGTGATATGCGGGATCACCTGCACGGTCTTGCCCAGGTATTCGCCGCGGCGCTCCTTGCGGATCACCGATTCGTAGATCTGGCCGGTGGTGAAGTTGTTCGACTTGCGCATCTTGGCCGAGACGAAACGCTCGTAGTGGCCGAGATCGAGGTCGGTTTCCGCACCGTCTTCCGTGACAAACACCTCGCCATGCTGGAAGGGGCTCATCGTGCCGGGATCGACGTTGATGTAGGGATCTAGCTTGAGGAGGGTGACTTTGAGGCCGCGCGACTCAAGAATGGCCGCGAGCGAGGCAGCAGCGATGCCCTTGCCGAGGGAAGAGACGACGCCACCGGTGACGAAGACGAATTTGGTCATAAACCGAGCTTGCCGGGGAAATCGGGATTATACATGAGAGCCCGGTCTCCGCCGACCCGGAAATTGTGACAACCACGCCCGCCAGCGCCGGTGCGCGCGTGCCCCTGCCGGGGCCTTCCAGCGCCCGGCGGCAGCACTGCGGCGCATGCGCCGCATGCCCGTTCAGCGCCTGTTCAGCACCCGCGGCGCATTGCTCCGATCAGGTCGCGCACCAGTTGCGCCGTTTCCCGCGGCCGCTCCATCGGGTACAAATGGCCGCCCTCGATAAAGCGCAGGTTTTCGCCCACCAGCTTGCGGGTCGCCGCGAGGCCGCACTGGCGCACCTCGCGCGAGCGCGTGCCGGCGACGAAGCCGACCGGCACCGGCGCGCCCCGCCTGAGCTTGCGTCCCAGGCTGGTCGGCAGCGTGCGGTAGATCCAGTATTCGACCTCGCGGTCGAAGCGCAAGCGCCGCTCGTTGTCCTTGCCGGTCGGCTCGGTGCCGTGAAGCGCATAGTCGCGCAGCACCTCCTGATCCCACACGGCGAAGTTCGGCTTGCTGCGAAAGTGCTGCCATACGGCCTCGGCGTCGGGCCAGTGCGTACGCCGGTTCCTGGTCACCGCCGCCGGACCGGGCTTTTCGTCGATGCCAAGCACCTGGGCCGTCTTCAGCAGCGAAGCGCGCCAGCCTGCAATGATCGGCGAATCCAGCATCACCACGCCCCGCACCCATTCGGGCCGGCGCAGCGCCGCCATCATCGACAGGAAGCCGCCCAGCGAATGGCCGACCAGCCAGACCGGCTCCCGGTACTGGCGCCCCACTTCCTCGAGCAGTTCTTCCACCAGGTGTGGCCACCCGCGTGTGACCGGGAACTGCGGCCGGTGGCCGTAGCGGTCCACGGCGCGGAATTCGAACTCGCCGTCCAGTTCGCCAAACAGCTTGCGGTACGTCGTGACCGGGAAGCCGTTGGCATGGGAAAAATGGATGATCTCGCGCATCGCCGCCCCGCCCTTCATTCCTGGGTGCGGGAGGGATTGCGCCTGGCGCGCACGGGCTGCCCCCAGCAGTCGCCCTCGCCACTGCGTGCCAGCGGGAAGTCAGCCTGCTGGGCCGGATCCCATTCGGGATTGTGGATTTCGCCGAACACCTGCCGCAACCGGTGGCCCCAGGTATCGCGGATCATGCGGAAATAGGCATTGCGCTCGTCGATATTGACGAATCGGGTCACGCGCAGCGAATCCGCCTCGTAGACCAGCAGGTCCAGCGGCAAACCCACGGAAATATTCGACTTCAGCGTCGAATCCATCGAGATCAGCGCGCATTTTGCGCCCTCGGCCAGCGGCAGCGAAGGATGCACGACGCGGTCGATGATGGGCTTGCCGTACTTCGCCTCGCCGATCTGGAAATAACAGTTTTCCGGCGTGGCTTCGACGAAGTTACCGGCGGCATAGATGTTGAACAGCCGCTGCCGCTCACCCCGGACCTGGCCACCGAAGATCAGGCTGACATTGAATTCGATGCCGGCATCGCGCAGCGCGTGCGCATCGCGCTTGTGTACTTGGCGCACAGCGTCACCGACGATGGACGCCGCTTCAAACATGTCGCGCGCATTCCACAGCGAGCGCTTGTCATCGTGACTTTCCGCCAGGATCTGGCGCACCGACTGGCTGATGGCGAGGTTGCCCGCAGTCATCAGCACCATCACGCGGTCGCCGGGCTCTTCGAACACCGTCATCTTGCGTGCCGTCGAGATGGCGTCCACCCCGGCGTTGGTGCGGGAATCGGACAGGAATACCAGGCCGGCATCCAGCCGCATGGCTACACAGTACGTCATGGTCTTGTTCTGGTGTTCTTGTTGGACGGCCGGGAGTGGCCGGCCGCAGGCCTGCATTAATGGATTCTAGCGCCGCTGCGCCTGTCAGTGCCGGTTCTGGAATGTGGCACCTAATTGGCGCAGCCGGAGCCTAGACTGGATCGGCAAGCGGTGTGATCACAACATTGACTTCGAGCGTCTCGCCGGCACCACCCTCCAGGATGCCCCGGACCGGTGCGGCGGACTGATAGTCGCGCCCCACGGCGAGGCGCACATGGCGCTCGTCGGTGAGGCAGCCGTGGGTGATGTCGATGCTGCACCAGATCTCGCGCTGCGGGTCAAGGCAAACGTCGGCCCACGCATGGCTGGCCAGTTCGGTGGCGGCGGGATCGTAGAAGTAGCCGCTCACATAGCGCGCCGGGACGCCGAGCGCGCGGCAGGCCGCCACCATCACCTGCGCCTGGTCCTGGCACACACCGCTGCCCAGGCCGAACGCCTCGGCGGCGGAAGTCCCGACATCGGTGGTATTGGGCTTGTAGCGCACGCGTTCGCCGATGGCCTGGGCCAGTGCCAGCAACGCGGGAATATCGTGGCCCGCGGCCAGGAAAGGCGCGGCGAAGGCCTGCATCTCGCGCGGTGCCGTGGTCAGCGGCGTGGTGCCAAGGAAGTACAGCGGCGATACGCGCGATTCGCCAGCCGGCGGCGCATCGCAGAAGGCATGGTGCCCATCGCGGTCAAGGTCGCCATGCGGCGGCAGCACTTCCACTTCGCCGCTGGCTTCGATGGCGATGGTGTCCGCCGGGCCCGCCACGGTGAAGTTGTGCACGATGTTGCCGAAGCCATCGCGCGCCGCCGACGGGTTGCCCGGCGTGCACAGCTGCCAGCTGTGCACGGTCTGCAGCGGGCCCGAGCGCGGCTCGAGCCGCAGCTCGTGCACGCTGCGGCGCACGGGCTCGGCATAGCGGTAGACAGTATGGTGATGGATCTTGTATTTCACGGTATCAGGGCGCGGCGCGGCGGCGGCAGCACATGGTCGCCGCCGGCGTGCCCATGTCAGGCCGCCTGCAGCGGCACCAGGAAGTCCCGGCTGATGCCATTGCCGAGATCGCCGATGCGCTCCAGGAAGCTGGTCAGGTACGCGTGCAGGCCGACGGCAAAGATGTCGTCGATGCGCGCGTACTTCAGGTCGGCATGGAGTTTACCAGCCTGCCGCTCGGTCTCGGCCGACTGCTGGTTGCGCACCATGGCCAGGATCGTCACCACCTCGTCCATGCTCGACACCAGCGAGCGCGGCATGTCGGGGCGCAGCACCAGCAGCTCGGCCACGCGCTGCGGCGTGACCACCGCGCGATAGACCTTGCGGTAGACCTCGAAGCCGGACACCGAGCGCAGCACCGCTGCCCAATGGTAGAAGTCGTTCTGCTCGCGGTTGGGATTGCTGTCATCGCTGCCCGAGGCCTGGAACTTGACGTCGAGGATCCGCGCGGTATTGTCGGCGCGCTCCAGGAAGGTGCCCAGCCGCATGAAGTGGAAGGCATCGTCCTTGAGCATGGTGCCGAACTGCACGCCGCGCGCCAGATGCGAGCGGAACTTGACCCATTCGAAGAAGCGCGACGGGTCTTCCCTGAGCACGCCGTCGGCGATCATGCGCTGCACGTCGAGCCAGGTGGTGTTGACGGTTTCCCAGACTTCGGTGGTCAGTGAGCCGCGCACCGCGCGCGCGTTCTCGCGCGCTGCGCGCAGGCAGCTCATGATCGACGACACATTGGTCATGTCGCGCACCATGAAATCGATCACGTCGTCGCGCGACAGCAAGCCGTACTTATGGTCGAAGGCTTGCGTCAGCTCGGAGATATCGAGCATGGCCCACCAGCCCTGCTCGGCCACCTCGGCCGACTGCGGCAGCAGCGAGGTCTGGTAGTTGACGTCGAGCATGCGCGCGGTGTTTTCCGCGCGCTCGGTGTAGCGGGCCATCCAGAACAGGTGGTCGGCGGTACGGCTCAGCATGTGGAGTCTCCTCGCATGGCGGCGGCGGCCTTGCTCGCGTGGTGGGTTGTCGTCGTCATCGTTCCAGCACCCAGGTGTCCTTGGTGCCGCCCCCTTGCGAGGAATTGACCACCAGCGAGCCCTCGCGCAGCGCCACGCGCGTCAGTCCGCCGGGCACCATGCGCACCTCCTTGCCCGACAGCACGAACGGGCGCAGGTCGATATGGCGCGGGGCGATGCCCGACTCCACATAGGTCGGGCAGGTCGACAGCGCCAGGGTCGGCTGCGCGATGTACTGCTCGGGCCTGGCCTTGACCACCTCGCGGAAGGCATCGATCTCGGCGCGTGTCGCGGCCGGTCCCACCAGCATGCCGTAGCCGCCCGCGCCGTGGGTTTCCTTGACCACCAGCTCGTCCATATGCTCGAGCACGTACTGCAGATCGTCGGGGCGCCGGCACATGTACGTGGGTACATTATTGAGGATGACCTCCTCGCCGAGGTAGAAGCGGATCATGTCGGGCACGTACGGATAGATCGACTTGTCGTCCGCCACGCCGGTGCCGATCGCATTGCAGATGGTCACGTTGCCGGCGCGGTAGACCGACAGCAGCCCGGCGGCGCCCAGCGCGGAATCGTGCCGGAACACCAGCGGGTCGAGGAAATCGTCGTCGACGCGCCGGTAGATCACGTCGATGCGCTGCGGCCCTTGCGTGGTGCGCATGAACAGGTGGTCGTCCTCGACGAACAGGTCGCTGCCTTCGACCAGCTCGACGCCCATCTGTTGCGCCAGGAAAGCGTGCTCGAAGTACGCGGAGTTGTACATGCCAGGGGTCAGCACCACCACGGTGGGATCGGCGATCGCCTGCGGCGACACGCCGCGCAGCATGTCGAGCAGCAGGTCCGGATAGTGCGCCACCGGCGCGACGCGGTTGCGCGCGAACAGATCCGGGAACAACCGCATCATCATCTTGCGGTTTTCGAGCATGTATGACACGCCGGAGGGCACGCGCAGGTTGTCTTCCAGCACGTAGAACTCGCCCTCGCCGGCGCGCACCACGTCGATGCCGGCGACGTGCGCATAGATGTCGTGCGGCACGCTGACGCCGAGCATCTCGGGCCGGTACTGGGCGTTGTTGTAGATCTGGTCGGGCGGGATCACGCCGGCCCGGATGATGTCCTGGCCGTGGTAGATATCATGGATAAACCGGTTCAGCGCGGCCACGCGCTGGCGCAGGCCTTTTTCCAGCAGCGCCCATTCGCTGGCCGGAAAGATGCGCGGGATCACGTCGAACGGGATGGTGCGTTCGGTGCCGCTGTTGGCCTCGTCCTTGTCGCCATAGACGGCAAAGGTAATCCCCACGCGCCGGAAGATCAGGTCCGCCTCGGCCCGCTTGTTGTCCATGGTGCTGCCGGACTGCCGCGCCAGCCAGTCCGTGAAATGCCGGTAATGCGGGCGTACCGCCCCGTCGGGCAGCGACTGCCCGGCCTGGATGACCATGGGCGCCCCGTCGGCGCGCCAGTCCAGCATCTCGTCGAAAAACCGCCCCGCCATGATGGCCGCTCCTCCATGTAGTGGGCGTCGGGTGCTGCCACTTCCCCGCATCCGGCCGCCCTGGTTTGACCTGGCTGTCCTGCCACAAGCCCGCCGCGCAATTGCCCCGGGAAGGTCCGGAATGGTCCCCGATGGGATTGGCGCGGCGACACTGTCGAGTCACTGGCCCTTTCAGCATACCTGTACCGGCGAAAGCCGCAAGCTGGCGAATCGCAGCCGGCACGGAAAGTGAATTAGCAAGATGTCTGCCAGCGTACGCAAAAACGGCCGCCAGCGGGGGCTGGCGGCCGTCATGAGATGGAGCGGATGGTCGAGGGCGAAAACCTCAGCGAGCGGGAGCCTGCAGGATGGTTTCCACCAGGACCTCGGGCGGCTGGCGGATATCGAGTTCCAGCGCGTCGCGCGGCGCTTCCAGCGTATCGAACTGGCTCTGCAGCAGCTCGGGGTTGAAGAAGTGGTCGCTGCGAGCGGACAGGCGCCCGGCGATCAGCGCGGCATCGCCCTTCATGTGGACGAAGGTCACGCCGCCGTCGGGCGGCGTCAGCCGGTCGCGGTATGCCTGGCGCAGGGCCGAGCAGGTGAACACGTGGGTCCGGCCATCGGCGCGCGCCGCGTCGATGGCGGCACGCATCGCCGCCAGCCAGGGCCAGCGGTCCTCGTCGGTCAGCGGGATGCCCGCATGCATCTTGGCCTTGTTGGCTTCACTGTGGAATTCGTCCGCGTCATGGAAGCCGCAGCCCAGGCGCTGCGCCAGCAGCTGGCCGACCGTGGTCTTGCCGCTGCCGGATACGCCCATCAGGATATAGATCATGTCTGCTCCGTCGGTCTTGGTATCGTCTTGCTATCTTGCTGTCTTGCTTTCGGATGGGGTCGCGGCCCTGGCCAATGCCTGCGGGCCGCTCCCGCGCGCCGGCGTGCCGGCGGCGGGCATGAGTGTGAGGCTATTGTGCGACGGTTTGCGCCGCCATGGCAGCGGCGGATATAACTGGCGCCGCGTCGGCATCCGCTTCGGACAGGTCGAGTGCGCTGCCCCCTTCTTCCGCGATGCGCGCGTGGCGCCGGAACGAGCCGAACAGCCCGCGCCCGAGGCCGAACCGGGCAAAATCGTCGGCCGGGGCCGGCGCCAGCTCGCGCGCCGCGAACTCGCCCTCGTCGCCCAGCCATTGCAGCACGCCGGCCACCGCGTCGACGCGGATGCGGTCGCCGTCGCGCACGCGGGCCAGCGCGCCGCCGGCCAGTGCTTCAGGGCCGACGTGGATCACCGCAGGCACCTTGCCCGACGCGCCCGACATGCGGCCGTCGGTCACCAGCGCCACCTTGTGCCCGGCGTCCTGCAGCGCGCCCAGCACCGGCGTCAGGCGGTGCAGCTCAGGCATGCCATTGGCGTTCGGGCCCTGGAAGCGGACCACGGCGACTAGGTCACCGTTCAGCTCGCCGGCCTCGAACGCCGCTTGCAGCGCTTCCTGCGCATCGAAGACGCGCACCGGCGCCTCGACCACGCGGTGCTCGGGCGCCACAGCCGAAACCTTGATCACACCGCGGCCCAGGTTGCCCTGCATCAGCCGCAGCCCCCCTTCCGCCGAGAACGGCGCCGCGGCGCTGGCAACGACCTGGGCGTCACCGCTGGCCGTCGCCCCTTCGCGCCATTGCAGCACGCCATCGCGCATCACCGGCTCCTGCGTGTAACGCGCCAGGCCCGGGCCCGCGACGGTCTGCACGTCTTCATGCAGCAGCCCGGCCTGCAGCAGTTCGCGGATGATCAGCCCGGCGCCGCCGGCGGCATGGAAGTGGTTCACGTCGGCAGAGCCGTTCGGGTACACCCGCGCCAGCAGCGGCGTGATGCGCGACAGGTGGTCGAAATCATCCCAGTCGACCATGATGCCGGCGGCACGCGCCATCGCCACCAGATGGATGGTGTGGTTGGTGGAGCCCCCCGTCGCCAGCAGGCCGACCATGGCATTGGCCACCGCGCGCTCGTCGACGATGCGCGCCAGCGGCAGGTATTCGCTGCCGCGCGCGCGCAATGCGATCGCGCGCTGAGCCGCCGCGGTCGTCAGCGCGTCGCGCAGGCCGCTATCCGGATGGACGAAGGCCGCGCCGGGCAGGTGCAGACCCATGATTTCCATCAGGAACTGGTTGCTGTTGGCGGTGCCGTAGAAGGTGCAGGTGCCGGCGCCGTGGTAGGCCTGGCATTCTGCCTCGAGCAGCGCATCGCGACCGACCTGCCCGGTGGCGTAGAGCTGGCGCACGCGCGCCTTTTCCTTGTTGGACAGGCCAGTGGCCATCGGGCCCGCCGGCACAAACACTACCGGCAGGTGGCCGAACTGCAGCGCGCCCATCAGCAGGCCCGGCACGATCTTGTCGCACACGCCCAGCATCAGCGCCGCATCAAAGGTGTTATGCGATAACGCGATGGCCGTGCTCATGGCAATCGCATCGCGCGAGAACAGCGACAGCTCCATGCCGGCATTGCCCTGCGTGATGCCATCGCACATCGCCGGCACGCCACCCGCCACCTGCGCCACGGCCCCCACCGCGCGCGCGGCTTCGCGGATCACGCCGGGGTAGCGCTCATAGGGCTGGTGGGCCGACAGCATGTCGTTGTACGCGGTGACGATGCCGAGATTGGGCGCATGGTCGACGCGCAGCTTCAGCTTGTCGCTGGCAGGCAGCGCGGCGAAGCCGTGCGCCAGGTTGGCGCAGGACATGCCGCGCAGCGGCCCCAGTTCGGCTTGCGCACGCTCGCAGCGCGCAAGATAGGCGGCACGGCTGGCGCGGCTGCGGGCAACGATGCGTTCGGTGACAGCCAACAGCTCGGCATGGACGGCAATGGGCATGGCGGAGACGTTCCTTGTTGTCGGGGCGTAGCACCAAAGCGGCGCAATCGCATGTAGATTTTCTACATTATACCGATAGCAATGCCGCCGTCGACTAGGTCATGCGTCACAATGGCGCCGGAATTCGCTGATTTTCCCGAATTACGGGCAAACCCTGACATCCAGGCATGCACCTTTTCGGGCATGATGCCGCGCCATTGGATGTAGAATATCTACATTCCGCAATCCCGCACAACCTGATCATCCGCCGCCATGCGCGACCGAATCCTTGCCGTCTATGACACGCTCCGCCCCTCCGAACGCCGCCTGGCGGACTACGTCGCCGAGCACGGCGCCGCCGTGATCCGCCTGTCGATGCCCGAACTGGCCGAGCGCGCAGGCGTGTCGCAGCCCACCATCGCACGCTTCTGCGCCGCGCTGGGCTACGACGGCTTCCGCGAGTTCAAGCTGCAGTTCGCGCAGAACGTCGGCGGCGGCATGCCCTTCGTGCACCAGGACGTCGACGCCCACGACCGCCCCGCCGACATCGCCGGCAAGGTGTTCGACCGCACCATCGCCACGCTGATGAGCGTGCGCAACGCGCTGTCGGCCGACCAGATCGAGCACGGCATCCACCTGCTGGCCCGCGCGCGCCGCATCGAGTTCTACGGCTGCGGCAATTCCGGCATCGTCGCGCTCGACATCCAGCACAAGTTCTTCCGTCTCGGCATCCCGACCGTCGCCTACTCCGACCCGCACGTCTTCAGCATGTCGGCCGCACTGCTCGGCGCCGGCGACGTGGCGGTGCTGGTGTCCAACAGCGGTCGCACCTGGGACATGCTGACCGCCGCCACGCTGGCGCGCGGCAGCGGCGCCAGCGTGCTGGCGATCACACACAGCGGCTCGCCGCTGGCCAAGCTCGCCGACGTCTGCGTGTTTTCCGACGTCGAGGAAGACAGCGAGGTCTATACACCGATGACGTCCCGCATCAGCCACCTTGTGCTTGGCGACGTGCTGGCCGCAGGCGTGGCGCTGGAGCGCGCGGAATCGGTCGCCGCCGGCCTGCAGCGCGCCAAGGCCCACCTGCGCGAACGCCGCATCGCAGGCGCCGAACCGGCACGGACGCTGCCGCCTGCCCGAGGCCGCGCCACGGCCCAGCCGGATTCCGGGGACGTGAAGCCTGCCCCGGCAGCCACCCGCGCGCGACGCAAGCCCCGCTAGCGCGGCGCATCCGGCCTGGCGCGCCAATAGCGCGGCTCAGCCTGCCGAAACACCGACAGCGTATAACCCGCCGGCGCTGTGGCCATGGTGACAGCGCCGGTTTCGTCGCTGCGGTAGCGGGCAATGCCGGCGCGCCCATAACGCTCCCACACGTCGGCACGTGGATGGCGGTAGCGGTTGGCATAGCCCAGCTGGAATACGGCAGCCTGGGGCCGCACCGCTTCCAGCCATACGGCACCGGAAGATGTGCCGCTGCCATGGTGCGGCACCACCATCACGTCGGCATGCAGCGCTTCGGGCGGCAGCCTGTCGATCAGCGCGCGTTCTTCGGCCTCGCCGATATCGCCGGTCAGCAACAAGCGATGCCGCGCGGTTGCCACGTGCAGCACGCAACTGCGGGCATTGCTGGCAATCTCCGCATGCTGCGATTGCGATGGCAGCGGATGCAGCACCGTGAAATGCACGCCGTCCCATTCCCATTGCTGCCCGGCCGCGCACGGCGCCCACCCGGACGGCACCGGCCCGAGCAGGGCATGGCCCGGTGGCGCGCCGGTACTGCGCGCCGCGACGGCCACCGCCGCTTCCACGTCGGCCACGCCGCCGGCATGGTCGGCGTCTTCATGACTGACCATCAAGTGGTCGATCCGGCCCAGGCCCAGGCCACGCAGCAGCGGCACCACCACCTGTGCACCGGCGCTGGCGCCCGATGCATAGCCCGGCCCCGCGTCGTACAGCAGCGCATGCGCGCGCGTCTGCACCAGCACCGCGGTCCCCTGCCCCACATCGAGCATCATCGCGCGGAACTCGCCATGCGCCACCGACGGCCCGCGCGCCAACACCAGCGGCAGCACCAGCAGGCCGCCGTGCAGGCGCACCACAGCACTGGCCAGCGGGGCCAGCGACAGCGCAATCCCGAGCCCGGCCAGCAGCAAAGGCAACGGCCCGGATCCCGGTGCTTCCCACATGGCCCAAGGCAGGCCGGACAGCCAGCCCAGCAGGGCTGCCAGCCACACCATCGCCTGATGCGCGACGGCCAGCAACGGCGCTGCCAGCACGGCCGGCACGGCCGGCACGGCGGCGGCGGCCAGCGACAGCGGCGTCACCAGCAGGCTGACCACGGGGATGGCAAGCGCATTGGCCAGCGGCGACACCACCGACACCTGCTGGAACATCAGCAGCGTCAGCGGCACCAGCCCGGCTGTCACCGCCCATTGCGTGCGCGCGGCGGCGGCAAGCGTGGCACGCATGCGTTGCCATCGGGTTTCAAGCTCGCCATGTTCGGACCGGGCAGCGTAAAAGATCACCGCCACCGCGCCGAAAGACAGCCAGAAGCCCGGCGACATCACCGCCCACGGGTCCAGCAGCAATGCCGCCAGTGCCGCGCAGGCCAGCACCACCGACGCCGGCGGTGCCCGCCCGCCCCATACCGCCAGCGCGGCAACGCATAGCATCGCCACCGTGCGCAACGCGGGGATCTGCATCCCGGCCAGCAGTCCATATGCCACCGCACCGGCTACCGCCGTCACCAGGGCCGCATACCTGGCCGGCAGCCACAGTGGCAGCGGCCGGCGCAGCCTGCGCCCCAGCCCGAACGAATACCGCCACAGCATGCCGACGAACGACCCCGCCATGCCGGCAATCATGGTGATGTGCAGCCCTGAAATACTGACCAGGTGGCTGATGCCGGTGCGCCGGAACAACTGCCAGTCTTCCGTATCGATGCCGCGCTGGTCGCCGATCACCAGCGCGATCAGCACGGGGCCATAGCGCGCATCGGCCGGCAGCGCGGCGCGCAGGCGATCACGCACGGCCGCGCGCCACGCTTCGATGCGCCATGCGAGCCGTTCCCGTCTTGCCTCCTGCGGTGGACCGTGTGCACGCCGTACGTAGCCCGTCGCACCATAGCCCTGCGCCAATAGCCAGAGGGCATAGTCGAAGCCGAAGGGATTGGCCAGTCCGCGTGGGCGCCGCAGGCGTACGGTCAGGGTGTAGCGCTGGCCGGGATACAGGTCAGGCGGCGCGTCGCGCCAGTGGAGAAGCAGCCTGCCAGGTAACGTCGGCGCAGGTTCGCCCGGCCCATCCGGCACGGCCCGCTCGACGGTCAAGGCAAAGCGGACGCCGCCCGCTGATTCAGACGGCAACCCGGAAACCACACCGCGCACATCGAGATCGCGCGATTCATGCGAGTCAGGCAGCCAGTCGCGCAAGCGCATGTCGGCGCGCCATGCCGCCCAGCAGATCGCGGCGGCAAAGGCCAGCACGGCCAGCACCAGGCCCCGCCAAGCGGGACGCAGGCGCCCGCCCCACACCAGCATCGCCATGCCGGCCAGCGCCAGTCCGGCTGCGGCAATGCGCACGACGTCCTGCCGCGGCAGCGTTGCCTGCTGCTGCAGCACCCAGCATCCCGCGACGAACGCCACCACGAACACGCGCACGGCACCTCCCCGGCTGATTGCACACAGCCAGAGTTGTAACCGCGCGACGCGGCGGAAAGCTTGTCAGCCTGTCAGGAACTCGTGGAAGTTATGTGTCTGGCCGGTGCCATGGTTCCGGCGAAGGCCGCCAACCGAGGCAGCGCGTCGACGGCATTGCGCCAGGTCGCCTGCGCCAGCGCCGCGGCATCGATGCCGCGCAGTTCGCCCAGCACGCGCGCCACGCCGGCGACTTCCGCGGGGGTGTTGCGCACCTTGTGCTGCTCGCCGAACTGGTCATCGGCAAGCCAGGCGGGTGCGATATCGGGCGCGTCGGTTTCCAGCACCAGGGCCTCCAGTGGCATGTCTGCAGCCAGCCGGCGGATCCGGCGCGCGCGGCTGAAGGTCAGGTTGCCGCCGAAGCCAAGCTTGAGGCCCTGCTCGACAAAGCGCCGCGCCTGCTCATGGCTGCCGTTGAACGCATGCGCAATGCCGCGCTTCACGCCCGCCTTGCGCAACTGCGCGCCGACCTGGTCCTGCGACTTGCGCACATGCAGCAGCACCGGCAGGTCGTACTCGCGCGCGATCTTCAGCTGCTCGGCATAGAGCCAGGTCTGGTGATTGGCATCGAGACCGGCGACAAAGAAATCGAGCCCGATCTCGCCGATGCCGACGAAACGCGGATCGCCCATGCTGGCCGCGACCTCGCGCCGGAGCGCATCGATATCGGCCTGCCCTGTACCGGCCGAGCAGAGCGGATGGATGCCGAGCGCGTAGACACAGCGCGAATCCTCGTGCGCCAGCGTGCGCACCGCCTCGAAATTCCACACCGCCACCGCCGGCACGACGATGCCGCGCACGCCGGCGGCCTCGGCCGCGTCGGCGACCTGGCGCCGGTCAGCGTCGAATTCGCGCGCGTCGAGATGGCAGTGGGTGTCGATCCACATGGTGCAATGCCGGGGGCCTGGCCTAGCGTTCCTGATGCAGGTGGCCGTCGCGCAATCGCAGCACGCGGTCGCAGCGGCCGGCCAGGTCGAGGTCGTGGGTGACGATGACGAAGCTGGTGCCGAGCGTGCGCGACAGTTCGAGCATCAGATCGTAGACGCCGCCGGCGGTGTGGTCGTCGAGGTTGCCGGTCGGTTCATCGGCCAGCACGCAGGCGGGTTGCCCCACCAGCGCGCGCGCGATCGCCACGCGCTGGCGCTCGCCGCCGGAAAGCTCGCCCGGCCGGTGTTTGGAGCGGCCGCCCAGCCCCACGCGTTCCAGCATGGCCTGCGCCGTGCCACGTGCATCGTGCTGCGTCAGGCCGCGAATACGCATCGGCATCGCCACGTTGTCGAGCGCGGTGAATTCCGGCAGCAGGTGATGGAACTGGTAGACAAAGCCCAGCGAGCGGTTGCGCACCACATTGCGCTCGTGCTCGCGCAGCGCCGTGAACGGCTTGCCGAGCAGCGCAACGCGGCCCGAGTCGGGATTGTCGAGCCCGCCCAGCACATGCAGCAGCGTGCTCTTGCCCGAGCCGGACGCGCCGACGATGGCGACCTTCTCGCCGGCATTGACGCGCACGTCCACGCCGCGCAGCACTTCGACATCGAGTCCGCCCTGGCGAAAACGCTTGGTCAGCCCCTCCGCAACCAGTACCGGCGAACCGGTGCCCGGCTGGCCCGCCGCATTGGCGGTGGTATCCGCTTGCAGCACGGCTTCACTCATAGCGCAGCGCCTCCGCGGGGTTGACGCGGGCGGCACGCCAGCTGGGATAGAGCGTGGCCAGCGTGGCCAGCACGAAGGAAATGATGCCGATGGTGACGATGTCGTTCACGCGGGGATCCGAGGGTAATTCACTGATGAAATAAATGTCGCGCGGCAGGAACTGCACGTGCAGCACCCGTTCGATGAAAGGCACGATCACATCGATATTGGTCGCGATCAGCGTACCGCCGCCCACGCCAAGGAGAGTGCCGATAAAGCCGATGGCCACGCCCTGCACGATAAAGATCTTCATGATCGAGCGCGGCTGCGCGCCCATGGTGCGCAGGATGGCGATATCGGCCTGCTTGTCGGTCACGGTCATCACCAGCGTCGACACCAGGTTGAATGCCGCCACCGCGATGATTAGAGTCAGGATGATGAACATCATGCGCTTCTCGGTCTGCACCGCGGCGAACCAGTTGCGGTTCTGCTTGGACCAGTCGCGCAGGTACAGCTCGCCCGACATGGTGCCGGCGAGCTGCTGCGCCACCTGCGGCGCGCGCTGCATGTCCTGCAGCTTCAGCCGCACGCCGGTAGGGCCGCTCAGGCGGAACAGCGTCTCGGCATCGTGCATGTTGACCAGCGCCAGCGCGCTGTCGAACTCGAAGTGACCAGACGAGAAGATGCCGGTCACGGTGAACTGCTTGAGCCGCGGCAGCACGCCGGCTGGCGTGATGGTGCCCTGCGGCGCAACCAGCGTGACCTTGTCGCCTACCTGGACGCCCATGGCATTGGCCAGCTCGTTGCCCAGCGCGATGCCGAATTCGCCCGGCACCAGCGCCTTCATGCTGCCGGACTTGAACTGGCTGCCGATGTCCGAGACCTTGGGCTCCTGCGACGGCTCGACGCCGCGCAGCAGCACGCCGCGCACGGCGTCGTCGCGGGTCAGCATGGCCTGCGCGGCCACGTAGGGCGCGGCGCCGACCACTTCCTTGTTCTGCATCGCCTCGGCCGCGGTGTGCTGCCAGTCGGGCAGCGACGACGGGCCGATGACCTCGATATGCGCCAGCACCGACAGCATGCGGTCGCGCACCTCTTTCTGGAAGCCGTTCATCACCGACAGCACCACGATCAGCGCGGCCACGCCCAGGGCGATCCCGAACATCGAGATCATCGAGATGAATGAAATGAAGGTGTTGCGGCTGGCGCGCTTGCTTGCGCGGGTGTATCGCCAGCCGATCTGCCACTCGTAGGGAAAGTTCAAGAGGATTCCTGTTGTTTCGGGACATCGCCGCCGCCCTTGCGAGGGGCGCCGGCGGCACTCGTGCGAGCCTTGGCGGGCGCCGTCCAGGATGCTCTGGAGCGGCGCGGGACTGGCATCGGCCAGCCGGAAGTTTACAATCTCGCCACCATGATGACGCACCTGACCCTGATTGTGCCCTTTTCCGTCCCGCCGGGCGCCGGCGACGACGGCCGCGACGACGTCATTCCCGGCGCGCTGCTGCGGCAGTTGGAGCTGCCGGCGCTCGGAAAGTTGCTGACGCGGGCCACGCCCGGCCCACGCGAGCGGCATGACGACCCGTTCCTGCGCAGCCTGCCGCAGGAGCGATGGCTGGCCGGCAAGACGGGACTGGACACCGGCCGGGTGCCGTCGGCGCCTTATATGCGGCTGGCCGACAGCAGCGCAGCCGGCCCGCACCCGGACGGCCAGTCCTGGGCCTGCCTGCAGCCGGTGCACATCCACGCCGCGCGCGACCACCTGGTGCTGATGCCGCCAGCGCATCTCGGCATCCGGCCGGAAGAGGCTGCCGCCCTGCACGCCGCCATCGATCCGCTGCTGCAGGAATCCGGCATTGCGCTGGAGACGCCCTGCCCGTCGCGCTGGTACCTGCCCGAAGCCGTGTTCGGCCCGCTGGAAGCCACCACCCCGCTGCGCGCGGCCGGGCGCAACATCGACATCTGGATGCAGGCCGGCGAGCGTGCGCGCGACTGGCGCCGGGTACAGAACGAGATCCAGATGACCTGGTTCGACCACCCGGTCAACCAGGCCCGCGAGGCGCGCGGCGAGCTGCCGGTGAACTCGGTCTGGCTGTACGGCGGCGGCAGGCTGCAGGCCGTGCCACGCCTGGCCGACACGGTACTGAGCGACGACCCGTTCCTCGCCGGGCTGGCGCTGGCCGCCGGCAGCCGCGTGCTGCCGGTGCCGGCGGGACTGGCTGGCGTGGCGGCGCCCGGGGGATCGGTGCTGGCGATGCTGGAACTTGCCACCGAAGCCCATATCACGGAGGACTGGGGCCTGTGGATCGAGCGCATGCATGCGCTCGATGCCGACTGGTTCGCGCCGGCGCTGGAGGCGCTGGCCGCAGGTGGCATCGGCGGCATCGGCGCCGTAACGCTGGTGCTGGGCGGCGAGAACCACTTTGCCGAGTTCACCGTGACCCGTGCCGACCTGCGCAAGTTCTGGCGCGGCATGGGCCAGCGCGGCGACTGGCGCGCCCTGCTGTCCGACCTCGCCTTTGCCGCCTGAAGGTCGCACAACCCGCCTGCCGCCGCCCGACTGCCGCCCCCTACCGCAAAACAAGAACGCCCCGCCATGACCCGGATCGCCATCCGCACCTACGCCCCCGAACACGTCACCGCACTGGCCGCCGCCGGCCTGCATCCCACGCTGGCCCGCATCCTGGCCGCGCGCGGCGTGGCCCGCACCGCCGAGCTGGCGACCGACCTGCCTGAACTGGTGCCGCCGGGCGCCATGAAAGGCATCGGCCATGCCGCCGCCTACCTCGCCGACGCCATCGCCGCCGGCAAGCGCCTGCTGATCGTCGCCGACTATGACTGCGACGGCGCCACCGCCTGCGCGGTGGGGGTGCGCGGGTTGCGCATGCTGGGCGCACGGGTCGAGTACATCGTGCCCAACCGCTTCGAGTACGGCTACGGCCTGACGCCGGAAATCGTAGCGCTGGCGGCCAGGCAGCAGCCGGACGTGATCGTCACGGTCGACAACGGCATTGCCAGCGTCGACGGCGTGGCCGCGGCCAATGCGCTGGGGATCGACGTGGTGGTGACCGACCACCACCTGCCGGGCGCCGAGCTGCCCGAGGCGGCGGTGATCGTCAACCCGAACCAGCCGGGCTGCGAATTCCCGAGCAAGAACCTGGCTGGCGTGGGCGTGATGTTCTACGTGCTGCTGGGGCT
This sequence comes from Cupriavidus phytohabitans, assembly GCF_000426345.1. Classification (GTDB taxonomy): domain Bacteria; phylum Pseudomonadota; class Gammaproteobacteria; order Burkholderiales; family Burkholderiaceae; genus Cupriavidus. The sequence goes on along the minus strand of NZ_AUFE01000014.1, from coordinate 75,973 downwards.
GCGCGCCGAGCTGCGCCGGCGCGGCGTCTACACCCAGGCCACCCAGCCGCCGCTACAGACACTGCTCGACCTGGTGGCGCTGGGCACGGTCGCCGATGTGGTCAAGCTCGACACCAACAACCGCATTCTGGTGGCGCAGGGGCTGCGCCGGATGCGCGCGGGACGCATGCAGCCGGGCGTGGCGGCGCTGTTCCGCGCCGCGGGACGCGAGGCGTCGCGCGCCAATACCTTCGACCTCGGTTTCGGGCTGGGGCCACGGCTGAACGCGGCAGGCCGGCTGGCGGACATGTCGCTGGGCATCGAATGCCTGCTGACCGATGATGCCAACCGCGCCTGGGAAATCGCGCAGGAACTCGACGGCATGAACCGCGAGCGGCGCGATATCGAAGCGGGCATGCAGCAGGAGGCCCTGCAGATCCTGGAGCAGCCGCTGGCTGGCCCGGACCCGTCGGCGCGCTTTACCGTCAGCGTGTTCAACGACACCTGGCACCAGGGCGTGATCGGCATCGTCGCGTCGCGGCTCAAGGACAAGTTCCACCGCCCCACCATCACCTTCGCGCCCGGCGACGAAGCCACCTTCAAGGGCTCGGGCCGCTCGATCCCGGGCTTCCACCTGCGCGACGCCCTCGACCTGGTGTCCAAGCGCTGCCCCGGCATGATGGTCAAGTTCGGGGGCCATGCCATGGCGGCCGGCCTGACCGTGCGCGCCGAGCGCTTTGCCGAGTTCCAGGAAGCCTTCGAAGCGGTCGGCAAGGAATGGCTGACCGACGACCAGCTTGCGCGCGTGATCGAGACCGACGGCGATATCGAGGACCACTGCTTCAGCCCGGAATTCGTCACCCTGCTGGAGCAGCAGGTGTGGGGCCAGGGCTTCCCGGCACCGACCTTTTGCGGCGAGTTCGACGTGCTGCGCCAGAGCGTGCTCAAGGGCAAGCACCTGAAGCTGCAGCTGGGGCGCGGCAGCCAGCGCTTCGACGCAATCTGGTTCAACCACGCCGAATCGCTCGGGGCCAGCGCGCAGGTGGCCTACCGGCTCGACAACAACACGTTCAACGGCGTCACGCGCGTGCAGTTGGTGATCGAGCACGCGCAGTAGCGCGCCGGGGCCCTGGGGCTTGTCCCCCGGTCTTAGCCGCGCGACGGCAGGTACGCCATCGGATCAACCGGCTTGCCGTTGCCCCGCACCTCGAAGTGCAGCTCGCTGGCGCTGGCGCCCATGCGGCCCACGTCCTGTCCGGCCGAGATCGTGGCGCCCTCGCTGACCAGCGGCTGGTCCAGGTTGCCGTAGACCGTCAGCCAGTCGTCGTTGTGCTTGACGATCACCAGCATGCCGTAGCCGCGCAGGTTGCCCACATGGATGGCCCGGCCAGCGGCGGCCGCGCGCACCGTGCCGTTGGCCGGCACCGCGATGGTCAGGCCCTTGCTGCCCGGCGGCGAGTAGCCCGCGGTGACGCGGCCGTCGGCTGGCCATTGCAGGCGGATACCGCCAGCGGGCGGCCGCGAACTGCCGCTGTCGACACGCGGCGTGTCGGTCACGGCCTGGCCGGTGCCGGTGGATGCCGTCGCGCCGGCGCCGCCGGCAGGCCGCACGCGGATCAACTGGCCCACCTCGATCTGGCTGGGGCTGGTGATGTCGCTGTTCCAGCGGGTCAGGTCGCGCACGGTGCGGCCGTGCTTGCGGGCGATCGAATAGAGCGTATCGCCCCGTTCCACGCGGTAATAGCCATCCGGCACGGGGCCGCCGGTGGTGCCGCAGCCGGAAGCGACCGCGGCGGCCGTGGCGGCAATCAGCAGGCCCAGCGCGCGGCGCCGGCCTGGCTCGATGTCATGTCTGGTTTTCGTCATGCGTCCCTGTTTGTCTTCATGCCGCGGGCGGCTTGCGAGTGCGTATTATCGCCGCGTGCGCTGCCCGGCACCGCCGGATAGACCATCGCACGCGCTTTCCGTTCGCCGCGCGCCCATGCCGGGGGCGGCCGCAATCCCCGAATCCGCGACCGGTTCCGGGAACCAATCCGCTATAATTCACGGTTTTCGAAGCGCAGGAACATCATGGAAGCAGAACGCCTCAACGCCATCTCCGGTGCCATCTCCGATCTCCGTTCCCGGACGGAAGATCTACGGGGGTATCTTTGACTACGATGTCAAAGTAGGAAGGCTGGACGAAGTCAACGGCCTGCTGGAAGACCCGGACGTCTGGAACAACCCCAAGCGCGCCCAGGATCTCGGCAAGGAAAAGAAGAGCCTCGAGGGCGTCGTAGGCGTCCTGGGCAAGCTCACTGACGACCTTGGCGGCGCCGAGGAGCTGTTCGAACTCGCCAGGGAAGAAGGCGACGACGAGACCCTCGAATCGATCGAAAGCGACGTCAAGGGCTTCGAGGAGATTGTGGCGGACATGGAATTCCGCCGCATGTTCTCCGGGGAGATGGACCAGGCCAACGCCTTCATCGACATCCAGGCCGGCGCCGGCGGCACCGAAGCGTGCGACTGGGCCTCGATGCTGCTGCGCCAGTACCTGAAGTACTGCGAGCGCAAGGGCTTCAAGGCCGAGGTGCTGGAAGAGTCCGAAGGCGACGTGGCCGGCATCAAGAGCGCGACCATTAAGATCGAGGGCGAATACGCCTTCGGCTACCTGCGTACCGAGACCGGCGTGCACCGCCTGGTGCGCAAGTCGCCGTTCGATTCGTCGGGCGGGCGCCATACCTCGTTCTCATCGGTGTTCGTCTATCCCGAGGTGGACGACTCGTTCGAAGTGGAAGTCAACCCGGCTGACCTGCGCGTGGATACCTACCGCGCCTCTGGCGCCGGCGGCCAGCACATCAACAAGACCGACTCGGCTGTGCGGATCACGCACATCCCGACCGGCATCGTGGTGCAGTGCCAGAATGACCGCTCGCAGCACCGCAACCGTGCCGAGGCCATGTCGATGCTGAAGTCGCGCCTGTACGAGCACGAGATGCGCAAGCGCCAGGCCGAGGCCGACAAGCTCGAAGCCGGCAAGACCGACGTGGGTTGGGGCCACCAGATCCGCTCCTACGTGCTGGACCAGAGCCGTATCAAGGACCTGCGCACCAACGTGGAAATGTCCAACACCCAGAAAGTGCTGGACGGCGACCTGGATCCGTTCATCGAGGCCAGCCTCAAGCAGGGACTGTAAGGCCGTGCCGGGCTGCCCGTCCCGCGCCCTTTGGCGCGGCGGCGGCACCCACGGCGGCACAGCAGCATCACCGCATTCGCTGTATCGACAGCTGTACCTCACTGCTGTACCGCCGCACCTGCGGCCTTTCCGACCGGGGCACCATGAGCGAAGCCAATCACCTCTACATCATCACCGGCGCCTCGCGCGGGCTGGGCGCGGCTTTGACCAACGCCCTGCTCGTGCCGGGCAACCGCCTGATCTGCGTCGCGCGCAGCCGCAACAACGAGCTGGAGCGCATCGCCACCATGAGCGGCGTGCCGGTGGCCTGGCACCTGCAGGACCTGTCCCAGGCCGGCCCCGCGGCCACCTGGCTGGCCAGCGTGATCGATACCCTCGACCAGCCGCCGGCCAGTGCCACGCTGATCCTGAACGCCGGCGTGGTCGAACCGATCGGCCCGGTCTCGCGCCTGCAGGAAAGCACGCTGGTGCCGCACCTGCTGACCAACCTGGCGGCGCCGATGACGATGACCGCGGCCTTCCTGGAGCGCACCGAGAAGTTCGACTGCCCGCGCAAGGTGCTGGCGATCTCTTCCGGCGCGGCGCGCCGCCCGATCGAGGGCTGGAGCGCCTATTGCGCCGGCAAGGCAGGCCTGGACATGTTCATGCGCTCGGTCAACGCCGAGTACGCGCAGGCACCGGCGCCCCGCACCGTGCGCGCGGTGGCGCTGGCGCCGGGCGTGATCGATACCGGCATGCAGGACGTGATCCGCAACGCCGAGTTTGCCCAGGTGCAGCGTTTCCGCGACCTGAAGGCGAACCAGCAGCTCGCTTCCGCCGAGGAAACCGCGGGCCGCATCGTCGCCTACCTGCACCGCCCGGATTTCGGCAGCACCGAGCTGGACGATCTCCGCAATTACTGAAGCCATACTGAACCCGCGCGCGGCCCGCCGCGTGCGACGCTACAAGACATCATGACCGAACCGAATCACGCCCAGGCCAAGTCGCAGGCCAAGCCAGCCGCCGCGGATACGCCCGCCGTCGACGAGAACAAGATCATCGCGGAGCGGCGCGAGAAACTGGCCGCGCTGCGCCAGCAAGGCGTGGCCTTCCCCAACGATTTCCGCCCCACCCACCAGGCCGCCGCGCTGCATGCGCAATATGGCGAGACCGACCAGGCCGCGCTCGAAGCCAGCCCGGTCGAGGTCGCCATCGCCGGCCGCATGATGCTCAAGCGCGTGATGGGCAAGGCCAGCTTCGCCACCGTGCAGGACGGCAGCGGCCAGATCCAGTTCTACATCACGCGCGACAAGGTCGGCGAAGAGGTCTACGCCGCCTTCAAGCACTGGGACCTGGGCGACATCATCAGCGCCCGCGGCGAGCTGTTCCGCACCAACAAGGGCGAACTGTCGGTGCAGGTGCGCGAGCTGCGCCTGCTGTCCAAGTCGCTGCGCCCGCTGCCGGACAAGTTCCACGGGCTGGCCGACCAGGAGATGAAGTACCGCCAGCGCTATGTGGACCTGATCGTCTCGCCGGAAACGCGCAACACCTTCCGCGCCCGCACCAACGCGATCTCGTCGCTGCGCCGCCTTATGGCCGACGCCGGCTTCATGGAGGTGGAAACGCCGATGCTGCACCCGATCCCGGGCGGCGCCGCGGCCAAGCCCTTCATCACGCACCACAATGCGCTGGACATGCAGATGTTCATGCGCATCGCGCCCGAGCTGTACCTGAAGCGGCTGATCGTCGGCGGCTTCGAGCGCGTGTTCGAGATCAACCGCAACTTCCGCAACGAGGGGGTGAGCCCGCGCCACAACCCCGAGTTCACCATGATGGAGTTCTACGCGGCCTACACGGACTACCGCTGGCTGATGGACTTCACTGAAGACCTGATCCGCAAGGCCGCGATCGACGCGCGCGGCAGCGCCGTGCTGACGTACCAGGACCGCGAGCTGGACCTGTCGAAGCCGTTCCACCGCCTGACCATCTGCCAAGCGATCCAGAAGTTCGCGCCGCAGTACACCGACGCGCAACTGGCCGATGCGGAATTCCTGCGTGTCGAGCTGAAGAAGTTCGGCGTCAACACCAACGCGCCGCAGTTCCTCAATGCCGGGCTGGGCACGCTGCAGCTGGTGCTATTCGAGGAAACCGCCGAGAGCCAGCTGTGGGAGCCGACCTTTATCGTCGACTACCCGGTCGAGGTCTCGCCGCTTGCGCGCGCTTCGGACACGGTGCCGGGCATCACCGAGCGTTTCGAGCTGTTCATCACCGGCCGCGAGATCGCCAACGGCTTCTCGGAGCTGAATGATGCCGAGGACCAGGCCGACCGCTTCCGCAAGCAGGTCGAGCAGAAGGATGCCGGCGACGAGGAGGCGATGTATTTCGACGCCGACTATATCCGCGCGCTGGAATACGGCATGCCCCCGACGGGCGGCTGCGGTATCGGCATCGACCGCCTGGTGATGCTGCTGACCGATAGCCCGAATATCCGCGACGTCATCCTGTTCCCGCACCTGCGCAAGGAAGACTGACGCTTTGCTCGCGCCCCTCTTCCGTGTGCGGAAGAGGGGCGCGAGCGTGTACTTCAAGTCCCTTCCCTTCGGTCGCCGTTTTGTTACAGCGCCGCCTCTCCTCTTCCCCAGACCCCTCGTAACCCACTGACACAAAAGGCCTTTTCCGCCTACATAAATTTACAAAAACAAACGGAAAACACCCCCCGCTTCCGCCAAACTGGTTCCATCCCATCGCGGCCATCGCCGCACCGGAGCCACAATGCAGAGCCAAGCCACTTCGCACGACCACACCCCCGCCCCGCTGCCGTCGCAACGCCGGCTGCATCCGCTGATCGGCGCGGCAGCCGTGGCCGTGGTCATTGCCAGCCTGACCGCCGTCGCCGCCGTCACTGGCGTGCTGCCGCTCAGCAAGGCCGGTCCTGACTTGAACGCGCAGCAAAGCCAGCAAAGTGCGCAGGCGCCGCAAGGGCCTTTGCCTGTTACCACGCAGACCGCGCCGCCGGGCAGTACGACCCGCCCGCCTGTCTATGACGACGGCCAGCCAGCGCAATCGCGCCAGAGCGCTACCGCCTCGGAGCCGACGCAAGCGGCGCCGCGTACTACTACCGCGCGCCAGGCCGCCAAGGGCAGCCCGTATGCCGGCCGCATCGTCGCCGTCACGCCGATACAGACCCAGAAGCCCAACACCAGCGGCCTGGGCGCGCTCGGCGGCGCGGTGGTCGGCGGCCTGCTTGGCAACCAGGTCGGCAAGGGCAATGGCCGTATCGTCGGCACTGTAGTCGGTGCGGTGGGCGGCGGGGTCGCGGGTAACCAGATCGAGAAGGCCGTGAGCAAGGATACCCACTATGAAGTGCGCGTCCGCATGGATGACGGCAGCCACCGAACCTTCACCTATGAAAAGGATCCCGCGGTACAGGTCGGCGAGCGCGTGCACATGGAGAACGGTGCGCTGGTCAGAGGCTGACACCGACGCTCGCGCAGTACCAACGGAAAAGGCCGGCGAATCACGCCGGCCTTTCTGCTTCTTCCCGATACAGAGCGCTTACTCCGCTTCCTGGATCCATGCTTGCTGGATCGCTTCCAAGATCTTCTCTCCCGAACGCGCCGGATCGTCGGCGAAGCCGTCGAGCTCCAGCACCCAGCTGCGCAGTTCCGTAAAGCGCACGCCGGCGGGGTCGACATCAGGATATTTGTCGTACAGCGCTGCGGCGATATCGTAGGTATCGGTCCACTTCATGGGTTCGTTCTCCGCTGAGATCTGTGCCGGCGGCTCAGTGGCCTTCCTTGGCGTGGTTGATGGTGTACTTGGGAATCTCGACGGTCAGGTCTTCCTCATCGACGATGGCCTGGCACGACAGGCGCGAATTCGGCTCCAGGCCCCAGGCCTTGTCGAGCAGGTCCTCTTCCTTCTCCTCGGCCTCGTTGAGCGAGTCGAAGCCTTCGCGCACGATCACATGGCAAGTGGTGCAGGCACAGGATTTCTCGCACGCGTGTTCGAGATCGATACCGTGGGAAAGCAGCGAGTCGAGGACGCTGACGCCCTTCTCGGCCTCGATCACCTTCCCTTCCGGGCAGTATTCGACGTGGGGCAAAACAATGATCTGTGGCATGTCGTTTCCTGGGTTCTGTAGTGCGGTGCAGGCGCGGTGATCAGCCCAGTTCCTGCACCTTGCGCCCGGCCAGCGCGCTCTTGATCGAGCGGTCCATGCGGCGGGCGGCAAATTCATCGGTGCCGTGCGACAGTTTTTCCACCGTGGCGCGGATCGCCAGGTGGTCTTCACCCCTGGCGATCTCGCGCACGCCGGCGATCAGCGCTTCGACCTGCGCGCGCTCTTCGGCCGACAGCAGGTCGCCATCGGTTTCCAGCGCACGCTCGGTGGCCTCGACCAGGCGGTCGGCCTCGACACGTTCTTCTGCCAGCGCGCGGCTCTTCATATCGTGCTCGGCCTCGCGGAAGCTGTCCTGCAGCATGCGCGCGATATCGTCGTCGGCCAGCCCGTACGACGGCTTGACCGTCACCGAGGCTTCCACGCCCGAATGCGTCTCGCGCGCGGTCACGGACAGCAGCCCGTCCGCATCGACCTGGTAGGTCACGCGGATGCGCGCCGCGCCCGCCACCATCGGCGGGATGCCGCGCAGTTCGAAGCGCGCCAGCGAGCGGCAGTCGCTGGCCAGCTCGCGCTCGCCCTGCAGCACGTGGATCGCCATCGCGGTCTGGCCGTCCTTGAAGGTGGTGAATTCCTGCGCGCGCGCCACCGGGATGGTGCTGTTGCGCGGGATGATCTTCTCGACCAGGCCGCCCATGGTCTCGACGCCCAGCGACAGCGGGATCACGTCGAGCAGCAGCCAGTCTTCGCCCGGCGCATGGTTGCCGGCCAGCAGGTTGGCCTGCATCGCGGCGCCCAGCGCCACCACGCGGTCGGGGTCGAGGTTGGTCAGCGGAGTCTGGCCAAAGTAATCGCCCACCGCCTTGCGGATCGACGGCATGCGCGTGGCGCCGCCGACCAGCACCACACCCTTGACGTCGTCGGGCGTCACGCCGGCGTCGCGCAGCGCCTTGCGCACAGGCGCCAGGGTCTTCTGCACCAGATGCGCGGTGATCTTCTCGAAAGTCTCGTCAGTCAGCGTCAGGTGGACGATCTCGCCGGAGTCAAGCACTGCGTCGATCACGGTGCTGTCCGCTTCCGACAGGGCTTCCTTGGCGGCGCGCGCGCGCACCATCAGCAGGCGCATGTCCTGCGCCGACAGCGGCTGCAGATTGGCCTGCTCGACGATCCAGCACAGCAGGCGCTGGTCAAAGTCATCGCCGCCCAGCGCGGAATCGCCACCGGTAGCCATCACCTCGAACACGCCGCGTGTGAGCTTTAGCACCGAGATATCGAAGGTGCCGCCGCCCAGGTCATAGACCGCGTAGACGCCTTCGGCCGCGTTGTCGAGGCCATAGGCAATGGCCGCGGCGGTCGGCTCGTTGAGCAGGCGCAGCACTTCCAGGCCGGCCAGGCGCGCGGCGTCCTTGGTCGCCTGGCGCTGCGCCTCATCGAAATATGCCGGCACGGTGATGACCGCGCCGACAAGGTCGTCGCCCAGCGTGTCTTCGGCGCGCTGGCGCAGCGTGGCCAGGATTTCTGCCGAGATTTCCACCGGGCTCTTCACGCCGGCGGCGGTCTTGATCTGCACCATGCCGGGCGCATCGACGAAGTCGTACGGGCTGTGCTCGATATTGGCCACGTCGCGCAGGCCGCGGCCCATGAAGCGCTTGACCGAGACGATGGTGTTCTTGGGATCGCGCACCGCTTCGTCCTGGGCCCGATAGCCGATATGCGCGGTACGGTCCGGCAGGTAGCGCACGACCGACGGCAGCAGCGCACGGCCGCGCTCGTCGCCCAGCACCTCGGGGATGCTGCTGCGCACCGCGGCCACCAGAGAGTTGGTGGTGCCGAGGTCGATGCCGACGGCCAGGCGGCGTTGGTGGGGCGCCGGCGACATGCCGGGTTCGGAAATCTGGAGCAGTGCCATGGTAATTCTTCGCTGTCTTGTACGGCAGGGGAAACCGCCATGCGGGCGGTTTTCAAGCCGGGCGCCATTGTGTCACGGCCCCGGCAATCGTGCCGGTCAGTCTTCCAGCCGGTCGATGGCCTCGCTGGTATCGTGCTCGATCTTCTCGATAAACATCAGTTGGCGCACCGCGCCGCCGGCTGCTTCGTTGTCGCCGCCGTCAAGCAGCGCGCCCAATGCGGCGTGGGCCTCGCGCTTTTCCTGGCGCAGCTCGCGCAGCAGTGCATCGAGGCGATCCACGTCGCGTGCTTCCACCGCTTCCTGCAGCGCTTCGCGCCACTCCATCTGCTGCATCAGGAAGGCGGGCGACATGGCGGTGTTGTTCTCCGCCTGCACATCCACACCGCGCAGCTTCAGCAGGTAGGTCGCGCGCCGCAGCGGCTGGCGCAGCGTGCGATAGGCTTCATTGGCATGCGCGGCCCACTGCATGGCCACGCGGCGCTCGGCATCGCCGGCGTTGGCGAAGCGGTCCGGATGCGCCTGCGACTGCACGGTGCGATAGGCCGCATCCAGCGCGGCCTCGTCGACGCCGAACTGCGCCGGCAGGCCGAACAGCGCAAAAAAATCGTCTTTCAACTGCTTCCCCAAGAAAAAAGAGCGGCCGCGCCGCCCCTTCGTCCATTTGCCGCCATTAGCGGCCGTTAGCGGCCGGCAGGCTGGCTGGCCCGCGCCAGGGCCCACTCCGCCGGCGGTTCGTTGCGGTCGCACTTCAGGCAGTTCACCCGCGTGCCGATCATGCCGGCGCGGCCCTGCTCGCTCTGCGTCCACGGCCGCAACTGCCACGGCGGATCGTGCCGGACGTGCTGGCCATGGCCGCAATCGAGTTCGGCCACCCAATGGCCTTCCTCGTCCCGGTGGAACTCGGTGATGCTGCGCTCCACCGACGCTACCGCAATGCTGCTCAGACCGTGAACGACTCGCCGCAGCCGCACTCGTCCTTGACGTTGGGGTTGTTGAAGCGGAACCCTTCGTTCAACCCTTCGCGCGCATAGTCAAGTTCGGTGCCATCGATGTACGGCAGGCTCTTGGCGTCAACGATGACCTTGATGCCGTGCGACTCGAACACCGCGTCTTCCGGCAGCAGCTCGTCCACGTATTCCAGCTTGTAGGCCAGGCCCGAGCAGCCGGTGGTCTTCACGCCCAGGCGCAGGCCCACGCCCTTGCCGCGGCGCTCCAGGTAACGGGCGACGTGCTTGGCCGCCTTCTCGGTCATCGTGATCATCGTTGCGTCTTCCTTCGTGCTTCGCTTGTCGATCGACAGGATCAGGCGGCCTTCTGCTCCGCGCCGTGCTTCTTCTTGTAGTCTTCGACAGCAGCCTTGATCGCGTCTTCAGCCAGGATCGAGCAGTGGATCTTCACCGGCGGCAGAGCCAGTTCCTCGGCGATCTGGGTGTTCTTGATCTCCAGCGCCTGGTCAACGGTCTTGCCCTTGACCCACTCGGTCACCAGCGACGACGAGGCGATGGCCGAGCCGCAGCCATAGGTCTTGAACTTGGCGTCTTCGATCACGCCAGCCTCGTTGACCTTGATCTGCAGCTTCATCACGTCGCCGCAAGCCGGGGCGCCGACCATGCCGGTGCCGACCGCATCGTCATTCTTGTCGAACGAACCGACGTTGCGGGGGTTTTCATAGTGGTCGAGAACCTTCGTGCTGTATGACATTTTGCTTACCTCTTGCGTATCTTTTGCGGGGGTATTGCTGTTATCTTTGCTGGATCCTGCAGGTACCCAAGGCGCTTAGTGCGCGGCCCACTGGATCGAATTCAGATCGACGCCGTCCTTGAACATTTCCCACAGCGGCGACAGGTCGCGCAGCTTGCCGATCTTGGACTTGAGCAGCTGGACGGTGAAGTCGATCTCCTGCTCGGTGGTGAAGCGGCCCACCGTGAAGCGGATCGAGCTGTGCGCCAGTTCATCGTTGCGGCCCAGCGCGCGCAGCACGTACGACGGCTCCAGCGAAGCCGAGGTGCAGGCCGAACCGGACGACACCGCCACGTCCTTGATCGCCATGATCAGCGACTCGCCTTCGACGAAGTTGAAGCTGACGTTCAGGTTGTGCGGTACGCGGTGCTCCAGGTCACCGTTCAGGTAGACCTCTTCCATGTCCGACAGGCCGTTCCACAGGCGGTCGCGCAGCATGCGGATGCGTTCGTTTTCGGTGGCCATCTCTTCGCGGGCGATGCGGAAGGCTTCGCCCATGCCGACGATCTGGTGCGTGGCCAGCGTGCCCGAGCGCATGCCGCGCTCATGGCCGCCGCCGTGCATCTGCGCCTCGATGCGCACGCGCGGCTTGCGGCGCACATACAGCGCGCCGATGCCCTTCGGGCCATAGGTCTTGTGGGCCGAGAACGACATCAGGTCGCACTTCAGCTTGCCCAGGTCGATCGCCACCTTGCCGGTCGCCTGAGCGGCGTCGCAGTGGAAGATAATGCCCTTTTCGCGGCAAATCTCGCCGATCTGCTCGACGTCCTGGATCACGCCGATCTCGTTGTTGACCAGCATCACCGACACCAGGATCGTGTCCGGGCGCAGCGCCTGCTTGAACACATCCATGTCGAGCAGGCCGTTTTCCTTCACGTCCAGGTAGGTCACCTCGAAGCCCTGGCGCTCCAGTTCGCGCGTGGTGTCGAGCACGGCCTTGTGCTCGGTCTTCACGGTGATGATGTGCTTGCCCTTGCCCGAATAGAAGTTCGCGGCACCCTTGATGGCCAGGTTGTCCGATTCGGTCGCACCCGACGTCCACACGATCTCGCGCGGGTCGGCGCCGACCAGTGCGGCGACCTGCTCACGCGCTTCTTCCACCGCGCGCTCCGCGTCCCAGCCGTACGCATGGCTGCGCGAGGCGGGGTTGCCGAACTGCTCGCGCAGGTACGGAATCATCTTGTCCGCCACGCGCGGGTCCACCGGCGTGGTGGCCGAGTAATCCATGTAGATGGGGAAATGTGGGGTGCTCATCGTTATGACTGCCTTTTAGGGACCGCTGTATCGCTGATTACTGTCGTTGCCTGCCGCGTGCCTTGGTAGACGCTCAGGATTGCGCCAGGCTGAATACTGAATTCACCACCCTCGCCCGGACCGGCTTTTCCTGCTTGTCGGCCTTGCCGCGCCCTGCGGCAGGGGCCGGCTGCGCGGCTTCCTCGCGCATGTCGTGCAGCACCGCCGGCTGGCGTTCGCGCTGCTGGTCCACCAGGTTCTTGAGGGAGACGGAGTCGAGGTACTCGACCATCTTCTGGTTCAGCGTTGCCCACAGTTCGTGGGTCATGCAACGCCCGGAGCCGTCATCTCCGTTACAATTGCCTTTTCCACCGCACTGGGTGGCGTCAAGCGGCTCGTCGACGGCGATGATGATGTCCGCCACCGTGACGTCTTCGGCCTTGCGCGCCAGGCTGTAGCCACCGCCCGGACCGCGCACGCTTTCGACGATCTCATGCCGGCGTAGCTTGCCGAACAGCTGTTCCAGGTAGGACAGCGAGATCTTCTGGCGCTGGCTGATGCCGGCGAGCGTCACCGGTCCCTGGTCCTGGCGCATCGCCAGGTCGATCATCGCAGTGACCGCGAAGCGGCCTTTGGTGGTCAGTCTCATGGTGCAGGGCTCTGGGGGTAAAGCGAATACTTGATCGTTTTCGTCAAGTATAAAGGTACCCGACTAATTCAGTCAACTACCCCTACCGCAGCGCATCAAGCGCCGCGCTCCCCGGCAGCCCTCGCCGGGCTTGCCGCCCCGCACGGCAAGGCCAGCGCCAACGCAATTTCAGGATGCGGCGCCGCACCGCGGATCAGTCTGCGGGATGCTGCAGCCGCTGCCGCAGCATCGCGACCAGGCCGTCGCAAGCGTCCTCGACGTAGTCCAGCACGCGCTCGAAGCCGTCGCCCTCGCCGTAGTACGGATCCGGCACTTCGTCGGCGTCGTGGCGGGTAGCGAAGCTCATCAGCAGGCGCACCTTGTCGCCGGCATCGGGATGCAGGCGCGCCAGGCCGTCGAGATTGTCGCGGTCCATCGCCAGGATCAGATCGAAGCGGTCGAAATCGGGCAGGCCAACCTTGCGGGCGCGCAGCGCGGACAGATCGTAGCCACGCCGCAGCGCTGCGCGCTGCGTACGCGGGTCGGGCGCCCGGCCCAGATGGTATTCGTGGGTGCCGGCCGAATCCAGCTCGACCAGCAGTTCCAGTCCGGCGGCCGCCAATTTGGCGCGCAGCACGCCTTCCGCCGTCGGCGAGCGGCAGATGTTGCCCATGCAACACATCAGGATGGCGTATTTCTTCATCGGTCGATCAAGGCGCAAGCGCGGCCGAGGCGGGGCGCCCAAGGCTTCCTGCCAACGTGCCCCGCGTCTGGAGAGGGGCAAATTCTAGCCGCCCGTGCGGAACGGCCGCCAAGCGTGGTCGGCCCGCCCCGGGACGCCAGGCTACGCGAGCTGTTTGGCCAGGCGCTCTCCGTGTGCAAAACCGGCCACTGTAGCGGCTTCGGCGGACTTGAAATGGTCGGTGATGCGCGAGGTCTCGGTCAGCGTGCCGGCGGCGCGGATATTGGTCCCCGGGCGGCAGACGCGCACGGTGTACGACCATTCGCTTTGCGAGCGTTGCTTGACCTGGACCTGCACTTCGTGGGTTTCATAGACCTTTTTCTTCCAGTCGCCGATTTCGGTCATTGTGTGTTCTCCTCGGGAAATGGGACAGGGTGGGCGGCTAGTTGACCTCGCCGGCATCGATGGCCCGCATCGCCGCAGCCTCGGCCAGCGCTACGGCCGCTTCCTGCGTCGGCGCATCGCCGGCGATGGCCTCGTAGGTCGGGCCAGCCGGCTCGCCAAAGGCGTCGGCAATGCGCATCTGCCCGGCGAAGCCGCCTGCGGCATTGGGCACCGCGCTGGCCACGACCAGATAGCCCCCGTACTCGAATTGGCGTTCCATGGCAGCTCCTTACGCCCGGTTCACGCCGGCAGCTTGGCCGCCAGCACCTCCAGCTTCTGGATCGGCGGCGTAGCCATGAACAACTCCGGCGCCTTGGCCATCAGCGCGGCGGCAACCTTGCCGGCCAGGTGCGCCTCACGCGCGGATTCATCGGCAAAGGCATCGAAGATGCCGAACATCGACGGCCCCACGCGCAGCGCGAACCAGGCCGTGGTGCCGGTCTCCTGCTGCACCAGCGCCAGACCGTCGCGCAGGAACTGCTCGACTTCCTGCTCCTTGCCGGGCCGCGCCTCCAGCGGGACCCACAGGCCAAGCTTTACCATGATGCGCCCCCGGATCGATTCTGACGCATTTCACTATAGGCCAGCCACGGCGCACACCCGCCCCGCGGCGCAGGTTCAGGCAGGCGGCAGCGCGCCCTCGCCGCTGGCGCCGAACACCTGCGCCTTGAGCTTGGCCAGCTGGTCGCGCACCTGTGCCGCCTGCTCGAATTCCAGGTTGCGGGCATGGTCGAGCATGAGCTTTTCCAGCCGCTTGATTTCCTTCGACACCTGCTTCTCGCTCATGTCTTCGTAGCGCGCCTGCTCCTGCGCGGCCTGCAGCTCGGCCTTGGCATCGCTGGCGTTGTACACGCCGTCGATGATGTCCTTGATGCGCTTGACCACGCCGCGCGGAATGATGCCGTTGGCCTCGTTGAAGGCCATCTGCTTGGCGCGGCGTCGCTCGGTCTCGCTGATGGCCTTCTGCATCGAGTCGGTCATGCGGTCGCCATACAGGATGGCGGTGCCATTGACGTTGCGCGCGGCGCGGCCGATGGTCTGGATCAGCGAGCGCTCAGCGCGCAGGAAGCCTTCCTTGTCGGCATCCAGGATCGCCACCAGCGAGACCTCGGGGATATCCAGGCCCTCGCGCAGCAGGTTGATGCCGACCAGCACGTCGAAGGTGCCCAGGCGCAGGTCGCGGATGATCTCGACGCGCTCCACGGTGTCGATGTCCGAGTGCAGGTAGCGCACCTTGACGCCGTTCTCGGACAGGAACTCGGTCAGCTGCTCGGCCATGCGCTTGGTCAGCGTGGTCACCAGCACGCGCTCGTTGACCTCCACGCGCGCGTGGATTTCCGATAGCAGGTCATCCACCTGCGTGGTCGCCGGACGCACGATGATAGTCGGGTCGACCAGCCCGGTCGGGCGCACCACCTGCTCCACCACCTGCCCCGCATGCTCCTGCTCGAACTGCGCGGGCGTCGCGCTGACGAACATCACCTGCCGCATCTTGCGCTCGAACTCGTCGAACTTGAGCGGCCGGTTGTCCAGTGCCGACGGCAGCCGGAAACCGTACTCGACCAGCGTAGTCTTGCGCGCGCGGTCGCCGTTGTACATGCCGTTGAGCTGGCCGATCAGCACGTGCGACTCGTCCAGGAACATCAGCGCATCGGACGGCAGGTAGTCGACCAGCGTCGGCGGCGGCTCGCCGGGGCGCGCGCCGGACAGATGGCGCGAATAGTTCTCGATGCCCTTGCAGAAGCCCAGCTCCGAAAGCATTTCGAGATCGAAGCGGGTACGCTGCTCCAGCCGCTGCGCTTCGACCAGCCGGTTTTCCTTGTGGAAGAACTCCAGCCGGTCGCGCAGCTCGTCCTTGATCGCCTCGATCGCGCGCAGCACGGTCTCGCGCGGCGTCACATAGTGGCTCGACGGATAGACCGTAAAGCGCGGGATCTTCTGTTTCACGCGGCCGGTCAGCGGATCGAAGAATTGCAGGGATTCCACTTCGTCGTCGAACATCTCCAGCCGCACCGCCATCTCGGCATGCTCCGCCGGGAAGATGTCGATGGTGTCGCCGCGCACGCGGAACGTGCCGCGCTGGAAATCGGTCTCGTTGCGGGTGTACTGCATCGCAATCAGGCGCGCGATCACGTCGCGCTGGCTGATCTTGTCGCCGGCCCGCAAAGTGAGAATCATCTGGTGGTATTCGTTCGGGTTGCCGATACCATAGATCGCCGAGACCGTCGCCACGATCACCGTGTCGCGGCGCTCCAGCAGGCTTTTGGTCGCCGACAGCCGCATCTGCTCGATATGCTCGTTGATCGACGAGTCCTTCTCGATGAACAGGTCGCGTTGCGGGACGTAGGCCTCAGGCTGGTAGTAGTCGTAGTAGCTGACGAAGTACTCGACCGCGTTGCGCGGAAAGAACTCGCGGAACTCGGCATACAGCTGGGCCGCCAGCGTCTTGTTGGGCGCGAACACGATCGCCGGCCGCCCCAGGCGGGCGATCGTGTTGGCCATGGTGAAGGTCTTGCCCGACCCGGTCACGCCCAGCAATGTCTGGTAAGACAGGCCGTCCTCCACCCCCTCCACCAGCTGGCGGATCGCCTCCGGCTGGTCCCCGGCGGGCGGGAACGGCTGGTACAGCTGGAACGGGGAGCCGGGAAATGTGACGAATTTGCTTTCGTCCAGGGCCGGCGCGGCTTCTGCAAGGTTCGACATAGGGGGCGGGATAGCGGGAAGAGGTAATAAAGAAGTAACGAAAGAAGTGATGGCGAGATTAGGGAAAAACCTCAGGAAAACGGGCGGATACGCTAGAATCTTGGGGTTGACAGCCCCCGGTTCAAGCCGCCTCAAGCCGTTCCCAACGGCGTGGGGCCGATTCCGCCCAGAACGGAATGGGGGCCTGCCAGCCGCCAGCGCAGTCCGGAGCATTCTACGCCTTCCCGTTTTCTTTCATTGCCGACCACGAGATTCCAAATGAGTTTGTTTTCTGCCGTCGAGATGGCCCCGCGTGACCCGATCCTGGGCCTCAACGAAGCCTTCAATGCCGACACCCGCGCCACCAAGGTCAACCTGGGCGTTGGCGTGTACTTCACCGACGAAGGGAAAATCCCCCTGCTGCGCGCCGTCCAGGAGGCAGAAAAAGCCCGTCTGACCACCGCCACCCCGCGTGGCTACCTGCCGATCGAAGGCATCGCCGCCTATGACCAGGCCGTGCAGACGCTGCTGTTCGGCAAGGAATCGCCGCTGATCACCGAAGGCCGCGTGGTGACGGCCCAGGCACTGGGCGGCACCGGCGCGCTGAAGATCGGCGCCGACTTCCTGAAGCGCCTGTACCCGGACGCCAAGGTCGCCATCAGCGACCCGAGCTGGGAAAACCACCGCGCCCTGTTCGAGGCCGCCGGCTTCCCGGTCGTCAACTACGCCTACTACGACGCTGCCAGCCACGGCCTGAACTTTGCCGGCATGGTGGAATCGCTGAAATCGTACCCGGCCAACACCATCGTCGTGCTGCACGCCTGCTGCCATAACCCGACCGGTGTCGACCTGTCGCCCGAGCAGTGGAAGCAAGTGGTGGAACTGGTCAAGGAACGCAACCTGATCCCGTTCCTGGACATGGCCTACCAGGGCTTCGCCGACGGCATCGACGCCGACGGCGCCGCCGTGCGCCTGTTCGCCGACTCCGGCCTGCCCTTCTTCGTGTCGAGCTCGTTCTCGAAGAGCTTCTCGCTGTACGGCGAGCGCGTGGGCGCGCTGTCGATCGTCACCACTGGCAAGGAAGAAGCCCAGCGCGTGATGTCGCAGGTCAAGCGCGTGATCCGCACCAACTACTCCAACCCGCCGACGCACGGCGGCACTGTGGTCGCCACCGTGCTGAACAGCCCGGAACTGCGCGCCATGTGGGAAGAGGAGCTGGCCGAGATGCGCGACCGCATCAAGCTGATGCGCCATGCGCTGGTGGACAAGCTGGCCGCCAAGGGCGTACCGGGCGACTTCTCCTTCGTCAAGGCCCAGCGCGGCATGTTCTCGTACTCGGGCCTGACCTCGGCCCAGGTGGACCGGCTGCGCAACGAACACGGCATCTACGCCGTCGGCACCGGCCGCATCTGCGTGGCGGCGCTGAACAGCCGCAATATCGATGCGGTTGTCGATGCGATCGCAGCGGTGATGTAACGCTGCCGGCGTTGCTGCAGGGCAACGCACCATGACTGGCGTCAGGATCACATGGCGTCCCAAAAAAAGCGGCCTCGGCCGCTTTTTGCATTTGTTTTCAGTCTTGTAGGACAGTGTCATCCAAAAATCAGGCGAATGCCTTATTGTGTTCCGCAGATGGGGAAGTACCTTAAGGTATATGCTGCAAAGCAAGATCGTTAGCACGGTCGTTCGAGAACGGGCATAATCCGCGACGATCCCCACGTGTATTGTCAGTACATTAGTACTTGGTGGTACGTGACCCAAAGTAAGACCAGGCAGAAACGGCATGCTCTACCAACTGCATGAGTTCCAGCGCTCGATCCTCCACCCGCTGACCGCGTGGGCCCAGGCGACCGCCAAGACTTTCACCAATCCCCTCAGCCCGATGTCGCTGGTGCCCGGAGCCCCCCGACTTGCGGCGGGCTACGAGTTGCTGTACCGGCTCGGCAAGGAATACGAAAAGCCCGCGTTCGACATCAAGTCGGTCCGCTCCAACGGGCGCGACATCCCCATCGTCGAGCAGTCCGTGCTGGAAAAGCCGTTCTGCAAGCTGCTGCGCTTCAAGCGCTATGCCGACGACCCGGAGACCATCAAGCTGCTGAAGGACGAGCCGGTGGTGCTGGTGTGCGCGCCCCTGTCGGGCCACCATGCCACGCTGCTGCGGGACACCGTGCGCACGCTGCTGCAGGACCACAAGGTCTACGTGACCGACTGGATCGACGCGCGCATGGTGCCGGCTGAAGACGGCGCCTTCCACCTGTCGGACTACATCTACTACATCCAGGATTTCATCCGCCATATCGGCGCCGAGAACCTGCACGTGATTTCCGTGTGCCAGCCGACCGTGCCGGTGCTGGCCGCGATCTCGCTGATGGCTTCCGCCGGCGAGACGACGCCGCGCACCATGACGATGATGGGTGGCCCGATCGATGCCCGCAAGAGCCCGACCGCGGTCAACTCGCTGGCCATCAACAAGTCGTTCGAGTGGTTCGAGAACAACGTCATCTACACTGTGCCAGCCAACTACCCCGGCCACGGCCGCCGTGTGTATCCGGGCTTCCTGCAGCATGCCGGCTTCGTGGCGATGAACCCGGACCGGCACCTGTCCTCGCACTATGACTATTACCTGAGCCTGATCGAGGGCGACGCCGACGACGCCGAGGCGCATGTGCGCTTCTACGACGAATACAACGCGGTGCTGGACATGGCCGCCGAGTATTACCTCGACACCATCCGCGAAGTGTTCCAGGAATTCCGCCTGGCCAACGGCACGTGGGCCATCGATGGCAAGCCGGTGCGGCCGCAGGATATCAAGGACACCGCGCTGATGACGGTGGAGGGTGAACTGGACGATATCTCGGGCGCGGGCCAGACCGCCGCCGCCCACGACCTGTGCAGCGGCATCCCGGAAAACCGCAAGCAGCATGTAACCGCGCCGCATTGCGGCCACTACGGGATTTTCTCGGGCCGGCGCTGGCGCGAGGACATCTATCCGGACCTGCGCGATTTCATCCGCAAGTACCACCAGCCCGCGGCGAAATAACGCTGCCGCAGACAGGACAACGCCCGCAATCGCGGGCGTTTCTGTTTATGGCGCGCTCTCGGGACAGCAGGAGCGCTTCAGGTAGCAGAGCAGCATCTCGGTATGCAGCTCGGCAAAGCGCTCATGCTCGTGCTGCGAAGCCACATCGCGGCCGGTCACGGCGCTGATGGTGTAGCGGTTGGACAGCACGTAGTAACCCAGCGCCGAGATCGTCAGGTAGAACTGCGGCACGTCGATGTTGTCGCGGAACACGCCCTGCTGCTGCCCCCTGTGGATCACATCGGCCAGCACGTCCACAACCGGGTTGATCAGTTGCTGCAGCTGCGCGGATTTCTTCAGGTGGCGGGCTTCGTGCAGGTTCTCGCTGTTGATCAGGCGGATGAACTCGGGGTGCTGGTAGTACCAGTCCCAGACAAAACGGGCCAGCGCGCGCACGCCCGCGATCGGATCTTCGTCGACCAGGTGCAGCTTCTCTTCGGCGGCGCGGAATTCGGCGTACTGTTTTTCCAGCACGGCC
Organism: Cupriavidus phytohabitans; assembly: GCF_000426345.1. Classification (GTDB taxonomy): domain Bacteria; phylum Pseudomonadota; class Gammaproteobacteria; order Burkholderiales; family Burkholderiaceae; genus Cupriavidus. Next base: position 55,845 of record NZ_AUFE01000014.1, on the reverse strand, counting down.
AGGAACAGCCCTTCCTTGCTGCCGTAGTAGTAATACAGCATGCGTTCGTTGGTTTCCGCGCGCCGGGCAATCTGGTCGACGCGGGCGCCGGCCAGACCACCCTTGGCGAATTCCTCGGTGGCCGCAGCGAGGATGCGTCGGCGCGTCCCTTCGGGGTCGCGTTTGGTCTTGGTCTCTGTTGACATGGATGGCAGGTCGATCGTTGCGCGGATTATGGCACACGCCGGAATGCGGCAGTCCGGCTGCGCGACGCGCATCATCCCCGTTTCTGTCCATTGGCGAAATCGGGGATAATCCTTGCGGCGCGAGGGCTCGAAGAAGCCCGACCGGCCCGCTGACGCCTGCCGGTGATGGGTTTCGCGGGACTATTGTGCCCGCCCTGGGTGTTTCCCGGGCCGCGACTATGTCGCCAAGCACGCACAACGCCGCATGCGTCCCATAAATGTCCAGTCCTGTTCTGATCCGGTTTGTCTCCTGAATTCCAGCCTGTTGTCGTGAACCCCGCCGTCAAGTCCCTTGCCGACCGCATCGAGGCGCTGCTACCCCAGACCCAGTGCACCAAATGCGGATTCAACGGCTGCCGCCCGTACGCCGAGGCCATGGCCGCCGGCACAGCGGCCTGCAATCGCTGCCCGCCAGGTGGCGCGGAAGGGGTGCGCCGGCTGGCCGGGGCGCTCGGCGTCGAACCCATGCCGCTCGACCCCGAACGCGGCACCGAACAGCCACGCGCGCTTGCGCTGATCGACGAGAGCCTGTGCATTGGATGCACTCTTTGCATCCAGGCATGCCCGGTCGACGCCATCGCCGGTGCTGCCAAGCAGATGCACACGGTGATTCCCGAACTGTGCACTGGATGCGACCTGTGCGTGGCGCCCTGCCCGGTCGACTGCATCGCCATGGTCCCGGTCACCGGTGACCGCACCGGCTGGGACGCGTGGTCGCAGGACCAGGCCGATGCGGCCCACGAACGCTACCTGGCGCGCCGGGCCCGGCTGGTGCGCGAGCGCGAGGAAAACGACGCGCGCCTGGCTGCCAAGGCTGCGGCCAAGCTGGCCGCGGTGCAGGCCGAAGCCCCGCAGGACGACGCCGAGCGCGCCGCGCAGGAACGCAAGCGCGCCATCATCCAGGCCGCGATCGAGCGCGCTCGCCAGAAGCAGCAGGCCGCGCGGCCGCGCAATACGGAAAACGTCTCCCCCGCCGTTCAGGCGCAGATCGATGCCGCCGAAGCACGCCGCGCGCGCGCCGGCCTGACCGAGCCGGCCGTCGGCCCCGACGCCAAACCCGACCCGGAACAACAACAATGAACGCCGCCAAGTGCCGTGCCATTTTCGAGACGCTGCGCGAAGTCAACCCGGCCCCGACCACTGAGCTGGAATACAGCTCGCCGTTCGAGCTGCTGATTGCCGTGCTGCTGTCGGCGCAGGCTACCGACGTCGGTGTCAACAAGGCTACGCGCCGGCTGTTCCCGGTCGCGCACACGCCGCGGCAGATGCTCGACCTCGGCGAAGCCGGGCTGGGCGAATACATCAAGACCATCGGCCTGTACAAGACCAAGGCGAAGCATGTCATCGAGACCTGCCGCATCCTGGTCGAGCGGCACGGCGGCAAGGTACCGCCCGACCGCCAAGCGCTTGAAGCGCTGCCGGGCGTGGGCCGCAAGACCGCCAACGTGGTGCTCAACACAGCTTTCGGCGAGCCCACCATCGCTGTGGATACGCATATCTTCCGGGTCGCGAACCGCACCGGGCTGGCACCCGGCAAGAACGTGCAGGTGGTCGAGCAGAAGCTGCTAAAGTGCGTGCCGCATGAATTCCTGCACGATGCGCACCACTGGCTGATCCTGCACGGCCGCTATGTGTGCAAGGCGCGCAAGCCGGAATGCTGGCACTGCGTGATCGAGCCGCTGTGCGAATTCAGGGAAAAGACGGAAGCGCCGCAGTTGTAAGCGCCTTGGCGGCGCGCCTTAGTCCGGCTCGCGCGCCAGCACCATGGCCAGTTGCAGCGCCGTGCGCGCCACCACCTCGACGTCGGGCGTGTAGCCCTGTCCGATCCAGCGCAGCGCGACGTGGATCACCCCGCCCGCCACGCCCGCGGTCAGCAGCGGATCGAGCTGCCGGCCCGGCGGCAGCAGCGCTTGCGCCAGCAGGCCGCCAAATTCGCTCAGCGAATCCGCCAGCGCGCCATCGACCAGCTTGCTGACGCCGCGGATCTCCACCAGGAACACCCGCGCCGAACGCGGCTCGCACTGCAGGGCCCCGAAATAGGCGCGCAGCATCGCCAGCGCCCGGTTGGCGCCGTCGCCGCCTGCCACCTCCCCGGCGCGGGCCAGTGTCTGCAGCAAGCGGTGGGTGACAGCCTGGAACGACGCCAGCAGCAACGCCTCGCTGTTGGGGAATGACTCGTAGAAATAGCGCTCAGTCAGGCCGGCGGCTTCGCACACGGCCTTGACCGTGGCGTTCTGGTAGCCACGCTCGCCATAGACCTGCACCGCCGCGGCAATCAGCTGGCCCCGGCGCTGGGTGCGCCGTTCTTCGGCTTCGGCGCCGCGGTAGCGGCGTGCGGGAGTGAGCTCGGTGGTCATGCGCGCCATTATGACATTCCCTATTGTCAGATGCCTTGTCATATCGCTTCTGACAACCTATGTTGTCAGAAGCGCCACTCGCCCGGATGCCCGACATGACCGCCCCCCGTCCCGATGATGTCGTCCTGGATGTCCTGATCGTAGGCGCCGGCCTGTCCGGCATCGGCGCCGCGCGCCACCTGCAGATGCGCTGCCCCGGCAAGCGCTACGCCATCCTGGAAGCCCGCGACGCCATCGGCGGCACCTGGGACCTGTTCCGCTACCCCGGCATCCGCTCCGACTCGGACATGTACACGCTGGGCTACCGCTTCAAGCCCTGGCGCGGCGCCAAGGCCATCGCCGACGGCCCGTCGATCCGCGCCTATATCCGCGAGACCGCCGACGAAGCCGGCATCACGCCGCATATCCGCTTCGGCCACAAGGTCGTCAGTGCCGCGTGGGACAGCACCGCGGGCTGCTGGACGGTGGAGGCCGAGCGCACGGCGGATCACAGCCGGTTGCGCCTGCGCGCCCGCTTGCTCTATATCTGCGCGGGCTATTACAGCTATGCCGAAGGCCATCGCCCGGCCTTTGCCAACGAGGAAAAGTTCCGCGGCCGCATCGTGCATCCGCAGTTCTGGGACGAATCGCTCGACTACAGCGGCAAGCGCGTGGTGGTGATCGGCAGCGGCGCCACCGCCGTGACGCTGGTGCCGGAGATGGCAAAGCGCGCCAGGCACGTGACCATGCTGCAGCGCTCGCCCACCTACATCGTGATGCGCCCCGCCGAGGACGCGATCGCCCACAAGCTGCGCCGCCTGCTGCCCGAGCGGCTGGCCTACGGCGCCACGCGCTGGAAGAACGTGCTCCTCGGCATGATGTTCTTCCAGCTGGCGCGGCGGCGGCCGGAGCGCACCAGGGCACGGCTGATCGGCATGGCCGCGGCACAGCTGGAGCCGGATTTCGATGTCGCGACGCATCTCACGCCCCGCTACAACCCGTGGGATCAGCGCCTGTGCCTGGTGCCCGATGGCGACCTGTTCGGCGCGATCCGCGACGGCCGTGCCACGGTGGAGACCGATACCATCGAACGGTTCACCGAAGACGGCATCGTGCTGGCCGGCGGCAAGACGCTCGCCGCGGATATCGTGGTCGTGGCCACCGGGTTGAAGCTGAACATGCTGGGCGACATCGCGGTCAGCGTCGACGGCGAGCCGCGCCGCCCCGCCGAGTCGTTCGCGTACAAGGGAATGATGCTGAGCGGCGTGCCCAACCTGGTACTCGCGTTCGGCTATACCAACGCCTCGTGGACCCTCAAGGCCGATCTCACCGCCGAGTACGTCTGCCGCCTGCTGCGCCATATGGACCGACATGGCCACCGCGCGGCCATGCCGCGCGCGCCCGCCGGCATGCAACCCACACCGTTCCTGGATTTCACTTCGGGCTATGTGCAACGCGCCGCCACCGTGCTGCCCCGTCAAGGCGACCGCAAGCCATGGCGCGTCTATCAGAACTACCTGAAAGACTTGCTGACGATCCGGCACGGGCGCATCGCCGACGGCGTGCTGCAGTTCGATGTCCCGACTTCCTCCGCCCATGCTGGCCATCCTCATCGCGACAGCCAGGGCTCCACCGAAACCAATGCCGTGCCGGCCGTTGCTGCCAGCGAGGTGCAATCGTGACCATCGCCCTGACCATCGCCGGCTTGCTGGTCGGGCTGCTTGTGGTACTGGGCACCGCGCTATGGCTGTACACGCTGCGCACCGTCCGGCGCATCGAGGCGGCAATGCCGCCGCGTGGACGCTTTGTCGATGTGCCCGGCGCGCGGCTGCACGTGGTCGAGCGCGGCCAGGGGCCCGCCGTGCTGCTGGTGCACGGCCTGTCGGGACAGCTGGAGAACTTCGGCTACGGCATGATCGAACCGCTCGCCCGCCACTTCCGCGTGATCGCCGTCGACCGCCCAGGCGCGGGCCACTCGACGCGCGTGGCAGGCACCGCGGCGGATTTGCCGGCACAGGCCAATGCGCTCGCAGCGCTGTGCGACCAGCTTGGATTGGAGAAACCGCTGGTGGTTGGCCACTCGCTCGGCGGCGCGATCGCGCTGGCACTGGCCATCCACCATCCCGGGCGCGTCGGCGGCCTGGCGCTGATCGCGCCGCTCACCCATCCGCCCAAGGCGATTTCGCCGGTATTCCAGGCGATGACCGTGCCGGGCGCATTGCGGCGGCTGCTGGCGTGGACACTGGTGGTGCCGATGTCGGAACGTCGCCGCGAAGAAGTCATGGATATCGTGTTCGGTCCCGACCCGTTCCCGCTCGACTTCCCGACGCGGGGTGGCGGCCTGCTGGCGCTGCGGCCGTCCCATTTCCTCGCCGCTGCCGAAGACCTGACCGGTGCCGCCCGAAGCCTGCCGGCAATGCTTCCGCATTATGGCTCGCTGCGCGTGCCGGTGAGCGTGCTGTACGGCCGCGATGACCGCATCCTTGATTTTGCCGAACATGGCGAAGCGCTGGTTGCCAGGGTGCCTGGCGCCACGCTGGCGCTGGTAGACGGCGGCCATATGCTGCCGGTGACCGCCATCGACACCTGCGTCGACTTTGTGCGCGACGCCGCCGCGCGGCTGCATGCCCCGGCCGCCGCCCCGACGCAGTTCGCCTGACTCACGCTGACTCACGGATCCCTGCCATGGCCACCCCGACCGCCTCCAATCCCTACAAACAGGATTTCATCACCGCGTTCCGGGCCGTCCGCAAGCTGCTGGCGAACGGCAACGACACCGAGCAGGTCTTCCGCATCATGCGCGCGCTGAACGGCCCGTCGATGCCGCGCAACTTCGGCCGCCTGCTGTCCACGCCCGATGGCAGGCGCATGGTCTACCAGCGCATCGAACTGGCGGAGCGCCTGTCCGATCCCACCTATATCGCCGGCTTCGGTCCGGGCACGGTCGGCGCGGCATATCGCGCGTTCCTGGAAAAGACCGGCTACAGCGCGGACGGGCTGGCCAAGGTTTCCAACCTCGACCAGGAGCCGGTGATCGAGGACGCATACATGTGGTTTGGCCGGCGTACCCGCGATATCCACGACATCTGGCATGTGCTCACCGGCTACCGCGCCGACGAAAGCCTTGGCGAAGCCGCGCTGGTGGCGTTCAGCTACGCGCAGACCGGCGGCAAGGGATGGGCGTTCATCGCCATCGCGGCGTCGCTGAAAAGCCTGCGCGTGACCGGCAGCCTGGCGTTTGCGCGCGCCGTGCTGGAGGGTTACCGGCTGGGACGCCGCGCCGGCTGGCTGCTCGGCGAGGACTACGAAAGACTGTTGCACGAACCGCTCGACGCTGCCCGTGCACGGCTCGGCATTGCCGAGCCCGGACGTTACCTCGCCTGCAATCCCGTCCAGGAATGGACTGCCTGAGATTGCGGCGCACCACAAAAAAAGCGACCTCATGGGTCGCTTTTTCTATTCCCGGCGCCACTGGCGCGCGGCATCTTCAGACGATGCGGCAGGCTTCGTCGAACGACAGGCGCGGCAGGCGCGGATGCAGCTTGTCGGCAATGCCGTAGCCCAGGTTGACCAGGAAGTTGACCGACCACTTGCCATCGGGGAAGAAGGCCGCGTTGACCTTGTCGGCGTCGAAACCGCCCATCGGGCCGCAATCCAGGCCCAGCGCACGTGCGGCCAGGATGAAATAGCCACCTTGCAGCGAGCTGTTCATCAGGGCGTCGCGGGCGATCTTCTCATCGTTGCCGGCATACCAGGCACGCGCGTCGGCATGCGGGAACAGGCGCGGCAGCTGCTCGTGGAAGGCCTTGTCGAAGGCGATGATCGCGGTGACCGGCGCGGAGCGGGTCTTCTCGACGTTGCCGGCCGACATGCATTCCACCAGGCGCGCCTTCTCGGCCGCGCTCTTGACGAAGACGATGCGGGCCGGGCCGCTGTTGGCGGCGGTGGGGCCGAACTTCATCGCGTCATAGATCTGGTGCAGGACGGCGTCGTCCACGTGCCGGTCCTGCCACACGTTGTGGGTACGGGCCTCGGTGAACAGTTGCGCCAGCGCGGCTTGGTCGATCTGGGACATGCGGCTATTTCCTATCCAAGAAGTGTCAGAAGCCGCGATTCTACCCAAGGGCCAGGATGTGCCGCGCCAGCGTCTTTGACCGACCCGTTCAATTCTCTTGCATGTCGCCGCGGGCCGGCGCCGGCGCGCTGCTGCGCCGCGTGAGCCACAGCACGCCGACCAGGATCAACCCGCCGCCCAGCGCCTGCGTACCGCCGATATGCTCGCCCAGCAGCAACGCCGCCAGCATCACCGTGACCACCGGCTCGAGCGTCGAAAGCATCGAGGCCTGCGCCGCGCCGAGCCGTTGCAGCCCGGCGAAGAAGGTCAGGATTGCCAGCACCGTCGACAGCAGCGCGATCGCCGCCAGTGCCAGCCAGCCGCCAGCGCTGGCGGGGAACTGCGGCGGCACGCCCGCGCCAAGGCGCAGCAGGCCAACCGCGCCGTAGACCAGCGCGGCCGCAGTGCAGATCACCGTGGTCGTGGCAATCGGGTTGACGCCGGCGGTCACGCGCGCGCCGACGATGATGTAGACGGAATAAATCACCGCCGCCGCCAGCCCCAGCGCGATGCCCAGGGGCGAACCCTCGCCCCCGCCCACCGTCAGCCCTGCGCCCACCGAGCACAGCACCAGCGCGATCACGGCCGCCGTGGTCAGCCGCTCTTTCAGGAACACCGCTGCCAGGATCGTCACGAACAGCGGGTACAGGTACAGCAGCAGCGCCACCAGGCTGGCCTGCGCATGGTTCAGCGCGCTGAAAAAGCAGAACGACTGGCCGACGTAGCCGATGCCGCCCATCGCCGCCAGCGCCAGCACACGCCGCCACGGCGGCAGTCCGATGCCGCGCGTGCGCATCACCCACGCCAGCGCCACCGCCGCCAGCACGAAACGTACGAACAGCAGGCCGTAGACGTCGGCACCGGCCGCATAGGCAAAGCGCGCAAAGATCGCCATGGCGCCGAAGGCGCTGGCCGACACCGCGATCAGCAGCACCCCGGCGAGCTTGGCGCGGGCCTGTTCCTGGGCGGTGGTGGAGACGGAGGCGGTCATGAAGGCTGCGAGAAGTCGGCGATCCCGCATTTTACTTGGCGCCGCCGGTCGGCAGCGCTCGCCGCGGCCCTCGTTTACAATGGCGCCACCATGTTTAATCCCTCACGAGAAGAAGTCCGCCGTTTCTTCTGCGAAGCCTGGCAGAAGCAGATCGCGGGCAGCGTGCTGACGCCGCTGGAAGTCATTGCCGTCGACTGGATCGGCGAGCATCCCGAGTACCACGACCTGCTGCGCGACACCGAAGGCGCGCTGGCGCAGGACTACACCCCCGAGCAAGGCCAGACCAACCCGTTCCTGCACCTGGCGATGCACCTTTCGATCTCGGAACAGGTCTCGGTAGACCAGCCACGCGGCATCCGCGAGGCTTACGAGGCGCTTGCGCGCCGGCTCGATTCGCCGCACGAGGCCCAGCACCAGGTGATGGAATGCCTGGGCGAGATGCTGTGGCAGGCACAGCGCAGCGGCCTGCCACCGGACGGCGACCAATACGTCGACAGCGTGCGCCGGCGCGCGATGCGCTGAGCGCGTCACTCCAGCCGGCTGCCAATCGTCTGCGTGCCGGCTGCGTACATTTCGTCACAACCCGTTTTCTACCGCATGGTAGGCTTTGCGGGTTCCGAAATTTCCCAATGCCGCGCGCGCCGATCAAGCCGCGCCCGCGGTGCCCTGGCATCATGTCCCGATTGACCCTGCCCCGCCGGCTGCTGGCTGCCAGCCGCGCCGTCGCCCCCCTCTGCCTGTCCCTGGCACTGGCCTGGCCCTTGGCCGGCCACGCTGGCGTGGCGCTGCTGCAGCCGCCGCGCGTGATCGACGGCAACCAGCCGCTGACGCTGACGCTGGTGGTCAGCGCCGACGGCGCGACGCGCCGTTACCGGATCCCCGATACGCTGGAAGTCAGCGCGTCGAGCGAAATGCAGGCGCCGGTACGGCTGGTGCTGTGGCGCGAGGTATCCGGACCCGCCATGGTCAACCTGCGTCGCGGCGAACACCGCGCCATCCGCTACACCGCGACCCTGCCGCCGCAATTGCGCGGCCAGGTGCGGCTGGATGCGACCGGCATCGACGCCGCGCCGGTGCTGGTCACGCTGAACCGGCTGCCACAGCCGGGCGAGGCGGTCACCGCCGCCCCGCCCGCGGTAGCCGCTACGCCGGGGTCGGCCGGCGAAGCCGCGGAGGCGACCCCGGTTCCCGTCACGCCGGTGACCAGCGCAAGCGCCACCGCCCCGGCGCCGGCGGACCTGCGCGACAGCGCGCGCCTGTCGTTCTACGATCCGATGTACTTCACCGTCGGCGCGCACGATGGCGCCAACGCGAAGTTCCAGTTCAGCTTCAAGTACCGGATCTTCCAGGGCGAAGACCCGGCATCCAAAAGCCTGTTCGACAACCTCTATCTCGGCTTCACCCAGTTCTCGCTGTGGGACCTGTCGGAACAGTCCAAGCCGTTCCGCGATACCAACTACCGGCCGAGCCTGTTTTACTACCTGTCGGACACCGGCGTGCGCAATCGGGCCATCAGCCGGCTGTCGCTGGCCGCCGGCGTGGAGCACGAATCCAACGGCCGCAGCGGCGACGAGTCGCGCAGCATCAACACCGTGTTCGTCAAGCCGACGTTCTACTTCGGCGACCAGAACGACTGGCACTGGCGCGTCGCGCCCAAGCTCTATGCCTACGTGGAAAAGGGCGACAACCCGGACATCGCCCACTACCGTGGCTATATGGACCTGGGCATCGCCTATGGGCGTCCGGATTCCTGGGAGTTCTCCGCCACGCTGCGCAAGGGCACACGCAAGTGGTACGGCAGCGTCGATGCGCAGGTCACCTATCCGTTGGCGCGGCTGCTGCCGGGCACCGCGGGTTACCTGATGGCGGGTTACTTCGTCGGCTACGGCGAAAGCCTGCTCGACTACAACCACAAGCTGCCCTGGCAGTTCCGCATCGGCTACGCGCTGTCGCGCTAATGCCCCTGCTGCCGCTGGCTTTCCGGTTCAGCCCGCCAGCGGCTTGCCGTCCGCCTTCAGCCGCGCATTGGCGACTGCGGCAGCAAACTGGCCGTGGCCATGCCAGCCGGTGGCACGGCCCAGCTTCTTGCCGCTCTGGAAGAACATGAACACCGGGATGCCGTGCAGGCCGAAGCGTTTGCCCAGCGCGGGATGCGCATAGACGTTGGCGTGCAGCCAGTGCAGGCCAAGCGCCCGGATCGGCTCGGGATTGGCGAGCATGGCCTTCTTTGCCATCTCGCAATTGAAGCAATCCACGCCCCAGAAGAACACGCACACCAGCGCATCGCCGGCCTGGGCAATCGCGGCGTCGATGCTCGCATCGTCGACCTGGCGCATGCCGAAGGCCTCGAAGGCGCGGTGGTCGAGGTGTGGTGCCGCGGCCTGGCCCGCGGATGACACGCCGGCGGGCGATTCGCTTGACATGGGTTGGCTCCCGCAAAGGCAAAAAAAGCAAAACGCCCGGGCCTGAATGGCACCGGGCGCAACGTCAGCAGCTAAGAGCAGTCCGGCTTACTTCGGTGCCGCCACCGTCACCAGCGCCGGGCGCAGCACGCGGTCGGCAATGGTGTAGCCGCGCTGCAGCACGGTGACGACGGTGTTGGGTTCCTGGTCGGCCGGCACCATCGAGATGGCCTGGTGGCGGTGCGGGTCGAACTTCTCGCCGACCGGGTTCAGTTCCACGATCTTGCCGCGCTCGAACGCGGCAGCCAGCTGGCGCGCGGTCAGTTCGACGCCTTCGCGCAGCTTGGCGATGTCGCCGGAGCCGTCAGCCAGCGCGGCCTGCAGGCTGTCCATCACCGGCAGCAGGTTGTCGGCGAAGTTCTCGATGGCGAATTTGTGGGCCTTGGTGACGTCTTCCTGCGCCCGGCGGCGGATGTTCTCGCCTTCCGCGACCGCGCGCATGTACAGGTCGTAATGCTCACGCGCCTTGGCTTCCAGGGCGGCCAGCTGGGCCGCCACGTCTTCCACGGCGGCAGCCTCCGGCGCAGCGTTCTCCTGCGCGGCGGCAGTGCTGGCTTCGTCGTTGGGCGTCGGGGTGGATGGCGTCTGCTTCTGTTCTTCCATGTCGGTCCGTATCAATGCATTGGCGCGGCCGTCCGTGGGCACGGCCGCGGTGGGTCAATCGGCGTGTTTAGCGGCAATTGGTGGCATCGCGCCGGATTTCAAGAGTGGCGCCGGCGAGACGCTGAAACAAGCGGTTACAAAGGCGGGAGTTATGCAATTGAGGCCTTATTGCCTTGCTGCACTGCACTCACTAACATTCACAAGAAGAAAAATGACAAAAATGCCGGGAGCCGGAGATGGTTCATTTTTGTGCCTCTTCCGAAAGGTTGGCCATGCACAAGCTGCCAGTCGTGACGCTCTGCCTCGTGGCCGCCCTGGCGGTCATGACCGCCTTTATCTGCCTGTCCGGCGCCTTCACGCCGCGCGATACCGAGTATGGCAGTGGCAAGGCGGTGTTCAAGCACTACATCATTCCTATCGTCAGCCAGGAAGTCTCGCAGGAATAGGCGCCCGCGCAACTTTCCGGCACACACGCCCGCACCGCGGCGGCCCCGGCATCCTGCCGGCGCCGCCGCGTGTCATTCCTGCCCTCGTCAGTGCCGGAAATCATCGATGCGGCGGCGGTCGCGCTTGGTCGGGCGGCCCTGCAACTGCGCGGCGGGCTCCGGCTGCAGGCGGCGGCGCTCTGCCTCGGCCTGCCGGCGCGCCTGGCTGTCGACGCTTTCTTCATACAGCGTCTGCGCCACCGGTGCAGGGCCGCGCGCCGGGGCAATGCCCTTCACCTGCAGTTCCCAGCGCTGCTGGTGTGCCTCGAGCGCGACCTTGTCGCCTGGCCGCACTTCGCGCGAGTTCTTGACCAGTTGACCGTTGACGGTCACCTTGCCGCGCTCCACCGCCTCGGCCGCAAGCGAGCGCGTCTTGAAGAAGCGCGCGCACCATAGCCATTTGTCGATGCGCTGGCGCGCATCCGCTTCGAAATCCACGTTCATGCTGCGGCTCCCCGGGTCTGCGCGCGCGCGCGGCGCGCTTCCAGTTCATGCGGGTGCGGCGATTTGAGCGGCCATCCCTGCAGATGCTGCAGGGCAATCTCCGCCATCGCGGCCACCCACGGCGCGGAATCGTTCATGCAAGGAATAAAGTGGAAATCCTTGCCGCCCGCGACCTTGAATTCGGTCTGCCCTTCCATCGCGATTTCCTCCAGCGTCTCGATGCAGTCCGCCGGGAAGCCCGGGCAGAACACGTCGACCCGGCCGGCGCCGACCTTGCCGAGCTCCGCCAGCGTCGGGGCGGTGTACGGCTGCAGCCACTCCGCCTTGCCGAAACGAGACTGAAACGTCACCTGATACTGTCCCGGCTGCAAGCCCAGCGCGTCGCCAAGCAGCCGCCCCGTCTTCAGGCACTCGCAGTGATACGGGTCGCCCAGCTCGAGCGTGCGCCGCGGCACGCCGTGGAACGACAGGATCAACTTGTCGCCGCGCGCGAAGTCGGGCATGCCATGCCGTGACCAGTAGCCGCCGACCTGCTGGTGCAGCGCCGAGATATAAGCCGGGTGGTCATGGAAATGTTTGACCAGCCGCAGCTCGGGCTGGTTGCGCCATTGGGCCAGCACGCGGAAGACCTCGTCAAACGCGGTCGCGGTAGTGGTGCCCGAGTACTGCGGGTACATCGGCAGCACCAGCACCTGTTCGCAGCCCTGGCGGCGCAGCGCCTCCATGACCGAGGCGATCGACGGGTTGCCGTAGCGCATGGCGCACGCCACCGTCACCTCGTGGCCGTTCTGGTTCAGCAGCCGTTGCAGCGCATGCGCCTGGCGCTCGCTGTAGACCAGCAGCGGCGAACCGGTCATGTGCGCCTCGCGCAGCCAGATCGACTCGTACTTCAGCGCCGACGCACGCGAGCGCAGCGGCAGGATCACGCCATGCAGCAGCGGCAGCCAGGCTGCACGCGGGATCTCGACCACGCGCGGGTCGGACAGGAATTCCTTCAGGTAACGCCCCACCGCCTTGGGCGTGGGCGCATCCGGGGTCCCCAGGTTGACCAGCAGGAGCGCCGTGCGTGGCGCCTGACCGTGCTGGTAGACCGGTTCAGGTGAAAACGTCATGTCGCTTCCGGGTTGGGGCACTGCCGGGAGCGCGCCATGGCGGCGCGCCGGCGCTGGCGGCGCTCGGTAGGAATGGGGCAGCTTGTCAGACCGGCCAGCCGCGTCACTGGTTCTGGCTCAGTGCGCTGGACAGCAGCCGCGCGGTGATGTCGACGATCGGGATCACGCGCTCATATGCCATGCGTGTCGGGCCGATCACGCCGAGGGTGCCGACGATCTGCCCGTCGACCTCATACGGCGCGGTGATGACCGCCATGTCTTCCAGCGGCACCAGCTGGCTTTCGCCGCCGATGAAGATCTGCACGCCCTGCGCGTGGCTGGAGACGTCGAGCAGCTGCAGCAGGCTGGTCTTGTGCTCGAACACGTCGAACAGACGGCGCAGCTTGTCCATGCTGGAAGACAGGTCTTCCACTTCCAGCAGCTTGCGCTCGCCGCTGATATAGACGTGGTCGTCTTCCTCGTCCTCGGCCACGCTGCCGGCCTCGACCGCAGCCTGCATCAGCTGCGACATGTCGCGGCGCAGGTCCTGCAGCTCGAGGCGCAGGTGGCCGCGCACGGTGTCGAAGCTCATGCCGGCGTAGTGCGAGTTGAAGTAGTTGGCCGCCTCGATCAGCTGGGCCGGGGTGTATGACAGCTCGGTCTGGATGATCCGGTTCTGCACATCGCCCTCGGGACTGACAATGATCAGCAGGATCCGCTTGTCGGACAGGCGCATGAATTCGATCTGCCGGAACGCCTGCGCGCGCCGGGGCGTCATCACGACGCCGGCGAAGTGCGACAGGTTGGACAGCGTGCGTGCCGCCGTCGTGATCATGCGCTGCGGCCCCAGCTGCTGGGCGCCAAGCTGGCCCTGGATCTGGCCGGTCAGCTCGGCCAGGTCGGCGTTGTGCTCCAGCGGCTTGGCCGTCAGCATGGAATCGACGAACAGCCGGTACCCGCGCGGCGTCGGGATGCGGCCGGCCGACGTGTGCGGGCTGGCGATAAAGCCCATTTCTTCCAGGTCGGACATCACATTGCGGATGGTCGCGGGCGACAGGTCCAGCCCCGAGTACTTCGACAGGGTGCGGGACCCGACCGGCTGGCCTTCGGCGATGTAGCGCTCGATCAGGGTCTTGAGCAGCGTTTTGGAACGTTCATCCATGATGTCCCGATTTTACGCAAGTTTTAGACCTTCTGGCGCTCCGCCTGGGTTGCGGCGGCGCCGCCTGCTGGCAACGTCAGCGGCGGTATGGTCTAATCCCGGCATGTCCGCGCCCCAGAGAGCCAGCGCCTTGCGCACTTCGTTCAACACCGTCGCCCTGGTGGGCCGCTACTCGACTGCCGGCATCGAAGGACCGCTGGAGGAAATCGCCTCTTATATCCTGCGCAACGGCCAGGATGTGGTGTTCGAGCGCGAGACCGCGCTGGCCACCGGGCTGACCGCCTACCCTGCCCTGTCGGCCGAGGAAATCGGCCAGCACGCCGACGTGGCGGTGGTGCTGGGCGGCGACGGCACACTGCTGGGCATCGCCCGCCAGCTGGCGGGCCACGACGTGCCGCTGATCGGGGTCAACCACGGGCGGCTCGGCTTCATGACCGACATCGCGCTGGAAGAAGTGCACACGGTGCTGCCCGACATGCTCGACGGCCGCTACGAGGCCGAGAACCGGCTGCTGCTCGAGTCGCGCGTGGTACGCGACGACAGCGTCATTTTTTCCGCGCTGGCGCTGAACGACGTGGTGGTGAACCGCTCGGGCATTTCCGGCATGGTCGAGCTGGCGGTGTCCGTGGACGGCTACTTTATGTACAACCAGCGTTCGGACGGCCTGATCGTGTCGACCGCGACCGGCTCGACCGCCTACGCGCTGTCCGCCGGCGGCCCGATCCTGCATCCGACGCTGTCGGGCGTGGTGCTGGTGCCGATCGCCCCGCACGCGCTGTCGAACCGGCCTATCGTGCTGCCGCACGATGCCGAGGTCACCATCGAGGTCGCCAGCGCGCGCGACGCCAGCGTCAACTTCGACATGCAGTCGCTGACGTCTCTGCTGCCCGGCGACCGCATCGTGGTGCGGCGCTCGGAGAAGAGCATCAACCTGCTGCACCCGGTGGGCTACAACTACTACGCCACGCTGCGCAAGAAGCTGCACTGGCACGAGTACCCGTCCGAAGACAACCGCCTCTGAGCCGCCCCCAGAGCCCGAGCTAGCCACCCCATCCGACGCCAGCCCGCCCTTCCGGACCGATCCTACTTCCCGCCACGATGCTGCGCAGCCTGTCCATCCGTGATTTCGTCATCGTCGACACGCTCGACCTGGATTTCACCTCCGGCTTCACCGTCTTTACCGGCGAGACCGGCGCCGGCAAGTCGATCCTGATCGACGCCCTGGCCCTGGTGCTGGGCGAGCGTGCTGACGCCGGCATCGTACGCGAAGGCGCCGCGCGCGCCAGCATCAGCGCCACCTTCTCGACCCACCCGGCGCTGGACGCCTGGCTGGCCGAGCGCGAACTCAACGCCGAGGACGATGACGGCGCCGGCTCGGTGCTGCTGCGCCGCACGGTCGATGCCGGCGGCCGCAGCAAGGCCTTTATCAACGGCGCCGCTGCCACGCTGGCGCAGTTGCGCGAAGTGGGCGACCAGCTGGTCGACATCCACGGGCAGCACGCACACCAGTTGCTGCTGCGCCCGGATGCGCAGCGCCTGCTGTTCGACGCCCACGCCGGGCTGACCCAGCAGGCCGGCGCGGTGGCCGAGGCCTGGCGCGCGTGGCGCGCCTGCGTGCGCCAGCGCGAGGCCGTCGAGCACCAGTCGCGCGAGATGCAGCTCGAACGGGAGCGGCTGGAGTGGCAGGTGGGCGAGCTCGACAAGCTCAACCCGCAGCCTGGCGAATGGGAAGAGATCCAGGCCGAGTACAACCGCCTGTCGCACGCCGCCGGGCTGATCGACGGCAGCCGCGCGGCGCTGGACGCGCTGTCCGAGGCCGACGGCTCGGTACTGTCGGCGCTGAACACGATCGTGCACCGGCTGCAGCAGCTGGCCGACGTCGACCCGGCGCTGCGCGACGTGCTGGCCGCGCTCGAGCCGGCCCAGGTGCAGGCCGAGGAAGCCGCGCACTCGCTGACCCGCTACGTCGACCGGCTCGAACTGGATCCGGAACGGCTGCAGGCCGTCGAGGAACGCATGCAGGCGCTGCACGCCACCGCGCGCAAGTACCGCCTGCCTCCCGAGCAGCTGCCCGATGAGCTGCTGGCGCGCCGCCAGCAGCTCGACGACCTGCAGGCCGCGCAGGACCTGAACAAGGTGATGGCGCGCGAAGCCGCTGCCAAGGCCGCCTACCTGACGCTGGCGCAACACCTCAGCCATGCGCGCTCGCAGGCGGCGCAGGCGCTGTCGGCCGCGGTCACCGACGCCATGCAGGGCCTGTCGATGGCGGGCGGCAGCTTCGTCGCCGCGCTGAACACGCTGGAAGAAGGCCAGAGCTACGGCCTGGAGCAGGTCGAGTTCCTGGTGGCCGGCCATGCCGGCGTCAGCGCGCGGCCGCTGGCGCGCGTCGCCTCCGGCGGCGAGCTGGCGCGCATCAGCCTGGCGATCTCCGTGATCACCAGCGAGGCCTCGCCCACGCCGACGCTGATCTTCGACGAAGTCGACACCGGCATCGGCGGCGCCGTCGCCGAAGTGGTCGGCCGGCGCTTGCAGGAACTGGGCCGCGCGCGCCAGGTGCTGTGCGTGACCCACTTGCCGCAGGTCGCCGCGCAGGCCGGCACGCACCTGCTCGTCAGCAAGGAAACCACCGATGGCGGCGATGGCTCGGTCACGCGTTCGCGCATCCGCATGCTCGACCCGGCCGGGCGCGTGGTCGAGACCGCGCGCATGCTGGGCGGCGCCACCGTCACCGCGACCACGTTGCAGCATGCCGAAGAGATGCTGGCGCAAGGCGCCGAAGCCCAGGCCGGCGCCGCGGTGCGCGGCACGGCAAAGGAAAGCCGGCGCGGCCGCCGCGCCGCCGGCTGACGCCTCCCGCGCCTCGCACGTCGCGCCCGCATCGGCCTACCGAACCAACTTTCACAGGAGTCCCACCATGACCCGCCACGCGCCGCCGGCAGGCCGCCGCCACCGCCCCTTGCGCGCCGTACTGGCCCTGGCCACCGCGGCCACGGCAGCACTGCTGGCACTGTCCGCTTGCCAGGCGCAGTCCGGGGCCTCTGCCCCGCCGCCCGGCAGCATCACTGACGACCGCGCGCTCGGCGACATCATGGTCAAGTTCAAGCCGCCCGCGGTCGACATGTCCGAGGATGCCGGCAAGCTGCTCGCCGGGATCAAGGGTCCGATCCGCTACGTGGTCAAGCGCCCCATGTCGGGTGGAGTCTGGCTGGTCACGGCGATCTCCGCCGCGCCCGGCACCACGCTCGACCAGGCGGTCGATACGCTGCGCGCAACCCCGCGCATCGAGACCGCCGAACCGGACCGGCTGATCCAGCCCAACCGCACCATGCCGACCAGCAGGGACATGCCCAAGAGCTGAGCCGGCGCCCCGCCTTGTCCGCAAGCGGCGGGTTCTAGACCTTCGGTAGGCCTTGCGCAACCGCGGCGGATCGTATTCCCTACATAACACCCCCTTGCGCGGCCCATGCCTCGCAGAGTGCACCTGGAGGAATACATGCCGCATCCCGCGCAGTCTGTCTTCCGTCGCTGCATCCCGGTTTATCGATGGCGGGCATCCGTGATCGCCATCGCCGCCATGTGCGCTGCGGCACCGACCAACGCGGCATTCGCGGCCAGCGCCTCCACCGCGGCATCCACATACACCGGCCAGATCATCGTGCGCTGGCGCGATGGCACGGCCTCCATCGTCATGCCTGACGCCGCCAGCAAGGCACCGGCCGCGTCGACCGAGCCAGCGCAGGCAGCAAGCCGGCTGCAGCAGTTGCGCGAGGGCACCGGCATCGCCGCCACGCTGCGCCGGCCCATGGGCGGCAACATGGACCTGCTGCAGGTGCCGGACGAACTCGCCACGGATCCGGAAGCCGCCGCCGCGCGCCTGCGCCAGGATCCGCGCGTGGCCGACGCCGTGCCGGACCGCTGGCTGCGGCTGCATGACACCCTGCCCAACGACCCGGAATTCCGCGCCAACCAGCCGTACCTGATGGGCACCGGCACCACAGTCGGCGGCGTCAACCTGCCGCGCGCCTGGGACCGCACGCGCGGCAGCAGCGGCATCGTGATCGCGGTGGTCGATACCGGCACGCTGCCCCATCCCGACCTGGCCGCGCGGCTGCTGCCGGGCTATGACTTCATCAGCACCACCACCGTCTCCAACGACAACGATGGGCGCGACGGCGACGCCACCGACTCTGGCGACAATGTCCCGGTCGGCTTCACCTGCCCGGGCAGTTCCTCGCCGACCACTGAAGCCACCACCAACAGCTGGCACGGCACGCGTGTGGCAAGCGTGATGGGCGCGATCACCAACAACGGCGAAGGCATCGCCGCGGTGGACTGGAGCACGCGCATCCTGCCGGTGCGGGTTTCGGGGCGGTGCGGTGCGCTGCTGTCCGATACCGTCGATGGCATGCGCTGGGCCGGCGGCCTGCCGGTGCCTGATGTGCCGGCAAATCCCACGCCGGCGCGCGTGGTCAATATCAGCCTCGGCGGCGGCAAGTGCAGCAGCATCGAGCAGCAGGCGGTCAACGACCTGAACGCGCGCGGCGTGGTGGTGGTGGCGGCGGCGGGCAACAACCGCAGCGCGGTCGAGGCGCCGGCCGACTGCAGCGGCGTGATCGCGGTTACGGCCCATGCCAACGACGGAGAGAACGCGACCTATGCCAATGTCGGCCCGCAGGTGGCGATCAGCGCGCCGGGCGGCGGCTGCGGCAACTCGCGCGTACAGGACGGTGCATGCACGTCGACGCTGTCGGTGATCCGCACGCTCGGCAACAATGGTGAAACGTCGCTCGGCGCATACACGGTAGCGTCGTCGCAGGGCACCAGCTTCGCGGCGCCGATGGTGTCGGGCGTGGTCGCGATGATGTTTGCGCTGAACGGCTCGCTGTCGCCGGCGCAGGTGACCGCGGCACTGAAGTCCTCGGCGCGGCCGCATCCATCCGGCACCTTCTGCACCACCAATCCAGGCGTGTGCGGCGCCGGCCTGCTGGATGCCGACAACGCGCTGGCCGCGGCAGTGTCGGCCCCGCCGGCGGCCGCGCCGGCACCGTCCGGCGGTGGCGGCGCGGTGCCACGCTGGCTCGCGCTCGTGCTGGCCTGCACGGGCTTGTTCGGCTTCGCGCTGCGCCGGCGCGCGTGACGCCTGTCGCGCCGCGGACGCGGCTCAGCCGCCGTCGGCGCTGCGCAGCGGCCGCCGTGCCAGCCACCACTCCTGCGCCACCCAGCACAGCAGCCCGGCCACCGCGCCGGCTGCGTGCGCGGCGCGCACCACGCCGAAGCCCCAGGACGGATCAAGGATAACCGGCGCCAGCCAGGATTGTTCCAGCCACACCTTGACCAGCACACCCAGGCACAGCAGCACGCCGAGCACGCGCGACAACCCGGGCGCGCGCAACAGGCTGAGCCCGCCCCATAGCGCCAGCCCGTGCAAGGCACCGGACAAGCCGCCATACCAGCCGACCGCTGGCACGCGCAGCAGCGCGGCCTGCACCGCAAGGCCGCAAGCCACCAGCACCAGCAGCATGGCGCGCGCCCGCGCGGAGCGTCCGGCCAGCGCCAGCAGGCCCGCGGCCGCAAGTGCGTTGGCCAGCCAGTGCCTCGCGTCCAGGTGCACCCACATGGCGGTGGCCAGCCGCCACCACTGGCCGTCGAGCCGCACCGCATCGCGCAGGTAGAGGCCGTGCGCGTGCCACCACGGCAGGAAGGTGAAGCAGGCCGACAGCGCCCAGACCAGCGTGATCGCCGCCAGCAGCCCCGGCCACGAGGCCCCGGCGGGACGGCTCGGGGCCACCGCGGCCTCAGTCCTCACCGAATACGGCCTGCCACAGCGTGCGCACCTGCGCGGTCTGCTCGGCAACCGATTCCGCCGTCACGCGCGCCTGCGCCTGGCCGTCGAGCCGCAGCTGGTGCTGGCGCGCACGGAACAGCCGGTAGGCGTCGCCCACCGCCACCGCCAGCGCCGCATCGATCAGCCCGATTTCGCCGGCTTCGCGCAGCAGCGCGATATTGCCCGCATTACGCGTCAGTTGCGGATGCGCGCGGCTGTGCAGCAGCACCAGGTACTGCACCGTGAACTCGATGTCGACCATGCCGCCACGGTCGTGCTTGAGGTCGAACAGGCTGCTGGGATTGGGATGGCCCTCGGCCACCTTGCGGCGCATCTGCACGATCTCGTCGCGCAGCACCGCGGCATCGCGGTCCTGGCGCAGCACCTCGTCGCGCAGCGCCTCGAAGCGATCGCCGATGGCTGCATCGCCGGCACAGAAACGCGCGCGCGTAAGCGCCTGGTGTTCCCAGACCCATGCGGTGTTGTCGCCCTCGCGCAGCTGGTAGCGGCGGAAGGCGTCAAAGCTGGTGACCAGCAGGCCGGCGGCGCCGTTGGGACGCAGCCGCGTATCGACGTCGAACAGCGCGCCGGCCGCGGTATGGCTGGTGAGCCAGGTGATCAGCCGGCGCGCGAAGGCGGCGTAGACATCGGGCGCGCGCTCGTGCTCGTCGTCATACAGGAAGATGATGTCGAGGTCCGAGGCATAACCCAGTTCCTTGCCGCCGAGCCGGCCGTAGGCGATCACCGCGAAGCGCGGCGTGTCGCGATGGCGCGTGGCGAGCTGGCGCCACACCGTCTGCAGCGTGGCATCGAGCATGGCGTCGGCCAGGTCCGACAGGCGGTCGGCCACCTGCTCCACCGTCAGCATGCCGTGCAGGTCCTGCAGCAGTACGCGGAAGGTCTCGGCATGGTGCTCGCGGCGCAGGATATCCATCTGGTGCTCGACCTGCCCTTCGGCAGCCAGCAGCCGCTCGTGCAGGCGCTTGCGGAACGCGGGCCAGTCGGGCGCGCCGGCCAGCGCATCGCTGTCGAGCAGTTCATCCAGCAACTGCGGGTGGCGCGTCAGGTAGGCCGCGGCCCAGCGCGAGGCGTGCAGCGTCTGCGCGACGCGGTCCATCGCCTGCGGATACTCGGACAGCAGCGACAGGTAAGAGGCACGTCGGCTGATGGCCTCGAGGAAGTCGATAAAGCGCGCGATGGTGCTGTCGGCGTCGTCCTGGCGCGCGGCCAGGTCGAGCGCGCGGTTCACCAGCTGGTCGAAGCGGGCGCGGCTGGATTCGGACAGCGCGCGGTAGCGCAGCGACGACGCGGTCGCGCGCAGCCGGTCGATCAGGCCGGTGCAGTCGGTGAAGCCGGCTGCCTGCAGGCGCCGGCATGGCGTGGCATCGTCGTCGCACCCTGCCTGCGCGCCTCGCTCGGCCTGTGCCGGCTCGGCGCCGTCCTGCTGCGGGTTGTCCTGCGCGCGCGCGGCGTTGTCGTCGAGCACGATGTCGGGCCACAGCGCTTCGCAGGGCGCGGCGTCGGGATCGGAGAAGGTGGCCTCGAACTGCTGCGCCACCGGCTCCTGCAGCGCCGCCAGGCGCGCCAGCAGCTCGTTCCAGCTGGCGCAGCCCATCATCCGCGCCACCGCCAGCTGCTCGTCTTCCGAGGTCGGCAGGTGATGGGTCTGGGCGTCGTCGCGGTACTGCAGGCGGTGCTCCAGCTGGCGCAGGAAGCGGTAGGCGTCGCCCAATTGTCCGGCCTGGCCGGAAGGCAGCAGGCCGCGCTCGACCGCCACCCCCAGCACTTCCAGCGTGGGCCGCACGCGCAGCGCGGGATCCTGGCCGCCGCGGATCAGCTGGAACACCTGCGCCATGAATTCGATCTCGCGGATACCGCCGCGGCCAAGCTTGATATTGAAGGAGCGCTGGTTGACACCATGGCCCGCCAGCCCGCCGCTTCGCTTGGCGGCCTCGCTGCGGATCTGCGCATGCAGCGAGCGGATCGCCGCGATCACGCCGTAGTCCAGGTAGCGTCGGAACACGAACGGCGTGGTCAGGCGCGCCAGCAGGCCGGCGGTGCGCTGCGCGTGCGGCGTGTCGAGCGCCGACACCACGCGGCCCTTGATCCAGGCATAGCGCTCCCACTCGCGCCCCTGCACCACCAGGTATTCCTCCAGCATGCCGAGGCTGCACGCCAGCGGACCGGCATCGCCATTGGGCCGCAGCCGCATGTCGACGCGGAACACGTACCCGTCGGCGGTCACTTCGGCAAGCAGGTTGATCAGGCGGCGGCCGAGGCGGATGAAATACTCGTGGTTGGACAGGCTGCGCGTGCCGCCCTTCGTGTCGCCGTCTTCCTCATACAGGAAGATCAGGTCGATGTCGGACGAGACGTTCAGCTCGCGCCCGCCGAGCTTGCCCATGCCGACCACCACCAGCTCCTGCACCTCGCCGCTTTGCTCTCCGACCGGGCGGCCGAAGGTAGCGGCGAGATCAGCCCCGAGCACCGCCAGGCCATGCTGGATCGCCAGTTCGGCCAGGTCGGTCATGGCGCCGGTGATTTCGCCCAGCGCGGCCAGGCCGCGCAGGTCGCGCTCGATCACCGCGCACATGACCTCGGCGCGCAGCCGGCGCAAGGTGCGCTTGGTGGCTTCCTCGGCATCGGCCGAGGGTTCGTGCAGCGCCTGCAGCCGCGCCTCCATCCACGCGCGCGTCAGCGGTTGTCCGGCCGCCGCCGCGATCACCGCGGGAAGTTCGGGGCGCGCCTGCAGCACCCGCCGCGCGTAGTGCGAATACGCCGCCGAGTACAATACGTGGCCGCCGCAATCGGCCGCCTGCAGACCCTGCGGCAATGACTGCGCCGCGGTGACGGCAAAGGCGCCGGCGGTCATGGTGCCGGGGCCCTCGCCAGGGCCAAGCGCCGCCGCCGGATCCGCCAAATCGGCTGGTACCGGTGTGGCGCCCGCGCCATGTTGGTCTGAGGCATCGCCAGCGGCGGAACTCGTCGGGTCAGAGGCAGTCATTCCAGTAATTTGAAATGCGAAAGAAGGTGCGGCCGGTACCGGCGCCAGATCGGGCGTGCCCGGACCATGCTGCCCCGGTGCGCGCATTCTTGTTGTAGCCGGCCGGGCACCAGATTGGAGAGCGGCTAGTATTGTCGGATAATCTGCGCATGTCCAGCCGCGCCCCACAACCCGCTGACGGTTCTCCCCCCAATGGCGGCGCGGGTGGGCATGTGGCCGCCGCTGCGCTGCCAGCGCCGGCCAACGACACTTTTAAAAGTCCAGCCAACAGCTCCTCGAACAATCCCGCGAACCACCCCGCTTCGCCACCACCTGCTCATTCCTTGGCTGCTCCAGGTATCGATTCCCCTGCCCTGCCGCGCCCTGCGCAGGGCCTGGCGCGTTTGCGCCGCATCGCCGGCGCCGGCGCGCGCGCGGCCATTGGCATGGTGCACCATCCATTCTGGCGCGGCCTGGGACGCGCGCTGGTACGGCTGGCGCTGGTGCTGGGCGTGCTGGCGCTGGTGGCGGGCCTGCTGATCCGCTTCGTGCTGTGGCCGCAGGCGTCGGCCGCGCGCGAATGGCTTGAGGAGCGCGGCTCGGTCGCGCTCTCGGCACAGGTGACCATCGGCGCTCTCGATACCTACTGGGATGGCTGGCATCCCGCCTTCCGCGCCCGCGACCTGCGCGCCGTGGACGATGGCAAGCGCGTGCTGCTGTCGACCGCCACGCTCGACGGCAAGCTGTCGTGGCGCTCGCTGTTCAGCATGGACCTGCAGTTCGTCAGCCTGGGCGCCACCGGCACCGACATCCTGGTGCGCCGCACGCCCGAGGGCAAGCTGCTGGTCGGCGGCATGCCGGTCGATGCCACCGGCGGCCAGCAGGAGGACGACCGTTTCCTGGGCTGGCTGATGTCGCAGGGCCGCGTGTCGCTGTCCGACGGCAAGCTTCGCTGGCGCGACGAGAAGGCCGGGCTGCCGCAGCTCGATATCGGCGAAATCCGCCTCGACACCCGTCGCGACGGCTCGCGCCATACGGTGACGCTGGAAGCGCGCTCGCCGGCGCTGGGCCCGCGCCCGCTGGTGGTCAAGTCCGGCTTCAGCAACGATTACCTGCACAGCGCCGGCAACTGGCGCTACTGGAGCGGCCAGGCCAGCTGGGACCTGGCCCAGCTGGAGTTGCCGGTGCTGCAGCGCTACCTGGCCATGTTCGAGGGCGTGGCCAGCGGCACCTTCAGCACCGACGGCAGCATCGAGTTCCGCCAGGGCCGCATCGTGCGCAGCCAGACCCGTCTGCGCGCCAGCAGCGTCGACCTGCAGCTGGCCGGCGCCGCCGCCCCGCTGCGGCTGGCCAATGCACAGGCCTTCCTGCTGCACCGGACCGAACGCGACGGCAGCAACCTGCTCACCGTCGACACGCTGCTGTGGCAGCCGCAGCCCGCCGACGGCCAGGCCGCGTCCGCCGACGGCAGCTGGCGCGAAGGCATGCGCAAGGTCGAGCTCGGCTGGGCCTATGCCAAGGACGGCAACCTGCGCAAGTTCACGCTGAAGGCGCCCACGCTGGACCTGAACACGGTGCGCGCGCTGGCCAGCTCGATGCCGCTTGAGACCGCGGTGCTGCGCCGGCTGCGCGCGCTGCAGCCGGCCGGCCACATCGACAACCTCAACGTCAGCTGGAGCCGCGAGCGCGCCGGCATGCTCGACCGCAGCGGCGGCAAGCCCCACTACAGCGTGCAGGGCACGCTGCGCGACGTCTCGCTCAATGGCCAGCCGGCGGTGCCGGCCCTGGATGCCAGGGGCCGTCCGCGGCTGGGCACGCCTGGTTTCTCGCGCCTGTCGGGCACGTTCTCGTTCGACGACCAGCAAGGCAATGCGCGCTTCGAAGGCAATGGCGCGTCGCTGGTGGTGCCCGGGCTGTTCGAGGAGCCGCGCGTGCCGTTCGACCAGATCGGCGGCGACGTGCGCTGGCACCACGCCGGCGGCAAGCTGGTGGTCACACTGGACGGCATCCGCTTTGCCAACGCGGATGCTGCGGGCTCTGTGCGCGGCACCTGGCGCGCCGGCGGCGACGGCACTTCCGGCATCGCCGACCTGAGCGGCGAGATGACCCGCGCCCAGGTCGCGCGCGTGCCGCGCTACCTGCCGCTGACCATCCCGGCGGGCACGCGGCACTACCTGGCTGGCGCGCTGGTGCGTGGCGACGCAGCCGGCGTCGGCTTCGTGCTCAAGGGCGATCTGGAGCATTTCCCGTTCCACGCGCCGTTCGAGAAGGCGGGCGAGTTCCGCGTCGACGTGCCGATCGAGCGCGTCAGCTACCAGATTGCGCCGCACGAGACTGGCGCGGGGGGCGCGCCGCTGTGGCCGGCGTTCACCGACATCGCCGGACAGGTCACCTTCGACCGCGGTGGCATGACTTTCCTGGCAAAGCGCGCCACGGTGCACGACATCCCGGGTGTAGTGCTGCAGGACGTCAGCGGCCGCATCGACGACCTCAGCGCACATGGCCGCCTCGCCATCGACGGCGGCGCCAGCGGGCCGGTCCAGGGCTTCCTGCGCTATATCGCCGCCTCGCCGGTGCGCGAATGGACCGCGCGCGTGGCCGACGCGGCGCGTGCGCATGGCAACGGCGAGCTCAGGCTCAAGCTCGACATGCCGCTGGAGCACGCCAACGCGGCCAGAGTGGAGGGACGTTTCCGCTTCCCCGGCAACGACGTCGTGCTCAGCCCGCAGCTGCCGGCCTTTGGCAATGCCAGCGGGGACATCACATTCAACGAGCACGGCTTCGGGCTGGAGAACCTGCGCGCGCGCTTCCTGGGCGGAGAAGTGAAGCTCGGCGGCGGCACCCAGCCGGAAGGGGGCACGCGCATCACCGCAAGCGGCACCGCCTCAGCGGCAGGCCTGCGCGAGTTCACGGCAGGCTCGGCCCTGGCGCCGCTGGCGGCCAGGCTGGAAGGCAGCACCGGCTACAACACCGTGATCGCGATGCGCGAACGCGAACTGCAGGTGCAGTTGAATTCCTCGCTCAACGGCATGGCCATCGGCTTGCCGGCGCCGCTGGCAAAGGCGGCGCCGCACGACCTGCCGCTGCGCGTCGAGCTGCGCCCCGCGCCCGGCCGCGCCGGCATCGACGAACTGACGCTGCAGCTGGGCAACGCCCTCAACGCACGCTACCTGTTGCGCCGCGAGCAGAGCGGCGGCAATGGCATCGAAGTGGTCGCTGGCGGCATCGGCGTGCAGCAGGCGGCGCCGGCGCCGACGGCCAGCGTCAGCGCCGCGGCAACCTTCGACCGGCTCGACATCGACGCCTGGCGCGAGGCCTTCGCCGGCCCGGCGACTTCGGGTGATGGCACGCGCCCCTCGCCGTTCCTGCCGGGCCGCATTGCGCTGCGCGCCGGCACGCTCCATGGCATGGGCCGCACGCTCGACGACGTGGCGCTCGACGCCACGCGCGAAGCCGACGGCTGGAACGCCAGGATCGAGTCGCGCCAGATCGCCGGCGCCGTGCAGTGGCAGCCGGCCGCGACCGGTGCTGGTGCTGGTGCCGGTGCTGGTGCCGGTGCCGGTGCCAACGCCACGGGCGCGCTGCAGCTGCGCCTGTCGCGCCTG
Organism: Cupriavidus phytohabitans; assembly: GCF_000426345.1. GTDB lineage: Bacteria > Pseudomonadota > Gammaproteobacteria > Burkholderiales > Burkholderiaceae > Cupriavidus. Next base: position 29,521 of record NZ_AUFE01000014.1, on the reverse strand, counting down.
AACGTGCCAGATGCCAGCGACGAGCGCAACGTGGTCGACGCCCTCGCCAGCAGCATCGACGAACTGCCCGCCATCGACCTGGTCGCCGAGCAGTTCATGCTGCGCGGCCACGACTTCGGCAGGCTCGAAGTCAAGGCGCATACCGGCACCAGCGGCACCGACCCGGTCTGGACCCTGGACAAGCTGAAAATCGAACAGCCCGATGCCACGCTGACCGGCCACGGCAGCTGGCGCGTGCCGCGCCGGCTGCGCGCCGACGGCAATGCCGAACGCCGCACCCTGCTGTCGTTCGTCATCGACATCGGCGACGCCGGCGCCACGCTGGACCGGCTGGGGCTGCCGCACACGCTGCGCGACGGCAAGGGCAAGCTGGAAGGCCGCGTGGCCTGGCGCGGCTCACCGCTGTCGATCGACTACCCGACGTTGTCCGGCAAGCTGTCGCTCGACCTGGAGAATGGCCAGATCCTGAGCGTCGAGCCGGGCGCGGCGCGGCTGCTGGGCGTGCTCAGCCTGCAGGGGCTGCTGCGCTTTGCCACGCTGGACTTCCGCAGCCTGTCGGGCCGCGGACTGCTGTTCGACCGCGTTTCCGGCTCCGGCACGATCGAGAACGGCGTCGGCACCATCCAGGATTTCGAACTCAGGAGTCCGCAGATCATCGCCAGCATGAGCGGCACCGCCAACCTGCTGCGCGAGACCCAGGATCTGCGCGTGGAGGTGGTGCCGCGCATCAATGCCACCTCGACCTCGGTGGCAGCCGCCTTTATCAACCCGGTGCTGGGCATCGGCACGCTCGCCGCGCAGCTGCTGTTTGCCGACGAGTTCTCCAAGGTGTTCACCCAGCACTACCGCATCACCGGCAGCTGGGCCAACCCGCAGATCGGCAAAGTGGAGGAGAATAAGGCGCAAGCCCCCAGTTTCCAGAACCGCACCGACCCCGCGTTCCCGCGCTGAAGCCAGCGCCCAAGACAGTCCGAGAGAGCCCAAGAGGAAACCAACGCCCATGACCGCCCCCGCCCCGTTCCGCGTGGCCGCCGTGCAGACCGTCACCGGCACCTCGCTCGATGCCAACCTGGCGCGCGCCGAGGCGCTGATCGCCGAGGCCGCCGCAGGCGGCGCGCAACTAGTGCTGCTGCCCGAGTACTTCTGCATGATGGGCCGCTCCGAAGCGGACAAGGTGGCGGTGCGCGAGCACGACGGCGATGGACCGGTGCAGCAGTTCCTGGCCGGCGCCGCGCGCCGCCACGGCATCTGGCTGGTGGGCGGCACGCTGCCGATGTGGTGCGACGACCCGGCGCGCGTGTACAACACCTCGCTCGCCTTCGACCCGCGCGGCGAGCGCGTGGCGCGCTACGACAAGATCCACCTGTTCGGCTTCACGCGCGGGACCGAGAACTATGACGAATCGCGCACTATCCTGGCCGGCCGCACCCCGGTCAGCTTCGACGCGCCGTGCGGCCGCGTGGCCATGTCGGTGTGCTACGACCTGCGCTTTCCCGAGCTGTACCGCGGCCTGGCATCCGGCGCCGGCACCAGCCTGATCCTGATGCCGGCCGCGTTCACCTACACCACGGGCCAGGCGCACTGGGAGATCCTGCTGCGCGCCCGCGCCATCGAAAACCAGTGCTATGTGCTGGCCGCCGCACAGGGTGGCAAGCATGAGAACGGACGCCGCACGTGGGGCCATTCGATGCTGGTCGACCCCTGGGGCGAAGTGCTGGCCATGCTGCCCGAAGGCGAAGGCGTGGTGGCCGGCACCATCGACCCGGCGCGGCTGGAAGAAGTCAGGCAAAACCTGCCGGCACTGCGACACCGGGTGCTGTAGCATGTACGCAACCGCGGGGCCGCATGTGGTCGCACGTGCCACCCGCACCAGGCATTTCACGCCACCGGCAAGATCCATGACCTGCCGGGGCGGCAAACAGAAGAAAGGACATCTCATGAACGCCGGCGATCTCGGAATCCGCAACCTGGCCACCGCGCAGCAACTGCTGCTGGCGCCGTATGGCCTGGACGAGGCCAAGCTGCAGCGCGTGCTGGCCGATATCTTCACGCACAAGGTCGACTATGCCGACCTGTACTTCCAGTACACCCGCAACGAGGCGTGGAGCCTGGAAGAAGGCATTGTCAAGTCGGGCAGCTTCAGCATCGACCAGGGCGTGGGCGTGCGCGCCGTGTCGGGCGACAAGACGGCCTTTGCCTATTCGGACGACATCAGCCTGGCCGCGCTGTCGCAGGCGGCAGCCGCCACCCGCACCATCGGCCGCGCCGGCAACGGCCGCGTCAAGGTGGCGGGCGAGCTGGCCTCGCACGCGGGGCGCAACCTGTACGCGCCCAACGACCCGCTCGATTCGATGGCCGCCGCCGAAAAGGTGGCACTGCTCGAGCGCATCGAACGCATGGCGCGCGCCAAGGATCCGCGCGTGGTGCAGGTGATGGCAGGCCTGGCCGGCGAGTACGACGTGGTGCTGGTGGCGCGCAGCGACGGCGTGATCGCCGCCGATGTGCGTCCGCTGGTGCGCGTGTCGGTGACGGTGATTGCCGAACAGGGCGGGCGCCGCGAGATCGGCTCGTCGGGCGGCGGCGGCCGCTATGCCTACGGGTATTTCACCGACGACCTGCTGCAGAAGTACGTGGACGAAGCCGTGTCGTCGGCGCTGGTCAACCTTGACGCCCGCCCCGCCCCGGCCGGCGCGATGACCGTCGTGCTGGGGCCGGGCTGGCCCGGCGTGCTGCTGCACGAGGCCGTCGGCCACGGCCTGGAAGGCGATTTCAACCGCAAGGGCTCGTCGGCCTTCGCCGGCCGCATGGGCGAGCGCGTCGCGGCCAAGGGCGTGACCGTGGTCGACGACGGCACGCTGGCCAACCGCCGTGGCTCGCTCAACCTCGACGACGAAGGCAACCCGACCCAGTGCACCACGCTGATCGAGGACGGCATCCTGCGCGGCTATATCCAGGACACGCTCAACGCGCGCCTGATGAAGATGCCGGTCACCGGCAACGCCCGCCGCGAAAGCTATGCCGCGCTGCCGATGCCGCGCATGACCAACACCTACATGCTCAACGGCGACAAGGATCCGCAGGAAATCATCGCCAGCGTCAAGAAGGGGCTGTATGCGGTCAACTTCGGCGGCGGCCAGGTCGACATCACCAACGGCAAGTTCGTGTTCTCGGCAAGCGAGGCATACATGATCGAGGACGGCAAGATCACGCATCCGGTCAAAGGCGCGACGCTGGTCGGCAACGGCCCGGAATCGCTGAAGGACGTGACCATGATCGGCAACGACATGCGCCTGGATTCGGGCGTTGGCGTGTGCGGCAAGGAAGGACAGAGCGTGCCGGTCGGCGTGGGCCAGCCGACGCTGCGCATTGAAAACATGACGGTGGGCGGCACGGCCTGACCGTACATCGCCTCAAGGAAACGGGACCCGCGGGTCCCGTTTTTCATGGTGCTTCCGGTGCAACGGGCCGCGCCTCGTACACCAGGTTGAACGGTGTCTGGGCCGCCCTCCGGAAGCTGCCGAAGCCCGCCTGTTCGGCCACGCCGCGCAGGCGCACCTCGCCTGCCTGCGCGCCCAGGCACAGCCCCACTTCCTGCGAACGCGACGCCGGCGTGAAAATGAAGGTCGACGCGGAATAGAACACGCGCCCCACCGGATTGAGGTTGTCTTCCAGCTTGTCATTGGCAAACGGCTCGACGATCAGCCACGCGCCGTCCGGCCTCAGCGTCTCGCGCACGTGCCGCGCCGCGCCAACCGGATCGCCTAAGTCGTGCAGGCAGTCGAACACCGCCACCAGGTCGTAGTCCTTGCCGGCATAGTCCTTCGCGCTGGCCACTTCGAAGCGCACGCGGTCGCCCACCCCCGCACGCCGCGCGGCCTCGGCGGCATGGCGTACCGAAGGCTCGTGGTAGTCGAAGCCGACGAAGCGCGAGGCCGGATAGGCCTGCGCCATGATGATGGTCGAGGCGCCATGGCCGCAGCCGACGTCGGCCACGCTGGCGCCGTCCTTGAGCCGCGCCTCGATGCCATCGAGCGCGGGAATCCATTCCGAGACCAGGTGCGCGGCATAGCCCGGCCGGAAAAAGCGTTCGGTGCCATGGAACAGCGCCGGGTCGTGTTCATGCCAGCCCAGCCCGCGCCCGTTGCGGAAGATATCGATCATCCTGGGAATGGCGCGGAATTGCGCCACGGCAATCTGGAACGCGCCGGGAATGAATGCCGGGCTGCCTTCTTGCGCCAGCGCGAAGGCCTGCTCTTCGTTCAGGCTGAACTCCGCGCTGTCGGGATCGTAGTCGACATAGCCGCTGGCTGCCTGGGCCGCCAGCCATTCGCGCAGGTAACGCGGGTCGGTATGGGTTTTCTGCGCCAGCACGTCGGCGGTCATCGGCTTTTCCGCCATGGCCTTGTACAGGCCCAGTTCATCGCCGACCACCACCGTGGCGGCGTGCATCACCGCGCCGATATCGTGGACGAATTTCTCCATGAAGGCATTCAGCCTCGCCTCGTCGACGCTCATGATGCACCTCCCCGTGCGCTCCCCCGTTCAATATAGGCTGCGGCCCTTAGCCGATACAGCAGGAAATGGCGCGCGGCGAAGCGCCGGGGGCGGCGTCGCGGACACTTGCCAACCCTGTCAAAACGCGCTATAAAGATGCTTCGTCGCACCACAGGCAATCAAGGCGCCTCGAAGTTTTACGGATCTGCGCGCAATTTCCTGCCCTTCTGCAACGCAGCGCAGCATGAATCCAGCGCCTTTCCATAAAATCGAATCAAGCTGACCTCAGCCAACATCCTTTTCCGCCATGTCCGCTAAGTTTTACTTTTACTTCTTTAGCGATCTCACACCGCTGGCGGATAGGGAGGGACGGCTGTAAGCGCCCCGAATACAAAAAAAACCGCCAGCGACCCTGGCGGTTTTTTTATACCCAATTGTTTCCCCACTCTCACGACCTCACAAGAATCCCGGAGCCATCATGCTGAAGAACACCGACGACCTGCGCATTCGCGAACTCAAGGAGCTGCTGCCGCCGGCTCACCTGATCCGCGAATTTGGCTGCTCTGAAGCGGCTTCGGACGTGATCTACGGCGCGCGCCAGGCCATGCACCGCATCCTGCATGGCATGGATGACCGGCTCATCGTCATCATCGGCCCGTGTTCCATCCACGATACCCGCGCCGCGCTGGAATACGCCAAGCTGCTCAAGGTGCAGCGCGACCGCTTCGCCAACGAGCTGGAAGTGGTGATGCGCGTCTACTTCGAGAAGCCGCGCACCACGGTGGGCTGGAAGGGCCTGATCAACGACCCGTACATGGACGGCAGCTTCAAGATCAACGACGGCCTGCGCACCGCGCGCGAGTTGCTGCTGAACATCAGCGAGATGGGCGTGCCGACCGGCACCGAGTACCTCGACATGATCAGCCCGCAATACATCGCCGACCTGGTCAGCTGGGGCGCGATCGGCGCGCGCACCACCGAGTCGCAGGTACACCGGGAGCTGGCGTCGGGACTGTCGTGCCCGGTGGGCTTCAAGAACGGCACCGACGGCAACGTCAAGATCGCGGTGGACGCGATCAAGGCCGCATCGCAGCCGCACCATTTCCTGTCGGTGACCAAGGGCGGCCACTCGGCGATCGTGTCGACCTCGGGCAACGAGGACTGCCACGTGATCCTGCGCGGCGGCAAGGCGCCCAATTACGATGCCGCCAGCGTGCAGGAAGCGTGTGACGCCATCTCCAAGGCCGGACTGGCCTCGCGCCTGATGATCGATGCCTCGCATGCCAACAGCAGCAAGAAGCATGAGAACCAGATCCCGGTGTGCGAAGACATCGGCCGCCAGATCGCCGGCGGCGACCAGCGCATCATCGGCGTGATGGTCGAATCGCACCTGGTGGCGGGCCGCCAGGACCACGTGCAGGGCACGCCGGTGGAGACCCTGACCTACGGCCAGTCGGTCACCGATGCGTGCATCGGCTGGGATGAATCTGTCAAGGTGCTGGAAGGCCTGGCGGAATCGGTGCGCCAGCGCCGCCTGGTGCCGGGCAGCGGCAACTGAGCCATCGCGCGCGCGCCTTGCATGACCACCGCCTACATCCGGCTGTCGTGCATGGCGCCGCCGCTGAGATCCGCCAGTTCCGGCGTCACCTCGGCGTAGCGCAGCAGCTTGCCGCCATGGCGGGCGATAAAGGCGCTGGCATCGGTTTCGGCGCGGAAGCTCGCCAGCGTCGGCCCCATCGATCCGTGGCGCCCACTGCCGGCAACATACACGCCGGTGGTGGCATCGAACCAGTGGCCGCGCGGCCGCTCCCAGTCAGCCCGCGCCATGTCCTGCACGAACACCGCGCGCACCGGCCTGACCTGCTCGGGCCGCAGCAATGCGTGGAACATTTCCACTGTGTCGCAAAACCATTGCGGTCGGGCTTCTCCAGCGTAGAAGATCTGCGCCTTGGGGCCGGGATAGTCGGCCAGCAGCATGCCATCGAGCACGCAGGCGGTGGCGGATTCGATCTCATTCGGTTGCACGGCGCCCTCCGGCTTCTTGCCGCAGGCGGCAACGAAGACCGTGGCTCCGGCCATGGCGAGCATCAGGTGGCGGCGACGCAAAGACGATGGGGAACACATCAGCGGAATCTCCTGGCAGCAAGGACCAGCGGCACGGCAATCCACGCCAGCAGTGCCGCGCCGGTGGGCCAGGGGCTGGCCAGCGCCGGCGGCACGATGCTGGCAACGCCGCCGGCGCTGCGCAACTGGTCGAGTGAAAAGGCATTGACGATGCGGAACAGGTCCGCGGGGTTCAGCAGCAGCAGCCACGCGATCCAATCGGTGCCGGATCCGCTGGCGCCGCCCTCGCCGGCGCCGGCGACCAGCAGCCCGAGCAGCAGCAGGTCGAACACCAGCACGAAAAAGAACCACAGGCCGATCGCCAGGCCCGATGCCTGCGCGCGGTCGCGCGACAGCACCGACAGCCACAGCGCCAGACTCAGGAACGCAAGGCCCAGCAGCCCGGCGCTGGCGACAAAGCCGAGGTAGTGGTACAGGCCCGGCCAGCCGAACTGGCGCGCCAGCAGCACCGCCATCAACGCAAAACCGCCGGCGGTGGCAAGCAGCAATGCGGCGGCCAGCCCCAGGTACTTGCCCAGCAGCAGCTCGCCGCGCGTCAGCGGCAACGACAGCAGCAGGTCCAGCGAGCCGCGCTCGCGTTCGCCCACCACGGCATCGAAGCCGAGCAGCAGCGCGATCATCGGCACCAGGTAGATCACCAGGCTCGCCAGGCTGGTGATGACGAACTCCAGCGAGCGCGGCCCGAGCACCCCCTGCTCGGCGCCACCGAAATAGCCGATCGCCAGCGACAGCGCGGTGAAGACGGCAGCCACGGCGAGAACCCAGCGGTTGCGCATGCGGTCGCGGAATTCCTTGGCTGCGATCGCGGCCACTTGCCTCGCATCGATGCGCGCGTTCATGCCTGCCCCCGCATGCCGAGGAACAGGTCTTCGAGCGAAGGCTCGTGGATCTGCAGGTCCAGCAGGCGCCCCGCCAGCGGCTGCAACGCAGCCAGCACCGGCATCTTGGCCGCAACGGGACAGCGCACGGTCAGTTCCCCCGGCACCCCTTCCACCACTTCGATCCTGTCCCACGCATGCGTTTGCAGTCGGCGCAGCGCGTCTTCGCGCGCACCCGGTTCGAGCCGCAGCGCCAGCGTCAGCGGCAGCCCCGCCTGCGCGCGCAGCGACTCCAGGCTGCCGGTGGCCTGCAAGCGGCCGGCGGCAAGAATGGCGAAGCGGTCGATGCGCTGCTGCAGCTCGGCCAGGATGTGCGAGGTAATGACGATGGTCACGCCACCCTCGCGCAGCGCGTTGAGCATCAGGTAGAAATCGCGGATTGCCGCCGGGTCCAGCCCGTTGGTCGGCTCGTCGAGGAACAGCACGCGCGGTGCGCCGAGCAGCGCCTGCGCGAAGCCGAGCCGTTGGCGCATGCCTTTCGAATACTCGCGCACCGGGCGCGCGGCGGCGTCGGACAGGCCGACCTGGTCGAGCATCGGCGCGCACGCATCCGCCTTCACGCCCTTCAGCCGCGCGAAGAAGCGCAGCGTCTCCAGGCCGCTCAGGTTGTCATAGAGCACCAGATGTTCGGGCAGGTAGCCGATGCCGCGTCGCGCGGCGCGAAATGCGCGGCTGCCCACGTCTGCGCCGGCGACGCGCAACGTGCCATGCGTGACCGGCAACAGTCCCAGCATCATCCTGAACAGCGTGCTCTTGCCCGCGCCGTTGTGCCCGATCAGCCCGAGCAGTTCGCCTTGCCCCACGCTGAGGCTGACGTCGTCTACGGCGCGCAACGCGCCGAAATGCCGGCTGACGCCGGCGAGCACGATGGCGTCGTGCATATCAATGGCCGCTGGCCTGAGCATCCCAGTCCCTCCAGTTGGCGCGCACCGGGCGCATTCTCGGATAAGCATCGACCACGCCCGGCGCCCGGATCACCGGGAACTGCCGTCCCGCCAGCCGCAGCGCCTGCAGCGCCGGACTGCCCAGCAGCAGCGTCACGCCCGGGTAGCGCCAGCCGAGCCTGTCGACGAGGTCGTTGGCCTGGTACGGCACGTCGCCCACGCCATCGCCGTCGCGGTCCCATCCCAGGTAGTTGCTCCAGTAGTTGCCCTGCCCCCGGCCGCCCCACGGCTCGTCGCGCGCGCCCACATAGCGCACCGGCTCGCGATTGGCGATGAAGTCGTTGCCCTGCACCACGTTGCGCGTCGAGCCGGCGGACAGGTGCACGCCGGTCGCGTTGCCCAGCACCAGGTTGCCGCGCAGCGTCACGTACTCGACGTCATAGATAAAGAACCCGCGCTGGTTGCCGGCGACAACGTTGCCTTCGATCGCCGAGTCCTGCAGCGTGCGCAGCATGATGCCGTGGTCGGTATTGCCCCAGGTTCGGTTGTTGCGCACGACCTGGTCGCGCACTTCCATCAGCGCCAGCCCGCCGCGGTTGCGGTAACTGTCGTTGCCTTCCCACAGGTTGTGGTACGAGTTCATGTAATGGGTGCCGTAGCGGCTGTGGTGCAGCCGGTTGCCGCGAAAGATGGCGTGATGCGAGACATCGACATAAAGCGCGTCGCGCACGAAACTGATGTTGTTGTCGAGGATGCGTGCGCCGCGCGTGTTGTAGAGCTGCACTCCGTTGCCGCGCTGCGCCGAGTTGTAATCGCGCTTGCCGGTGATGGTGTTGTGCTCGATGCGGACATCGTCGGCCTTCTCGATCCACAGCCCGAACAGGTTGTAGGTCAGGTCGCAATCGCGCACCACCGCGCGGTGCGCGCCGGGGCGGATATAGATGCCGGCGTTCTGGTCCTTCAGGCTGTCGCCGGAGTCGCGCACGATCAGGCCTTCGACCACCACGTCGGGCGCGGTGATGCGCAACGTATCGCCGCGCAGTGCGCCGCTGAGCGTGGGCCGCGCGATGCCGCGCAGCACCAGCGGCTTGTCGACGGCGAAGTTGCCGGTGTAGTGGCCGCGCGCGATCTCGATGGTGTCGCCTGCGCCGGCGGCGTCGATCGCCGCCTGCAGCGACTGGCCGGGCTGCACGCGCCAGGTCGCGGCCTGCGCGCAGGTTAGCCATAAGAGCGCAATACCAGGCAGCAGCTTCATGCGGCCAGCATCCCCATCGCCTTCAGCGCCAGGAACAGCACGGCACCGACCAGCAGGTTCTTGAAGCCGACATAGCTGAGCATGTCCATCACGGTGGCGCGCCGGTAGCGGCCGCGCCACCACGGGCCATCCTTGACGTAGCGCTTTCCCGACAGGCGGATCAGCACTTCGTACAGGCTCCAGCCCAGCCACCAGCCGATCACCGCGCCGGCGCGCATTTGTCCGCTGGCGGCCAGCGCCCACGCGACGGTGGCCGCCAGCGCGACCGCGAGCCCCGCCAGCTGCAGCGCGGCGGCGGAGCGCCAGCCCTGGCCGCTCCATGGCCACAAGTGGTCCCACAGCTCGGCGAACCAGCGCGCGGCGCCAGCCGTTGCCGCGTACGGCCGCGCCACCGGGTCGGTCGGCATCCGCGGGTCTGGGCCCGAAGGCTGTGCCGCATCGGCCGGCACCGGCACCAGCGGGATGAAATATCCGTTGCGACCCAGCGGTGTCAGCGGCAGCCCGTCCCGCTCGCGCCGCTTGCGCTCGCGCGCCAGCGGCGGGCAGCCGCGCGTGTCGGTATAGAGCACCATGCAGTCGAGGCAATGCAGGCATTCGCGATGGTCGATGCGGCCGTCGGCATCGATCGCCTGTGAGCCGCAGCCCACCGCGCACGCCTTGCAGTGGTTGCAGTCAGACTTGCGCCGCAGGCCAAACCAGCGGAACGTGCTCGGCATCGCCAGTGCTGCGCCGAGCGGGCACAGGTACTTGCAGTAGGGCCGTTCGATAAACAGCGACAGTCCCAGCAGCGTGCACGCGAACAGCCCGTACGGCCATGCGCGGTTCGGGATGCCGACCAGGAAGGTCGTCTTGAACGGCTCGATCTCCGCAAGCATCTCGGCCAGTCCCATCGAAAACACCGACACCGCCAGCAGCCCGAAGAACACACCGTACTTGACCCACTTGAGCCGGTCATGCCAGCGGCGCGGCAACTGCCGCTGCCATCGCTTCAGTCCCAGGAAGCGGCCCAGCTTGTAGATCGCCTCGGACAGCGAGCCGAACGGACACAGCCAGCCGCAGAACAGGCCGCGGCCGAACAGCAGCACGGTGGCGATGATGAAGATCCAGAAGCAGAAGATAAAGGGATCGCTGAGGAACAGCGCCCAGTCCCAGCGCAGCAGCAGCGCGTGGAACCACGTCAGCACCTGCGTGATCGACGGCTGCGCCATCGCCCCGAAGCCGACAAAGACGATGCTGAGCGCCCAGGCCGTGTACTTGAACGCATTGACCGGCCATTTGTTCTTGTGCGTGGCGCGCCGCGTCAGGCGGTCGCGCAGTGCGTAGACCACCGTGACTGCGCCCAGCAGCGCGATAAACAACGCGATGTTGGTGGCCTGTTTGCGCCAGACCTTGCGCCACGGCGCTTCGGGTTCGTCGATCTGCGGCCGGCCGCCCTGCAGCATCGCTGCCGGCAGCCAGTACGGCGCATCGAAGCTGGCGAAGCTGCGCGTGCCGGTGGCACGGTCGACGCGGTTGCCGAGAAACGACAGCTTCCACGGATACGCCGCGGAAAACGCCGGCGACCGGATCACGAAGATCGCCGACTCGGTCACCGCCGGCGCGCCCTGCGCCGCAACGCCGTAGAGATTGAGGTAGTCCAGGTCGCGGAAGGTGAACGCGTCGGCGCCCTGGCGCACCTGCACGCGGTCGTAGATGCCGCCGCGCACGAAGCCCGAGCCCTTGAACGACTCCGCGCCCGCGGTGCGGATCACGAAGATGGCATGCTCGCCGGGCTTCAACTGCGCGCGCAGCCCTTGCCAGCCGGCATCGCCCAGCACGCTGCGGCCAATGTCTGGATGGTTTAGGTCGCCAAACCAAAGCTCGATAAAGGGCTCGCCGCCGCCGGGCAGCCCGACTTGCGCCGGCTGCACGAGCAGCCGCTGCACCAGCCCGCTCGTCACCATTTGCTGCCAGGCATAGTGCTTGCCGCTTTCGGCGAACCGCGCCGGCGCCCGCTGCGTCGGAGCCAGAATGCCGACCTGCCGCGCCACCGCCGCGCCCGACGTGGTCAGCACCTGGTTCTGGGCGATCACCGTCACGGTGGCGCCGGAAATCGCATCGACACCGACCACGCCCTCGTCCGGCCGCGACTGGCCGACTTCGATCTTGTCGGCCACCGACTTGCCGACGTACTGCCTGTTGAAATCGAGCAGCGCCGATTCCGGGATGCCCAGCAGCAGGATCGGCTCGGAATGCTTCAGTACCCTGACGCCCGTGTACTGCCCCCGCACATCCATGCCGATCAGCGTCACCACCGGCTTGCCGGAATACGCCGGTGTATCGGTAATGTCGGTGGACAGCATCACGTAGCCGAGCAGTTCGCGCTTGCCGTCCGCGCCGGTGCGATAGCCCTCTACGTAGGGCGGTTGTCCCTTGCGCGTGGAGAAACTGGTCGCGCCGGGCAGCACTTCGGTGCAGGGCGCCAGCGCGCACAGGTCCGCCGCGGAGGAGAGTTCCGGCGGCAAGGCTGCCTCATATGCGCCGGCGTGTGCCGATGCAGAAAAGCCAAGCGCCAGCAGGAATACGGCGAAGCACGCCGCAAGCCGATCGAGAAATGCGTGGATCATGGAATTGGGGGCAAGCGGATGACCTTGCGCGGCGGCACGCGCCGCGCAAGGTCATCCACGCATGCCGTCTCAGGCCTCGACGATCATGCGGCTGCGCATCTCAAGATGCAGCGCGTGGCAGAAGTGGGTGCAGTAGCACCAGAACACGCCGGGCTTGTCGGCGATGAAGGTCACCGACGCGGTCTCGCGCGGATTGACGATGAAGTTGATGTTGTACTTGGGGATGGCAAACCCGTGCGTCAGGTCTTCGATCTTGTCCAGGTTGGTCAGGATCAGCGTGACTTCGTCGCCCTTCTTCAGCTTGATCTCGCGCAGCGAGAACACCGGCGCCTGCGACGTGATCTTCACCGTCACCTTCTTGCCGTTGCGGAATACGCCCGACTGCTGCGGATCCTTCACCGCCAGCGGGAAATCATCCAGCGCATAGACCTGTTTGGGCCGCAGCAGCTCGCGACGGAAGATGATGAAGTCGTGCGGTTCGCTATGCACCGGGTGGTCCGCCAGCAGCACCATCTTGTCGCCCGAGATATCGATCAGCTGCTCGTTCTCGGCATGCAGCGGCCCCACCGGCAGGAATCGGTCCTTGGAGAACTTGCAGCCCACGGCCAGGAACTTGCCGTCGGCGGCGATCGTCTCGGACTGCGAAGCGTTCAGGTGGCCCGGCTGGTACTGCACGTCGAGCCGGTCGACCACGTACTTGGCGTTCTTGTCGCCCTTGTGGAAGCGGATCGCCGCGTCGATGTTCCACTTGACGATCTGGCTGTCGAGGAACAGCGTGGTGTAGGCATTGCCACGCCCGTCGAAGGCGGTATGCAGCGGCCCCAGGCCCAGCTCGACCTCGGCGACGATGGCCTCATCGGGCGTCTCCAGCTTGCCGTCGAACCAGTCCAGCACCTTCGCCAGTTCGATCACGGTGCCGGTCGGCGACAACTTGCCGGCGCAGATGAAGTACTTCTGGTCCGGGCTGGCATTGACGCCGTGCGGGTTCTTCGGCACCGAGACGTAGGTGGTCAGCGCGGTCTTCGGGTCGGCGTTGGCCGCGTGCGTGCCGTCGACCACTGGCACCTTCGAGTCGCCGATGGTCTTGAACTTCCCATCCTTGATCGCCGCCTCGATGCGGGCGATATTGAAGAACAGGCAGGCGTCGCGCTCGGCCGACATCATGTCTTCATAGCGCGCGCCCATCTCGACGTTGTACTGATTGGTGGCGGCCAGCTTGCCGTCGTACGAGGTCGCGACGAGGTCGCAATTGCCGTCGATCAGCACCTGCCAGCGTACCGCCATCGTCTCCGCATCGACACAGGTGAAGAGCGAGCGGTACTTGCCGGCGTCCTCGGTCGGCGTATTGGGCAGCGGCAAAGCGAACTCCGCGCCGCAGAACACGCGCGTGGTGTAGTTGATGTTCGCGTCGACGGGATCGCGCTTGTCCGGGAAGATGCCGTGGAAGCCTTGCACGTTGGGCAGGTCCGTGATCTTGTCGCAGACGAAATAGTCGAGCCGGATGCGCGCCAGCCGTGCGTTGATCTTGTCGTTGATCCACGCGTAGCGGCCATCGTAATTGCCGTCCTTGTACGAGGCATGCACATGGTGCGTGTCGCCGACGTTGTACAGCACGTTGCCGTCGGGGCGCGTGCCCATCACGCGCTTGGATTCATTGGTGATGCCCCAGCCGGTCAGCGCATCGGGCACGAAGCACGGGATGCGGTGCAGCTCGCGCCCCGAGGGCAGCCCCAGCACGCGCATGTCGCCCGCATGGCCGCCGCTCCACAGGCCGTAGTAGGTATCAAGCTCGCCCGGCTTCAGGTGCACCGACGCACCGGCATGCGCGCTGCCCTGTCCCGCGTGCGCACCGCTGGCCGGGGTGGCCGCGGTGGGCGCTCCGCCCTTGTCCGTGCACGCCGCCACGCCGGCCAGCCCGGCCAGCGCCGCGGTATTGATAAAGCGCCGTCGTCCCGGTGCCGCCGGTGCATCGGTGTGTGCCAGTGGGTCTTGGGAATGCCTCGTCATCTTCGATCCTCGAACCGTCATTGCAAAGGGCGGAGGGCTCCGCCTGCTCTCTTCGTTGTGTGGGTGGCCTGATGTTGCCGGTTACAGATAGTCGAAGCAGTTGGCGTGAACGAGGTTGACGCTCGTCATGGATCTTTTAAATATTCATTTTTGATGCATGTTTTTTCCGAAGACTGCCCGGAGAATGGCGACACCACAACGTCAACGACTAACGCGGCATGCGCCGCCCATCCTGTCATGCGCGCCAAGACCTTACCGGCAACGCTGTCTTCTTCCTCTCGCATCGACGCCATGCGGCGCAACGTGCTGCGCGCCGCCGCGGCCAGCGTGCCGATGCTTGCCACCGCCATGTTCGTCAGGCCGGCGCTGGCCGATGCCACGGTCACACGCGCATCGCGGCGCCTGCTGGGCACGCAGGTCGATATCGTGGTGCAGGACAGTTCTTACCTGGCAGCAAGGTCCGGCATCGCCGCCGCCTTTGCAGAGATGGGCCGACTGGAGCGATTGATGTCGCGCTACCGGCCGGACAGCCAGGTCAGCGCCCTGCAGCGCGCAGCGGGCCGGCAGCCGGTGCCGGTCGCACTGGAACTGATGGCAGTGCTGCAAGCGGCGGCGGCACTGTCGGCGCGCACCGGTGGCGCGTTCGACATCACCGTCGGCGCCTTCGCCGGCTGGCACTTCGGTGAAGACAACACGCGCGTGCCGACTTCCGCCGAGCTGGCACGCGAGCGGACGCTGGTGGACTACCGGCAGGTCATGCTCGACGAACGCCGCGGCGAAGCGATGCTGCTGCGCCCGGGCATGCGCCTGGACCTGGGCGGCATCGCCAAGCTGCCGATCCTGCAGGCGGGCATGCAGGCGCTGCGCAGGCACGGATTGCGTCATGCCATGATCAATGGCGGCGGCGATGTGCTGGCGAGCGGCCAGCTGCAAGGGCGCGACTGGCGCGTGGGCGTGCGCGATCCGCGCTCACCGGCGCGGCTGCTGGGCGTACTGGCGGTATCCGAAGCCGTGGTCGCGTCATCGGGCGACTATGAGCGCTGCTTTGTCGCCAACGGCAAGCGCTACCACCACGTGCTCGACCCTGCCACTGGCATGCCGGCGGCGGGACCGCGTGGCGTGACCCTGGTGGCTTCACAGGCCACCGCGGTCAACGGCCTGGGCGCTGCGTTGATGGTCGCTGGCCAGTCCGCCGCGGCCGGGCTGCTGCACGGTGCAGCCGGCGTCGACGCGCTGGTCGTCGGCGATGCCGAGCCCTGGACCACGGCAGGGATGCGCCGCCGGCTTGCAAGTGTGGCGGCGTAGACGCGCTGGCGCGCTGGCGCGCCGACCCTCCGCCCAATAAGAAAAAGCCGCCTGTACCAAGGCGGCTTTTCCCTCTGCGACGGCGCGGCAGTCACCGCGCCACGGCTTACTTCTTCAGCACCAGGTCGCCCGGCAGCGACTCGATATACGCAGCGATATCCTTCAGCTCCTTGCGCGTGAACGGACGCGGCTTGCCGTCCTTGCCGGTCACCGCCGGATTGGCGTTGACCTGGCCGGCCATGATCGCATTGGAGCGGCCCACCAGCGCGTTGCCCGACACCTGGTACGACATCATCGCATGGTACAGGTAGTCGGCATGCTGGCCGGCCAGCTTGGGATAGTCGGGCGAGATCGGCTTGTTCAGGCCTTCGCCGTGGCAGGCCACGCAGGCACCCTTTTGCACCAGCGCCTTGCCATTGGCGAGGTCGGCGGCCGAAGCCGGCAATGTGGCGGCACCCAGCACGAGTGCGCCGAGCGCGATCGAAAGCGTCTTGAGCGTCTTCATGATGGGTCTCTTACTTCAGGGCGTTGTTCTGGGTGTTCGGCTTCTGCTGCGAGTAGTAGGCCGCCACGTCGGCGATGTCCTGCTCGGTCAGCGTGGCGGCGATGCTGCGCATGGTCGGGTGCTTGCGCTCGCCCTTCTGGTACGCCTTCAGCGCATTTTCGATGTACTTGGCGCTCTGGCCGCCCAGCAACGGCACTTCATAGATCTCGGGGAACGACGCACGGTAGCCCGGAATGCCGTGGCATCCGATGCACATTGCAACCTTGTCCTTGGCAGCGTCTCCATTGCCCTTGACTTCCTGTGCCTGCGTGGCCGTTGCGGCCACGCCCAGCACCACCATCGTGAGGAGCTTTTTCATTGTCTTTGCGGATTGGAAATTAAACCGTGCGTGACCTGCCCTGCCGGGCGGAGACGGTTTCAGAATGCTTCTGGGGAAAGCCTGGCTGCCGATGGGGTTGCAAGAGGTGCAACCTGCCAGACCCGCCCAGACATTCGGCATCCGGGATCATTGCCGTGATGTGGAACACCATTCTGGAACCACCTCGCGCAATCGCCGCGACCCGGTCGGGCCGCTGGGACTTCTGAGCGCGGACTGCCGGATACTGGAGAACTGGACGTGGGGGCGCGTCAAACCGGCGCATTGTACCGCAGGCGACACCTGGCAGTCCAGCAACCGCCCGCCGTTGCGTACCGTCTGTCAGCCCCGTCCAACACGAACCGCAAAGGTCTTTTATACTGGCCCATTCCGGTAAAGCGCACGACCGTTCGCAGACGTTCGGCACTGAGTCCGGACGAACCACACCGCCCATAATGAAAGCGCGCGTGACAGCGCGAAGAGACTGCGCCAAACACGCCAACCCGGCCCGAACCGACCAGGACAGGGCCGTCACCTCCAGGTTGCCTCATGTCAAACACCGCCAACGCTTCCGCCCAAGCTTCTTCCGCCCAGCAGGCCCGTTTCGAGGGCAGTGACCAGTATGTCGCCACCGACGACCTCAAGCTGGCCGTCAACGCCGCGCGCACGCTGCAGCGCCCGCTGCTGATCAAGGGCGAGCCCGGCACCGGCAAGACCATGCTGGCCGAGGAAGTGGCCGCCGCGCTGGACATGCCGCTGCTGCAGTGGCATATCAAGTCGACCACCAAGGCACAGCAGGGCCTGTATGAATACGACGCGGTCTCGCGCCTGCGCGACTCGCAGCTCGGCGACGACCGCGTGCACGACATCCGCAACTACATCGTCAAGGGCGTGCTGTGGCAGGCCTTCGAAGCCGACCAGCAAGTGGTGTTGCTGATCGACGAGATCGACAAGGCCGACATTGAATTCCCCAACGACCTGCTGCGCGAACTCGACCGCATGGAGTTCTATGTCTACGAGACGCGTGAACTGGTCAAGGCGAAGCGCCGTCCGCTGGTGATCATCACCTCGAACAACGAGAAGGAACTGCCGGACGCCTTCCTGCGCCGCTGTTTCTTCCACTACATCAAGTTCCCGGACGCCGACACCATGCAGCAGATCGTCGACGTGCACTACCCCGGCATCAAGCGTGAGCTGGTCGCCGCCGCGCTGGAATCGTTCTACGAGATGCGCAACCTGCCGGGCCTGAAGAAGAAGCCGTCCACCTCCGAGCTGATTGACTGGCTCAAGCTGCTGATGTCCGAGGACATCCCGCCCGAGGCGCTGAAGAGCCCGGACAAGAAGGCCGCGATCCCGCCGCTGCACGGCGCGCTGCTGAAGAACGAGCAGGACGTGCACCTGTTCGAGCGCCTGGTCTTCATGAACCGCGCCAACCGCTGAGCGAGCTGCCTGTCATGACCGCTTTTGCCAATCCCGTGACCCTGGCCGGCAAGCAAGCCACGCTGGAGCCGCTGCGACCCGAGCATGCCGACGGCCTGCGCGCCGCCTGCGCCGACGGCGAGCTGCACAAGCTCTGGTACACCAGCGTGCCCGCGCCCGAGCGCATGGAAGCCGAGATCGCGCGGCGCCTGGGCCTGCAGGACCAGGGCTCGATGCTGCCGTTCGCGGTGCGCGACGCCGCGGGCGAGCTGGCGGGCATGACCACCTACATGAATATCGACGCGGCCAACCGGCGCGTGGAGATCGGCTCCACCTGGTATGCGCGCCGGGTCCAGCGCACGCCGCTGAACACCGAGTGCAAGCTGATGCTGCTAGGCCATGCCTTCGAGCAGCTCGACTGCATCGCCGTGGAATTCCGCACGCACTGGATGAACCAGCAGAGCCGCGCCGCGATCGCAAGGCTGGGCGCCAAGCAGGACGGCGTGCTGCGCAACCACCAGCGCATGCCAGACGGCTCGTTGCGCGATACCGTGGTGTTTTCGATCATCGCCAGCGAGTGGCCGACGGTGCGTCAACACCTGCAATTCCAGCTTGACCGTCCGCGCTGAAGCGGCCGCCTATCACAGAGCAAGGCATCATGCTGATCGACTTCTTCTTCTCGCTGCGCCACGCCAAGCTGCCAGTCTCGGTCAAGGAATACCTGACCATGCTGGAAGCGCTCAAGGCGCAGGTCATCACGCCCTCGATCGACGAGTTCTACTACCTGTCGCGCATGACGCTGGTCAAGGACGAGAAGCACTTCGACAAGTTCGACCAGGCCTTCGCCGCCTACTTCAAGGGCGTGGAAAGCCTGGTCGACTGGAAGTCCGACATCCCGCTCGACTGGCTGCAGAAGACGCTGGAGCGCGAGCTGTCGGCCGAGGAGAAGGCCAAGATCGAGGCCATGGGCGGCCTCGACAAGCTGATGGAGCGCCTCAAGCAGCTGCTCGAGGAGCAGAAGGAAAAGCACGAGGGCGGCAACAAGTGGATCGGCACCGGCGGCACCTCGCCGTTCGGGCACGGCGGCTACAACCCGGAAGGCATCCGCATCGGCGGCCCGAGCAAGGGCAACCGCACTGCGATCAAGGTGTGGGAAGCGCGTACCTACAAGGACTATGATGACCAGGTCGAGCTGGGCACGCGCAACATCAAGGTCGCGCTGCGCCGCCTGCGCCGTTTCGCGCGCGATGGCGCCGACACCGAACTGGACCTGGACGACACCATCCACTCGACCGCGGCCAACGCCGGCCTGCTCGACATCAAGCTGCGGCCCGAGCGCCACAACAAGGTCAAGGTGCTGATGCTGATGGACGTGGGCGGCTCGATGGACGACCACATCAAGCGCGTGGAAGAACTGTTCTCGGCCACCAAGACCGAGTTCAAGCACCTGGAGTACTACTACTTCCACAACTGCCTGTATGACTATGTGTGGAAGAACAACCGCCGCCGCCACGCCGAGAAGCTGGCGACGTGGGACCTGCTGCACAAGTACACGTCCGACTACAAGATCATCTTCGTCGGCGATGCGACCATGAGCCCGTATGAGATCCTGCAGCCCGGCGGCTCGGTCGAGTACAACAACGCCGAGGCCGGCGCGGTGTGGCTGAACCGCATGACCGAGCAGTTCCCGCATTTCGTCTGGCTCAACCCCGAGCCGGAGGGCCTGTGGCAGTACCGCCAGTCGATCACCGTGATCAACCAGCTGATGAAGGGACGCATGTATCCCGTCACGCTGGCGGGCCTGGAGCAGGCGATGAAGGTGCTGTCGAAATAAGAACTGCCTGGTTTGCTCCCTCTCCCGCTTGCGGGAGAGGGAGCAAACCGCCCGCAACCTGGGCATTTCAGTGACCTCCGGCGACCTCAGCCTGGCCGCGCCAGGTCCGCGCCTTCCATGACCCAGGCACGGAAAGTCCGCAGCGCCGGCAAATGCTGCTTCTGCTCCGGGTAGCACAGGTAATAGCCCTTCTTGGCCAGCACCTGCGCCGGATGCGCGACCACCAGCGCGCCGGTATCGAGTTCCTGTTCGATCAGGCAGCGCGGGATCAGCGCGATGCCCAGCCCCGACAGCGCCGCCTGTGTCAGCAGCGAGAACTGGTCGAAGCGCGCGCCGCTCCACGCCTGGCGGGTAGCCACGCCCAGCGTGGCGAACCAGTCGGGCCACGCCTCGGGCACGGTGGTGTGGTGCAGCAGCGGGTAGCGCAGCAGCGCATCTGGCGTGCGCGCGACGCCGTCAGGCTCATCGGCCAGCAGGCCCGGGCGGCAGACCGGCAGCACTTCGCGTCCGGTCATGTAGTCAGCCAGGCTGCCCGGCCAGACGCCATCGCCGAAGCGGATCGCCGCATCGAGATCCGGCTCGGAAAAATCGTAGCCCTGCGCATGCGGCACGAATTCCAGCGTCACCTCCGGATGCCGGGCAAAGAACTGCGGCAAGCGCGGGATCAGCCACTTGGCGCCGAGCGTGGGCATGCTGGCGATGTGCAGCACGCCCCCGCGCCCCTGGCGCGCCATCAGCTCGACCGTGGCCGCCTCCAGTTCGTTAAGGCTGGGGCCGATGCGCTCCAGGTAGCGCGCACCGGCATCGGTCAGCACCAGCCGCTGGCGCACCCGCTCGAACAGTTCGATCCCCAGGTAGGCTTCCAGGCTGCGCACTTGCTTGCTGATAGCACCCTGCGTCACGTGCAATTCGCGCGCCGCCACGGTAAAACTGTTATGTCGGGCCGCAGCTTCGAACGCCTGCAACTCGGTCAGCGACGGGCACATACGCCGCATACATCACCTCGACTTCACGACCAATTGGAATGAGCTAGGGATTTTATTTCGTTTGCGAGGGGCTTGCCTGGACGAGCAGAATCGTGAAAACGCCTTTGTCTCTTTCTCGATACCTTTCCCCACAAGACATCATGCAACGTCGCCACCTGCTCCGCACCCTGGCCGCCGCCTCGGCCGCCCTCGCCACCGGCCTGTCCTTCAGCGCCGCCGCCCAGTCCGGCTATCCGGCCAAGCCGATCACGCTGGTGGTGCCCTTCCCCGCCGGCGGCACCACCGATATCGTCGCGCGTATCGTTGCCGACAAGCTTGGCCAGCAACTGGGCCAGGCCGTGGTGGTCGACAACCGCGGCGGCGCCGGCGGCAGCATCGGCACCACCTTCCTGTCGAAGGCGGCGCCGGACGGCTACACGCTGGGCATTGCCACGGCCTCGACCCACGGCATCAACCCTGCGGTCTACCCGCGCCTGTCCTACGATGCAACCAAGGACTTCACCACCATCACCAACCTGGCCTCGGTGCCGAACGTGATGAGCATCAACCCGGCGGTCAAGGCCACCGACATGAAGTCTTTCATCGCGCTGGCGCAGTCGCAGCCGAACAAGCTGGCCTATGGCTCCGCCGGCAACGGCAGCGTCTCGCACATGATGGGGGAACTGTTCAAGATGAGCAGCAAGACCGAACTGCTGCACGTGCCGTACAAGGGCGTGGGCCCGGCGCTGAACGACGCGCTGGCCGGCCAGGTGCTGGTGCTGTTCGACAACCTGCCGTCGTCGCTGCCGTTCATCGAAGGCGGCAAGCTGCGCGCGCTGGCCGTGGCCGCGCCCAAGCGCGTGGCGGCGCTGCCGAACGTGCCGACCTTCGCCGAGCTGGGCCTGGGCGAGGTCAACGACGCCGCCTGGTTCGGCCTGATCGCGCCCGCCAACCTGCCGGCCGATATCCAGAACAAGCTGCATGCCGCCGCCGTCAAGGTGCTGGCGACGCCGGAGGTCAAGGCCAAGCTGGAAAAGCTGGGCGCGACCCCGGTGGGCGACACCCCGGCCCACTTCGCCGCGCAGATCAAGAGCGAAGTGGCCAAGAACAAGCGTGTGGCCGCGGCCGCCAAGATTTCGCTCGACTGACCCCTGGCGCAGCATCATGACCGATACCGACCGAACCACCGCGGATAGTCCATTCTTCCTGTACCAGCCGGACGGCGAGCCCGCCCCGCTGTTCCTGGACTCGCCGCACAGCGCGACCACCTACCCGACGGACTTCCGCCCCGATCCCGCCCTGCCGCTGCCGCTGCTGCGGCAGGCCGAGGACACCTTCGTCGATGAACTCTACGCCGGCGCGCCGGCGCGCGGCATCCCGCTGCTGTGCGCGGGCTTCCCGCGCAGCTACATCGACGCCAACCGCGCGCTGGAGGAAATCGACGAAGCGCTGCTCGAGGCCCCCTGGCCCGGCGCGAAGCAGGAAACCTCCAAGACCCGGCTCGGCAAGGGCCTGGTCTGGCGCGTGCTCGACAGCGGCGAGGCGATCTACGACCGCAAGCTCGCCGTGGAAGAAGTGCAGGCGCGCATCAACCGCTGCTACCTGCCCTACTACGCGCAGCTGCAAAAGCTGGCCGATCACGCGGTCTCCAGCCACGGCAGCGCCTGGCACATCAACTGCCATTCGATGCCGAGCCGCGCCGCGCAATACGCGACCGAGTTCCCTGGCCTGGAGCATCCCGACTTCGTCGTCGGCGACCGCGACGGCACCACCTGCGACAAGCGCTTTACCGACCGCATCGAAGGCGTGCTCAAGGACATGGGCTACGAGGTCTGGCGCAACCACCCGTACAAGGGCGTGGAAATCGTGCGCGTGGTCGGCCAGCCGCAGGCCGGGCGCCACAGCCTGCAACTCGAGGTCAACCGCAAGCTGTACATGGATGAAGTGGGCCTGACCCACACCGCCGGCTTCGCCAAGCTGCGCCATGACCTGAACGCACTGCTGGACGATTTGCTGCGCTTTACGCGCGCGATGCCTTCGCGCGTGGCCTGAGGCGTTTGCCAACGCACCACGGCCGGGCCGCGCGGATCACCGCGGACCGGTCGTGCGGGTTCCCCGCAATTGTGCAGCGTGGGAAATATCTGCTAGAAAGCAGGCCGCTTCCTGCGCGTCGTCATTGCGTTAGAAGAATAGGTAACAAGATTTAGGAACTTTGCCGGATAGGTTTCCTCTATCATGGCATTCCTTTGCGAAGCTACCCGGCCTGCCGGCCCCGCGCCGGCAAGCCAATCCCAGAACGCAAACACCGCAAACACTGTGATCCGACGAATTTCCGAACTGCTCGGCAGCCGGCTCCGCATGGTCGCTGCCGCGGTGGCCGGTGCGATCGGGCTGGCGGGCTGCGCCAACATGCCGGCCGACGAGGCCGCCGCCCAGGCCCCTGCCGCTGCCCCGACGGGCGCTCCCGCCAGGCCTGCCGCTCCCGCTCCCGCCGCCACTTCCACGCCGCCCACCAAGACCATCACCCTGCCCGATCGCGGCCGTGTCAGCCTGTCCGAGTATCGCGCACGCATGCGCGAGCAGCTGATGAAGACCGAGAACGCCAGCAGCGACGTGGCCGACTGCGCCGCGCACGCCAGCTGGGTGGTGCCGCGCTCGGCCACCTACGATGCCCTGAAGATCCCCACCGGCGCGCTCGCCGCCGGGCAGGCCATGACCGAGCCCTGGAGCGGACGCTTCTCGCCCGGCAAGCAGGCCGTGCCGGTCAGCACCGTGGTGACGTTCAACGCCACCGCGCACAAGCGCCGCGGCGACGACTGGCAGCCCGTGCGCGTGCGCTGCGGCTACGACGACGGCATGATGCTGGCGTACGAGCTGCAGGACCCCAGCGGCGCCACCATCAGCGAACCCGCTGCCGCGCCGGCCGTGCCCATGTCGAGCCAGGCCACGTCGTCCGGCAAGAGCCGCAAGGGTGCCAAGGGCAAGAGCACGGCGGCGTCGAAGTCGAGCAAGTCATCGGCGGCCAAGTCGACGAAGTCGGCATCCGGGTCGGCGAAGACAAGCAGCAAGACCAAGAAGAAGCAGTAAGCGCTCGGGCGCTTGTGCGTGCGCTTGTACTCTCCCCTCTCCCATTCATGGGAGAGGGGCGGGGGTGAGGGCAGGCCTCTCCACGAAGCGAGACGTCACGATGCTTGCCATGCGCCGGCCCTCACCCCCGGCCCCTCTCCCGCAGGCGGGAGAGGGGAGCAAACCTGCAACAGCCAAAGGCCTCAGCCCAGGTAATCCAGGATCGCCTGCAGCATCGCCGTGCCCAGCAGCGCACTGCGCGCGCCGTTCCAGCCCACCGCCGCATCGGGCAGATCGGCGTTGTCCTTGAACGGCATTTCCAGCGTCAGCGCCAGGCAGCCGAAGGTATGGCCGATGTACTTGGACGCGAGCTTGAGCGCGTCGGCGTTGTACTTGCTGGCGGCGTAGCCGTGTACGTCCTGGAAGTCCGGTGAAGCGCGCTTGAAGGCTTCGATGAAGCGCTGCTGCTCGCGCCGGCGCGCCTCGGTAAAGCCGGGCAGCATCTCGCTGCCGGCGACGAAGTTGTACGGCAAGCCCTCGTCGCCGTGGATATCGAAGAACATGTCACACCCCGTGGCCTCGATGGCGCGGCGTACATGGTAGACCTCCGGACTGATATCCGCGCTGGGCGACATCCATTCGCGGTTCAGGTTGGCGCCAGCGGCATTGGTGCGCAGGTTGCCGCGCGCCGAGCCATCCGGGTTCATGTTCGGCACGATATGGAACACGGCGCGCTCGAGCAGCTTGCGCGCGACCGGATCGCCGGTCCAGACGCCGGTGCCTGTCAGCCGCTGCAGCACGCCCTCGACAAACCATTCGGCCATGCTCTCGCCCGGATGCTGGCGCGCGATCATCCAGATGGTCTTCTTGCCGGGCCCGGGCTGGCCCAGCGTGACGCGGGTCATGTCGCGCCCGTCGACAGTGCTGCCCAGATGTGACAGTTGCGCCAGCGGCGAACGCTGGCAGCTCGCCAGCAGCGACAGGTGGCGCTCGTCGGGATAGGGCTCGAAATACGCGAACCAGACGCTGTCGTGCCCGGGCGTGAATTCCACCGTCATCACCTTGCCGTCGAAGCGGGTCGGCACGCGGAACCAGTACGCGCGGTCATACGAGGCCACCGCGCGGTAGTCACGCCAGCCGTCCGGGTAAGTGCAGTCGCCCGCGTTGAGGAAGTGCATCCGGCACGCCTGCCCCGCCGCGCCCTGCAGGCGGAAGTGGAACCATTGCCGGAAGTCGGCGTGCGAATCGGCGCGGATGCGCAAGCGGATATCGTCGGCACGGTCAAGCGCCTCGACCTCGATGGCACCCGAATCGAAATGCGAGGAGATGTGCAGGGCGGAAGGCATGGCTGGCGGTCTCGTTGCGTTAGGGTTCAGTCTTCGAGGGTTCAGTCTTCCAAGCGGCGGCGGAACACCCAACGGCCGGCGTCGGAAGCGGAGGCATCGAAGGCATAGCCGTCCTCGGCGAAGCGCTTGAGCTTTTCCGGCTCGGTGATGCGGTGCGTGACCGCGTATCGCGCCATCGTGCCGCGCGCGCGCTTGGCATGGAACGAGATGATCTTGTAGCGCCCGCCCTTCCAGTCCTCGAACACCGGCGTGACGATGCGCGCCTGCAGCACCTTGGGCCGCACCACCTTGAAATACTCTTCCGAAGCCAGGTTGACCAGCACTTGCGAGCCTTCCTGCTTCAGCGCGGCCATGTCGCCGTTGATCATCTGCGTGACATCATCGCCCCAGAACGCATAGAGGTCCTTGCCAGCGGCGTTGTCGAGGCGCGTGCCCATCTCCAGCCGGTAGGGCTGCATCCAGTCCAGGGGGCGCAGCACGCCATACAGGCCCGACAGGATGCGCAGGTGCTTCTGCGCGAAGCCGAGGTCCTCGGCGGTCAGCGTCTTCGCATCGAGACCGTCGTAAACGTCGCCGTTGAAGGCCAGCACCGCCTGCTTGCTGTTGGCGGCGGTGAACTCGGGCGACCACTCGGCATAGCGCGTGACATTGAGCACGGCGAGCTTGTCGGAGATGTCCATCAGCGCGCCCACGTCCTGCGGCGCGAGCTTGCGCAGGCGCTCGATCAGCGTGGCGGAACGGTCGATGAAACGCGGCAGCGTATGGGTCTTGATGCGCGGGGGTGTCTCGTAATCCAGTGACTTGGCGGGAGACAAAACGATGAGCATGGCAAAATCGCGGCAGTAGCCAAGGACAAACCAGCCAAGATTGTAGCGAATGCGCCTCGACAGCACCGGAACCGACCATCCCGCCAGCCCCGCCGGCGTCACATCTGCCCCAGCGGGCGCGCCCTGCGTGGTGCTCGACTCCAATATCTGGGTCGACCTGCTGGTGTTCCGCGACCCGCATGTCGAGCCGATCCGGCACGCGCTGGAGGCCGGCACCATCGCCCCGGTGATCCGCGCCGATTGCCGCGAAGAGTTGCGCCGCGTGCTGGCTTATCCGCAATTTGCCCGCTTCGAGGTCGATATCGACACCGCGCTGGCCACCGTCGATCGCCTGACCCGCCTCGAACCGCTGCCGCCGCAGGACGAGGCCGACGCCATCCGGCTGCCCCGCTGCAAGGACACCGACGACCAGAAGTTTGTTGAGCTGGCCCACTTTGCCGGCGCCGCGTGCCTGGTATCGAAGGACAAGGCGGTGCTCAAGCTGCGCAGCCGCCTGCGCCGCTCCAGCGGCGTCGAGGTGCTGACGCCGCCGGGCTTTGGCGCCTGGCTGGCCGCTCAGGCCGGCACCACCGCCGACACGACCGCCGATCCGCTTTAGAATTGCCGGATCGCGCGGGGCCGGTTCGGCACGCGCGCCCTCCTCTTACCGCATCGACACGCCCGCAACATGTCCGCAGACACCACGCTCGCCCCCCTGACCCCGCCGCCCTCGCGCCTGCCCGGCGTCGGCACCACCATCTTCACCGTGATGTCGGCCCTGGCCATCGAGAAGAACGCCGTCAACCTGGGCCAGGGATTTCCGGACTTCGATTGCGACCCGAAGATCGTCGATGCCGTCGCCGGGGCGATGCGCGCCGGCCATAACCAGTACCCGCCGATGGCGGGTGTGCCGCGCCTGCGCCAGGCCATCGCCGACAAGATCGCCGCGCTGTACGGCCACCAGTACAGCTGGGATACCGAGATCACCGTCACCGCCGGCGCCACGCAGGGAATCCTGACCGCGATCCTGTGCGCCGTGCATCCGGGCGACGAAGTGATCGTGCTCGAGCCCTGCTACGACAGCTACCTGCCCGCGATCGAACTGGCCGGCGCCACCGCCGTGCCGGTCACGCTGGAGGCGCCCGAGTTCCGCGTGCCCTTCGACAAGCTCGCCGCCGCGATCACGCCGCGCACGCGCATGATCCTCATCAACACGCCGCACAACCCCACCGGCACGATCTGGCGCGCGGGCGACATGGACAAGCTGGTACAGATTCTGGCCGGCACCGACATCCTCCTGCTGTCGGACGAGGTCTACGAGCACATGGTCTACGACGGCCAGCGGCATGAGTCGGTGTCGCGCCATCCCGAGCTGGCGCGCCGCAGCTTCGTGATCTCCAGCTTCGGCAAGACTTATCATGTGACCGGCTGGAAGGTCGGCTACGTGGCGGCGCCGGCCGCGCTGATGGCCGAGTTCCGCAAGGTGCACCAGTTCAACGTGTTCACCGTCAATACGCCGGTGCAGCACGGGCTGGCCGACTACATGGCCGATCCCGCGCCGTACCTGCAGCTGTCGGCGTTCTACCAGGCCAAGCGCGATTTCTTCCGCGCCGGGCTGGCGGATTCGCGCTTCAAGTTGCTGCCGTCGGATGGCACCTACTTCCAGTGCGTCGACTACTCGGCTATTTCCGACCTGAGCGAGGCGGACTTCGCCATGTGGCTGACGCGCGAGATCGGCGTGGCGGCGATTCCGGTGTCGGCGTTCTATACGCAGCCGCGCGAGTCGGGCGTGGTGCGGTTCTGCTTTGCGAAGAAGGAAGAGACGCTGGCGCTGGCGCTGGAAAGGTTGGGGAAGCTTTAAAGCAGACACTCAGACAAAAACGCCCGCGACGATTCGCGGGCGTTTTGCTTCCTGATGCCTTCGCGAGCCGGCATGTTTGCTCCCCTCTCCCGCGCACGGGAGAGGGGAGCGTCCACTACGGACGGTGGATACATCCGACCGCTAGCGCAACGCTAGCCGCCTCCGCTTACTTCTTGCTACGACTCATCATCAGCTCGGTATTCGCCTTCCGGTCTGCATTGACTTTCTGCACCGACTCGCGCTGCGACAGCGTCTTCAGGTAATCCTTGACCGGCAGGTCAGCCAGCATATCCGTGCCATAGATGATCTTGGTGCACGACGACACCAGCGGCAGGTGCACTGCTGCCGCGCAGTCGGCCAGCGTGAAGCTGTCGCCTGCGATATACGGCGAGAACTTCGCCAGCCTGGCAAACGCCGGGATATAGCGCGCCAGTAGCTTGTGCTGGCGCTCCTTGACACTGTCGCTGACCTTGCCGCCGAAGAACGCCTCTGGATACAGCTCGCGCGCCGTCAGCTCCAGGTACAGCTCCATGAAGGTGACGATCTCGCGCACCTTGCCGGCCTGCAGCGGGTCCTTCGGCAGCAGCGGCGTCTGCGGG
Source organism: Cupriavidus phytohabitans (assembly GCF_000426345.1). Lineage (GTDB taxonomy): Bacteria > Pseudomonadota > Gammaproteobacteria > Burkholderiales > Burkholderiaceae > Cupriavidus. Next base: position 1,212 of record NZ_AUFE01000014.1, on the reverse strand, counting down.
AATGCCGCTTCCAGGTATTCGACGATGACTTCCGACTCGCACAGTGAGCCGGATTCGGTGATCATGTAGGGCACCTTGCCCGCCGGCGTTGCGGCCGGGTCGGTCTCGCCGATCCAGGCCAGCACCTCTTCGAACGGCACGTTCTTTTCCAGCAGCGCCAGCTTCACTTTGTTGTAGTAGTTGCTGGCGGCAAAGCCGCAGAGCTTCAGCATGTCGTCTCTCTCCGTTGTTGGAATAGTCGCCCGCACGGCACGGGCCTGAGGGGGATTGTGGACCATCCGGAGCCTGCCGTGTCCGGCCTGGCCGATCAGCGCACGCCGCCTGCCCTTCCGGTCTGTTCGGAAAGGTGCAAAAAACGTACGATCGTGCTAATTTAACCACAACTTTTGGGACGAATGATGAGCACTTTCACCATCGACACGCTGGGCATCGTCGGCACCGGCGCCATGGGCCGCGGCATCGCGCAGATCGCCGCCCAGGCTGGCCTGACCGTCAACCTGTACGACGCCAACCCGCAAGCTGTGGCCGCCGCCCGCCAGTACCTGCAGGACACGCTGGCCAAGCTCGCCGACAAGGGCAAGATCAGCGCCGCTGACGCCGAGGCCACGCTGGCCCGCGTCAAGCCGTGCGGCGCTCTGGAAGACCTGGCCGGGTGCGACATGGTGCTGGAAGCCATCGTCGAGAAGCTGGAAGTCAAGCGCGACCTGATCGCCAAGCTGGAAGCGATCCTGCGCGAGAACGCCATCATCGCCTCGAACACCTCGTCGCTGTCGATCACCGCGATCGCCGTGGGCGCGAAGCACCCGGGCCGCATCGCCGGCTACCACTTCTTCAACCCGGTGCCGCTGATGAAGGTGGTCGAGGTCATCGACGGCCTGTCGGGCGATCCACAGGTTGGCGACGCGCTGATGGCGCTGTCGCGCCGCATGGGCCATACGCCGGTGCGCTGCAAGGACATGCCGGGCTTTATCGTCAACCATGCCGGCCGCGGCATGAATATCGAAGGCCTGAAGGTCGCGCAGGAAGGCGTGGCCGAGTTTGCCGACATCGACAACATCATGCGCGAGCAGGCCGGCTTCCGCATGGGCCCGTTCGAGCTGATGGACCTGACCGGGCTGGACGTGTCGCACCCGGTGATGGAGTCGATCTACAACCAGTTCTACCAGGAGCCGCGCTACCGTCCGTCGCCGATCACCGCGATCCGCGCGGTCG
>NZ_AUFE01000013.1 GCF_000426345.1 Cupriavidus phytohabitans | reverse complement strand
CCTTTCGCAGTTGCGCTTCGCTTCGTTCGCTGTGATCAACTTACGGTGGGACTTGCACCCACAAGAGTGCGCCCATGCTGGGCGCACAAAAAAAGAGCCGCCGCGCAGCCCGCGCGGCGGCTTTGCTTTGCTGCATGGCCCCGGGGCGAGGCGCCCCGGACGTGTGGATCAGGAACCCGACCCGACCTGCTGGATGACGCCATTGGGCGCCACCAGGTAATACTCGGCGCCGACTCCTACCCAGCGCGTGCCCTTGCGCGGCGCCGGCAAATTGTATTGCTTGTAATCGTCGATCACATACTGGCGGTCCCTGAACTCGGCCGGCAGGCGGTCGCCTTTCTTCCATTGCTGCACCTGCATATACGGCGAGCTTTGCGGGGCCGGCGGCGGCGCTGACGCCGCGGGTTCCGTCATCGGCCGGGTGGTCCGGCCAGTGCCTTGCGCCATGGCAAACGGCGCCGCCAGCACGCTTGCCGCCAGCAGCAGGACCGGCATCGCTTTCTTGGTATTCATCGTGATCTCCTTGCGTACGGAAAACCGAACTGCCGGAAGACCCGGACAGCATCTACCAGATTAGTCACAAAAGCGGGAAACCGTGGCATCCGTGGCCCGGCAGCCACGTCCCCGGCGTTCACAATTGTTTGCCCGGCGGCGGCAGGCGCCATGCGCCGCGTGTCGCGGTGGTGGCTAGAATGAGACCCGACGGAAACACTCAGCAGGCGGCGGCCAGGCGCCGCGCCTGCCCGGGCGCGCATGCGCCCTATAAAGTTCCCTGGCCCGCCCTCCGGCCGCGCGATGTTTTGACGCATGCGCGCCCTCGCCGGGGCTTCCAACCACCCCTGCCAGGGAACGACAAGAACAGGGGACTCTCGTGTTGCAAGACGCTGGTCGATTCCTGGCACTGGTCAATCCCGCCATCGCCATCGCATTCTCGCTGTGCTTCGTGCTGGCATGGCGCTATGAGCGCACCCGGCATTACCTGTTGCTGCCGGCTGCCGCGTACGGCATGTACGCGATCGCCATCACCCTGCAGATCGTCTGGTCCCCGCGGCCCGGCGGCGGACAGGCCACGGTGACCGGCCTGCTCTACCTGGGCAGCGGGATGCTGTTGCTGCGCGGCATGCTGGCGCGCATCGGTGCGCGGGTCGATACCTGCGCGCAGGTGGCGTTGCCGCTCGCGCTGCTCGGCGCGATTGCGTGGTTCGACCTGGTGCAGCCGCGGCTGGTGGCGCGCATCTACATCCTGAACGCCGGCATCGCCATGATCCTGCTGCTGGGCATGCCGGCGCTGGCCCGGCTGCGCGCCGGGCGCCTGGCGGACCGCGTGCTGTTCTGGGTCTACCTGGTGTTCGCGCTGCATTTCCTGCCGCGCACCGTGCTGACCGTGGTGCCGGCCGCATCGCACGATGCTGCCAGCTTTATCCAATCGGCCTACTGGCTGTGGCTGCAGGCCACGCTGGGGCTGCTGTTGATGGCACTGGCCCTGTCGTTGCTGGCCGCGGCGGTGCAGGACATCATCGTCGGCCTGCGGCACGAGCGCGACACTGACCCGCTGACGCTGCTGCATACCCGCCGCGGCCTGGCCGCGCTCGCCGTGCAGCAGATCCCGCCGCCGCCCGGGCAGCCGCTCAGCCTGCTGGTGTGCGACCTCGACTACTTCAAGTTCATCAACGACAACTACGGCCACAGCGCCGGCGACGCGGTGCTGGCGCAGTTCGGCCAGATCATCGCCGGCGGCATTCGCCGGCGCGATATCGCGGCGCGGCTGGGCGGCGAAGAGTTTGTCGTGCTGCTGCCCGATACCGCGCCGGACGCCGCACTGCAACTGGCCGAGCGCCTGCGCCATACGCTCGAACACACGCCGATGACGGTACTGCCCGGCGTGCACCGCGTGACCGCCAGCTTCGGCGTGGCGACGCTGCGGCCCGGCGAAGACCTGGATACGCTGCTGATGCGCGCCGACCACGTGCTCTACGCTGCCAAAAACCGCGGCCGCAACTGCGTCGCCTGGGAGCGGGACGAAGCCCCGCAGGCGTCCGGCGCCCTCGCCTGAGGCGGCGCTACAGGCCGCAGCGTAGCGCTTCGAAGCCGGTCGTCCGGATCATGGCGACAAGCGTGAATCGCGGTGGCCTGGAAAGCAGGCATCCAGCACCAGGCCGAGGTCGCCGATGCGGTCCTGCGTCGCCTGCACGGCCCACGCGGCGCCGGCCTCCAGTTCGCGGCACAGCTCCGCCGCGTCGCGCGCGGCATCGAAGTGCGCCAGCGCGCCGCGCATGCGCTGCGCGTGCGTCTGCACCGCGCCCAGGTCGCCGCTGGTGGCCGCCGCAAGCAAGGCATCGAGGTCGGCATACGCGCTCTGCGCCAGCAGCGCGGCGCTGGCTTCGGCGTTATCGCTGGCAAGCGGCGACGCCTGCGCGCACGCAGGCACCAGCTCTTGCAGGCACGCCGCCAGCGCTTGCAGCAGTACCGGCTTGACGAGGCAGCGGTCCATGCCCGCGGCATGGCAGCGACCCGCTTCGCCTGCGCCGGCGTTGGCAGTCAGCGCGACGATGCGCACGGGGTTGCCTGCCGCGCGCAGCCGGCGGCTGAGCGCGTAGCCATCCATGACCGGCATCTGCACATCGGTCAGCACGACGTCAAAGGCCCCTGCCGCGCAGGCCGCCAGCCCCTGAGCGCCGTCGCTCGCCAGTTGCACCGCGCAGCCAAGCCGCTCCAGCTGGCCACGCAGCAGTTGCCGGTTGTGCGGATGGTCCTCCACGACCAGCACGCGCAGTCCCAGGTGGGGCAGCGTTGGCATCGCGGACGGCGTATCGGCGCCGGCAACGCCGCGCGACGGCCGTGAGGAAGTGGCCGGCAACTGCAGCGCAACGGTAAAGCGGCTGCCCTGGCCCGGCGTGCTGTCAGCGGTGATATCGCCGCCCATCAGCCTGGCCAGATGCCTGCAGATCGCCAGGCCGAGCCCGGCGCCGCCGTGCCGGTCCGTGCCCGAAGCATTGCCTCGCGTGAACGGCTCGAACAGGTGTGGAAGCATCGCGCGATCGATGCCGACGCCGGTGTCGGCCACTTCCAGCATCAGCCTGACCTGATCAGCCGAGGGCAGCGGTTCCCGCCACATGCGCAGCGTGACGCGCCCTTGCGCGGTGAACTTGATCGCATTGCGCAACAGGTTGGCCAGCACTTGCCGCACGCGCAGCGGATCGCCCAGCAGCCACGGCACGCCCGGCTGCAGGTCGCAGTCCAGGGCCACGCCCTTGCGCATGGCCAGCGGCTCCTGCGCGCGCGCCACGGTTTCGGCGAGCGCCACCGGATCGAACGGCACCGCGTCCAGCCGCAGCTCGCCGGCTTCGATGCGCGAGAAGTCGAGCAGGTCGTCGAGCAACTGCAGCAGCACGCGCGACGAGGCGGTGATGGTCGCCACCTGCTGGCGCTGCGCCGCGTCCAGCCCGGTCATCGACAGCAGTTCCAGCGTGCCGAGCATGCCGTACAGCGGCGTGCGGATCTCGTGGCTCATCGCGGCCAGCAGGCGCGGGTTGGCGGGGCGCGGCGCGTCGGCCGGCGCGGGGCCCGCGCTGTCGTCGTTCGTCGTCATGGCATTGTCCGGGGCTGCATGCCCGCCTGAGGCGAGCGGAGATATGCCAAGCATAGTCACGCGCGGCCGCGCACGCATGGAATTCGCATCGCGCGCTGTCGATGTCGGACTCCTCCGGGCTTTGCGGCAGGGCATCGACAGCGAAGGGAAACTGCCCGCCAGCAGGTCGGCGTGGCACCAGGCTCAGGTCGAGCCCAGCCGGTCGCGCGTGCGCCGGGCCACATCCTTCGCCCACGGGAACGCGTCCCAGTAGCGGCGCGCAAATTGCTCGATCTCGTCGCGCTGCGTCAGCGACAGGCCGATCATGTCGAGTCCCTCGAGGAACATGCGGCGATGCCGCGCCGACAGCTCGAACGGGAAGTCGCCTACCGGCGTGCGCACCTGCATGGCTTCGACATCGATGCGGATCACGTTGGCGCCGTCGGCATCGGCCGCGTCCATCAGTCGCTCGATCACCTCGCGCGGCAGCATCACCAGCAGCAGCCGGTTGTTCATCGCATTCGAGTAGAAGATCTCGCCGAAACTGGGCGCGATCACGGCGCGGATGCCGAACTGCTGCAGGCCCCATACGGCATGCTCGCGGCTGGAGCCGCAGCCGAAGTTGGCGCCTCCGACAAGGATGCTTGCATCGGCGTATTCCGGCCGGTTCAGCACGAACTCCGGGCGTTGCGCGCCGGTGGCGTCGAAGCGGTGGTCATAGAGAATGCCTTCGGCCAGGCCCGACTTGTCGATGCCGCGCAGGAACTGCTTGGGAATGATCTGGTCGGTGTCGAGGTTCTCGAAACGGATCGCTGCGGCTTTGCCGGTGAGGCAGGAAACTTCAGGCATGGGACAGCTCCAGCTTGCGGACGTCGGTGATCGCCCCGGTAATGGCCGCCGCGGCCGCCATGGCCGGGCTCATCAGGTGGGTGATGGCACCCCGCCCCTGCCGGCCTTCGAAATTGCGGTTTGTGGTGGAGGCGCAGCGCACGCCGTCGGCGAGCACATCGTCGTTCATGGCCAGGCACATCGAGCAGCCGGGCTGGCGCCATTCGAAGCCCGCCGCGGTGAGGATGTCGGCGAGACCTTCGCGCTCGGCCTGTGCCTTCACGGCGCCCGATCCCGGCACCACCATGGCGCGCACGCCCGTGGCGACAGTCTTGCCGCGCACCACGCTCGCGACCGCGCGCAGGTCTTCGATGCGGCCGTTGGTGCATGACCCGATGAAGACGTGCTGGATCGGCGTGCCGGCCAGCGCCGCGCCCGGCTGCAGTTGCGTGTAGGCCAGCGCGCGCTCGACCGAGCGCTGCTGCGCCTCGTCGATCTGGTCTTCCGGGAAAGGAACCTGGGCCGACACCGGCAGCACCTGGTCTGGGCTGGTGCCCCAGGTCACGTGCGGCTCGACCTGGCTGGCGTCGAACACGTATTCCATGTCGAACTGCGCATCGGCATCGCTGTGCAGCGTCTGCCAGTACTGCAGCGCGGCGTCGCGCTGGGCGCCGTCGCCACCGATATCCGGCGCGCGGCGCAGCACGTAGTCGATGGCAGCCTCGTCCGGCGCGATCAGCGCGCCGCGCGCGGCGGCCTCGACCGTCATGTTGCACAGGGTGAAGCGGGCTTCGATGCTCAGGTCACGGATCGCTGAACCGCAGTACTCGACCACGTACCCGCGCGCACCCTGTGCACCGATCGCCCCGATGATGCGCAGGATCAGGTCCTTGGCGGTAGTACCGGGCGGCAGCCTGCCGTCCACGCGGATGCGCATGGTCTTTGCCATCCGGTACACCAGCGCCTGCGTGGCCAGCACGTGCTCGACTTCCGAGGTGCCGATGCCGAAGCCCAGCGCGCCGAGCGCACCGTAGGTAGTGGTGTGGCTGTCGCCGCAGATCACCACCATGCCGGGCCGGATCATGCCGTGCTCCGGTGCCACCACGTGCTCGATGCCCTGCAGCGTGTCGTTGGTGTCGAACAGCGGGATCGCGTGCCGCTCGCAGTTGGCGTGCAGGTTGGTGGCCTGCAGCGCCGACGCCGGATCGGCGATCACGCGGATGGCGCCGGGGTGCGTGGGAATGATATGGCTGACCACGGCCACGTTCTGCCCCGGCACCAGCACGCCGCGCGCCTGCTCGTGCAGGCCGGCGAAGGCCTGCGGGCTGGTGTACTCGTTCATCAGGTGCAGGTCGCAATACAACAAGACGTTGTCGTCGTCGATGCTGGCGACGGTATGGGAATCAACCAGCTTCTGGTACAGGGTGCGGGGTGTCATTGGCTAAAGCCTTGATAACGGTATGACGGTCATTCCGCGGTGATGCCGCGCTGCTTGATCAGGTTGGCCCACACGGGCATTTCTTTCTCGAGCCGCTGGCGTGCGGCCGCGGGCGTGGTAGGCGTCGGCTCGAAGCCTTCCTTGAGCATCCGGTCCCGCGTGGCAGGCGTAGCGAGCGCGGCGTTCAGCGAGGTGTTCAGCTTGTCGATGACCGGCTTGGGCGTGCCGGTGGGCGCGAACACCATGAACCAGGTTTCGAAGTTATAGCCGGGCAGGCCGGCCTCCGCCGCCGTCGGCACGTTCGGCAGCTGGGCGGAGCGCTTCGAACCGGTCACGGCCAGCGCCTTGAGCTTGCCGCCCTGCACATGCTGCTGGGCCGCGGACACCACCGGGAAGCTCATGTCGACCTGGCCGGCAATGGTATCGACCAGCGCCGGGCCGCCGCCGCGATACGGCACGTGGACGATTGACACGTTGGCCACCGACTTGAACAGCTCCGCCGACATATGGAAGGTGCTGCCATTGCCGGCCGAGCCGTAGGTCAGCTTGCCCGGCTGTGCCTTCGCCGCGGCGATCAGTTCCGGCAGCGTCCTGGCCGGGATATTGTTGTTGACCACCAGCACGTGCTGCGAGCTGGCGACCATGCCGATCGGCGCGAGGTCCTTCAGCGTGTCGTACGGCATGCGCGGGAACAGGCCGGGATTGATGGCCAGCGACACCGTCTGCAGGCCGACGGTGTAGCCATCGGCGGGCGACTTGGCGACCGCGTCGACGCCGATGTTGCCACCGGCGCCGGCGCGGTTCTCCACCACGATGGTGCCGCCCATGCTCTTGGCCCAGGCCTCCGCGACCAGGCGCGCGGCGATGTCGGCGCTGCCGCCGGGGGCATACGGCACGATCAGGCGGACGGGGCGCTGGGGATAGGACTGGGCGGCGGCGGTGCCGGCGGTGGCGGCGAAAGCCGCGGCACAGGCCAGCAAGGCAGTCAGGCGGACAAGTTTCACGGGCGTCTCCTGTGGGATGAATTGTTGTGGAAACGATCGTATCATTGCCCATAAGAAACATAATTCAAACACCGTTACTTCTTTAGTTCCTGTATTTCATCAATGGACCACTTCTCCGACCTCGCCTTCTTCCAGTGCATCAACAAGCACGGCAGCCTGGCCGCGGCCGCGCAGGAACTGGGCGTGACGCCGCCCGCAGTCAGCAAGCGGCTGGCCGCGCTGGAGGCGCGGCTGGGTGTGCGGCTGCTGCACCGGACCACGCGCCGCATCAGCCTGACGCCGGAGGGCGAAAGCTACCTGGTCGAAGGCGCGCGCATCCTGGCGGAGATGGAAGCGCTGGAACGCGCTATCGCCGGCAGCAGCAGCACGCCGCACGGCCTGCTGAAGATCGGCGCGACACTCGGCTTCGGCCGCCGTCATATCGCGCCGGCGCTGTCCGCGTTCGCGCGCGCGTTCCCCAGGATCGAGGTGCAACTGCACCTGAGCGACCGGCCGCTCAACCTGGTCGAACAAGGGCTGGATGCGCTGATCCATTTCGGCGAGCTGCCCGATGTACGGCTCACTGCGCGGCTGCTCGCCAACAATCGCCGCCTGCTGTGCGCCGCGCCTTCCTACCTGCACGACGCCGGCGAGCCGGCAAATCCGCGCGAGCTGGCACGGCACAACTGCATCTTTATCCGCGAGGCCGACGAGACCTTCGGCACCTGGCACCTGCGCAACGGCGCGCAGCAGGAAACGGTCAAGGTACGCGGCACCATGAGCACCAACGACGGCGAATCGGCGCTGGCGTGGGCGCTCGACGGGCAAGGGCTGCTGGTGCGCTCCGAATGGGACGTGGCCGAGCACCTGCGCAGCGGCGCGCTGCGCCGCGTGCTGCCGCAGTGGCAGCTGGCGCCGGCGGACATCTACCTGGTGTTCCCCGCGCGCAACCACCGGCCGGACAAGGTGCGGGCACTGGTGGATTTCATGCTGGAGCGGTTTGCCGGCCACCGCTCGCGCGGGCCGGGCGGCACGGACAGTGCGTGGTAGCGGGATAACGCCTGAACGCACTGCTGCGCCCCCGCTCAGAAGGTCTTCGTCAGCGATGCCCGTGGCCCATGCAGCGCCCTCTGGCATTGGCGTACACGGCCTTGTCGGCATTGGTGCCGGGATTGGCCCGGCCTGCCGTAGCGAAGGCATGCTCGATGCCGTCAGTCGACCTGAGCGAAGCCATCCGGCGCAGCGATACGCTGCAACTCGTCGCCACGGCATACCCCCATCTGGATTGGGGCACGAAGAAAAATTAGCCCTTGGTTAATTGCGGCAGCATACAGACATAGTTTCCGTTACCCAGCGCACGAACGGGCAGCGCCTTTCGTCGAGCAGCAATGTATCGTCCAGACAGCATGGGGAGTTTCTACTCCTTGTCCAAGGCCCCGGCAATTGGGACCGGGCCGGCAACTCCGTCGCGGAAGACCACCAAATGTTTGACGACCTGCGAAGTACCGATACCCGTGCCTACATTCCGTTCACAGGCCAAGAGTATTTGGATAGTCTGGATGATGCGCGCGAGGTGTGGATTTACGGCGAGCGGGTACGCAATGTCGCCGACCATCCGGCATTTCGCAATACAGCAAGGATGATCGCGCGGATGTACGACGCCCTGCATGACCCTGCGCGCCACGCCCTGCTTTGCGTACCGACTGAGTGGGGCGGCTTTACCCAACGCTTTTTCCGGGCGCCGCGAGACGTGGCGGAGCAGGTAGCACAGCGCGATGCAATTGCGTGCTGGCAGCGATGCGCTTGGGGCTGGATGGGACGCTCACCGGACTACAAGGGCGCCTTCCTCGCTACGCTCGGCCCGAATGCCGAGTTTTATAGAGGGTATGAGGAAAATGCCCGGCGCTGGTACCGCAAGGCTCAGGAGAAAACCTGGTATCTGGGACATGCCGTGGTCAATCCTCCGGTGGACCGCGAGCTGCCGCCGACCGCCACCTCAGATGTCTACGTGCGGGTGATCCGCGAAGATGATGCCGGCATATACGTGAGCGGGGCGAAGGTCGTTGCAACCGGCTCGGCGTTGACGCACTACACCTATGTGGCGAACGTTGACGCCACACCGGCGAGCGGTTCCAAGTTCATCGTGCCCACCAACGCTCCGGGGCTGAAGTTACTGTGTCGCGCCTCGAACGAATTCCGGGCTGCGGCTCTGGGCAGCCCGTTCGACTACCCGCTATCGTCGCGCCTGGACGAGAACGACGCGATCCTGGTGCTGGACAATGTTTTCGTGCCTTGGGAAAACATCTTGATGCACGGTGAAGTGGCATCGGAGGCCGCGCTGCAGTCCGGCTCCGGCTTCCTCGATCGCGCGTCGCTACACGGCTGCACGCGTGTTTCGGTCAAGCTGGACTTTGTCGTCGGCCTGCTTGCGCGAGCACTGGAAATCACGGGCACGCGTAACTATCACGGCGTGCAGGTCCAACTCGGCGAGGTCATCGCCTGGCGCAACGCCTTCTGGGCCCTGTCGGATGCCATGGCCAAAAGCGACGTGTCGTGGCATGGCCATGTCCGCCCTGCTCCGCATTTTGCCGGTGCGTATCGCGTGCTGAACCAGGAAGCACTGCCACGAGTGCGGAATATCATCGAACAGGTCGTGGCGAGTGGGCTGGTCTACCTTAACTCGCATGCGCGCGACTTCAACGTGCCGGAAATCCGTGTTCACCTGGACAAGTATCTGCGCGGGTCTGGTGGCGCCGGAGCGGAGGAGCGGGTGAAGGTGATGAAGATGCTGTGGGATGCCATCGGCACCGAGTTCGGTGGACGCCATGAGCTTTACGAGATCAATTACATCGGCAGCAACGACGCCACGCGCTTGACCAACCTGTCTGGCGCTCAGTGCAGCGGTGATCTCGACCGCATGAAGGCGTTTGCGCGCTCGGCGATGGACGAGTATGACCTGAACGGCTGGACTGTCCCGGACTTGATCAACCCTGACGACGTGAGCGTGCTATCGCGTCGATAAGTCTTCCGGCCGGCCGACTCGCTGACGAGGCACGAAGGGCTAGCCAACACGCCCGGAATGAAAAAGCCCGCAATCAAGCTGGCTCCAGGATGAAACTTTACAAAAGGAAGTAAGGTAGGACCTGGAACGGGGATGCAGCGGGCGATCCAGATCCTCGATACTGAGTCTGCGCTGCCAGCGCTGGAGCCATTGCGCTTCAGTGGTTTTCATACCAGCGGATCTTTGCGCGCAGGCTCTCCACACCGCAGGCAATGCTTACGACCTTCCCGTGTCACAAGCAGGCGATTGCAATCATTCTATTTTTCGACTATATTGGAACTATGGAAACAGATAACGCCCTTGAAGCACTTGCCGCGCTTGCCCACGCGGTGCGGCTGGCTGTATTTCGCCTGCTCGTGCAGGCCGGCCCTGAAGGCCTGCCAGCTGGCCGCATTGCCGAACTGATGGAGATGCCTGCTTCCTCGCTGTCGTTCCACCTCAAGGAACTGCACCGCGCGGAACTGCTGGCAAGCCGCCAGGAGGGCCGGTCGATCATCTACATGGCTCGCTTCGAGACCATGAATGACTTGCTTGGCTATCTCACGGAGAACTGCTGTGGTGGCAATCCGTGCTCGCCGGTATCCCGCTGTTCCGTTGCCTCGGAGTCCTGATCATGAAGCGCTTCCACGTCCACGTCAGCGTGGCCGACCTGCCAGCCAGCATCCGCTACTACTCCGCACTGTTCGCCGCGGAGCCGACCGTCGTCAGGGACGACTATGCGAAGTGGGCGCTGGACGACCCACGCGTGAACTTCGCCATTTCCAATCGCACGGAGAAGCTGGGCGTGGACCATCTGGGGATCCAGGTGGAGACAGATGCAGAACTTGCCGAGATGCAGACACGGCTGGCCAGCGCCAACCTGCCCATGCAGTCTCAGTCCGAGACGAACTGCTGCTACGCGACCTCGAACAAGCATTGGTCGGTTGACCCGACGGGTATCGCCTGGGAATCGTTCCACACGCTCGGCAATGCGCCGACCTATGGGGAATCACGCGATCGTAGCGCCGAAGCCTCCGCATGCTGCGTACCAGTTCAATTGAACGCCGCGCCAAAGCAATCCACCAAGACCGCCTGCTGCTCGCCGGAATCCGGCTGCTGCTGAGTTTTCTCTAACACGCCTCCTCTACCGATTCCTCGGACGAGGAGGCGGCCGTTCGCCCCAACGACCATGTCCGACAAGACTTTTAACGTGCTGGTGCTGTGCACTGGTAACTCCGCTCGCAGTGTCATGGCCGAAGCCCTGTTCAACGTGCTCGGCAAGGGACGCTTTCATGCCTACAGTGCTGGCAGCCATCCGTCCGGCACGGTGAATCCCTTCGCCATCGAGCGCTGCCAGTCGATCGGCTACGACACCTCGGGCCTGCGCAGCAAGAGCTGGGACGAGTTCGCTCTGCCCGATGCGCCCCGCATGGATTTCGTCATTACCGTCTGCGACCAGGCGGCCGGTGAGGTGTGCCCGATCTGGCCGGGCACGCCCATCACGGCACATTGGGGCTTTATAGACCCCGCAGCCATTCAGGGGTCCGACGACGAGAAGCGCAAGGTGTTCGACCAGGTCTTCCGTCAGATCCTGAATCGCGTCAGCCAGTTCGTGAACCTGCCGTTGCACGTACTGGATCGCAACGCTATCCAGAAGGAGATGCACGCGATTGGCGGGCAGCCTGTGGAGTCGGCGGAATGAGCACGTTGCAACGGACTGCCGGGACGGCGCAACTCAGCGCCATTGGCTTCTTCGAGCGCTACCTGACCGTCTGGGTGGGCCTCTGCATCATCGCCGGCATCTTCCTCGGCCAATGGCTTCCAGCCGTCTTCGAGGCCATCGGCGCTTTGGAAGTGGCACAGGTGAACCTGCCGGTCGGCGTGCTGATCTGGATCATGATCATCCCGATGCTGATCAAGATCGACTTCGGCGCGATGGGCCAGGTTGCAGGCCACTGGCGCGGCATCGGCGTGACACTCTTCGTGAACTGGCTCGTCAAGCCGTTCTCGATGGCGCTGCTGGGCTGGATCTTCGTGCGCCATCTGTTTGCCGGCTGGCTGCCGGCGGACCAGCTCGACAGCTACGTCGCCGGCCTGATCCTGCTGGCTGCGGCGCCCTGCACGGCGATGGTGTTTGTCTGGTCCCAGTTGTGCAAGGGCGATCCGTATTTCACGCTCTCGCAGGTGGCACTCAACGACGCCATCATGGTCGTGGCCTTCGCGCCTGTCGTCGCACTGCTGCTGGGCCTGTCGTCGATCACTGTGCCGTGGGACACGCTCATCACCTCGGTCGCGCTCTACATTGTCGTGCCCGTTCTGATCGCACAGGTCATCCGCAAGACATTGCTGGCGCGTGGCGAGGCCACATACAAGCGCGTTGTGGGCGCGCTGGGGCCCTACTCGATCACCGCACTGCTTGCGACGCTCGTGCTGCTGTTCGGCTTCCAGGGCAATGCCATCGTGGAGCAGCCCCTGATCATCCTGTTGCTGGCCGTGCCGATCCTGATCCAGGTTCTGGTGAACTCCGGCCTGGCCTACCTGCTGAACCGCAAGCTCGGGGTGGCCCACTGCGTGGCCGGCCCTTCGGCACTGATCGGCGCGAGCAACTTCTTCGAACTGGCCGTGGCCACCGCCATCAGCCTGTTTGGCTTCCAATCCGGCGCAGCGCTCGCCACTGTTGTCGGCGTGCTGATCGAAGTGCCCGTGATGCTGTTCGTCGTGGGCGTGGTCAACCGCTCGCAGCGCTGGTACGAATCGCACTGAAGCTTCCCATGACCGTCACCATCTATCACAATCCCGACTGCGGCACATCGCGCAATACGCTGGCCATGATCCGCAATGCGGGCATCGAGCCGACCGTCATCGAGTACCTGAACACGCCGCCCGACCGGCAGACGTTGCAGGCGATGATCCGCGATGCCGGCCTCGCCGTGCGCCAGGCAATCCGCGAGAAGGGCACGCCCTATGCGGAGCTTGGCCTTGGCGATCCCGCGTTGACCGACGACCAGTTGCTTGATGCGATGCTGGCCCACCCGATCCTGATCAACCGGCCCTTTGTCGTCACGGAACCTGGCGTACGGTTGTGCAGGCCGTCGGAAGTCGTGCTGGACATCCTGCCGGCGCCGCAGCAGGGGGCCTTCACCAAGGAGGACGGCGAGGCCGTCATCGACGCACAAGGCCGGAGAATCCGATGACCGCGGATTTGCCCAACGTCGTCCCTGCAGTGCTCGATACGCCAGACCTCCGCAAGCTGGAACCGGCACGCGTCAGCACCGACCCGCCACGCATCCTGCTCCTCTACGGCTCGCTGCGCGAGACGTCCTATAGCCGCCTGCTGGTCCAGGAGGCCGAACGGATTCTTCAGCACTTCGGGGCGGAGACACGCGTATTCGATCCGCGCGATCTGCCGATGGCGGACAGTGTGCCCGCTGATCACCCGAAGGTAGCCGAGTTGCGCAAGCTCTCCGAGTGGTCGGAAGGCCAGGTGTGGTGCAGCCCCGAGCGCCACGGCACGCTGACGGCCGTCTTCAAGAACCAGGTCGACTGGCTGCCGCTGGAGATTGGCGGAATTCGCCCGACGCAAGGCCGCACGCTGGCCGTGATGCAGGTGTGCGGTGGCTCGCAGTCCTTCAACGCCGTCAACGCGCTACGCGTGCTGGGGCGCTGGATGCGCATGGTGACGATTCCGAACCAGTCGTCGGTCGCCAAGGCGTACCAGGAGTTCGACGCCAACGGCCGCATGAAGCCGTCGTCTTACTACGACCGCGTGGTTGACGTCATGGAGGAGCTCTACAAGTTCACCCTCCTGGTGCGCGACCGCAGCGATTACCTCACTGACCGATACAGCGAACGCAAGGAAGCCGCGCCGGCCAATGCCACGGCGCTCGCTGCGGCCGCCATGAACTACGAGAACGAAGCCCAGACCGGCAACCGATAGCGGCGAAGCGGAATGCCGGCGCGCATTCACGTTCATGCGGACTCAACCGCACCCTGTTCGGATTGACACTCCGCTTCCTGACGGGAATCTCATACTTCGCCGGGGATCCGTCTTCGAATCTTTCCAATGCACCACCGTCCATAAGGTACTGAGCAGAATCGGGATAGGAGCGGACCTCGCGGCCCGGCCCCTCCCACACCACCGTGCATACGGGTCCGTACACGGCGGTTCGGTCTAGTTAATCGGTTTGCGTACTAATGATGGAAGTCCCAGTTCGTCGAAGTACCGATTAGGCAGGGCCATGTTGAGTGCGGGACTGCAGCTTAGTCGCCATGGCCCGTGTGAACTCCCCACAGTTTGGGCGCTCAGGTCGGGGCCAATGCCGCGGGCCCGCAGTTCTCGGAACCTTGCCGGGCTGACCTTCCACTGCTTCCAGAGGAAACAGCGCAGGCGTCGGCGCAGCCAGCCGTCGAGTTCGCGCAGCGTGCTTGGCAATTCACTGAAGCCAAAGTACCCCGCCAGCCAGTCAGGAAGCGGCGTAATTCTGCCACCATCCGCTCAAGGCCGATCCCGCGTGAGCGGCGCGTCAGTTCCCTTACCTTCGCCTTGAATCGCCGCACGGATTGGGGCGCAATCACACGCCACACTCGCGAGGTAATTCGAAAGCTGAAGCCAAGGAACTTCCGCTCCTCGGGCGGTGCTACTGCACTTTTCGAATCGTTGACTTTCAACTTGAGCTTATTGCTGAGGAAGGCTTTCAGCCCGCTCATCACCCGCTGGCCCGCCCGCTCGCTATGCACGTAGACATTGCAGTCGTCGGCATAGCGTACGAAGCAGAGCCCGCGTCGCTCCAGTTCCCGGTCAAGATCGTCAAGCAGCAGGTTGGAGAGCAACGGCGAGAGCGGGCCGCCTTGCGGCGTCCCTTCCTCCGTGGGGCCAACCAGCCCCTGCTCCAGTACCCCCGAGGTCAGGAAGCCACGAATCAGCTTCAAGACCCGCTTGTCGCTCACTCGCCTCGCCACCCGGCTCATCAAAAGATCGTGGTTCACCCGGTCAAAGAACTTTTCCAAGTCGAGGTCTACAACCCATCTGCACCCCGACTCAATATGGCCCTGTGCCCGAGCTACCGCCTGGTGCGCTGAGCGCCCCGGGCGGAAGCCATAGCTGGCATCCGAGAACGTCGGATCCCACTGCCGTTGCAGCACCTGCATCGCCGCCTGCTGGATGAATCGGTCCCTCGCCGTTGGCACACCCAATTTTCTGATGCCGCCGTCCGGCTTCGGTATCTCGACCCGCCTCACAGGTTGAGCCTTGTAGGTACCGCTTAGCAGTTGCTCCCGTAACTCAGCCCAGTGCGACTTCAGGTACGCCGGCAGCTCTTTGACGGTCATCCCGTCTACCCCCGGCGCGCCCTTGTTCGCCTTCACCCTCTTCAGTGCCTGCCTCAGGTTCTCCGGTTCACAGATTGCCTCCATCAGTCGGTCGCTTACCGACGGGCTTTCAGGCTCGGAGTTCGCCGCCATGGATTCAGCCCCTCGAGGGCCGGGCGCCGAGGCTTCACCCCTTCTCCCTTGCTCAAGGTCGCGGTGCGTTTTCTGCTGCGCTTCCATATCGAGTTCACCGGCTTACTTGCCGCTCTATTCCGTTCAGGCCTTCCGGCGTCGCCGCCGTACTATGCCCTATGCTGACTCCTGCCTAGCGGTCAATGGCCCTTGCGAGTCATTCAGTCCTGATTTCAGGACACCAAGCAGGCCTCCCGAGGTAATTCCAACCGCCTTCACCACACACCTGCCAGATTTACCATCCCGGCTCTTGATGGCTATGGACTTCGCGATCACTTGCTCGCTCGTCCAGCCAGGTAGGCCTCGTATCTGGTTTCTGTTCGTCAGGTCGTGGCTTTGTTCCACGCTTCCTTCAGACCCCGCCTCGCGACGACGCCCTTGCGCTTCACTAATCCTTCACCACCATCAGGTTGGATAGGGGACTTGCACCCCCGAGCTGTTGGACATGCTCGGCACACAGGAAAAACCCCGCACAAAGGCGGGGCTGGTCCTTACAACTACTGCTTGCACAAGATTAGAACGGAATATCGTCGTCCATATCCTCGAAACCATTCGACGGCGCCTGCTGCGGGCGACGAGCGCCGCCACCAGCCTGGCCGCCGCCCTGGCCGCCCTGGCCGCCCTGGCCGCCACGGCCGCCACGGCCGCCGCCGTAGCCACCACCGCCACCTCCCTGCGATTCACGGCTGTAGCCACCGCCACCACCGCCGAAGCCGCCTTCATCGCCACCACCACCGCCGCCCTGGCGCGAGCCCAGCATCTGCATCTGGTCGGCAACGATTTCGGTCGAGTACTTGTCCTGGCCGGACTGGTCCTGCCACTTGCGGGTGCGGATGCGGCCCTCGATATAGACCGACGAGCCCTTGCGCAGGTACTGGCCGGCGATTTCGGCCAGCTTGCCGAACATCGAAACGCGGTGCCACTCGGTGGCTTCCTTCATCTCGCCGGACTGCTTGTCCTTATAGCGATCGGTGGTCGCCAGGCGAAGGTTGGTGACCGCGTCGCCGCTGGGCATGTAGCGGGTTTCGGGGTCAGCGCCGAGGTTGCCGACGAGAATGACTTTGTTGACCGAGGCCATGTGAATGTTCTCCAAAAGCCACGCGCTGTGTTGAAAAGCGTGGCAATACGATGAGGGTGAAGCTGATAGTGTGATCCGATACCGCGCCGGCGGCTACCGTGGCCGGTTGCCTGGTTCAGCACTGCGCCGTCACTGCGGCGCCGCCGGGCGCAGCAACGTAACGAACATCGCGCCGCCCGGCCGGTGTCGGGTGGCGCGATCATGCTAGGCCATTTCCGGCCCGGAAAGCTTTACGGATTGATGCGATGCCAAGGCAACTTCAGGCAGCCGGCGCCGGTGCGGCCTCCTGCCCGCGGGCCGGGGGCGCCTTCATGCTCCAGGCGATTATAAGCCAGAGCAGCAGCACGGCCGCGCAGCCGACGAACACCGCGCTGCGGCCCTCGTGCTTCAGCAGCCAGCCGCCAACGGCACCGCCCAGGAACAGGCCCAGCGCCTGCGTGGTGTTGTACACGCCGAGCGCGGCGCCGCGCGCGGCCGCGGCGTAGCGCGACACCAGCGAGGGCTGCATTGCCTCCAGCACGTTGAATGCGACAAAGAACAGCAAGAGCACGCCAACGATGGCCCACAAGCCATGCACCGC
Organism: Cupriavidus phytohabitans; assembly: GCF_000426345.1. GTDB lineage: Bacteria > Pseudomonadota > Gammaproteobacteria > Burkholderiales > Burkholderiaceae > Cupriavidus. Next base: position 123,804 of record NZ_AUFE01000013.1, on the reverse strand, counting down.
TGCGAACAGCAGTTGCACCGCCGTCATCAGCGCCACCGCGCCGAGCAGCACCGGGCGCACGCGGCCGTAACGCTCCGCCGCCATCATCGGGCCCAGCATCAGCACGAACGACACCAGCACCACCGGCAGGTAGACCTTCCAGTGCTGGTCGAGCGGCATGCCGGCATCGGTCAGCATCGCCGGCACCACCATGAACATGGCCACCTGCGACGCATGGAGCGCCAGCACGCCAACGTTCAGCCGCGCCAGGTCGGCATTGAGCAGCACCTTGCGGAACGGCAGCCGCACCGGGTGCGGCGCTGGCGGCGCCGGGACCAGGAACAGCGTCACGCCGATGGCCACCAGCCCCAGCACCGACATCAGGCCGAAGATGCCCGCCATGCCGATGCTGTGCAGCAGCGGCGAGGCGATCACCAGCGACAGCGCAAAGGTCAGGCCGATGCTGCCGCCGACCATCGCCATCGCCTTGGTGCGATGGCGCTCGCGCGTGAGGTCGGCGATGCAGGCCGTGATGGCCGCCGAGATCGCGCCCATGCCCTGCAGCGCGCGGCCGGCGATGATGCCCGTCAGCGTGTCGGAGAACGCCGCCACCAGGCCGCCGGCGATAAACAGCAGCAGCCCGCCCACCATCACCGGCTTGCGCCCGATGCGGTCGGAGAGCCAGCCCAGCGGGATATGCAGGAAGGCCTGCATCAGGCCATAGATGCCCATGGCCAGGCCGACGCGCTGGGCGTCATGCCCGTCGGGCAGGTTGCGGGCGTATTCGGCGAATACGGGCAGGATCAGGAACAGCCCCAGCATGCGCAGGGCAAAGATGCTGGCCAGCGACACGCTGGCGCGCAGCTCGGTGCGCGTCATGCGTTCGCGGGCGGGAGCCTGGGACGCGCCGGCAGGGCTCGCGTCCGGGGAAGAAGACTGGATCGGCGGCATTGCGATCGTGAGGATCTCTGGAAAGCGGGTCGGCTGGCGGGGCCGGCCGGGTGGCCGTTTTGTGACGGCATCGGCCGGTATGGCCTCTGGCCGGTGTCCGCCCGCCTTCCGGGTCGCCCTGGAAATGAGGCCGGTGACGGCTCCGCGCCGGGGTTCCCGGCATGCGCCCGTTCTGGGCCGGCTACCCCGGAAACCGAAGTTGGGTATATTAACAGGTTTGCTCCTTCGCGCTTCCCGGGTCACCTGGCCTTGCCAGAGGGCCCCCGGGCGTGTGCCCGGATGCGCATTCCGCCGTCGCCAGCGGCAGGAAGTGCCAGCCAGCGCACCTGGACACTGGGGTTTGCCTTTCCTTCAGACAGCCTCGGCCAGCCCGGCCGGGGCGGCCTGCCTGGCGACGACTTTTCGGCATATGGAAGAAATCAAGATCCGTGGGGCGCGTACCCACAACCTGAAGAACATCAATCTCGACCTGCCGCGCAACCGGCTGATCGTGATCACCGGCCTGTCGGGCTCGGGCAAGTCTTCGCTCGCCTTCGACACGCTCTATGCCGAGGGCCAGCGCCGCTACGTGGAGTCGCTCTCCGCCTACGCCCGCCAGTTCCTGCAGCTGATGGAAAAGCCGGACGTGGACCTGATCGAAGGCCTGTCGCCGGCGATCTCGATCGAGCAGAAGGCCACCAGCCACAACCCGCGCTCGACGGTCGGCACCGTCACCGAGATCCACGACTACCTGCGCCTGCTGTACGCGCGCGCCGGCACGCCCTACTGCCCCGACCACAACCTGCCGCTGCAGGCGCAGAGCGTGTCGCAGATGGTGGACGCGGCCCTGGCGCTGCCCGAGGACACCAAGCTGATGATCCTGGCGCCGGTGGTGGTCGACCGCAAGGGCGAGCACTCGGACCTGTTCGACAGCATGCAGGCGCAGGGCTTCGTGCGCTTCCGCATCCGCTCGGGCGGCGGCACCGCGCATGAGGCCGAGGCCAGGGTGTACGAGGTAGACCAGCTGCCCAAGCTGAAGAAAACCGAGAAGCACAGCATCGACGTGGTGGTCGACCGCGTGAAGGTCCGCGCCGACATCAAGCAGCGCCTGGCCGAATCGTTCGAGACCGCGCTGCGCCTGGCCGACGGCCGCGCGCTGGCGCTGGAGATGGACAGCGGCAAGGAGCACACCTTCAGCTCGCGCTTTGCCTGCCCGATCTGCTCGTACTCGCTGCAGGAGCTGGAGCCGCGGCTGTTCTCGTTCAACAACCCGATGGGCGCGTGCCCGAGCTGCGACGGGCTGGGCCAGATCACGTTCTTCGATCCGAAGCGCGTGGTGGCTTTCCCCAACCTGTCGCTGGCTTCGGGCGCGATCAAGGGCTGGGACCGGCGCAACCAGTTCTACTTCCAGATGCTGCAGAGCCTGGCGGCGTTCTACGACTTCGATACCGAGACGGCGTTCGAGGAGCTGCCGGAGAACGTGCAGCAGGTGGTGCTGCACGGCTCGGGCGAGCAGGAGATCCCGTTCACCTATATCAACGAGCGCGGCCGCACCACGGTGCGCGAGCATGTGTTCGAAGGGATCATCCCCAACCTGGAACGCCGCTACCGCGAGACCGATTCCGTCGCCGTGCGCGAGGAACTGGCCAAGTACCAGAACAACCAGCCCTGCCCCGCCTGCCACGGTACGCGCCTGCGAACCGAAGCGCGCCACGTCAAGCTCGGCGAGAACGAGCAGGCGCGCGCGATCTATGAGATCAACGGCTGGCCGCTGCGCGACGCGCTGACCTACTTCCTGACGCTGGACATGCACGGCGCCAAGCGCGAGATCGCCGACAAGATCGTCAAGGAGATCACCGCGCGGCTGAACTTCCTCAACAACGTGGGGCTGGACTACCTGTCGCTGGAACGCAGCGCCGACACGCTGTCCGGCGGCGAGGCGCAGCGCATCCGGCTGGCGTCGCAGATCGGCTCTGGCCTGACCGGCGTGATGTACGTGCTGGACGAGCCTTCGATCGGCCTGCACCAGCGCGACAACGACCGCCTGATCGGCACGCTCAAGCACCTGCGCGATATCGGCAACTCGGTGCTGGTGGTCGAGCACGACGAGGACATGATCCGCGCCTGCGACTACGTCGTCGATATCGGCCCGGGCGCGGGCGTGCACGGCGGCATGATCGTGGCCGAGGGCACGCCGCGGCAGATCGAGGATTCGCCGGCTTCGCTGACCGGGCAATACCTGTCCGGCCAGCGCCGCATCGAAGTGCCGAAGCAGCGTGCCGCCCCGGACGAAGAACGGCTGCTGCGCATCGTCAACGCCAGCGGCAACAACCTGCGCAACGTCACCGCCGAGGTGCCGGTGGGCCTGCTCACCTGCATCACCGGCGTGTCCGGCTCGGGCAAGTCGACGCTGATCAACGACACGCTCTACCACGCGGTGGCGCGCCACCTGTACGGCTCGACGCCGGAGCCGGCGCAGCACGACCGCATCGAGGGGCTCGAGCATTTCGACAAGGTCATCAACGTCGACCAGAGCCCGATCGGCCGCACGCCGCGCTCCAACCCGGCCACCTACACCGGCCTGTTCACGCCGATCCGCGAGCTGTTCGCCGGCGTGCCCGCGGCCAAGGAGCGCGGGTACGATCCGGGCCGCTTCTCGTTCAACGTCAAGGGCGGGCGCTGCGAGTCGTGCCAGGGCGACGGCGTGCTCAAGGTCGAGATGCACTTCCTGCCCGACGTGTACGTGCCCTGCGACGTCTGCCACGGCAAGCGCTACAACCGCGAGACGCTCGAAGTCCTGTACAAGGGCAGGAACATCTCCGAGGTGCTGGACCTGACCGTCGAGCAGGCGCATGAGTTCTTCAGCGCGGTGCCGGTGGTGCGGCGCAAGCTGCAGACGCTGCTGGACGTGGGCCTGGGCTATATCCGGCTGGGGCAGTCGGCGACCACGCTGTCGGGCGGCGAGGCGCAGCGCGTCAAGCTGTCGCTGGAACTGTCCAAGCGCGACACCGGGCGCACGCTCTATATCCTGGACGAGCCCACCACGGGCCTGCACTTCCACGATATCGAGCTGCTGCTCAAGGTCATCCACAAGCTGCGCGACCAGGGCAATACCGTGGTCATCATCGAGCACAACCTGGACGTCATCAAGACCGCCGACTGGCTGATCGACATGGGCCCGGAGGGCGGCGCCGGCGGCGGCCAGGTGATCGCGCGGGGCACGCCGGAGGCTGTGGCGAAGAGCAAGGCCAGCTTCACCGGCAAGTACCTGGCGCCGCTGCTCAAGCGCGGCTGACCTGCTGAGCTGCCGACAGGCCGGGCTCAGTCGAGTCCGGCGGCCGGCAGCACACGCGTGCGCCGCGCCGTGCCGCCCTGCGGCAACTCTATCGCCACGCCGCCACCGCTGTCGGCACCGTGGCCGGTCAACGCGGTGATCACCACCTGGTGCGTGACCATCAGGTAGGGCCCGCCCCGCGGGTCGAGCCCGTCGATCAGGCGCGACAGCTGCTCGACCTGCGCGTCGCGGCGCCGCGCTTCCGCCCCGAAGAACGAATTGAGCAGCGGCTGCACCTGTACCGGTCCCAGGCCAATCAACCGCGCCGTGTCCTGGCAGCGGCACCACGCGCTGCTCCACACCTGCGTCGGCCGGAAGCCGGCCGCCCTCCAGGTCGTCCCCAGCCGCGCTGCCTGCTCGCGTCCGCGCGCATCGAGGTTACGCTGGGTGGCACAATCGGCCAGCCGGAAACCGGGCGGGTCGCCCACGCCCGGGGCGCTGGCATGGCGCAGCACCACCACGACATTCGGGCGCTGCAGTTCGCTCACCGCGATCTCGCCCTGTGATGCCGGAGCGACCTGCGCGGCAGCAAGCGCCGGCACGATGGCAAGCAGGGCAAGCAAGCGGCAAGAGGCAGGCATCGGCTGCTCCGGTGGTGAGCCAATCCCCTCCGGTATAGCAGGCGCCGGCTTGCTTTCGCCACCTCGCGCCCTACCATGAACCGGACGGCGACACGCATCGCACAGGAGCCCCGCATGGAACTCACGGTCGTACCGGTCAGCAAGCCGGAAGCCACCAACTTCATCTTTGGTCACTCGCATTTCATCAAGACCGTGGAAGACCTGCACGAGGCGCTGGTGGGCACGGTGCCAGGCATCCGCTTCGGGCTGGCGTTCTGCGAGGCCTCGGGCAAGCGGCTGGTGCGCTGGTCGGGCACCGATGAGCAACTGATCGACATGGCTTGCGAGAACGCGCGCGCCATCGGCGCGGGACACAGCTTCCTGATCTTCCTGGGCGACGGGTTCTTCCCGGTGAACGTGCTGGGCGCGGTGCGCGCGGTGCCAGAGGTGTGCCGGATCTACTGCGCGACGGCGAACCCGACTCAGGTGATCGTCGCGCAGACCGATGCCGGCCGCGGCGTGGTGGGCGTGATCGACGGCGCCTCGCCGCTGGGGATCGAGACCGAGGCGGATGTGGCGGAGCGCAAGGCGCTGCTGCGCAAGTTCGGCTACAAGCTGTAGCCGTGCCGCTCAATGCTGCGCCGCCTGTACCCGCGTGACGGGCGGCACATCGTCTACCTTCATCCGGCTGCGGTTCAGCACGCCGGCCTGCTCCAGCACCGGATAGGCCGTCGCGCAGAACAGCGAATTCAGCCGCTTCAGCTCGCTGATCACATCCAGGTGCAGCGAACTGGTCTCGACGCTTTCCGCCGTCTGCTCGGCCACGCGCTGCAGGTGGGTGTGGGCGTACTTGCGCTCCAGTTCGCGGAAGTTGGCCTTCTCCGCCATCAGCGCCTGCGCACTCTTCAGGTCGCCGTTGAGGAACACCGACAAACCCAGCCGCAGGTTGGCCACCAGGCGCGCATGCATTTCGGCGATTTCCTCCATGCCCGCTTCGGAGAACATCAGGTTGTGCGCGATCTTCTTGTCCTTGGTATCGAGCAGGATGCGCTCGATGATGTCGCCGGCATGCTCCAGGTTGATGGTCAGCGAGATGATCTCGGTCCAGCGCTGGCCGTCGCGCTCGTCCAGCGCTTCCAGGCTGATGCGGGTCAGGTAGAGCTTGATCGCGGTGTAGAGGTCGTCGACCTCGTTGTCGATGCGGCAGGTGGCGGTGGCCAGCTTGACGTCATTGGTCCGCATCACGCGCAGCATGTTGTCGAGCATCTGCTCGACACGGTCGCCGATGCGCAGCACCTCGCGCGCGGCGTTGGCCAGCGCCAGCGTGGGCGTGGTCAGCGCGGCCGGGTCGAGATGGCGCGGCGTGACCTGGCTGTCGCCGGTATTGCGCCCGGGCAGCACCTTTTCGCACAGGCGCGCCAGCGGCGCCGTGGCGCCCAGCAGCAGCACCGCCAGAGCGACATTGAACAGCAGGTGGAAATTGACGATCAGCCGCTGCGGATCATGGTCGATCAGCGCCAGCAGCTCTTCGGCCTGGGTCAGCAGCGGCAGCGCCACCAGGCAACCCAGCAGGCGCGACAGCAGGTTGCCCAGCGTCACGCGCTTGCCCGGCTGGTTGTTGCCCGAAGTGGTCAGCAGCGCCGAGATGCCCGAGCCGAGGTTGGCGCCCAGCACCAGCGCCAGCGCCACGTGGATCGACACCACGCCGGCCGAGGCCAGCGCGCCGCAGAACAGCACCACGGCCAGGCTGGAATAGCACAGGATGGTCAGGAACGCGCCCACCAGCATGTCCAGCCCCGAGTCGCCGGTCAGCGACGCAAACAGTACCTTGACGCCGGCGGCCTGCACCACCGGCCGCGTGGCGATCGAGATCAGCTCGAGCGCCAGCGTGATCAGGCCCAGGCCGATCAGCACGCGCCCGACGTGGCCGGGCTTGCTGCCCTTCCAGGTCAGGTGGCCGATCACGCCGACGAAGATCAGCAGCGGCGACAGCCACGACAGGTCGAGCGAAAACACCTGCACCATCAGCGCGGTGCCGACGTTGGCGCCGAGCATGATCGCCAGCGCCGGCGCCACGGCGATCAGGCCCTGGCCGACGAAGGAACTGACGATAACCGCGGTGGCGTTGCTGCTCTGGACCAGCCCGGTGACCCCGAGCCCGGCAAGGAAGGCGGTGAAGCGGTTGGAGACGCTGGTCGACAGCACGTGGCGCAGGTTGGCGCCGTAGACGCGCAGGATGCCGACCTTGACGATGTTGGTGCCCCATACAAGCAGGGCAACGCCCGAGAGCAGATGAAGAAGTACGCCCATTGTGCGCCTCAGTGTGACCGGTGCCGAATTACTGCCGGAGGCGGCCCTGCCCGGTCATCGTGTAGTTGTCAATGAGGCATTATGCGCCCGCCATGGGGCAGCGGCAACGGCACAGGGCAAGGGGTGGGGGCACCAGGCAACACATGCCGCGGCACGGCCGCGGCTGCGCTCAGGGCAGCGCGACCTTGATGCCCAGCCCGACGAAGATCGCCCCCGCGGCACGGTCGAGCCAGCGCCCCGTGGCCGGGCGGCGCCGCAGCCATGCCCCCAGCCAGCCCGCGCACAGGCCGAACAGCGAGAACACCACCGCGGTCTGCAGCATGAAGACCACGCCCAGCAGCAGGAACTGCAGCCCGGGATGCGCGGCATCGGCGCGCACGAACTGCGGCAGGAATACCAGGAAGAACAGCGTCACCTTGGGGTTCATGATGTTGCCGAGCACGCTCTGGCGAAACACGCGGCCCAGCGGCACCGCATCGACGTCGCCGCCCTGCGCCAGCCCGCCCCTGGCGCGCAGCGCCTGGATGCCGATCCAGATCAGGTAGGCGGCGCCGGCATACTTGATCAGCTGGAACGCCAGTGGCGAAGAGCGCAGCACCGCCGCCAGCCCGACCGCCGCGATCACGGTATGGAACAGGCAGCCGACCGAGAAACCCAGCGCCGCCACCAGCCCCGCGCGCCGTCCCTGCGCCATGCCGCGCGCGAGCACCTGCAGGTTGTCGGGGCCGGGCGCGACGGTGATCGCGACCGAGGTCAGCAGGAACAGCAGCAGGTCTGGCATTTGGTCTCCGTGTCGATCTCCGTATCGTTCTGTCGGTGAGCGTGGATCAGTGTCCGTCGAAGCGGCACACCGTGAACAGCGGCAGCCCGCCGTCCTGCAGCAGCTTCGAGCCGCCCAGCTCCGGCAAGTCGACGATGGCGGCACCCTCCACCACCGTGGCGCCCAGCCGCTCCAGCAGCTTGCGCCCCGCCATCATGGTGCCGCCGGTGGCGATCAGGTCGTCGACCAGCAGCACGCGGTCGCCGGCCTTGCAGGCATCGGCATGGATCTCGACGGTCGCGCTGCCGTACTCCAGCTCGTATTCCTCGGCCACCGTCTGGAACGGCAGCTTGCCCTTCTTGCGGATCGGCACGAAGCCCAGGTTCAGCTCGTACGCGACGATCGCGCCCAGGATAAAGCCGCGCGCATCGATGCCGGCGACGAGGTCGAGCTCGGCGTCCATGTAGCGGTGCACGAAGACGTCGATCAGCACGCGCAGCGTCTTGGGGTCCTGCAAGAGCGGCGTGATGTCGCGAAACATCACGCCCGGCATTGGCCAGTCCGGCACGGTCCGGATGCGGTCGCGCAAATAGCCGGTGACGTCGCCGAGGTCAGGGGACTGGATGATGGAATCTGCCATAGGGTTCGGAAAAAACAGAAAGCGCGCCTCGCGCGCCGGTGAAACATGCCTGCAACGGCTGCGGTAACGGGTTACCACCCGCGCCGCCGGAGCGGCCAGCACAATGGCCCTGCCGGCTGCCGCCGGACACCCGTAACCATACAGGAGACCGCGATGGCGAAGAAGATACTGATGCTGGTCGGCGACTACGCCGAAGACTACGAGACCATGGTGCCGTTCCAGGCACTGCAGATGGTCGGCCACACCGTCCACGCCGTATGTCCCGACAAGAAGGCAGGTGCCGCCTGCGCCACGGCGATCCACGACTTCGAGGGCGACCAGACCTACACCGAGAAACGCGGCCACAACTTCACCCTCAACGCCAGCTTTGCCGAGATCGACCCGGCCGCGTACGACGCGCTGGTGATCCCCGGCGGCCGCGCGCCCGAATACCTGCGCCTGAACGCCCGCGTGCTGGAGATCGTGCGCCACTTCGCCCAGGCCGACAAGCCCATCGCCGCGGTCTGCCACGGCGCCCAGCTGCTGGCCGCCGCCGGCGTGCTGGAGGGCAAGGGTTGCTCGGCCTACCCGGCGTGCGCACCGGAAGTGAAGCTTGCCGGCGGCACGTACGTCGATATCCCGGTCGACCAGGCGCATACCGACGGCAAGCTGGTCACCGCGCCGGCCTGGCCGGCGCACCCGGCGTGGCTGGCGCAGTTCCTTGCGGTGCTGGGCACGCGGATCGTACATTAGAGCCTTCCGCCACGCGGCGCCGCGCCATCACGGAGCGGCGCGGCATGCACCCGCGCGCCGCTCGCGGCGCAGCACGGAGAGCTTAGATGTGTGAGATCTTTATCCGCGCCAACCCGGCCTCGTACCAGACCCAGGCGCGTTCGCTGCGGCTGCATGGCGTGGCCACCAGCATCCGCCTGGAGAGCCTGTTCTGGGAAGTGCTGGAAGAACTGGCCACGCGCGACGGCATGACCGTCAACCAGCTGATCACGCGCCTGCATGACGAACTGACCGCCCACCGCGGCAGCGAAGCGGTAGCAGGCAACTTCTCTTCCTTCCTGCGGGTGTGCTGCCTGCGCTACCTGAAGCTGCAGGGCGCGGGGCGGATTCCGGCGGACCAGTCGGTGCCGATCCGTTCATTGGACGCGCGCTCAGTGCTGAACGACCTTCCGGAGTCCTGGGTGGAGGCGCGCCCACAGCAAGCGTTTTCCCACTGACTGGCGCCCGGCAAGGCAGTCAGCCGTTCAGGATCCGCATCTCGGCGGCTTCCAGCGCCTCCGGCTGGCCGCGCAGCACGACGATATCGCCCGGTTCCAGCACGGTCTCGGGCTCCGGATCGAAGGCGCGGATGCCGCGCCGGCGCACCGCGGTCACCTCCACGCCGATCCGCTCCAGCCCAAGCATGCCCAGGCGCCGCCCTACCGCGGTCGACTGCGGCCCCAGCGACACGGAATGCAGCCGCACCGAATCGCGCTCGACCATGTCTTCATCGTCGTCGCGGCCGTGGAAGTAGCCGCGCAGCAGGCTGTAGCGCGCGTCGCGCGCCTCCTGCACGCCGCGCAGCACATGCCGCATCGGCACGCCCAGCAGCACCAGCGCGTGCGAGGCCAGCATCAGGCTGCCCTCGATGATCTCGGGCACGACCTCGGTGGCGCCGGCCTTTTGCAGGACGTCCAGCTCCGAATCGTCGACGGTGCGCACGATCACCGGCAGCGCCGGCGCCAGCTCCTGCACGTGGTGCAGCACTTTGAGCGCTGACGGCGTGTTGGCGTAGGTGACGATCAGCGCCGCGGCGCGGTGGATGCCGGCGGCGATCAGCGCCTCACGCCGGCCGGCGTCGCCGTAGACCACGGTGTCGCCGGCGGCGGCGGCCTCGCGCACGCGGTCGGGGTCCAGATCGAGCGCGACATAAGTGATGCCTTCGCGCTCCAGCATGTGCGCCAGGTTCTGGCCGCTGCGGCCGAAGCCGCAGATGATGGCGTGTTTTTCCGTCTGCAGGCTCTGCGCGGCGATGCGGGTCATGTTCAGCGACTGCATCAGCCATTCGTTGGCGGCAAAGCGCAGCACGATGGCATCGCTGTACTGGATCAGGAACGGCGCGGCCAGCATCGACAGCAGCATCGAGGCCAGGATCACCTGGATCAGCACCGGGTCGACCAGGTTCAGGCCGTCGATCTGGTTCAGCAGCACGAAGCCGAATTCACCGGCCTGCGCCAGCCCCAGGCCGGTGCGGATCGCCACCCCCTGGCGCGAGCCGAATACCCGCGCCAGCACCGCGATCAGCACCAGCTTGAACAGGATCGGCCCCACCAGCAGCGCCAGCACCAGCCACAGGTGGTCCAGCACCACGCGGATATTGAGCAGCATGCCGATGGTGACGAAGAACAGCCCCAGCAGCACGTCGCGGAACGGCTTGATGTCTTCTTCCACCTGGTGCCGGTACGGCGTCTCGGAAATCAGCATGCCGGCCATGAACGCGCCCAGCGCCATCGACAGGCCCAGCCGCTCGGTCAGCGCCGCCATGCCCAGCGTCACCAGCAGCAGGTTCAGCATGAACAGTTCCTGCGAACGGCGCGCCGCCACGATGTGGAACCAGCGGCTCATCAGGCGCTGGCCGAGAAAGAAGATCGCACCCAGCGCCACCACGATCTTGACCGTGGCCAGTCCCAGCGCCATCACCAGGTCGCCCGGGTCGCGCGACAGTGCCGGGATCAGGATCAGCAGCGGCACCACCGCCAGATCCTGGAACAGCAGGATGCTGATGATGTTGCGGCCGTGCTCGCTCTCCAGTTCCATGCGCTCGGACAGCATCTTGGAGACGATCGCCGTGGACGACATCGCCAGCGCCCCGCCCAGCGCCACCGAGGCCTGCCACGTCAGCGGGAACAGCCAGTTGAAGGCCCAGCTGGCGGGCACTACCGCCAGCATCGACAGCACCACCTGCGAGCCGCCCAGCCCGAACACCAGGCGCTTCATCGACCGCAGCTTGCCCAGGCTGAACTCCAGCCCGATCGAGAACATCAGGAACACCACGCCGAACTCGGCCAGGTACTTGGTCTGCGCGGTGTCGCTGGCCAGCCCCAGCGCATGCGGGCCGATCAGGATGCCAACGGCCAGGTAGCCAAGCATCGGCGGCAGCTGCAGCATGCGGAAAGCGACCACGCCGAAAACGGCAGCGGCCAGCAGCACCAGGGTCAGTTCCAGCGGTGAGTGCATCAGGATGGTCGGGTAACCGGCCAGGTGCGCGTCCGACCCGGCACGGGCACCCTGCCGGGAAACGTGGCAAGCGCGGTGAATGCGGCAGGCGCCCGGGCGCTTGGAGGCAGCCCCGGACGCCAGCGCATTCGTTGGTATACTTCGACGCCATGATAGCCAATTTCGATGCGGATCGAGCACTCCGGCTCGCCCGCGATACCCTCCAGACCGAAGCCGATGCGGTATCCGCACTTTCGGGCCGACTGACCGATGACTTTGCCCGCGCCGTGCAGATGATCCTGCAATGCAACGGGCGCGTGGTGGTCTCCGGCATCGGCAAGTCCGGCCATATCGGGCGCAAGGTAGCGGCCACGCTGGCCTCCACCGGCACCCCGGCGTTCTTCGTGCATCCGGCCGAGGCCAGCCACGGCGACCTGGGCATGGTCACACGCGATGACGTGCTGATCGCCTTCTCCAATTCCGGCGAGACCGGCGAGCTGCTGTCGATCATCCCGATCGTCAAGCGCATCGGTGCGCGGCTGATCTCGGTCACCGGCAATCCTGAATCGAACCTGGCCAAGCTGGCTGACGCGCATCTGGACGCGGGCGTGGAAAAGGAAGCCTGCCCGCTGAACCTGGCGCCAACGGCAAGCACCACCGCCGCGCTGGCGCTGGGCGACGCGCTGGCCGTAGCGGTGCTGGACGCGCGCGGCTTCGGCGAGGAAGACTTCGCCCGCTCGCACCCGGGCGGCGCGCTCGGCCGCAAGCTGCTGACCCACGTGCGCGACGTGATGCGCACCGGCAATGCGGTCCCCAGTGTCCGCGAGAACACCCCGCTGGCCCAGGCGCTGATGGAAATCACGCGCAAGGGCATGGCCATGACCGCGGTGGTCGATCCCGACGGCCATGCCATCGGCGTCTTCACCGACGGCGACCTGCGCCGCCTGCTGGAAACCCCGCGCGACTGGAAGACCGTTCCCATCGGCGAGGTCATGCACCGCAACCCGCACGTGGTCAACCAGAACCAGCTCGCCGTCGAGGCGGTGCAGGTCATGGAAGCCAACCGCATCAACCAGTTGCTGGTGGTCGACGACGACGACCGCCTGGCCGGCGCGCTGCATATCCACGACCTGACCCGCGCCAAGGTCATCTGAACGGGGCGCGGGCAAGCACACCATGCAGGCACTCATCGCCTCCCTCAGCGGCATCGTCATGCGGCTGCTGCCGCTGCTGCTGATGGCCATCGTCGCCGGCAGCACCTTCTGGCTGGTGCAGATCAACTCGCCCAAGGAAAGCCAGGACACTCAGGCGGCCAAGAAGCACGAGCCGGACTATTTCATGGACCGCTTCTCGGCCACGGAACTGGCGCAGGACGGCAGCACCAAGATCCGCTTCACCGGCGAGCGCATGGTCCACTTCGAGGACGACCAGACCTACGAGGTCACGCGCCCCGCGCTGCGCGCCTATGAACCGGACCGGCCGCCGGTGACGGCACGCGCCGACCTGGGCCGCATGAATGCGGAAGGCTCGGTGATCGACCTGTACGGCAACGGCCATGTGCTGCGCCAGCAGGGCGCCGACCCGTCCAAGGATCCGCAGCTGAGCGCCGCGTCGAGCTATTTCCAGTTGCTGGTCAACGACGACATCGTCAAGACCGACAAGCCGGTGAAGCTGATGCGCGGCCCGTCGGTGATGACCGCGAACGGGCTGATCTTCAACAACGTCACCCGCGAAGTACAATTGCTCGGCAACGTACGCGGCACCATCGTCACCGGGCCGTCCCCGGGCCGTACGCCGGGGCCCTGACCTGGCTGGCGCGGCCGCCCGGCCGCCCGCCCGGACAACGGCCATGCCGCCGCGCGCCCTGCCCGCCCCGCACGACCCGCATCTGCATAATCCGCACCACCACGCCCTCTAGCTACTGCTGCCAACATGACTGCTTCCCTGACGACTTCGTCCCGTCGACATGCCGCCCCGGCCCTGCTCGCCACGGCCATGGCCTTCGGCCTGCTGCTGGCCCAGCCCGCGCTGGCCGAGCGCGCGGACCGCGACAAGCCGATGGTGCTGGAGGCCGACAATGCCAGCTACGACGACGTCAAGCAGATCTATACGCTGACCGGCAACGTGGTGCTGACCAAGGGCACCATGATCCTGAAATCGGATGCGGCCGAACTGCGCACCGATCCCGAGGGCTACCAGTTCGCGGTGGCCACGTCCAAGCCGGGCAAGCAAGCCTATATCCGGCAGAAGCGCGAAGGCGTCGACGAGTACATCGACGGCTGGGGCGACCGCATCGAATACGACGGCAAGCAGGAGCTGTCCAAGCTGATCGGCCACGCGCGCATGGCGCGCCTGCAGGGCGCCAAGATGCTCGACGAGATCCGCGGCGCGGTGCTGACCTACGACAGCCGCAAGGAGTTCTACACGGCTGCCGGCGGCGGCGACAACACCTCGGCCGCCAATCCGTCGGGCCGCGTGCGCGCGGTGCTGTCGCCTCGGCAGGACCCGAATGCGCAGGGTTCGGGCAGCGGCTCGCCGCTGGACCTGAAGCCGGCGCCCGCGCCCGCCAACAAACCCTGACGCCGGGCGGGGACCGCTTCCTCGCCTGAAACGCTGAACGCCAGACTGTGCCAATGACCGATACCGCCACCATCGCCGAAAAGCCTTCCGCCCAAGCCACGGCCGTCCTCGAAGGCGGCAGCACGCTGGTCGTGCGCCACCTGAAGAAGCACTACGGCTCGCGCACCGTGGTCAAAGATGTGTCGCTGGACGTGAAGAGCGGCGAAGTGGTCGGCCTGCTCGGCCCCAACGGCGCGGGCAAGACCACCTCCTTCTACATGATCGTGGGGCTGGTGAACCTGGACGAGGGCGATATCGTGCTCGACGGCGACCACATCAGCAGCCTGCCGATCCACGAGCGCGCGCGCATGGGCCTGTCCTACCTGCCGCAGGAAGCGTCGGTCTTCCGCAAGCTCAACGTCGAGGAAAACATCCGCGCCGTGCTGGAGCTGCAGGTGGAAAACGGCAAGCCGCTGGCCAAGGCCGAGATCGAGCGCAGGCTCGACGCGCTGCTCGACGACCTGCAGATTGCTCACTTGCGCAACAACCCGGCGCTGTCGCTGTCCGGCGGCGAACGCCGCCGCGTGGAAATCGCGCGCGCGCTGGCATCGTCGCCGCGCTTCATCCTGCTGGATGAACCGTTCGCCGGCGTGGACCCGATCGCAGTGGGCGAGATCCAGCGCATCGTCAGCTTCCTGAAGGCGCGCAACATCGGCGTGCTGATCACCGACCACAACGTGCGCGAAACGCTTGGCATCTGCGACCACGCGTACATCATCAGCGAAGGCACCGTGCTGGCCGCCGGGCGGCCCGAAGAGATCATCGCCAACGAATCGGTGCGGCGCGTCTACCTGGGCGAGAACTTCCGCATGTGATGTACTGGCCTGTCCACAGCGGCAGGCCATTGATTCTCCCTGCTTTCGGCCCCATGATCTGGGTGTGGGCCAGCCCACTGCCGGCGTCGATCGAGCCGCGACATTGATAGCAATTTCCGTTCCAACAACGGAAAGATGCGCATAAAATAGGTCGCATGAAACCGTCGCTACAGCTCCGCCTCTCCCAGCACCTGGCACTGACACCGCAACTGCAGCAGTCGATCAGGCTGTTGCAGCTTTCGACGCTGGAACTGCAGCAGGAAGTCGAACAGGCGCTCACGGAAAACCCCCTTCTCGAACGCGAGAACGACTGGATCGAAAGCCCGCTGCGCGTGGCCGCCGATGGTTCGGTCAATGTTCAGAGCGCGCCGGCGCCGGCACCTTCCGAGCCGCAAGGCAATGGCGAGGCGCGCACCGATGGCGCGGGCGACGACGACAGCTACGGCGACAGCAACAGTGGCGAAGACTATGGCGGCGACTGGAGCCTGGACGACTTCGCGCGCCGCCCGCAAGGCGACGAAGACGAGAAGACGCCGATGCAGCTGCGCGAGGCCGAGCCCACGCTGCGCGAATACCTGATGGAACAGCTCACGCCGCTGAAGATCTCGGTGCGCGACAAGGGCCTGGCCATCTTCCTGATCGAATCGCTCGACGACGACGGCTACCTCAGCGCGACACTCGAAGAAATCTGCGCCGAACTGCCGGAAGAGCTCGAATTCGAGATCGACGAAGTGCAGGCGATGCTGACGCTGCTGCAAAGCTTCGACCCGCCGGGCGTGGGCGCGCGCAATGCAGCCGAGTGCCTGGGCCTGCAATTGCGCCGGCTGCAGCACCCGCAGCGCGAACTGGCGCTGAACATCGTGCACAACCACCTCGAGCTGCTGGCGGTGCGCGACTACACGCGCCTGAAAAAAGCCCTGCAGGTAGACGAGCCTGCACTCAAGGCCGCGCACGAGCTGATCCGCTCGCTGGCACCCTATCCGGGCCAGGCTTACAGCCGACCCGAGGCCGACTTCGTCGTGCCCGATGTGTTCGTGCGCAAGAGCGGCAGCGGCTGGATCGCGCAGCTCAATCCCGATGTGATGCCGAGGCTGCGCATCAACGACATGTACGCGCAGATCCTGCGCGGCGCGAAGGGCGAGTCGGGTACCGCGGGCCTGCAGCAGAAACTGCAGGAAGCGCGCTGGCTGATCAAGAATATCCAGCAAAGGTTCGACACGATCCTGCGTGTCTCGCAGGCCATTGTCGAGCGTCAAAAGAACTTTTTCACGCACGGCGAAATCGCCATGCGCCCCTTGGTTTTGCGGGAGATTGCCGATACACTGGGATTACACGAGTCAACCATCTCCCGGGTGACGACCAATAAATACATGGCAACGCCGATGGGTACTTTCGAACTGAAGTACTTCTTCGGCAGCCACGTGTCCACCGAAACCGGTGGCGCGGCTTCATCAACGGCCATCCGCGCCTTGATCAAGCAACTGATAGGAGCCGAAGACCCGAGGAATCCCCTTTCCGACAGTCGCATCGCCGAACTGCTGGGTGAGCAAGGCTTCGTTGTCGCACGCCGCACCGTTGCCAAATATCGCGAAGCCCTGAAGATCCCCGCAGTGAATCTCCGCAAGTCTTTGTAGCCGAGCCCACCGCCTGCCTGGTGAGGCTCTTTCAGAAGGAGAAGCGCTATGAACTTCAAGATCAGTGGACACCACCTTGACATCACGCCGCCGTTGCGTGAGTACGTGGAAACGAAGCTGGAGCGAATCGTCAGGCATTTCGATCAGGTCATTGGCGTTAGCGTGCTGCTCTCTGTCGACAATCACAAGGAAAAGGACAGGCGGCAATATGCGGAAATCAATCTACATCTCAGGGGCAAGGACATCTTCGTTGAAGCGCATCATGAAGACCTGTATGCAGCGATCGACGCACTAGTCGACAAGCTGGACCGTCAGGTACTGCGCTACAAGGACCGCGTGCAAGGCCACGACCGCGAAGCGGTCAAGTACCAGATGGCCGCAGCGCAGATGCAGCAATGAGCGTGCCCGGTGGCCCCGCAGAGGGTTGCTGAATCAAGACTGAACAGGCAAGCCGCGCATAGCGCGGCTTTTTTGCGCCTGCGGCGCTGTGCGCTGTGGCGCCTGCGCAAAGGCGTGTCACCCGTTTGAGACGGAGTGTTCGCAACGGCCGCGGCAGGGTGTATGCTGCGCCATACATGCAGAGCCGCATCCTGCCCGCGCCCGCTTACGGTGCGGACGCCCACCGCGCGGCGCTGCGCTGCACAATCACGGGGAGGCCGCTGCTCTATAATGGCCGGACGCCTCGGCGTTGCCGGCGACCGGCAGCCTCTGAGCCATACTGCCCGGCGGAACGGCGGATCCGCCCGCTAACTGAAATCCTGCGCATCGCCCATGAATCGTTTGGCCAAATTGCTGCCACCCGGCAACATTACCCTCGACGTCAGCGTCACAAGCAAGAAGCGTGTGTTCGAGCAGGCCGGGCTCCTCTTCGAGAACAACCATGGCGTGGCGCGCGCCACTGTGACCGACAACCTGTTCGCGCGCGAGTCGCTGGGCTCCACCGGCCTTGGCGCCGGCGTGGCGATCCCGCACGGCCGGATCAAGGGCCTGAAGCAGCCGCTGGCCGCCTTCATGCGCCTGGCCGAGCCGATCCCGTTCGAATCGCCGGACGGCAAGCCGGTGTCGCTGCTGATTTTCCTGCTGGTGCCGGAACAGGCCACGCAGCAGCACCTGGAAATCCTGTCCGAGATCGCGCAGTTGCTGTCCGATCGCGACATGCGCGAAGGGCTGGCGACCTTGCCCACTTCCGAAGCCGTGCACCAGCTGCTGACCGAATGGCATCCCTGATTCACCGATTGACCTGAACGGGCCGGCACAGACCGGACAGGCGCAGCGCCTGGCACACCGCCCCACACGTCATACCCGCATGGAACTCACCGGCGTCACCTCCCAGTCCATCTTCGACGACAACGCAGCCGACCTCAAACTCTCTTGGGTGGCCGGTCTGGAAGGTGCGGACCGCGCCTTCGACGTGGAATTCGCCCGCGAAGCCACCTCCGCCGCAGACTTGGTGGGCCACCTGAACCTGATCCACCCCAACCGCATCCAGGTGCTTGGCAAGCCTGAGATCACCTACTACCAGCGGCTGGACGACGATATCCGCAAGCGCCAGATGGGCGAGCTGATCTTGCTGGAACCGCCTTTCCTGGTGGTGGCCGACGGCATGGAGCCGCCGCCGGACCTGGAGCTGCGCTGCACACGCTCTTCCACGCCGCTGTTCACCACGCCGGTGTCGTCGGCAGCGGTGATCGACCACCTGCGCCTGTACCTGTCGCGCATCTCAGCGCCGCGCGTGACCATGCACGGGGTGTTCCTCGACATCCTCGGCATGGGCGTGCTGATCATGGGTGAATCGGGGCTGGGCAAGAGCGAACTGGGCCTGGAACTGATCTCGCGCGGGCACGGGCTGGTGGCTGACGATGCGGTTGACTTCGTACGCCTGGGGCCGGACTTTATCGAGGGCCGCTGCCCGCCGTTGCTGCAGAACCTGCTAGAAGTGCGCGGCCTGGGCCTGCTCGACATCAAGACCATCTTCGGCGAGACCGCGGTACGCCGGAAGATGAAGATCAAGCTGGTGGTGCAGCTGGTGCGCCGCAACGACGGCGAGTTCGAGCGCCTGCCGCTCGATTCGCAATACCTCGACGTGCTGGGCTTGCCGATCCACATGGTCAAGATCCAGGTGGCGGCCGGCCGCAACCTCGCCGTGCTGGTCGAGGCCGCCGTGCGCAACACCATCCTGCGCCTGCGCGGCATCGACACGCTGCGCGACTTCATGGACCGCCAGCGCGCCGCGATACAGGCCGATGCGGTCTCGCGCGGCCAGGGCCGCCTGCTCTGACCGGGCCGGACACGCGTTTTCAATTGCTTACAACGGCGGCCTCCCCCGCCGTCAACGCCGACATCCATAGTGCCGTTTTGTGCTGTAATGGGCATCGAGCCCATTACAAGGCCGCCGCCAGCCCCTGACACCGTGCGGCCGTGATGTTTTCCATACCAAGGAGAGCAAGCATGAAGAAACTGATCGCGATGTGCGCGCTGGTCACCCCGCTGCTGGCATCCGTGGCCTTCGCCCAGTCGGCGTCGGCACCGGCGGCCCCGGCAAAGGACGCCGCCAAGGCGCCCACCGCGCAGCAGGAAAAGATGAAGACCTGCAATGCGCAGGCCGGCGACAAGAAGGGCGACGAGCGCAAGGCATTCATGAAGCAGTGCCTGTCGGCCAAGCCGGACGCGGTGCCCAAGACCCAGCAGGAAAAAATGGCGGCCTGCAGCAAGGAAGGCAAGGGCAAGAAGGGCGACGAATACAAGGCGTACATGAAGGAGTGCCTGTCGAAGTCGGCCTGAGGCAGGCCCTCTTCCGAGCAAGCAACGATGGCGAACCGCGAGGTTCGCCATCGTTGTTTCCGGGCCCGCGGTCATCCCGCTGTCATGACGCGGCCATCACGTGATGCTATGCTTCAGTTGCTATGCGCATCATCCTTATCACCGGCATTTCCGGTTCCGGCAAGTCCGTCGCATTGAATGTCCTCGAAGATGCGGGGTACTACTGCGTGGACAACCTGCCGGCGCAGTTCATCCCGGAACTGGTCCGCTACCTGTCCAGCCAGGGCTATACGCACCTGGGCGTTGCCACCGACATCCGCAGCCGCGAGTCGCTCGACCAGTTGCCCGATACCGTGCGTACGCTCGCCGGCGAGCACCAGGTCGAGGTGCTGTTCCTGACGGCCAGCACGGACGCTCTGGTGCAGCGCTACTCCGAGACGCGCAGGCGCCATCCGCTGTCGATCCGCACCGACGGGGGCGTGGTGAGCCCCGGCGGCGAGCCCGCCTTCAACGACACCGCGCTCATGGAAGCGATTGAAATGGAGCGCGAGCTGCTGAGCCCGCTGGCCGAGGCCGCGCACCGCATCGATACCAGCAATGTGCGCACCAATACGCTGCGCAGCTGGATCAAGGAGCTGATCCGCAACGACAGCGAGCGCCTCACGCTGCTGTTCGAGTCCTTCGGCTTCAAGCATGGCGTGCCCAGCGACGCCGACATGGTGTTCGACGTGCGCTCGCTGCCCAATCCCTATTACGACGTGGCGCTGCGCCCGCTGACCGGGCGCGACACGCCGGTGATCGATTTCCTGCAGGCGCAGCCGATGGTGCTGGCGATGGCCGAGGATATCCGCGCCTATGTGGAAAAGTGGCTGCCGAGTTTCATCGCCGACAACCGCAGCTACCTGACGGTCGCCATCGGCTGTACCGGCGGCCAGCATCGCTCGGTCTATATTGCTGAAAGGCTTGCCAACTATTTCCGCGCGCATGGTAATGTGCTGGTGAGACACCGAGAGCTCGCGCCGGCGGGCTGACGCCAAGCGTGCATGCCTGCGGGCATCGGCGGCGCGGCGTATGGTCCGGCGGCGCGCCGTTGCTGCATTCTGGCATCCCACTGCATCCCTTATGCACGCTGGCACCGCATGTCTTCCACCGACCTTTACCGCCCCACCTCGTCCGCCGGGTCCGACCCCGAGCCGCAGACGCTAGACAACCTCCCACTATTCCCGCTGCACACCGTGCTCTTTCCCGGTGGCCGGCTGCCGTTGCGCGTATTCGAGGCGCGCTATGTCGACATGGTGCGCAATTGCCTGCGCGACGGCACGCCGTTCGGCGCCTGCCTGATCGAGAGCGGCGACGAAGTGGCGCGGCCCGGCAAGGCCACCGTGCCGGAAACGGTCGGCTGCCTGGCCGAAATCGTCGACTGCAACATGGAGCAGCTCGGCGTGCTGCTGATCCGTGCGCGCGGGCGCGAGCGCTTCCAGATCATCAGCCACGAGACCCGCGACGACGGCCTGCTGGTGGCGCGTGCCAAAGTACTGCCCGCCGATATCATCGACTGCAAGCTCGAATTGCTCGGCGAATGCCTGGACGCGCTGCGCCGGATCGTGACGCGGCTGCATGCGGAGCAGCCCGACCGGATGCCGTTCGACGAGCCTTATCTGTGGGACGATCCCAGCTGGGTCGCCAACCGGCTGTGCGAACTGCTGCCGGTGCCGCTGAAAGCCAAGCAGATGCTGATGGCGCTGCCCGATGCGGGCATGCGCATCGAGATCGTGCACCGCTACATGCGGCAGAACCACATCGTCTGAGCGGCGCCAGGGCCGCCTTCAGAACAGGCCGCCGCGGGCCTGGTCCTCCAGCAGCCTGCGCACCGGCGCGGGCGTGCCCAGCGCATCGAGATCGTCGAGCGAAAGCCAGCGTTGTGTGGCTTCGGTGGCGCGGTCCTGCACCATCGGGTCGCCTGCGCCCACATCGACGCGAATCGCGCGGATCAACAGGCGGAAGTGCGTGAAAACATGGGTCAGTTCGCCCGCCATCGCGGCGCGCACGGGAGCGCCGTAGGCGCGGGCGTAGTCGAACGCGGCGGCTTCGGCCGCTTCAGCATCGAAGGGCAAGGTTTCGACCGGCATCTCCGGCAGGCTCCACAAGCCGCCCCAGATGCCGCTGCCGGGGCGCAGCCGCAGTAACACTTCACGCTCGCGCCGCACCATCAGCATTACCGTGCTGCGCTCGGGGATCGCGGCGCGCGGCTTGGGTGTGGGCAGCACGCCGGTCAGCCCGTCGCGGCGCGCCACGCAGTCTGCGGACAGCGGGCACGCGCCGGCATCGGCCAGGCACGCCGGCTTGCCGCGCGAGCAGACCGTCGCGCCGAGATCCATCAGCCCTTGCGTATAGGCGACCATGTCTTCGGCCTGGCGCGGGCCCGCTGCGGGCAGCGCGATCCCGGCCAGCTGCCACATGCGCGTTTCCACCGCGCGCTCGCCCGGATGGCCATGGATGCCGAAGCAGCGCGCAAACACACGCTTGACGTTGCCGTCGAGAATCGGCGAGCGCACGCCGGCGCTGAAGGCGGCGATCGCCGCCGCGGTCGAACGGCCGATGCCGGGCAGCGTCGCCAATACCGTGGGATCGGTCGGGAAAACGCCGCCGTGCTCGCTGACCACCTGCATGGCGCAGCGATGCAGGTTGCGCGCGCGCGAGTAGTAGCCGAGGCCGGCCCAAAGCGCCATCACCTGGTCCGCGGGCGCGGCGGCCAGTGCCTGCACCGTCGGCAATGTGGCGACAAAGCGCTGGAAATACTCGATCACCGCGCTGACCTGGGTCTGCTGCAGCATGATTTCCGACAGCCAGATGCGGTAGGCATCGCGCGTGTTCTGCCAAGGCAGGTCGTGCCGGCCATGGACGCGCTGCCAGTTGACGACCCGTGCGCCGAAATCGGGGGGCACGTGGATGTCGGCGGGGATGGCTGCGGTGGCGCGGGAGGCAGACTTGCGGGGCATGGGGTACGGCTTGTGGTGTGGGGACTGGTGGTGGCTACGGACGTTTCGTCACCGCTTGGAGTGCTCACTCTCCCGCTTGCGGGAGAGGGGAGCAAACCAGCAGCGTGCGAACGTTGCCAGCAAAAAAAGCGCCGCTATGCGCGGCGCTACATGATATACCGGCCCGTAAAAACGCTTCCCCTCACGCCACCGCCAGGCTCGCTTGCTCCGCCCCGGTCGCCGGACGCAGCAACCGCTGCGCAAACCCCTCGATCTTCCCGCTGCGCTCATCCAGCCCGTTCAGCACTTCCTCGAGCTGTGCAATTCGGCTTTCCAGCGTATCGGTCGCTTCATGGATGCGCTCGATCGAATCGACGCGCCGGCGCAGCTGCTTCTGGTGCTCGCGCACCTGCGCTTCCAGCGGCGTCATCACCGACTTGAGCCACACCTCGATATCGCGGTTCAGGTCGCGGAAGTTCTCCAGCACGCGGCTGGCCATGGTGCTGAATGCGTTCTGCACCAGCTGCGGCCGCGAGCGCGTCAGCATGCTGACCGTGCCGAAGTGCGCATGCACCAGCCGCAGCGTCTCCTGCAGTTCGGCCACATAGCGCTCGGCGGTGAACTGCATCGGCGCGGGCAGCGTGAAGCCGTGCTCGGCATTGAAGCGCCGGTACATGCTTTCGATCAGCTGGTGCAGCTGGCCGATCTTGTTGTCGGCATCGGCCACCAGCGCGGTCAGCTGGGCGAACAGCGCATCCATGTCCTCGCGCAGGCCGCGGGAAAAGAAGCGTTCCTTCATCTGCTCGCGCGCGGCCCGCATGGTCCGGCGCACGTCGCGCAGCTGCAGGCTCTTGATGATGTCGGCGCTGTGGCGGCCGAACACCAGCCGCAGCGCCTGGAACTTGCTGATGCTCTGCTCGAACTCTTCCTTCTCGGCCTGCACGCGCATCAGCATGTGCTTGACCATCGCGTGGTTCTTGCCACGCAGCCCGCGCAGCTCGAACAGTTGCTCGACGATATCGCGGCGGCGGCTCTGCAGCAGCTGCTGCGCGGCCCGCGCCATGTCCTGCGCCTGGCGGTGGACCTGGTCCGAGACGATGTCGCGCCGCCGCGGGATCAGCTGGTCGGACAGCACGTGCTCGAACTCCGGCAAGCCGCTGCGCCCCAGCAGCGCGTCGTCGTGCGTGACCTTGGCCACCAGGCCCTTCTGCGCCGACACCGGATAGACCCGCGCCTGCTCGATGCCCAGCACCTGCGCCGTGCTTGAGACCTGCCGCCCGATCTCGCCCGCGATCTCGGACGGCTGGCGCAGCGGGTCCCACAGCCCGTCGATCTTGTTGAGCACGGCCAGGCAGCCGCGCCGATGGCCGGCGTCCACGTGGGTGCGCCACAGCTCAAGGTCGCTCTTGGTCACGCCGGCATCGGCAGCCAGCACGAACACCACCACGTGCGCGTCGGGGATCAGGCGCAGCGTCAGTTCGGGCTCGGTGCCGATCGCGTTCAGCCCCGGCGTGTCGAGGATGACCAGCCCCTGGCGCAGCAGCGGGTGCGGGAAATTGATCACCGCATGGCGCCAGCGCGAGATCTCGACCATGCCCTCGGCATCGACCGCATAAGCGGCATCGGGGTCGCTCTCATGGTAGAGGCCCAGCGCCTCGGCTTGCTGGGGCGGCACGCGCACGGTCTGGACCACGTGCTGGAAGGCTTCGAGCATGCCCTCGGGCGAGGACGGGTCCAGCGGCACCGTATGCCAGTGTGCCGAGGGGCCGGCCTCGAGAAAATCCGCGGTCGAGGCGTCCTGAAGCCGGGTTTCGATCGGCAGCAACCGGATGCATGGGGGCTCGGCCTCGTCGTAGCGCAGCTCGGTCGGGCACATCGTGGTGCGGCCCGCCGACGACGGCAGGATGCGGCGCCCGTAGTCGGCAAAGAAGATCGCATTGATCAGCTCGCTCTTGCCGCGCGAGAACTCCGCAATGAAGGCGACCTTGAGCCGGTCGCTGCGCAGCACGTTCTGGATGCGCTGCACGCGGTCGTCGGCCTGCGCGTCGTACAGGTCGTGCTGCTGCAGCCACGACTGGAATTCCGCCAGGGACTGGAGGACCCCCGTTCTCCATGCGCCGTATTGTTCGAATTGGTGGGCGAGCGTTGTCATGAGCTGTTCGGCTGACTCGGTTTTTGCATCGGGGCCGCCGCCGGCGGAGGCGTGCCCGTGTTCCCGCACTGCCGGCCCGCCGCGGTCATCGGGGGAGCCAATCTGTTCCATTTTTGTAACTTTTTATGACTGCGCACACGATACAGGTTTCCACGGCGGTTTTGTGGAATTCGCGTCCCTTGCGGAAGGCATGCGGGCAGAGTGTTGCGCCAAGCCATCGACTGCCGCCGCCGGCGCGCATTGTGCGCCACACCGCGCATCTCAATGGCGGTCGCCGCTCAGTGCTGGCAGTTGGGGCAGTAGAAGGTGGAGCGCTGGCCTTGCACGATCTGCCGCACCGGCGTGGCGCAGACGCGGCAAGGCTGGCCGGCCCGGTCGTAGACAAAACAATCGAGCTGGAAGTAGCCGCTGGCGCCGTCGCTGCCGACGAAATCGCGCAGCGTGCTGCCGCCGCGCTCGATCGCCTGCGCCAGGGTCTCGCGCACCGCCTGTGCCAGCCGGTCGCAACGCGCGCGGCTGAGGCGGCCGGCCGGCGTGGTCGGCCGGATGCCGGCGCGGAACAGGCTTTCCGACGCGTAAATATTGCCGACCCCGACCACGATGCCGCCGGCCAGCAGGACCGTCTTGATGGCAGCACTGCGGCCGCGCGTGTGGCGGTGCAGCCAGGCGCCGTCGAAGGCAGCATCGAAGGGCTCGATGCCAAGCGTGCGCAGCAGCGGGTGGGATGGCAGTTCGTGCTCGGGAAGCGTGGTCCACAATACCGCGCCGAAGCGGCGCGGATCACGGAAGCGCAGCACCACCGGACCCTCGGCGCCCCCGGCACCAGCGGCCAGCACCATGTCGAGGTGATCGTGGGCGCCGGGCGGCGGCGCCTGCGGCAACACTCTCAGCGTGCCGGTCATGCCGAGATGCACCAGCAGCCAGCCGGCCGGTTCGGCGGCATCGTCGCTGACACATTCGAGCAGCAGGTACTTGCCGCGGCGTTCGATCCGGCGCACCACACGCTGCGCCAGGCGGGTTTCGAGGCCCGGCTCGACCGGCCAGCGCAGCCCGCGGTGGCGCACCGTCACCGCTTCAATGCGCCGCCCCACCACGTGCGGCAGCAAGCCGCGCCGGGTCACTTCGACCTCGGGCAATTCAGGCATCGAACCTCTCCGTTGGTTACCGCTCCAAACTCCTGCCGGCCTTGCTGGCCACAGGCCAGCGCGCCAAGCAGCGCATTGTAGCGGCAGGCTACAATGCCCTTATCCATTCCTTCGCCAGCGCGCGCCGGAGCACTAGATACATGTCGGACCTGAAGTTGGACCTGACGCCGGACCTGATGCCGGACGCCACATTGCAAGCCTCCATGTGCGGCATCCCCGTGCACGAGGGCGCATTTACGCGCACGGCAGGCGTCGCGGGAGCCTTTGCCAGAACCCGCCGCCACGCACGTGCGGTGGGCGCCGCGGCACTGCTCGCCCTGGCTGGCGCCGCGCATGCGGCACCTCCGGCCGGCGACGTGCCGCTGCCGCAGCTTGCGCCGATGCAGATCGCAGCCTCCGACGACGCGCGCCCCGCCGCCAGCACCGGCAAGTCGGCACGCAGCCAGCTGCCGTCGCTGGAGCTGACCGACGACATCGTCTATATGGTGCTGGCGGCCGAGATTTCCATGCAGCGCGGCCTGGTCGGGCCGGCCTACCGCACCTACCTCGAACTGGCGCGGCAGACGCGCGACCCCCGCTTCGCGCAGCGCGCCACCGAGATCGCCTTTAACGCGCGCATCCCGCAGCAGGCGCTGGACGCGGCGCGGCTGTGGCGCGAAATCTCGCCCAATTCGCCCGCGGCCGCGCAGGTCCTGTCGACACTGCTGGTGCTGAACGGACGTTGGGACGATGCCCGCCCGCTGCTGCAGCAGCAGCTGGCCGCCGTACCCGCCAGCCAGCGCGGCGACGCCATCCTGCAGATGCAGCAGCAACTGTCGCGCACCAGCGATCCCGCCGGCGCAGCCTCGCTGCTGCAGGAACTGACGCGCAACGATACCAAGCTGCCGGAAACCTACCTGGCGCTGGCGCGCGCGCGCGAAATCGCCGACGACGTGCCGGGCGCGATCACCGCGCTCGACCAGGCGCTGAAGCTGCGCCCGGGCTATGAGCCTGCCGCGCTGATGGCTGCCGAGCTGCGCGCCGAAAAGGAGCCCGACGAAGCCGTCGCCATCCTCAAGCGCTTCCTCGACAAGTCGCCCGAATCGGTCAACGGCCATATCACGCTGGCACGCCTGTACCTGCTGCGCAATGACATGCAGGCGGCCCGGCAAGAGTTCGAGACCTTGCGCAAGGTGGCGCCCGCCGATCCGCGCGTGCCACTGGCGCTCGGACTGACCAGCCTGCAGGCCAAGAACTACAGCGAAGCCGAGCAATACCTGCAGGAGTACCTGCAGCTGGTCGAGAAGCAACCCACGGCAAATCCAGACATCGCCTACCAGTACCTGGCGCAGATTGCCGAGGAACGTAAGGACTACGCCGGGGCGATCCGGTGGCTGGACCGCATCGAGGACATCCGCCTGGCGCCCGCGGCCACCGCCAAGCGCGCGCAACTGCTGGCACGCCTGGGCAAGCTCGACGATGCGCAGGCCCTGTTCGGCGAGATGCTTGCCGATGCCGAGGAAATCCCCGACCCGGGCCAGCGCGCGCAGCGCGTCATGGCGATCCGCCAGGCCGAGGTGGCCACGCTGATGGAGACCAGGGCCTACGACCGAGCGCGCAAGGTACTCGACGACCGCATCGCCGCCGAGCCCGACAACGCCGACTGGATCTACGAGCTGGCCATGCTCGACGAGCGCCAGAAGCGCTACGACAGCATGGAAAAAGGCCTGCGCCGCGTGATCGCGCTGCAGCCGCAGCAGAAGCAGGGCTACAACGCGCTTGGCTACTCGCTCGCCGATCGCAACGAGCGGCTGCCGGAAGCGCGCATGCTGCTTGAACGCGCAACCGAACTGGGCCCGGACGATCCCTACATCATGGACAGCCTGGCCTGGGTCAAATTCCGCATGGGCGAGCTGCGCCCCGCTGCGGACCTGCTGCGCAACGCCTACGCCAAGGCGCCTGAAGCGGAGATCGGCGCGCACCTGGGCGAGGTGCTGTGGCAGCTCGGCGAGCACGAGGAAGCGCGCAAGACGTGGACCGAGGCGATGCGCATCGATCCCGAGAACGAAACCCTGGTCGATACGCTGCGCAGGTACAAGTTCGAGGTGCAGCTGGCCAAGTAACCCCGTAACCCCGTAGCCCCGTAGCCCCGCTTGACTTGCGTTGTCCAGGCGCGGCACGGGATTTCCGTCAGTCCGGCGGCCGCGGCCGCGCGCCGCCGCTCCACGACCATGTCCATGAATCGAACCAGACGCCTGGCACTGCTTTGCCTGGGCGCCCCATTGCTGCTGCAGGCGTGCGCCAGCGTGGCACCGTCGCGCGGCTTCGATGCCGGTGAATCCAGCGCAAGCCGGCAATACACCGGCCGCTTTTCGGCCAACTACCAGCGCTACGGCCGCGACGAAGGCGTGACCGGCAGCTTCCGCTGGGAAGAGCAAGGCCGCAACGTGCGGCTCGACCTGGTCTCGCCGCTTGGCCAGACGCTGGCGGTGGTCACTGCCACGCCGTCCGGCGCCACGCTGGACCTGCCCAACCAGCCGCCGCGCAATGCGCCTGAGGTCGACACGCTGATGGAAGAAGCGCTCGGCTTCGCACTGCCGGTGGCCGGCATGCGTGACTGGCTGCATGGCCGCGCCGCGCAGGGATCGCCTGCGCGCACTACGCGCGACGACCAGGGGCGCCTGTCGACACTGGCGCAGAACGGCTGGACCGTGCGCTACGTCGCATGGCAGGACACGCAGGCCGCAACCGCCGCCGCGGCGCAGCCGCGCCGCATCGACCTCGCGCGCGACTCCGGCGGCAATCCGCTGTCGGTGCGGCTGGTCATCGATACCGAGACGCCATGACCCCTGACCGGACCCCGGCACTGCCGCCGCCCGAACTGCGCGACTGCCCCGCGCCCGCGAAGCTCAACCTGTTCCTGCACGTGACCGGGCGCCGCGCCGACGGCTACCACACGCTGCAGACCGTGTTCCAGCTGGTCGACTGGTTCGACACGCTGCATTTCCGCCGGCGCGACGATGGCATCGTGGCGCGCGTCACGGACGTGCCCGGCGTGCCCGCCGACAGCGACCTCGTCGTGCGCGCCGCGCGCGCGTTGCAGGCGGCCACGGGCACCCCCTTCGGCGCCGACATCGAGATCGACAAGGTGCTGCCGATGGGCGGCGGCATCGGCGGCGGCTCGTCGGATGCCGCGACCACGCTGCTGGCGCTGAACCACCTCTGGGGCCTGGGCCTGTCGCGCGCGGAACTGATGCGCATCGGCCTCGAGCTGGGTGCGGACGTGCCGGTGTTCGTGTTCGGCCGGAACGCGTTCGCCGAGGGCGTGGGCGAGCAACTGACCCCGGTGGAGTTGCCCGAAAGCTGGTTCGTGGTCATCCATCCGAAACAACATGTGCCGACGTCTGAAATTTTTTCGGACCAGCGCTTGACAAGGGATACGCCCGTCTCCATAATTGCGGTCTTCGCTGCTCGCACAAACAAATTCGATTTCGGTCGCAACGACCTGGAACCGATAGCAACAGCGAAGTTCGGCGAAGTTGCCCGAGCCCTGGAATGGCTGAAGCAATACAATCAGCATGCCAGGATGACCGGTTCCGGAGCCTGCGTGTTTGCGCGTTTTCCTGACGCAAAGACAGCGCAGCAGGTTTTGGAAAGGTTGCCTCCCGAATGGGATGGCAGGTGTGTGAGGAGTCTGGCGCATCACCCGCTCGCAGCGTTCGCATAGCAAGTTATCGTTCGGCGCGGTACGGCAGGTAGGTACCACGAAGAACGGCCCGGTTGTGTAGGGGAGTCGCCAAGTTGGTCAAGGCACCGGATTTTGATTCCGGCATTCGAAGGTTCGAATCCTTCTTCCCCTGCCATTACTTCCTATAGTGTCCTAACGGTACACGATATCTTCCAGGTCACCGGCTTCGCCGGTGACACCAAGCTCCCCCAGCAGCAAGACAGGTGCCCCGAATGCGCAGCGAAGGCTTGATGGTATTTACCGGCAACGCCAACCCCAAACTCGCGGAGGCTGTCGTACAGCACCTCGGCATTCCGCTGGGCAAGGCCCAGGTTGGTCGTTTCTCCGACGGTGAAGTCCAGGTAGAAATCCAGGAAAACGTTCGCGGCAAGCACGTCATCGTGCTGCAGTCCACCTGCGCGCCGACCAACGACAACCTGATGGAACTGATGGTGATGGTCGATGCGCTCAAGCGCGCCTCGGCACGCAGCATCACCGCCGCCATGCCCTACTTCGGCTATGCCCGCCAGGACCGCCGCCCGCGTTCGGCGCGCGTGGCAATCTCGGCCAAGGTCGTGGCCAACATGCTGGAAGTCGCCGGTGTCGAGCGCGTGCTGACGATGGACCTGCACGCCGACCAGATCCAGGGCTTCTTCGATATTCCCGTCGACAACATCTACGCATCGCCGGTCCTGCTGGGCGACCTGCGCGAGAAGAACTACGGCGACCTGCTGGTGGTCTCGCCTGACGTCGGCGGCGTGGTTCGTGCGCGGGCACTGGCCAAGGAACTGAACTGCGACCTGGCGATCATCGACAAGCGTCGTCCCAAGGCCAACGTCGCCGAGGTGATGAACATCATCGGTGAAGTCGAAGGCCGCAACTGCGTCATCATGGATGACATGATCGACACTGGCGGCACACTGTGCAAAGCCGCCCAGGTGCTGAAGGAACGTGGCGCGCTGAAGGTGTTTGCGTACTGTACGCACCCGGTGCTGTCCGGCGGCGCCGCCGCCCGCATCGCCGACTCGTCGCTGGACGAAGTGGTGGTGTGCGACACCATCCCGCTGTCGGAAGAAGCGGCCAAGTGCGGCAAGATCCGCCAGCTCTCGACCGCCCCGCTGCTGGCCGAGACCTTCACCCGCATCGTCAAGGGCGACTCGATCATGTCGCTGTTTGCGGGTTCCTGATAGAATTTAGGGCTTTACCGCGTTGGCAGCCGTTATGCGACGGCCAACGTGGCTTGATCGGCGCTGATTCTCATTGTTAGCGCCGCAACGAGGCTGTCTGGTCGCGGACAGCCTTCTTTACTTTTGGAGTCATCATGAAAGTTGTCGCTTTCGAGCGTAGCGTACAGGGTACGGGTGCGAGCCGCCGCCTGCGCAATTCGGGCAAGACCCCCGGCATCATCTACGGCGGCGCCGCCGAGCCGAAGATGATCGAACTGGATCACAACGCGCTGTGGCACGCCCTGAAGAAGGAAGCGTTCCACTCGTCGATCCTGGACCTGGAAGTCGCTGGCAAGTCGGAAAAGGCCCTGCTGCGCGCATTCCAGATGCACCCGTTCAAGCCGCTGGTCCTGCACGTCGATTTCCAGCGCGTGTCGGCCAACGACAAGGTCCACGTCAAGGTGCCCCTGCACTTCATGAACCAGGAAACCGCTCCTGGCGTGAAGCTGGGCCACGGCCTGGTCAACCACATCGTCAACGACCTGGAAGTGTCGTGCCTGCCGGCCGACCTGCCCGAGTTCATCGAAGTGGACGTTGGCACGATGGAACTGGGCCAGACCCTGCACCTGGCCGACCTGAAGCTGCCGAAGGGCGTGACCGTCATCACCCACGGTGACGACAATCCCGCCATCGCCAGCATCTCGCTGCCGGCTGGCGCCGCTTCGGCCGCCGAAAGCGCCGAAGGCGAAGGCGAAACGCCGGCTGCCTAAGCTGCTGCCACAGCGTCCGCGGCCCATGGGCCGCGCCACGGAGAAAACCGCCGCCCTTCGCGGCGGTTTTTTTTCGACTCTGCCGAACCGGCACCTGGCCGGATTTTCGGTATCCTTGGCGCCTGTGGCGCAGCCCTGCGCGCCAACGAATCAGTCAATCGCATGATCAAGCTCATCGTCGGCCTCGGCAATCCCGGTGCGGAATACGAGGCCACCCGGCACAACGCCGGCTTCTGGCTGGTGGACCAGCTTGCCCGCATCGGTGGCGCCACGCCGCGCGTGGAAGGGCGCTTTCACGGGCTGGCCGCGCGCGCGCGGCTGTGGGACCAGGACATCTGGCTGCTCAAGCCCTCGACCTTCATGAACCGCTCGGGGCTGGCCGTGGTCTCGCTGGCACGCTTTTACAAGATCCTGCCCGACGAGATCGTCGTCGCCCACGACGAAATGGACCTGCCGTCCGGCACCGTCAAGCTCAAGCGCGGCGGCGGCGCGGGCGGCCACAATGGCCTCAAGGACATCTCGGCCCACCTGACCACGCAAGACTACTGGCGCCTGCGCATCGGCGTTGGCCATCCGCGCAACGCGCCTGGCGGCGCCGGCGCCGGCGCGGGCCGCGAGGACGTGGTCAACTTCGTGCTCAAGCCGCCGCGCAAAGAGGAGCAGGAAGCGATCGACGCCGCCATCGACCGCTGCATCGATCCGCTGGGGCTGCTGGCTCGCGGCGATGCCGAGCGCGCGATGGCGCAGTTGCACACCACGCGCTGACCTGTCGGCGCAGGCACATTTCCGCGACGCCGATGTGACACGGGCCGCATATACGGCCCGTTTGTCGTTGGCGCGCTGCAACTCTTATGTTGCAGACAAGCTGTCATCAAACTTCCACGGGCAGTCCCTACATTGCGGGGTTTCCACCGCGCCGGATCACATCGTAGCCGGCGCGCATGACAAACCCACAAAGAGAGGAAAGCCCATGTCGTACCTGACCGACGAAGCGCGCGCCGCCGGCCGTGCCGCCAAGCCTGACGTTGACGTGCCCGGCCAGCGGCTGGAAGACATCGTTGCTGCCAACCCGGCCCGCCGCCGGGTGCTGCGCGGCGGCGTGGGCCTGTCGCTGTTCTCCGCATTCGGCAGCGGCCTGTTGGCTGCCTGCGGCGGCGATGACGATCCTGCGCCCGCACCGGCGCCCGCACCGGCGCCCGCCCCTGGCCCGGCACCCGGCTCTGTCACGCCAAGCTACGACGTCACCTTCGAGCCGGTCGCCAAGTCGACCGCCGACGCTGTGGTGGTGCCGAACGGCTACAGCGTCGACGTGCTGTTTTCCGCGGGCGATCCGGTCGAGGCCGGCGCCACCGGCTATGCCGGCGCGTTCCAGTCGTCGGCCGAAACCGAGCGCCAGGCCGGCGGCAACCATGACGGCATGCACTTTTTCGCGCTGTCGGGTGTCGATCCGCAGAAGGGCGGCCTGCTCGCCATCAACCACGAACTGCCGGACTACAAGATCCTGTTTGCGGGCGCCACCTATGACGAAGCCACGGCCAGCCCCGAGCAGAAGCGAATCGCGCTGTCAGCGGTCGGCATTTCGGTAATCGAGGTCGAACTGGCTGCCAGCGGCAAGTGGCAGGTCAAGCGCGACTCGATTTACAACAAGCGCTACACCGGCAACACGCTGTACCGTGTGGGCGGCCCGGCCGCTGCCACCGTGGGGTCGACCGTGGTAGGCATGCTCAACAACTGCTCCAGCGGGTACACACCCTGGGGGACCTACCTGACCTGCGAAGAAAGCACGGACAACTACCTGGATAGGAACCAGGACGAGAAGGGATACGGCTGGGTGGTCGAGATCGACCCGTATGGCACATTGGGCGCGCCGGCCAAGCGCACCGCAATGGGCCGCTTCGACCATGAGAACGTCGCCTTCCTGACCGATGCCGGCAACCGGGTCGCCTTCTATATGGGCGACGACGGCACGCCGGGCTGCATCTACAAGTTCATCCCGGCAGCGGCATTCGATCCGAACAACCGCGCGGCCAACGCCAACCTGCTGGACAGCGGCACGCTCTACGTGGCGAAGTTCAACGCCGACGGCAGCGGGCAGTGGGTCGAACTCACGCAAGGCAAGAACGGCCTGACCGTTGGCGCCTCGGATCCGGGCAACTGGACCCAGTTCGCCACCGCGCCGGCACCGACCACGGTCGACTTCGCCACGCAGGCCGACGTCCTGATCAACACCAAGTCGGCCGCGCGCGTCGCCGGCGGCACGCTGATGGACCGCCCGGAATGGATCACGGTCGGCCTGGACAAGACCGTCTACTGCACGCTGACCAACAACAGCGGCCGCCAGCAGACCGACGCCGCCAATCCGCGCGTGCAGAACCTGCACGGCCACATCGTCCAGTGGAAGGAAGCCGGCGACTCGCCGCTGGCCACCACCTTCACCTGGAGCATCCTGCTGCAGGCTGGCGACCCGTCGCTGGCCACGGACAACCTGAAGGGCAACATCAATGGCGATACGTTCTCGAGCCCGGACGGCCTGCGCGTGGATCCGAAGGGCCGACTGTGGGTGCAGACCGACTCCAGCACCAGCTCGACGTACACCAACACCTTCGGCAACAACAGCATGTATTACATCTCGCCGACCGGGCAGTCGAAGCGCTTCCTGGTCGGCCCGACCGGTTGCGAGATCACCGGCATCGCCTACACGCCGGATCTGACCACCTGCTTCATCAACATCCAGCACCCGACCGGCCAGTGGCCGGACGCCGCCAAGCCGCCGCGCTCGTCGACCATCGTCGTGCGCCGCACGGACGGCAAGCCGATGGGTGCGTGACCGCGTAGTACCGCGTAGTACCGTGTAGTGCCGTAGTACCGTAGTAACTGGGGAAAAGTTAAGCCCCCGCCACCTTGCGGTGACGGGGGCTTTTTTT
The DNA here is from genome assembly GCF_000426345.1 of Cupriavidus phytohabitans. Taxonomy (GTDB): domain Bacteria; phylum Pseudomonadota; class Gammaproteobacteria; order Burkholderiales; family Burkholderiaceae; genus Cupriavidus. Next base: position 89,436 of record NZ_AUFE01000013.1, on the reverse strand, counting down.
TGCCTCTGAGCGCGGTGCGAAATGCGAAGCGGAGCAGGCCAGGCCGGCGGATCAGGCCGCGTGCTTGGCCGCCGTCAGCAGCCGGTAACGCTGCATCAGCACCTCTTGCGACTCCACCCGGTTCGGATCCTTGGGGATGCAGGCGACCGGACAGACCTGCTGGCATTGCGGCTCGTCGAAGTGCCCGACGCACTCGGTGCACTTGTTGGGGTCGATTTCATAGATCTCGGGCCCCATCGAAATGGCTTCGTTCGGGCACTCGGGTTCACAAACGTCGCAGTTGATGCAGTCGTCGGTGATCATCAGCGCCATGGTGTTTCCTTCCTGCGGACACGCCCGCGCCCGACTGGCCGCGGTCTGACGTGTCTGAAAACGTATTTTATTCCGGTTTGGCGATTTTCTCTTGCAGCCAGCGCTCCACCGACGGGAACACGAACTTGCTGACATCGCCGCCCAGCACCGCGATCTCGCGCACGAAGGTGCCGGAGATGAACTGGTACTGGTCCGACGGGGTCAGGAACATGGTTTCCACGTCGGGCAGCAGGTAGCGGTTCATGCCCGCCATCTGGAATTCGTACTCGAAGTCGGACACCGCGCGCAGGCCGCGCACTATCACGCGCGCATTGTTCTTGCGCACGAAGTCCTTGAGCAGCCCGGCGAAACCTTCCACACGCACGTTGGGATAGTGCCCAAGCACTTCGCGGGCAATGCCGATGCGCTCGTCGAGCGAAAAGAACGGGCGCTTGTTGGGGCTGTGCGCCACGCCGACCACCAGTTCGTCGAAGATATTCGACGCACGGCGGACCAGATCCTCGTGTCCCCGGGTCATTGGATCGAAGGTGCCGGGATAGACCGCGATGACCATACTTCCTCCTTGATCTGCCCGCTGCCGGCCGTTGTGGCCGCCTCGTTCGCCGGCCGGACCGGCGTGGGTGCTGCGTCGCGAGCGTTGTGACAGCGGCGTAGTGTAACCCTAAATGCGCCGCTTGGAAGGCGCGCGGCGTACCGTTTTGCGGCACTGCACCCACGAATCCGTTTCGCAATCGGAAAGGCGCCCTTAGCGCATGGCGAAACAGGGGCTTGGCGCAATGCCGGGGCACGCCGTCAATCCGCGCCGCTACCGTGCTGTGGGTGCTGGCGGTGCTGCAGCAAATGGAAATGCACCGCGCCGGCGCGCGCATGGCGCACGATCTCGAGCGATGCCGGGACCGGGGCGTCGACGCCGGTCAGGGCATGGTCGGTTTCGACATAGACTGCGCCACCGGGCCGCAGCAGCCGCGCGGCGTGCTCCAGCGACGGGCCGATCCAGTCTTCGGCAAAGGGCGGGTCCAGGAACACCACGTCGAAGCTGCCGTCGGGCAGCTGCGCGGCAACCGTAAAGGCATCGCCCTGCACGACGCGCACCTGGCTGGCATCGAGCCGGTACTGGTTGTCGCGCAGTTGCTTGGCCACGCGGGCATTGGACTCCACCAGCGTCACTGCGGCAGCGCCGCGCGACGCGGCTTCGAAGCCGAGCGCGCCGGAGCCGGCGAACAGGTCCAGGCAGGCGAGCCGCGACAGGTCCTGGCCAAGCCAGTTGAACAAGGTCTCGCGCACGCGATCGGGTGTCGGGCGCAAACCCTGGGCGTCGGGCACGGGCAGCAGCGTGCGCTTCCAGCGCCCACCGATGATGCGGACCTGGGAAGGCGCCTGTCGCGGCACCGGGCGCGGAGGCCCTGCTGGAGAACGTGCGCCGGCTGCAGCGGAAGCTGGCGCGGAGGAAGGGGTACGCCCGCCGGGAGCGGGCGAAGGCAATCGGGAACGCGAATTCATCCCGTGATTGTAGAGCCTGCGGGCCGGTTCGCCGCACTAGCGCGTGGGGCGGCGCGCATAGGCCACCCTGCGCCGTGCGGCGATTGCATCACTGGCGCGATGCCGTGGGCGTACTGCCGACCGGACCGCCGACGATCACCGTGGCCATGCCGTCCGGACGCACATGGCGCTGGAAGGCCGCCCTGACCTGCTCACGCGTGACCTTGCCGACCTGCGCGGTCCAGGTGTCGAGGTAGTCCAGCGGCAGCCCGTACCAGCCGATATTGGCGACATTGGTCAGCAGCTTGCGGTTGTTGTCGATGCGCAGCGGGAAGCCGTTGATCAGGTTGTCCTTTGCCGCGCGCAGCTCCTTCTCGGTCGGCCCTTCGGCGACAAAGCGCGCCAGCACCTGGCGCACCAGCGCCAGCGCCTCGTCGGTCTGCGCTTTCTTGGTCTGCAGGCTGATGCCGAACGGCCCAGCCTGCTTCGACGGAGCGAAGTAGCTGTCGACACCGTAGGTCAGGCCCCGCTTCTCGCGCACCTCGTCGGTCAGGCGCGAACTGAAGCCGCCGCCGCCGAGCACGTAGTTGCCCACCAGCAGCGCGAAGTAGTCAGGGTCGCCGCGCGCGATCGACGGCTGGCCGATGGCCACGCTCGATTGCTGCGCCGGATGCGGCAGGCGCTGCTCGCTGGCCGGGATGTTGAGCTTCACCTGTGGCAGCGCCGGGGCGGCACCGCCCTGCGGCAGCCCGCGCGTAAGCCGCTCGGCAAGGGCTTCGGCCTGCTTGCGGTCGATCGCGCCGATCAGTGTCACCACCGCGCTCTGCGCGCCGTAGTTGTCACGCCAGAATTTGGTGATGTCATCGCGCGTGATCGACTGCACGCTCTCCGGCGTGGCCGCAATGCCGTAGGGATGGTCCGGGTACATGGCCTTGGACAGCGCCTTGTCGGCGATCACTCCCGGCTTGGTGTCGGCCTCGCGGATGGCGGTGATCAGGCGCTGCTTCTCGCGCCCGACCACAGCGTCGGGGTAGCTCGGCGCCTTGATCAGCTGCGCGGCCAGCGCCACCGACTGGTCCAGCTCGGGTTGCGCGGTCAACGTGCGCAGCCCGATGCCGCCGCGGTCGCCGCCCGCCGCGCCGCCGAAAGCGGCTCCGGTATCGGCGAAACCGTCGGCGATCTGCGCCTCGTCGCGTGCCGGCTGGCCGTCCTGCGCGGCCGCGCCCTTGTCCAGCAGCGCCGCCGTCAGCGTCGCCAGCCCGGCCTTGCCCGGCGGGTCGTAGCGGCTGCCGGCATCGAAGTCGATATTGACGTCGAGCATAGGGATCGACGGGCTGTGGACAAAGTACACGCGCGCGCCGGTGGACGCGGTCCAGTGCTCGATCGGGATCGCGGCCTGGGCCAGCTGCGCGGCCAGCAGCATGGCGGCGCCGAGCGCCGCGCCGGCCAGCGCGCGCAGCGTGCGGGGCCGCGCGTTGAATGAAGTGGCGGACTGGGACATCGTCATTCCTCAGTGGCGCAGGCCCGACGGGGCCTGGGTCTTGGGCTTGTTCGGATCGATCGGCTGCGGCAGCAGCGTGGCCACGGTCAGGTTGTCGTCGTTGAAATACCTGGCGGCGACGGCCTGCACCTGCGCCGGCGTGACGGCCTTGATCTTGTCGAGCATACGGTCGATCTGGCGCCACGAGATATCAGAAATCTCGGATACGCCGATCTCCATGCCTTGCCCGAACACCGAATCGCGCTTGTAGATCTGCCCGGCCACCACCTGCGCCTTGACCCGCTTGAGCTCTTCCGGCGAGACCCCTTCCTTGGCGATGCGCTGGATCTCGGCGCGCAGCGCGCGCTCGATCTCGTCGGTGCTGTGGCCGGTCGCTGGCGTGCCGTCGAGGACGAACAGCGACTCGCCGCGGTTGATGCTGTCGTAGCCGACGTTGACGTCGTCGGCCAGGCGCTGCTCACGCACCAGCTCGCGCGTCAGGCGCGCGTTGTCGTAGCCGTTGAGCACGGCCGCCAGGACTTCCAGCGCGTAGGGGTCGACGTCCTTCTCGACATCGCGCAGCCGCGGCACCTTGTAGGCCATCACCATGTACTGGTTCTCGGCCGGTGCCTTGACCCAGATGCGCTTGATGCCCTTCTGCTCCGGCTCTTCCTGGTCCTTGCGCAGCGGCAGCGTACGCGGCCTGAGCTTGCCGTAGTAGCGCTCGGCGAGCGCGCGCACCTCCTCGGCCTTGACGTCGCCGGTGACGATCACCATCGCGTTGTTCGGCACGTACCACAGGCGGTACCAGTCCTTGACGTCTTCGACGCGCATGTTGACCAGGTCATCCATCCAGCCGATCACCGGATGGCGGTACGCCGCGGCGGTATAGACGGTGGCGAGCAGTTGCTCGTAGACGGTGCCGCGGGAGGAGTCGTCGGTGCGCAGGCGGCGCTCTTCCATCACCACCTTCATCTCGCGGTCGAACTCGTCTTTCTTGATAATGAGATTGGCCATGCGGTCGGCCTCCAGCTCCATCATCTTCGGCAGGTACTGCTTGCCGACCTGCTGGTAGTACATGGTGAAGTCGCGGTTGGTCAGGGCGTTCTCGCGCCCGCCCAGTGCCGCCACCTGCTTGGAAAACTCGCCCACGCCGACCTTAGGCGTGCCCTTGAACATCATGTGCTCGAGCATGTGAGCCACGCCCGTGGTGCCGCTGACCTCGTCGATGCCGCCGACGCGGTACCAGATCTGGTGCGCCACCGTGGGCGCCCGGTGGTCTTCCTTGACGATCAGCCGCAGGCCGTTGGAGAGCCGGTACTCGGTGGTGCCATGCGCGGTGGCGCCGGCGGGGGCGGTCTGCGCGGAAGGCATCGGCGATCCGACCACGCCTTGCGCGCCGGCCGGCAACGACCAGGGCAGCAGGCCCAGCAGCAACGCCGGGACCAGAGCCGGAACGATGCGCCGCACCAGGCGCGCGGCGCCGGCCGGAAGTGTTGAGGAGGTAGGCTGGCAGTGCCGTTGGATGCGTGCTTGGGCACCTTCGGCGCCCGCCGCGGTCAGGACAGCGCAATGGTTCATGCGACCCCGTCTGCTAGAATTTTGCCGATCGATCCGCGCGGGCAGCATGCGCGCGCGGATCAGCCATGTAGCGAACTGATGTAGCGAACTATACGCAATCGCCGGCCGGGACCACAACGGGTTCTCCCCGACCTTCGCGATGTCAGCGTAAGCCCTTGATTATTAACCGGTCGCCTGCCGGCAATGTGCCACCAGGGTATCGGCCCCGGTATTGACTCCATTCCCCAATGTTTAGTTTCTGGAAGAAGCGCAAGGCCGAGCCCGCGTCCGTCGAGACGCCAGCCCCTACGCCTGCGCCCACCCCCGCGCCTGCCCCGGTCCCCGCCTCCGTTCCGGTCCCGACGCCGACTCCGGTTCCCGCCCAGGTGCCGCCCCCGGCGCCGGCCCCCGTGGCGTCCGCACCGGCCCCCGCCATCGAAACGCTTGAACTGGTCCCTCCACCCGCCACCAGCGCCGAAGCCCGGCAGGGATGGATGCACCGGCTGCGCACTGGCCTGTCCAAGACCAGCCGCAACATCGGCACGCTGTTCGTCGGCGTCAAGGTCGACGAGGCGCTGTTCGAGGAGCTGGAGACCGCGCTGCTGATGGCAGATGCCGGCGTGGAAGCCACCGAATACCTGGTGGCCGAGCTGCGCAAGCGGGTCAGGTCCGAGCGCATCGAGTCGGCAGAAGGCGTCAAGGCCGCGCTCAAGACACTGCTGACCGACCTGCTGCGCCCGCTGGAAAAGACCATGGCGCTGGGCCGCGAGCAGCCGCTGGTAATGATGATCGCGGGCGTCAACGGCGCCGGCAAGACCACCAGCATCGGCAAGCTGTGCAAGCATTTCCAGCGCTACGACCAGAAGGTGCTGCTGGCCGCCGGCGACACCTTCCGCGCCGCCGCGCGCGAACAACTGTCGATCTGGGGCGAGCGCAACAATGTCACCGTGGTGGCGCAGGAAAGCGGCGACCCCGCGGCGGTGATCTTCGACGCGGTCAATGCGGCCAAGGCGCGCGGCATCGACATCGTGATGGCCGATACCGCCGGCCGCCTGCCGACGCAGCTGCACCTGATGGAGGAGCTGAAGAAGGTCAAGCGCGTCATCAGCAAGGCCATGCCGACCGCGCCGCATGAGGTGCTGCTGGTGATCGACGCCAATACCGGCCAGAACGCGCTGCAGCAGACGCGGGCCTTCGATGATGCGCTGGGACTGACCGGCCTGATCGTGACCAAGCTGGATGGGACTGCCAAGGGCGGCATCCTGGCGGCGATCGCGCGCCAGCGCCCGGTGCCGGTGTACTTCATCGGCGTGGGCGAGAAGGTGGAGGACCTGCAGCCGTTCAAGGCGGAGGAGTTCGCCGAAGCGCTGCTGGGCTGATACGGCTATCAGACAAAAACGCCCCGGCATTGACCGGGGCGTTTTGCTTGCGAGTGCGAATGCTTATTCCGCGTCCGGCTGCGACTTCGGCTCCGCCTTCTGGAATGCCTCCATCTCCATGCACGCCTCATAGATCTTCGCGATCGTCGGATAGCGGCTCACGTCGACATTGAAGCGCTGCGCGTTGAACACCTGCGGCACCAGGCAGACATCGGCCAGCGTCGGCGTATCGCCAAGGCAGAATCGCCCCGCCTTGCCGGCGCGCGCCAGGTTGGCCTGCAGCGACTCGAAGCCCAGCTCGATCCAGTGGCGGTACCATGCGTCCTTGACCTCATCGGTCACGCCTACCTTGTGCTTCAGGTATTTCAGCACGCGCAGGTTGTTCAGCGGATGGATCTCGCACGCGATTTCCTGCGCCAGCCCGCGCACATAGGCGCGGTCCAGCGCCGTGCCGGGCAGCAGCTTGGGCTCGGGATGGACTTCGTCCAGGTACTCGACGATGGCCAGCGATTGCTGCAGCACGTTGCCGTCGTCGGCCAGCGCCGGCACCAGGCCGTCCGGGTTCACCGCGCGGAATTCTGGCTTGAGCTGCTGGCCGCCGTCCTTGAGCAGGTGCACCGGCACGTATTCGTACGGCAGCCCTTTCAGTTCCAGCGCGATGCGCACGCGGAACGAGGCCGAACTGCGGAAGTAGCTGTAAAGCTTGAGCATCGGATCAGACTACCTTGATGGTGAGATCGCCCACGCCGCCGACGTGGCATTGCATGACATCGCCCTTGACCACCGGGCCCACGCCTTCGGGCGTGCCGCTGAAGATCAGGTCGCCCGGCTGCAGTTCGAACAGTTTCGACAGGTACGACACCATCTCCGGCACCGACCAGATCAGGTCGGACAGGTCACCGCGCTGCTTTTCCGCGCCGTTGACCGACAGCGTCACCTCGCCCTTCTGCGGGTGGCCGATGGCCGAGACCGGCACGATCGGGCCGATCGGCGCCGACTTGTCGAAGGCCTTGCCGGTCTCCCAGGGGCGGCCGGTCTTCTTGGATTCGTTCTGCAGGTCGCGGCGGGTCATGTCGAGGCCCACGGCGTAGCCGAACACGTGCTGCGCGGCGCTTTCCACCGGGATGTCGCGCCCGCCCGTGCCGATCGCCACCACCAGCTCCACTTCATAGTGGCAGTTGCTGGTGCCCGGCGGGTACGGGAACGCGCCTTCGGTGCCGTCGGCGACGTAGCTGACCGCGTCGGACGGCTTGCAGAAGAAGAACGGCGGCTCGCGGTCGGGGTCCGAGCCCATTTCGCGGGCATGGGCAGCATAGTTGCGGCCGACGCAGTACACGCGGCGGACCGGGAAGCTAGCGTCGCTGCCACGCACCGGCACGCCAACAGGAGCCGGCGGGGCGAACACGAATTCGGTCATGCATCTCTCCAGACTTTTTCTGATTGGTTCCGCGGCACGGGATGCGGGGTGTGCGTCGCGGCGTCGCCAGCAGACGCCCCCGGCGCGGCAGGGCAACAGGATACACCGCACGCGGTAGCCTGCGTACGACGGCATACAATGAATCCAGGCGCGCTGCACCATGGCAGTGCGGCGTGGACCGCCTCGCACCCGGCGCGAATCTTGCATGGCGCACTGCAACAGAATGAAGCCATGACCCGACGCCATCCGCCCCCATCACCATCGACGCCAGCCCCCGCCGCCGCCGGCAGGACGTTGCGTATCCTGCTGGTGCGCGATCCCCTTGACGCCAATCCGCTTAACGTCGAAACCATCCGCAACGGACTGGTCAGCGCCGGCTTCAGCGAGATCCAGATCGTCGACGCCGACCTGCACTTGCCGGACGTGATCACCGCCACCCAGCCCGACATGCTGATCATCGCCTCGGAATCGGCCGCGCGCGACACCATCGAGCACGTCTGCGTCTCGACCCAGCATGCCCCGCGGCCCATCGTGCTGTTCACCGACAACGATGACAGCCAGCGCATCAAGGCCGCGCTGTCGGCGGGTATCACGGCCTATATCGTCGATGGCCTGCGCGCCGAGCGCGTCAAGACGGTGCTCGACGTCGCCTACGCCCGCTTCGAGCTGGACCAGCAGCTGCGCGCCGAGCTCGACGCCACCCGCCTCAAGCTGGCCGAGCGCAAGGTGGTCGAGCGCGCCAAGGGCCTGCTGATGCAGGCGCGCGGCATCAGCGAGGACGAGGCCTACAAGCGTCTGCGCAGCATGGCGATGGAGCGTGGGCTGAAGCTGGTCGATGCCGCCCAGCGCGTGATCGACGTGATGGGCTGACGCCCACCCACCTGCCAGCCACGGGGCGCGCCAGCCCGAGGCTGGTGCAGGGCAGGATCCTGGCGCCGCCCCAAATCGAGCCGTCCACGCACCGCCCACGCACCGTCCCCGCACCGTCCCCGCACCGCCCCCCGCGACACTGCCCCGGGATGCGGCAGCGCAGCCGGCGCACGCACCGCGTTCGCTCATTTCGTTCAGAAGCGTCACTCCATCGGCACGGCGCCGCCCTGAAATGCTGCACCGCACAGGCTGGCACACGCCTTGCGATATGCACGCATCGGCCAACGGCGGCCGATCACAATTTAGGCGGACACAGCCAACGCAGGCTGCGTCACGCCATGGACAACGGCGTCCCTGCACCGTACGGACTTCTGGCGAAGCCGGCCACGGACGGGGACGCTTTTTTCTTGGAGTTTCGCAATGCCCTCTCGCCTCAGGATTGCCAAGCCGCTGCACGCGGCGGTGAACGCCTCTGAAGCCGCCTCGGCGGCCGCTGCCGACGCGGTGCCGGCCAGCAGCGGCCGCCGCCGCGCGCTGGCAACCATCGCCGGCGCCAGCGTGATGACGCTGGTCGACCCGCTGGTGCGCGCCGGGGCGTGGGCGGCGGGCTCGGACGCCCCCGAGAAGACCGACGTGCGCATCGGCTTCATCCCGCTGACCGACTGCGCTTCAGTGGTCATGGCGTCCACGCTTGGCCTCGACAAGAAATACGGCATCAAGATCACGCCGACCAAGGAAGCCTCGTGGGCCGGCGTGCGCGACAAGCTGGTCAACGGCGAACTCGACGCCGCGCACGTGCTGTACGGCCTGATCTACGGCGTGCAGCTCGGCATCGGCGGCCCCAGGAAAGACATGGCGGTGCTGATGAGCCTGAACCACAATGGCCAGGCCATCACGCTGTCGTCGAAGCTGGCCGAAAAAGGCGTGCGCGACGGCGCCAGCCTGAAGGCGCTGATGGTCAAGGAAAAGCGCGACTACACCTTCGCGCAGACCTTCCCCACCGGCACGCATGCGATGTGGCTGTACTACTGGCTCGCTGCCAACGGCATCAACCCGATGCAGGACGCCAAGGCCATCACCGTGCCGCCGCCGCAGATGGTGGCCAACATGCGCGTGGGCAACATGGACGGCTTCTGCGTGGGCGAGCCCTGGGGCGCGCGCGCCATCGCCGACAAGATCGGCTTTACCGCCGAGACCACGCAGTCGATCTGGAAGAACCATCCGGAGAAGACGCTCGGCACCACGGCGGAATTCGTGCAGAAGTACCCCAACACCGCGCGCGCGATGGTGGCCGCGGTGCTGGAAGCATCGAAGTTCATCGACGCTTCGGCCTCCAACCGCCGCAAGACCGCCGAGACCATCGCCGCCAAGTCCTACGTCAACACCGACATGGACATCATCCTGGACCGCATGCTCGGGCGCTACAGCAACGGCCTGGGCAAGACCTGGGACGATCCCGATGCGATGAAGTTCTACCAGGACGGCAGCGCCAACTATCCGTTCCTGTCGGATGGCATGTGGTTCCTGACCCAGCACAAGCGCTGGGGCCTGCTGAAGGATCATCCCGACTACCTCGCCGTGGCCAGGCAGGTCAACCGCATCGACATCTTCAGGCAGGCCGCCACCGCGGCGCAGGTGCCCCTGCCCAAGAGCGACTTCCGCACCGCGAAGCTGATCGACGGCGTGGTCTGGGATGCCACCAAGGACCCGAAGGCATATGCCGACGGCTTCAAGATCAAGGCCGGCGCACAGAACGCTTGACCACAGGCCACCACTTCCCCACCGATCCGCAGCGCCCCTGCATAAAGGAGCCCGACGTGAATGCCATCGCCCACACCGCGCCTGAAGGCGCCAATGCCGCCAAAGTCGCCGCCACCGAGACCGACACCAAGGAACGCGCACGGCGGCGCGAGCTGGAAATCGCCGCGCAGGAACGGCGCGCACAACGCCGCGCACAACACCAGGACATGCTCGGCGCCCTGGCGCGCAAGGCCGTGCCGCCCGCACTGGGCTTTGCCCTGTTCGTGCTGGCCTGGCACGGCATCGCCACGCTGATCCCGGCGATTCCCACGCCGGGCGCAACGTGGAACGCGGCGGTGCCACTGTTCTCCGACCCGTTCTACCGCAACGGCCCCAACGACCAGGGCATCGGCTGGAACGTGCTGGCGTCGCTGGCGCGCGTGGCCACGGGCTTCGGCCTGGCGGCCGTGATCGGCATCCCGGCAGGCTTCCTGATCGGGCGCTTTGCGTTCCTGAACGCGATGGCGTCGCCCGTGATCAGCCTGCTGCGGCCGGTCTCGCCGCTGGCCTGGCTGCCGATCGGGCTGCTGCTGTTCAAGGCCGCCAACCCGGCAGCGATCTGGGCCATCTTCATCTGCTCGATCTGGCCGATGGTGATCAACACCGCCGTGGGCGTCACGCGCGTGCCGCAGGACTACCTGAATGTCGCGCGCGTGCTCGACCTGTCGGAGTGGAAGGTGTTCACGCGGGTACTGTTTCCCGCGGTGCTGCCCTACATGCTGACCGGCGTGCGGCTGTCGATCGGCACCGCGTGGCTGGTGATCGTCGCGGCCGAGATGCTGACCGGCGGCACCGGCATCGGCTTCTGGCTGTGGGACGAGTGGAACAACCTGAAGGTGGAGCACATCGTGATCGCGATCTTCGTGATCGGCATCATCGGGCTGATGCTCGAGCATGCTTTGCTGGCACTGGCACGGCGCTTCAGCTACGGCGCCAACTAAGAGCGAGGGAGAGACGCCATGGACAAGTTTGTCAGCATCGAGAATGTCGGACAGACCTTCAAGACGCGCAAGGGGCCGTTCGTCGCCTTGCGCGACATCAACCTGCAGATTGCCGAGGGGGAGTTCATCACGCTGATCGGGCACTCGGGCTGCGGCAAGTCAACGCTGCTGAACCTGATCGCCGGACTGGCCACGCCGACCACCGGCGCGCTGATCTGCGCGGGGCGCGAGATCGCCGGCCCCGGGCCGGAGCGCGGCGTGGTGTTCCAGAACCATTCGCTGTTGCCCTGGCTGACCTGCTTCGAGAACGTCTACCTGGGCGTGGAACGCGTGTTCGGCGCCAGCGAGAGCAAGGCCGGGCTCAAGGCGCGCACGCGCGAGACGCTGGCACTGGTGGGCCTGACGCACGCCGAGGGCAAGTACCCGCATGAGATCTCCGGCGGCATGAAGCAGCGCGTCGGCATTGCCCGCGCGCTGGCGATGGCGCCCAAGGTGCTGCTGATGGATGAACCCTTCGGCGCGCTCGATGCGCTGACGCGCGCGCACCTGCAGGACGCGCTGCTAAAGATCGTCGACCAAACCCGCAGCACGGTGGTGATGGTCACGCACGATGTGGACGAGGCCGTGCTGCTCGCCGACCGCATCGTGATGATGACCAACGGCCCGGCCGCCACCATCGGCGAGATCCTCAAGGTCGACCTGCCTCGTCCGCGCGACCGCGTGGCGCTGGCCGACGACAAGGACTACCACGCCTGCCGTACCGCGGTGCTGGACTTTCTCTACCGCAAGCAGCGCAATCCCGCACTGCAGGAGGCAGCCTGAGCGTGCTCCCCGCCGTCGCGCCCGTCGGCGGCGATGGGCGCGACGGCGCTGCTCCGCTATCATGAACCCAGAACCGACTCCTCCCCACGCCGCCATGACCACGCCAGCCAACCCGTTTTCCGCCGCCCGCTATATCAAGGAGGTCGGCCGTGGCGTCAACGGCGCGCGGGCACTGCCGCGCGACGATGCCAAGATCCTGTTCGACGCGATGCTGGCCGGGCGCGTGTCCGACCTCGAGCTGGGCGCGATCCTGATGGCCTACCGCATCAAGGGCGAGGCCCCGCACGAGCTGGCCGGCATGCTCGAGGCGGCCCATGAACACTGCCAGCCGCTGCCCGCGCCGCCCGAGCGCCCGGTGGTGGTGATCCCCAGCTATAACGGCGCGCGCAAGCAGCCGAACCTGGTGCCGCTGCTGGCGCTGCTGCTGGCTCGCGAAGGCATCCCCGTACTGGTGCACGGGACGCGCGTCTTCAATGACCGCGTCACCAGCATGACCCTGTTCGAGGCGCTGGGTATTCCTTTGTGCGCCAGCACGGCCGAAGCCTCGGCACGGCTGCGCGAGACTGGCGGTGACGGACCGCTGGCGGTGCTGCCGGTCGATGTGCTGTCACCCGGCCTGTCGCAGCTGCTGGAGCGGCGCACGGTGATCGGATTGCGCAATTCCTCGCATACCGTGGCCAAGATGCTGCAGCCGGTTGGCGAGCACACGCCGGCCGAGGCATTGCGCCTGTACAGCTATACCCACCCGGAATACCGCGAAACGCTGACCGACTATTTCTCCCACGAGCCGGCCAACGTGCTGCTGGCACGCGGCACCGAAGGCGAAGTGGTCGCCGATGCGCGACGCAACAGCCGCATCGACTGGTTGCATGAAGGGCATCAGCAGACGCTGGTCGATCCCACCGGCGGTTCGCTGGCTGAAGTACCGGAACTGCCGCCCGGCAGTGATGCCGGCCTGACGGCAGCATGGATCCGGCGCGTGCTCGATGGCACCGTGCCGGTGCCGGCACCGATCGCCACACAGGTCGAAGCCATCCGCGAGTGCCTTAAGCTGGGCACCCGCGTCACCTGGGCCAGTCCGGTCTGAGCCAGGCGGCTCAGGGCTTGCGCGCTGGCAGCGGGATGCGCTCGCGCTCGTCGCCCGGCACGCGCGGGAACTGGTCGTCCTCCCAGAGTTTGGCGGCAGCCTCGATGGCCTCCTTGCTGCTGGCCACGAAATTCCAGTAGATAAAACGGCGGCCGTCGGTGGCATCGCCGCCCAGCAGCATCACGCGCGATGGCGCCGTCGCCATCAGCGTGGCCGGCTGCCCGGGCGTCAGCACCACCATGTGCTCGGCCGGCAGCGGCTCGCCGTCCAGGGACACCGCGCCGTCCACCGGGTAAATGCCGCGTTCCGCATGCTCGGCCGGAATTTCTACGCTCGCGCCGGCGTCCAGTTTGATCGCCACGTACAGGGTGCGGCTGAAGACCTTGACCGGCGAAGTCTTGCCGAAGGCATCGCCGGCGATCACCACCATGTGCACCCCTGGCCGCTCGACGCGCGGCAACGTTGCCGCAGGATGGTGGGAGAAGGAAGGTTCGTCGGTTTCGTGCGACTTCGGCAATGCCACCCATGTCTGGATGCCGTGCAGGCGCGCGCCTTCGGCTCGGACGTGATCGGGCGAGCGCTCCGAATGGACGATGCCGTGGCCGGCGGTCATCCAGTTGACGTCGCCCGGCCGGATCGCCTGCTCGCTGCCGAGGCTGTCGCGGTGAATGATCTCGCCTTCGAACAAGTAGGTGACAGTCGCCAGCCCGATATGCGGATGCGGACGTACATCGGCACCCTCTCCCGGCGGCATCTGCACCGGCCCCATGTGGTCGAAGAAGATAAACGGCCCGACCGTCTGGGTCGCAGCGGCCGGCAGCAGGCGGCGCACGGTGAAATCGCCCAGGTCGCGCACATGCGGCTTCAGCAAGTGTTCGATAGCAGACATAACTCCTCCAGTGTGAGAGAGGCTCGCAAGCATGCCAGCTTGCCGCCGCTTGCGTCGAGTGTAGGCGCTGGCGAAACGAAGCATTCCATTCGCATGCAGAACCGGCGGCCGCACACTCGCTCTAACCAAAGGTGTGCCAAGCCTCGGGTGTCCCTGGCGCCGCTTCATAGCTCATCAGCTATGTAATATGTAAAGTCGATCGAAGGGAACTATCAAGGTCATTGGGACTCCAATTAGCACTCACCCGGTTGGAGTGCTAAGATGTGTTTCAATGCCGCCGCCGCTCCCTCTCCCATAAGGAAGCGCGGGGCATGACCCGGCAATCCAACCGCCGGATGCGAAAGGAGCGATTGAGTGAACGCAGTCTTGTCTGCCGACCAAACCCTGACGACTACCCGTCTGCCGACGGCGCCCCATAGCGGGAGCAGCTTTGCGCTGACCTTCCCGGCGACCGTGGGCAATCTCGACAGCTATATCCAGGCTGTCCACCGGATTCCGTTGCTGACCGCGGAGGAAGAGCAGCGCCTGGCGCGCGATCTGCGCGATAACGATTCCGTCGATGCCGCCCGCCAGCTGGTGATGTCTCACCTGCGCCTGGTGGTGTCGATCGCCCGGCAGTACCTGGGCTATGGCCTGCCGCATGCCGACCTGATCCAGGAAGGCAATATCGGCCTGATGAAGGCCGTGAAGCGCTTCGATCCCGAGCAAGGCGTACGCCTGGTCTCGTATGCGATGCACTGGATCAAGGCCGAGATCCACGAGTACGTGCTGAAGAACTGGCGCATGGTCAAGGTGGCGACCACCAAGGCCCAGCGCAAGCTGTTCTTCAACCTGCGCAGCCACAAGCAGGGTTCGCACACGTTCACGCCGGAGCAGGTCGAGGCCGTGGCGCGCGAGCTGAACGTGAAGCCGGAAGAAGTGATGGAGATGGAAACCCGCCTGTCGGGCGGCGACCTCGCGCTGGAAGGCCAAGTCGACGACGGCGAAGAGGAATTCGCCCCCATCGCCTACCTGGCGGACAATCACAACGAGCCGACGCGCGTGCTGGAAGCCAAGCGCCAGGACCGCATGCAGGTCGAGGGCCTGGAAGAAGCGCTGGGCCGGCTGGACGAGCGCAGCCGCCGCATCATCGAGGCACGCTGGCTGAACGTGTCCGACGACGGCTCGGGCGGCGCCACGCTGCATGAGCTGGCCGCCGAGTTCGGCGTCTCGGCGGAGCGCATCCGCCAGATCGAAGCCGCGGCGATGAAGAAGATGAAAGGGGCGCTGCAGGCCTTTGCCTGATCCGGGGCACCCATGCAAAAAGCCGGTCCAGCAGGACCGGCTTTTTTTCGTCTTGGCCACCTTGGTGCGACGTTATGCCGCACCGCGCGGATACCTGAGGCGTCAGGAAAGCAGCTGCTTCAGGTCGTGCGCGATCGGCTCGGGCCCCTGGCCGTGGCGGATGAACAGCCGCAACCGACCCTCCGGATCGAACACATAGCTGCCGGCCGAGTGATCCACCGTGTAGTTGTTGGGCGAGCTGCCCGGCACCTTGGCGTAGAACACCTTGAAGTCCTTGGCCAGCTTCTGCAGCGCGGCGTCGTCGGCCGGGCGCAGCCCCAGGAAGCGCGGGTCGAACGCCGGCACGTACTGCGCCAGCAGCGCCTGCGTGTCGCGCTCCGGATCGACAGTGACGAACAGCACCTGGACACGGTCGGCATCCGGACCCAGCTGCTCCATCACTGCCTTGAGCTCGGCCATGGTGGTCGGGCACACGTCCGGACAATGGGTGTAGCCGAAGAACATCACCACCGCCTTGCCCTTGAAGTCGGCAATGGTGCGGACCTTGCCGTTGTGGTCAGGAAGCGAGAAATCCTTGCCGAAGTCCGCGGCGCCGCTGATGTCGACATTGCGGAACGATGCCTTCTGCTGCCCGCAGGCGGCCAGCGCCAGCGCGAGCGCGGCGAGCAGGGAAAAGCGGCGGAAGGCGGCGAACAGGCCGGAAGCGGGTCTGGGCATGCGCGAAAGCTTGTGGGTAGCGGTCAGCAGTGGAAACGTCGGCGAAAGCACCCAGTATCGCCGATGGCGCCGCAGCGCCGCGCCGGCCGCGACAAGATGCCGCAGCCCGCAGCGTGGCAAGGCAGGTCAGACCTGCGGCACGAACTTGAAGTAATGGTCGACCAGCAGCGCCGCGAACAGCAGCGACAGGTACAGGATCGAGAAGCGGAAGGTGCGTTGCGCCAGCTCGTCCGAGTAGTTGCGGTACATCTTCCACGCGTAGGCCAGGAAGCCGCCGCCCAGCGCCAGCGCGGCCGCCAGGTAGATGTAGCCGCTCATGCCGTAGACGAACGGCAGCAGCGTCGCCGCGATCATGATCAGCGTGTACAGCAGGATATGCAGCAGCGTGTAGCGCTCGCCGTGGGTCACGGGCAGCATCGGCAGGCCCGACTTGGCGTAGTCGGCGCGGCGGTACAGCGCCAGCGCCCAGAAGTGCGGCGGCGTCCACGTGAAGATGATCAGCACCAGGAACCAGGCCTCGGCCGGCACCTCGCCGGCAACGGCGGCCCAGCCCAGCGCCGGCGGCATCGCGCCCGACAGCCCGCCGATGACGATGTTCTGCGGCGTGGCCGGCTTGAGCAGGATCGTGTAGACCACCGCATAGCCCAGGAACGTGGCAAAGGTCAGCCACATCGTCAGGTCGTTGGCGAACTCGTGCAGCATCCACATGCCCGCGCCGCCCAGGATCGCGGAGAACACCAGCGTCTGTGCCGTGGTGATCTCACCCGTGGCGGACGGGCGCCAGGCGGTGCGGCGCATCAGCGCGTCGATCTTCTGCTCGACCAGGCAGTTGATGGCGAAGGCGGCGCCGGCAAGCAGCCAGATGCCGGCGGCACCGCCGATCAGCACGCGCCACGGAACCATGCCGGGCGTGGCCAGGAACATGCCGATGATGGCGCAGAAGACTGCCAGCTGCGTCACGCGCGGCTTGGTCAGGGCGGCATATTGTCGGGACAGGTGCCGTATCCGGCTCAGCTTGCCCAGCGAATGGGGGTGTGTAGCGGTAACCACGGAAGGGGTCTTGTCTTTCATGTGGCGCGGGCAGCGTTCGGCACAGGGGCGGGAGCGCGGGCAGCCCGGGTCGCGAGCCCTATATTGTAGTGGAGGCGGACCAGCAGCAGCAGGAGCACCGCCGCGCCGCCGTTATGGGCGACCGCGGCGACAAGGGGCCAGTCGAACACGATATTGGACATCCCGGTCGCGAGTTGCAGCACCAGCATGCCGAGCAGCCAGCCTGCCTGCCGGTGCAGCCCCTCCAGCCGGCGCGCACGCAAGCCGAACCACGCCAGGTAGCCCAGCACCACGAATGCGAAGCCCCGGTGCACCCAGTGGATCGCCACCAGCGCCGCGTGCGGAATGTAGTCCCCATCGGCCGTCATGCCAAGCTGGCGCCACAGCGTGAAGCCGTGCCGGAAATCCATCTCGGGCACCAGCTGCCCGTTGCACAGCGGGAAATCCGTGCAGGCAAGCACCGCATAGTTGGTGCTGACCCAGCCGCCCAAGAAGATCTGGACCGCCAGCAGCAGCAGGCCGATGCGCACCGGCCAGTGCAGCCGCACCGCCTGGGGCGCGACCGGGTGCGGCGGGTCGCTGCGCGAGCCCAGCCGGATCAGCGCCGCCAGCAGGCCCATGCCCAGCATCAAATGCGTGACCACGATGATCGGCTGCAGCTTCATGGTCACGGTGAACGCGCCGAACGCACCTTGCACGCACACCAGCACCAGCACGCCGGTGGCGAACCACGGCGACTGCTTCAGCTCGCGGCGCTTGACCCAGGCCAGCACCATCAGCGCGATGATCAGCACGCCCACTGCCATGGCGAAGTAGCGATGGATCATCTCGATCCACGCCTTCATCAGCGTCACCGGGCCGCTGGGCAGCGCGGTCTCGGCCGCATGGATCGGCTCCATCGCGGCGTGCGGGTTGGAGTGGCCGTAGCAGCCCGGCCAGTCCGGGCAGCCCAGGCCGGAGTCGGTCAGCCGCGTGAAGCTGCCGAACATGATCAGGTCCAGCGTCAGGAACGCGGTGATCCAGACCAGCTTGCGGTACTTGTTGCGATCGCCCTTGACCAGCACGTAGCTGAGCGGCAGCAGTGCGATCAGGACGCCGATGATGGCCAGTTGCAGCAGCATGCCCGTCCCCTTAGCCGATGCGCGAGACCTTGAGCAGCTTCTTCAGGTCGCCGCTCAGCTTCTTGGGGTCCGGATCCTGCGGGAAGCGCATCATCAGGTTGCCGAGCGGATCCACCAGGAAGATGGTGTCCTCGGCACGCTTGCCCGCTTCGGCCGGCAGCCATTGCTGCGCCACCTGCCGGTCGATGCGCAGGAAACGCACGCCGGCATAGGGCTCGTTGTAGGCGGCGCGCAAGCGCTCGTCGACCTTGCCGTCATCGGTGATCAGCCACACCGGCACGATGCGCTCGCGGTCCTGTCCCTGCCCGGCGCGGATCTGGCGGATGGTGAAGAGCTTTTTGGCGCAGGCTTCATCGCACGCGGATGGATCGGCCGTCACCAGCAGCCACTTGCCGCGGTACTGCTCCAGCGGCACGGCGTTGCCCTGCTCGTCGGTGACGCGCACCGGCGGCATCGGCCGTTGCGGATCGACCAGCGCGCCGTAGTTGGTGGCGCCGCCCCTGGGCTTGATGACGTAGTAGGTGAAGTAAGAGGCGATCACCGGCGAGGCGCACACCAGCAACAGCATCAGCATCTGCAGGCGGCCGCGGCGCGTGCGCGCGTCGATGCGGGGATCCTGCGGCGTGGCCTGGATCGCCGGGGCTGGGTCTTGCTGTGCCATGGGAGTACGTCCGTCCTTTTTCATCTGCAGTCAGGGCTCGTCCGGGAACCTGCCCGGGGCGAGCCTGCCCTTCGTTCATGCGTTGTTGCGGGCCACGGGCGATGCCGCGCGCCGGCGCGCGCGCCAGCCCAGCACGGCCACCAATACCACCGCCAGCGCGGCCAGGCCGAACCACTGGAAGGCATAGCCATAGTGCCGGTCCGCGCCCGCGTCGGCCGGCGCCCAGTCGCGAGCGAGGCCGTCGCCGGTATCGTTGCGCTGCGCTACCACCAGCGGCTGCAGCGCCAGCCCGGTTTCGGCGGCGTAGTCGGCGATTTCCAGGTTCTGGCGGATCTTGCTGCCGGCCTCGGCGCTGGCCGCCTGGCCCAGGCCATACACCCGCGGCACGGCCGCCAGTGCCGTGCCTTCGACGGTCACCTCGCCCTCGGGCGTCGGGAACGGTGCGATCCGGGTGCGGTCCTGTGCATCGCGCGGCAGCCAGCCGCGCAGCACCAGCACCGCCCGCCTGGCGCCCGCAGCCCCTTGTGCCGGGCCGATCACCAGCGGCGTGACCACCAGGAAGCCGGCACGGCTGTCGCCGCTGCGGCCACCCGTGCCGTGGGGGCGATTATCCAGCAATACGGTATGGGCCGTGTCGAAACGCCCCGTGACCCGGACCCTTCGGTCCGTCACAACTTGTGACAGCGGCGCGGCGCCCAGCTCCACCGGCGGCTGCGCCGCCAGCGCCTGCAGCCGCGCGGCGCGCGCCTCTTTCTCGTGCGCGCGATTGAGCTGCCAGTTGCCAAGCACGGCGGTCACGGCGATCACCACCAGCGCGGCGGCCAGCGGCAGCACGCCGAGGATGCGGCCCGCCTTCATTGCGCCGACATACCCGGCGGCATGCACGCGGGCACGGTGCGATAATGTGCAGAACCGTCATCCATCGCGGCCACTACTACGAGACTGCGGCAAGCTCCGCTGCCAACCCGCCCCGCCATGCGCTTCGTCATCATCGTCGCCTTCATCCTGATCATCGCCAGCCTGGCCTCCGCCCTGTTCTTCATGATGCGCGACCGCGGCAAGACGCCCAACATGATGCGCTCGCTGATGCTGCGCGTAGGCTTCTCGGTGGCGCTGTTCCTGTTCATCCTGTTCTCGAGCTGGATGGGGTGGATCCACAGCACGGGCATCCGCATGGCGCCCTGACGGGCCGCATGGCTTGAGGCCAGCGCAAAAGAGAAACGCCGCAGGCTGCCGGGCCTCCTGCGGCGTTTCTCTTTTGCGCTGGCGCCGGTCGTCCCGCTGCTGGGACGACCGGCGGGTACGGCAGCTTACAGCCAGTACACCACGACGTAGAGCAACAGCCACACCACGTCAACGAAGTGCCAGTACCAGGCGGCGCCTTCGAAGGCAAAGTGGTGATCCGGCGTGAAGTGGCCCTTGAGCACCCGGCCCAGCACCACCGCCAGCATGATCGCGCCCATGGTCACGTGGAAACCGTGGAAGCCGGTCAGCAGGAAGAAGGTCGAACCGTAGATGCCCGAGGTCAGCTTCAGGTTCAGGTCCTGGTAGGCGTGCATGTACTCGTACACCTGCAGGCACATGAAGATCGCGCCCAGCAGGATGGTCAGCACCATGCCCTGGATCAGCTGGTTGCGCTTGCCGGCCAGCAGCGCGTGGTGCGCCCAGGTCAGCGTCAGGCCCGACATCAGCAGCAGCGCGGTGTTGATGGTCGGGATCGGCCACGGCCCCATGGTCTGGAAAGATTCCACCACGCCGGCCGGTCCCACGTTCGGCCACACCGCGGCGAAGTCGGGCCACAGGATCTTGTTGTTCAGGTCGCCCAGCCATGGCATGGCGATGGCGCGGGCATAGAACAGCGCGCCGAAAAAGGCCGCGAAGAACATCACCTCGGAGAAGATGAACCAGCCCATCGACCAGCGGAACGAGAGGTCGATGTTCTTGCCGTACATCCCGCCTTCGGACTCGCTGATGGCGTCGCCGAACCAGCTCTTGAGCACGAACAGGAACCACAGCAAGCCGAAGACGCACAGGTACGGCGCCCAGGATTGCCCGTTTACCCAACCGGCGGCGCCCGCACCTGTCATCAGCAGGCCGAAGCTTGCGGTGATCGGGTGGCGCGACGGGCCCGGTACGAAGTAGTACGGAGCGTTTGCGCGATTCGCACTCATTCTTTTATCTCCAGCTCAGAGTCTTTGATTCAGTATTCGTTATCCGTGCCGGTTTCCCGGGGCCGCCCGCCTCCTCTGGACGGCCGCGCCGGCGCGGTTGTTTTTCTGCGACTGCCTTGTTGTCTACCCTTCCTGCCTTGCTACCCTGCCGCCTGGCTGACCACCATCCGCACGATGACGATCAGCACCGCGATAAAGACTGCCACGGCGATCAGCCCGGCGATGACCACATGCACCGGGTTCAGCCGCGCCATGTCGCGCTCGTGCTCCGCGCCCTTGCGCAGGCCGATAAACGACCACAGCACCGCGCGCATGGTCTGCGCGAAAGACATCTTCCGTTTGGCGGCGTCCTTCAGTTCGTCCATCGCGCCCCTCGCCTCAGCTGCCCTTGCCCGCCGGCGTCGGTGCCAACTGGCCCTCGGGGGCCTGCGCCACCGGCGTGCCCACCTCGAAGAAGGTGTACGACAGCGTAATGCTCTTCACATCCTTGGGCAGCGCGGGATCGATCACGAACACGACCGGCATCTCGCGCGCCTCGTTCGCCTTGAGTGTCTGCTGCTTGAAGCAGAAGCACTCCAGCTTCTTGAAATACTGGGTCGCCTGCTTGGGGGCGTAGCTCGGGATGGCCTGCGCGGAGATATCGCGCGGCTGCCCGTTGGCCACCTCGTAGACGATGGTCATCATCTCGCCCGGATGCACTTCCATGCTGTTCCTGACCGGACGGAAGGCAAAGGGCCCGCGCGCGTTGGAGTCGAACTCCACCGTGACCGTGCGGCTCTTGTCGACCTGCGTGTTCTTCACCGAGCCGCCATGCAGCTCGCGCGTGGTCACCACGTTGATGCCGGTGATGTCGCAGATCTTCTTGTACAGCGGAACCAGCGCATAGCCGAAGCCGAACATCACGGCGACGATCACTATCAATCGCACCATCATGCCGCGGTTGAAGCGCTTGTCGGCTTCCCGCGCTCCCTGCGCTTCCCTGCCCTGCTGGTCGACGCTCATCTCGCTACCCTGCCACCTCAGCCCAGGAACACCATCTTGGCGAAGAACCCCAAAAAGAAAACCACCACGATCGACAGCAGGATCAGGCCAAGGCGCCGGTTGGCGGCCTTCGGGTCCGGGTGTGATGGGTTTTTGTCTGGAGCCTGCATCGTTTGCTTACCTGCCGGCGCGGGAGGCGGACGCTGCCGCCCCCCGCTGCCTTGTTGCGCAATACCGCTTCAGCGGACCTGCGGGGGCACTTCAAAGGTGTGGAACGGCGCCGGCGACGGCACGGTCCATTCCAGGCCTTCCGCGCCTTCCCACGGCTTGTCCGCGGCCTTCTCGCCGCCACGGTACGACGGCAGCACCACGAAGAAGAAGAAATACACCTGCATCAGGCCGAAGCCGAGCGCACCGATCGACGCAACCGCGTTGAAGTCGGTGAACTGGGTCGGGTAGTCGGCGTAGCGGCGCGGCATGCCGGCCAGGCCCAGGAAGTGCATCGGGAAGAAGGTCACGTTGAAGAAGATCAGCGAACCCCAGAAGTGGACCTTGCCGCGGGCTTCGTTGTACATGAACCCGCTCCACTTCGGACCCCAGTAGTAGAAGCCCGCGAACAGCGCGAACAGCGAGCCGGCCACCAGCACATAGTGGAAGTGCGCCACGATGAAGTAGGTGTCCTGCAGCTGGATGTCGATCGGGGCCACCGCCGGCATCAGGCCGGTGAAGCCACCGATGGTGAACACGAAGATGAAGCCGATCGAGAACAGCATCGGGGTCTCGAAGGTCATCGAGCCGCGCCACATCGTTGCGATCCAGTTGAAGATCTTCACGGCGGTGGGCACCGCGATCAGCATGGTCGCGTACATGAAGAACAGCTGGCCGGTCACCGGCATGCCGGTCGTGAACATGTGGTGGGCCCACACGATGAACGACAGGATGGCGATCGAGGCGGTGGCGTACACCATCGAGCTGTAGCCGAACAGGCGCTTGCGGGCGAACGCCGGCACCACCTGCGAGATGATCCCGAAGGCCGGCAGGATCATGATGTACACCTCGGGGTGGCCGAAGAACCAGAAGATGTGCTGGTACATCACCGGATCGCCGCCGCCGGCGGCCGAGAAGAAGCTCGTGCCGAAATGGCGGTCGGTCAGCACCATGGTGATGGCGCCGGCCAGCACGGGCATCACGGCGATCAGCAGGTAGGCGGTGATCAGCCAGGTCCAGCAGAACATCGGCATCTTCATCAGCGTCATGCCCGGGGCGCGCATGTTGAGGATGGTCACGATGATGTTGATCGAGCCCATGATCGACGACGCGCCCATGATGTGCATCGCGAAGATGGCCATGTCCATGCCCGGGCCCATCTGCACCGACAGCGGCGCGTACAGGGTCCAGCCGGCGGCGGTGGCGCCGCCCGGGGCGAAGAACGAGCCAGCCAGCAGCAGCGCGGCGGGCGGCATCAGCCAGAAGCTGAAGTTGTTCATGCGCGCGAATGCCATGTCGGACGCGCCGATCTGCAGCGGGATCATCCAGTTGGCGAAGCCGACGAAGGCCGGCATGATCGCGCCGAACACCATCACCAGGCCGTGCATGGTGGTGAACTGGTTGAACAGCTCGGGGCGGAAGAACTGCAGGCCCGGCTCGAACAGCTCCAGGCGGATCAGCAGCGCCAGCAGGCCGCCCGACAGCAGCATGATGAACGAGAACAGCAGGTACAGCGTACCGATGTCCTTGTGGTTGGTGGCGAACAGCCAGCGGCGCCAGCCATGCGGGTGATCGTGCGCGTGGTCGTCATGCGCGTGATCGTGCGGATGGGCGAGCGCGTCCGGGGTAGCAGTACTCATCGCAAATGCTCCTCTAATCCTGTTCTGTCTTCAGCGGGTCAGCCTGCGACGCGGTTGTCCGCGAGGCTGGCCTGCTTGGCGCCGGTCTTGTCCGCGGGCTTGGCGTCGGCCTTGGGGGCCTCGCCGCCTGCGCCGCCACCTTCGGGGAACTTGCCCGCGCGGGCACCCACGAAGTCGCCCGGCTGGATCACTTCACCCGTCTTGTTGCTCCAGGCGTTGCGCGTATAGGTCATGACCGCTGCCAGCTCGGTATCCGACAGCTGCTTCCACGACGGCATGCCGCCCTTGCCTTCCAGCAGGATGTGCATCTGGCCGGCCTTCGGGCCATTGACCAGCTTGGAACCGTCCAGCGCCGGGAAGGCGCCGCCGCCCTTGCCGTTGGGCTGGTGGCAGACCGCGCAGTTGGCGGCGTAGACCTTCTCGCCACGGACCTTGGATTCATCCAGCGTCCAGGTCTTGTTGGGATCGTCGGCCTTGGCCATCAGCTCTTTCTTCTTGCCGTCGACCCACTTGGTGTAGTCGGCGTCCGACACCACGCGCACCACGATCGGCATGAAGGCGTGTTCCTTGCCGCACAGCTCGGCACACTGGCCGCGGTACACGCCGATCTTCTCGGCCTTGAACCAGGTGTCGCGCACGAAGCCGGGAATCGCATCCTGCTTGACGCCGAAGGCCGGGATCATCCAGGCGTGGATCACGTCGTTGGCGGTGGTAACGATGCGGATCTTCTTGTTGACCGGCACGACCAGCTCGTTGTCCACCTCCATCAGGTAGGTGTTGCCCTTGGGCTGCTCGTTGTTGATCTGCTCGCGCGGGGTGGTCAGGGTCGACACGAACGAGATGCCCTCGCCTTCGCCCTTCAGG
The DNA here is from genome assembly GCF_000426345.1 of Cupriavidus phytohabitans. Taxonomy (GTDB): domain Bacteria; phylum Pseudomonadota; class Gammaproteobacteria; order Burkholderiales; family Burkholderiaceae; genus Cupriavidus. The sequence goes on along the minus strand of NZ_AUFE01000013.1, from coordinate 64,704 downwards.
TAGTCATAGCCCCACTTCCACTGGTAGCCGGTGGCCTTGATGGTGATGTCGGAGTTGGTGGTGTCCTTCATCGCGACCACGGTCTTGGTCGCCGGCAGCGCCATCGCGATCACGATCAGGAACGGGACGATGGTCCAGACCACCTCGACCGTGATGCTTTCGTGGAAGGAGGCAGGCTTCGAGCCCTTCGCCTTGCGGTGCGTGAAGATGGAATAGAACATCACGGCGAACACCGCGACGAAGATCACCGTGCAGATGATCAGCATCATCCAGTTCAGCCAGTGAATCTGTTCGGCGATCTTGGTAACGGGCTCGGTCAGGTTGAGCTGGCGCACGGCGGGCCCGCCGGGCATGTCGCTGACCGCGAACGCCGCGTGGCTGGCAAGCAGGGACGCACCTGCCAGACAAGCTGCGGATGCCTTCTTCCACATTTTCATTTGTTATCTACCCAATTTACAGATTCAAATCTGTCCCCGCCGCCGCCCTGCCCCCCTCTCAGAGGTGGCGCAACGCCGCTGCGAGCTCCTGCGCGAACTTGCGTCGCCGGTACGGGTCCACGTAACACCCCACCTGTACCTCACGCCCGCCCGAGCGCAGCGTCACCAGCGCGCGGAGCGATTCACCCAGTTCGACCCGCACCCAGCGCGGGTTGAATTCGTGGCGCGTCACCTGCGTGCCGCTGGCTGTCTCCACGACCAGCATGCCGTCGGTAATGCTGACGCGCTCATAGTCTGTCGCATGGCGCGCATACACAAGCAGGGCGATCCCCAGCCCCGCCAGCTCGATGCTTGCAAACGGCAGCACGAGCCAGGACCCTTGCCACGCGAAAAACAACGCAATGACAAGCGAGACAGTGAGGATCGAGAGGTAAAACCAGCCGACCTGGCGTGGACTCAGCGAGCAATTCCGCTTCATCAGCCAGTCGTGGGGCGGGGGGAAAGGTCCGTCGTGATTTCCGCCGGAGTCACCACCTGCCGTCTGGAATGCGATACCCAAGTCTTGCATCGCCAACCACTCTGCATCGGATGCACACCCGGGACGTTGGCGCCCGGGCTGCACAGTGCAGGTGCAAAACCAGGACGTTCTTGTGCCAGGGGACCACTGCGACAAACTGGCGCATTATAGGGCGCTTCCCATACACGGACAAGGGCGGTCCTTGACCAGGGCGCTTGCGCGCCGCTCGATTCTGTGCCTGCGGAACTGCCCGGGACCCCGCGCCAGCACTCGGCCTGCGGCAATCTGTCGCATGCGCAAGTTAACTCTGTTTTAACCTGTCCTACGGGGCCTGGCACGGCCGATCTGGTCCAGCGGCACCACGGCACGGCCCTGGTCGTCCAGCGCCTGGCCGCCACGCGGCGCCAGCTTCCACGCATGGCCGTAGACGATCTCGAAGGTCAGCGGGATCACCCCGTCGGCGTTGCGGCGCCGCTCCAGCGCCTGCGTCAGCGCCTGGTACCAGCAGCGGCCGCGCAGGCCTTGCGGCAGCGCGCCGGCCGGGCCGCGCAGGCCGCCGAAAGCCTGCACCTCATGCAGCAGCGTAGCGGGCGACTCGTAGGTCACGGTCAGCGTTTCCATGTCCATCACCGGCGTGGACCAGCCGCCGTGGACCAGCATGTCGCCAATGTCGTGCATGTCGACAAAACGCAACGTATGGGGCGCGTCGTCGACTTCGGCAAAGGCCGCGCGCAGTTCGCCCAGGGTGTCGGGGCCGAACAGCGAGAACAGCACCAGCCCCTCGTCGCGCGTCACGCGATGCCATTCCGGGAATACGCGGTGCGGCTCGGGATGCCAGTGCAGCGCCAGGTTGGACCACAGCAGGTCGAAGCTCGCGGGCGCAAACGGCAGTGTGGCAAGATCGCCCTGCACCAGGTCGAACAGCGGCCGCTTGCCCAGCATGCGGCCGAGCCAGCCCGGATGGCGCTGCGGGTCGCGCTGGCCGGCTTCGGCCAGCATCGCCCCGGAGATGTCGAGGCCGGCGATCTGCGCATCAGGGAAGCGGGCGCGCAGCGCCGCCAGCCCCTGGCCGTGGCCGCAGCCGATGTCCAGCGCACGCTGCGGCGCCAGCCGGATCACCTCCATTCGCTCCTGCATGCGGCGGCCGATCTCGCCCAGCAGGAAGTCCAGCTGGCCGAAGTTGCGGCTGCGCCGGTCGAAGGCGAGCCGGGTCAGGCGCGCGGGCGGCAGGAAGGCATCGGGACCAGCGGAGCTATCGGGGAGATCGGCGGCATGCAGGGACACGGACAGGCAGGGCAGCAAGAAAACCAGGAAACGGCGCGCGCGCCGGACGAACGCGGCCGCCGCGCCCGATGGGCCGCGGCCGGACGGCAAGTATACGCGCGCGCCGCGATGGGCGCCGCGATGGGCGCCGCGATGGGCGCCAAGTGGGCCCTCGGCGCCTGGCAAGCCGCCGCCCCGGCACTGCTGCCAAGCGCCTGCGCGCTGTGCGGCAGCGTGCAGCGCGACGTGGTGTGCGCGCCGTGTGCCGCCGACCTGCTGCGGCCGCTACGGCGCTGCCCCGTTTGCGCGCTGGCGCTGGGCCGCCATGCCGGTTGCGCGGCCTGCGCCGCCATGCCGCCGGCGTTCGACCATGCCTGCACGCTGGGCGACTACGCCAGCCCGCAGGACAGCCTGGTGCTGTCGCTCAAGTTCGGCCACGCGCTGCCGCTGGCCGACTGGCTGGCGGGCTGCCTCGCCGCGGCGCTGCCGGCGGCTTGGGCGGCGCAGGGGCTGGCGCCGCCCGACCTGCTCGCCCCCGTCCCGCTGGCGCCGCAACGGCTGGCCGCGCGCGGTTTCAACCAGGCCTGGGAAATCGCCCGCCCGCTGGCGCGCCGGCTCGGCCTGCGCGCCGACCCCGTGCTGCTGCAGCGCCGGCGCGATACCGGCAGCCAGCGCGCGCTGGACCTGGCCGCGCGGCAGGTGAACCTGCGCGATGCGTTCCGGCTGACGCGGCCCGCGCGGCTGGATGGGCTGCATGTGGCGCTGGTGGACGACGTGATGACTTCCGGCGCGACGCTGCATGAGGCAGCGCTTGTCCTCAAGGCGCACGGCGCGGCACGCGTCAGCGTGATCGTTGCGCTGCGTACGCCCTAGTCCGGATGACAGCGCCTGGTGCGCGCGTTAAAGTGCGCACCGTTTCTCTAGAACCTCCGCACATGTTCAACGTCGTCCTGGTCGAACCCGAAATCCCGCCCAATACCGGTAATGTGATCCGCCTGTGCGCCAACACGGGCGCGCAGCTGCACCTGGTCAAGCCCCTGGGGTTCCCGCTCGACGACGCGCGCATGCGCCGAGCCGGCCTGGACTACCACGAATATGCGGCCATGCGTGTGCATGAGAACTGGGATGCGCTGATGGCCAGCGAGCAACCCGATCCCGCGCGCATGTTCGCACTGACCACGCGCGGCTCGACACCGTTCGGCCAGGTGGAATTCCGGCCGGGAGACTGGTTTGTGTTTGGCTCGGAAACGCGCGGGCTTTCACCGGAGCGGCGCGAGTGGTTCCCGCCGGCGCAACGGATCCGGCTGCCGATGCGGCCAGACAACCGCAGTCTGAACTTGTCTAATACGGTGGCGGTGGTGGTGTTCGAAGCGTGGCGGCAGAACGGGTTCGCGGGGGGTAGCTAGGCGCCCTGCCCGGCTACTCCGGCTGCACGCCCGCAGCGCGGATGACCTTGTCCCAGCGCGCTCTCTCGCTGACCATGGTCTGGCGCAGCGACGCCGGCGCAGTCCCGGCAGGCACGAAATACTGCGCCCGCATCTTGTCGCGCACGTCGGCGCTGCCGATGATCGCCACCAGTTCACGATATAGACGGTCGATCACCGCCTGCGGCGTACCGGCTGGCGCCAGCACGGCCTGCCAGGAGATCGCCTCGAAGCCGGGATAGCCCGACTCCGCCACCGTCGGCACCGAGGGCAGCACCGCGGTGCGGCCGGTCGTCGTCACCGCCAGCACGCGCAGCTTGCCCGCATTGACCTGCGGCATCGCTATGGCCGGCACCATGAAGGCCGCCTGCACCTGCCCGCCCACCATCGCAGTCGTGATCTGCGGGAAGCCGGGATACGGCACGTGCTGCAGGTCGAGCCCGGCCATGGCCTTGAGCTGCTCCATTGCCAGGTGCGACGCGCTGCCGTTGCCGGGCGAGCCGAAGTTCAGCGCGCCCGGTTTCGACTTGGCAAGCGCCACGAATTCGCGCAGGTTATTCACCGGCAGCCGCGCGTCGACCACCAGCACATTGGGCGACGTGGCCACCAGCGTCACCGGAGCGAGCTGGCGGAACGGGTCGTAATTGAGGTTGCGCGCCAGCGTTGGGGCGGTCACCAGCGGGCCGTTGATCGTGAACAGCAGCGTATAGCCGTCCGGCGCGGCGCGCGCCACCATGCCGGTGCCGATATTGCCGCCGGCGCCGGGCCGGTTCTCGATCACCACAGGCTGGCCCAGCGCGGCGGCCAGCTTCTCGGTGACGATGCGGGCGATCAGGTCGGGCGACGAGCCCGGCGGGAACGGCACCACCATGCGGATCGGGTGCGCGGGCCACGGTTGCGCCAGCACGCTGGCGGATGCGCCGGCAGCGCAGGCGGCGGCAAGCGCGATCAGCGCGTGTCGGCGGGTAGGCATGCGGAAAATTTAACTTTCTTCAGGAGGATTGGAGCGCGCGCGGGGTCATTCATCGCGCGCATCGCGCTGGAGCAATTGCGCGACCGCATCGGCGACACCCAGGCCATCGAACAGCACGGCGCACACCGCGCGCGCGATCGGCATCTCGACGCCATGCGCGGCGGCCAGCTCGGCCACTGCCTGCGCGCAGCGCACCCCTTCGGCCACGTGGCCCAGGCCGGCCAGGATCTGCTCCAGGCTCTGTCCGGCGGCCAGTTGCTGCCCGACCTTGCGGTTGCGCGACAGGTCGCCGGTCGCGGTCAGGATGAGGTCGCCGACGCCGGCCAGCCCCATGAAGGTCTCGATCCGCCCGCCCAGCGCCAGCCCCAGCCGCGTCATCTCGGCCAGCCCCCGCGTCACCAGCGCGGCCCGCGCATTCAGGCCGAGGCCGAGCCCGTCGCTGGCCCCGGTGGCGATCGCCAGCACATTCTTGACGGCGCCGCCGACCTCGACGCCGGTCAGGTCGTCGCTGCCATAGATGCGCATGGCGTGGTGGTGGAAAGCCTGCTGGACCCGCTCCGCCAGCGACGGCACGCTGCCCGCCACCGTCAGCGCGCACGGCAGGCCTTGCGCGACTTCGCGCGCGAAGCTGGGACCGGTCAGCACGCCGTAGTCGAAGCCTTCGGTGCGGCCGGCGGCGTCCAGTTCGGCGCGCACCATCTGGTGCGGCAGCAGGTGCGTGCCGGCCTCGAAGCCCTTGCACAGCCACAGCATGGACACCGGGCGCGCGCTGCGCGTGGCCAGCCTGCGTGTCATTTCGCGCAGTCCGGAGACCGGCGTGGCGACCACCACGATGCCGTCCGGGTCATCCGCGGCATGGGCCACCGCCTGCTCGAAATCAGCTTGCACCGCCAGCCGACGGGACAGCTTCACCCCGGGCAGATAGGCCGCGTTTTCACCCGTTGCGGCGATGGCCGCCAGTTGCGCGGCATCACGCCCCCACAGCACCACCTCATTGGTGGCCGCGGCATGGCTGGCGAGGGCGGTGCCCCAGGCGCCGGCACCGAGAAAGGTCAGTTTCATGGCAGCTCGATCGGAGAGAAATCAGGCGCTAGTGTCATGAGTTGGGGGTTCGTTGCGGAAATAAGCCTGTCGAGAAGGCGTGCGAGACTAGGAGCGAAGCGCAGCAAGGCTGGAGCCTTGCGAGCATTCGCGACGACGGATCGTGCGTCTTATCGGCAGACTTATGCAACGAACCTCCAAGTCATGACACTAGAACATGCGCACAAGCAAAACGGGGCCGCAGCCCCGTTCCGTAGCATGGCGCGGCAGGCCGCTCGCTCAGTGGCGAGCCTGGCTGCCGTCGGGCATCACGATGCCGCTGTTGCCACCTTCGGCCGCCTGGGCTTCCTGCATGGCCGCCTGCAGGCGTTGCTCGTACAGCGCCTGGAAATTGATTTCCGACAGGTGGATGGCCTGGAAGCCGGCGCGGGTGATCACGTCGGCGATGTTGCCGCGCAGGTACGGGTACAGGATGGTCGGGCAGGCGATGCCCAGCAGCGGGTCCAGCTGCTCCACCGGCACGTTGCGGATATCGAAGATGCCTGCCTGGTGCGCTTCCACCAGGAATGCCACCTTGTCCTGCACCTTGGTCGTCACGGTGCCGGTCACGACCACCTCGAAGATGCCTTCCTGCAGCTGCGAAGCGCCAACGTTGACTTGCACTTCCACCGACGGGGCCTCCGATTCCAGGAAGATGCCGGGCGAATTGGGCTGCTCCAGCGACATGTCCTTCAGGTAGACGCGCTGGATGTTGAAGAAGGGTTGATCGTCCTGCTGGGTGTTTTGCTGGTCGCTCATGAAAGGCTTCCGGGAGGATGGGCGTTGGGCGCGGCGGCGGCATCGTCTGCGAGGCGCAAGGACTGGCCGGTGCCCGGTTGGAAAAGTGGAAAGCGCATATGGTACATGACGAGGGTGGCGATTTCACCCGCGCCGGCGCCTGGCCGGCCAGGAATCAGAGAGTTCTGACCGGCAGCGCGCTCAGGCCGCCAGCAGCGGCATCAGGCCGCCCTTGCGGTCCAGCGCCGAGAGGTCGTCGAAGCCGCCCACATGGGTCTCGTCGATGTAGATCTGCGGCACGGTACGGCGCCCCGTACGCGACATCATTTCTTCGCGCTTGCCCGGTTCGCGGTCGATCAGGATCTTCTCGATCGTCTCGACCCCGCGGGACTTGAGCAGGCGTTCAGCCATATTGCAATACGGGCACACGACGGTGCTGTACATGACGACGCGGGCCATGTGGACTCTCCTTGAATACAATGCGGCGCGCCAGGCGGACCGGGCGCGCTGTGACGGATGCGGCGGAATTGCCTGCGGGATCCGCGACTTTCCTGGCCGGGCTTACTTGACCAGCGGCAGACCCGCCTGCTGCCAGGCGGCGATGCCACCCTCGAGCGCATAGATCTCACTGTAACCGGCTTCTTTCAGCGCTGCCTGGGCCTTGCCCGCGCGCTGGCCGTTCTGGCATACCACGATGATGGGGGCCGCCTTGTCCTTTGCAAGGCCCGCGGCGCGCGACGCCAGGTCGGCCAGCGGGGCGCTCTTGGCCTGGGGCAGGTGGCCCTTGGCGTACTCGGCGGGTTCGCGGATGTCGACCACGACGGCGCCACGCTTGTTGATCAGCTGCGTGGCGGCGGCCGTATTGACGGACTTGGCACCGGTGCTGCGCGAGATCGCAGGCCAGGCCAGCAGGCCGCCGGAGACCACGGCCAGGGCGATCAGGGCGAGGTTGTTGTAGTCGGCAAAGAAATTCACGTTGGCTTTCCGGTAGGTTGGGTCGGCGGCATTATAAAATACGCGGTTTGGCGTCCGGGCCCTGTTGCAGCGGGTCACCCGTCATTGTCGCCTGTCCGATACATGGGGTGCCCATTAAGCACTTCGGATCAGGTGACGGCGCGGACGCACGCAGGTTACCTACTCTCTCTGGAAGCAGCAGCATGTACAAGCTTGTCCTTATCCGCCACGGCGAATCCACCTGGAACCTTGAAAACCGCTTCACCGGCTGGGTCGACGTCGACCTGACCGATACCGGCGCTGCGCAGGCCCGCCAGTCCGGCAAGCTGCTCAAGGAAGCCGGCTTCGGCTTCGACATCGCCTACACCTCGGTGCTCAAGCGCGCCATCCGCACCCTGTGGCACGTGCAGGACGAGATGGACCTGATGTGGATCCCGGTACGCAACGAATGGCGCCTGAACGAACGCCACTACGGCGCACTGGCCGGGCTGAACAAGGCCGAGACCGCCGCCAAGTTCGGCGACGAGCAGGTCCTGGTGTGGCGCCGCAGCTATGACACCCCGCCCCCGGCGCTGGAGCCGACCGATCCGCGCGCCTCGTACGAGGATCCGCGCTATGCCAATGTGCCGCGCAACGAGATCCCGCTGACCGAATGCCTGAAGGACACGGTCGCCCGCGTGATGCCGTTGTGGAACGAATCGATCGCTCCCGACATCAAATCCGGCAAGCGTGTGGTCATTGCCGCGCACGGCAACAGCATCCGCGCGCTGGTGAAGTACCTGGACCAGATTTCGGATGACGATATCGTCGGACTCAATATTCCCAACGGCACCCCGCTCGTGTATGAGCTGGACGCCGACCTGCGCCCGATCCGCCACTACTACCTGGGCGACCAGGAGGCCATCGCCGCTTCGCTGGCGGCCGTGGCCAACCAGGGCAAGGCGCGCTGACGCCCACCCGGGCAGCCGCGCCGGCGTGCCGGTGTGCGGCTGCCCACCCTGAACCGGGACGTGGCAGGTCCGTTTCTCCGCACGCCCTTATACTGTCGGACACAAGCGCCCCGCGATCCCGCTATTCCGGCCTTCCCGGCGCCGGGCGCCCGCAGCCGGCATAATCCCCATAGTTACGATCCGTACACGTTCAGGCAGCCCTCATGCGCAAGACGCTCAAGAACATCAGTCTAGTTTCTGTCGGCCTCGTCGCCGGCGTGCTCGCCACGCTGCAGATCTCGGCGACCGCACAGAACTCATCGGGCCCCCTGCCGCTGGACCAGTTGCGGCTGATGGCCGATATCTTCGGGCAGATCAAGCGCGAATACGTCGAGCCTGTCGATGACAAGAAGCTGCTGACCGAGGCCATCAAGGGCATGGTCGCCAGCCTCGACCCGCATTCGTCCTACCTGGACGAGAAGGATTTCAAGGAACTGCAGGAGGGCACCCGCGGCCGCTTTGCCGGCCTGGGCATCGAGATCTCGCAGGAAGAAGGCCTGGTCAAGGTGATTAACCCGATCGAGGACACGCCCGCGTTCCGCGCCGGCATCCAGCCGGGCGACCTGATCACCCGCATCGACGACAAGCCCGTGCGCGGCCTGCCGCTGGAGCAGGCGGTCAAGCGCATGCGCGGCGAGCCGGGCACCAAGGTCACGCTGACCATCTACCGCAAGAGCGAGGAACGCACCTTCCCGGTCTCGATCACGCGCGCCGAGATCCGCGTGCAGTCGGTCAAGGCCAAGATGCTCGACAACAATATCGGCTGGGTGCGCCTGACCAGTTTCCAGGAACGCACCGTCGCCGACCTGTCGCGCAAGCTGGTCGAACTGGCGCAGAAGAATCCCAACATGAAGGGCCTGGTGCTGGACCTGCGCAACAACGGCGGCGGCGTGCTGCAGGGCGCGGTCGGCGTGGCCGCGGCGTTCCTGCCGGACGACGCCACCGTGGTCTCGACCAATGGCCAGGTGCCCGATGCCAAGCGCGTCTACAAGGCGTCATACAACAACTACCGCCTGTCGTCGCTGGAAGACGATCCGCTCAAGAGCCTGCCCACGCTGTACAAGAAGATCCCGATGGTGGTGCTGACCAACGCCTACTCGGCCTCGGCTTCCGAGATCGTCGCAGGCGCGCTGCAGGACCACCACCGCGCCCAGATCATGGGCAAGACCACGTTCGGCAAGGGCTCGGTGCAGACCGTGCGGCCGCTGACCAACGACACCGGCATCAAGCTGACCATCGCGTACTACTACACGCCGAGCGGCAAGTCGATCCAGGCCAAGGGCATCCGCCCGGATATCCCGGTCGACCAGAACCCCGAGGGCGATCCGGACGACGCGCTGATCACGCGCGAGATCGACACCGAGCGCCACCTGCACAACAAGCAGGAATCGGAACAGCCGGAGATGACCGAGCGCGAGCAGCGCCGCGTCGAGGAGCTGCGCCGCCTGGAAGAAGAGAACGCGAAGAAGACGCCGGAAGAGCGCGAGAAGGAGCGCCGCAAGAAGCCGGTGGAATTCGGCTCGGCCGACGACTTCATGTTGCAGCAGGCAATCGCGCAGCTTAACGGCCAGCCGGTCAAGCGCTCCAAGTCGAAGCTGGAGACCAACCCGCCGGCCGACAATGGCAAGGCGGCGAAGCCGAAGGCTGGCGCCAAGCCGGCCGCCAAACCGGCCGCTCCGGCCCCGGGCAAGCAGCCACCGGCGAGCGCGCCGATCGGCGAGCCGCTGGGAACGCCTACGGGCAAGGCGCCCTGAAGCGCCGATCCAGACCGCCGGATTCACCATGAGCGACGACGGCCTCAACGACGAACAACTGCTGCGCTACTCGCGGCACATCCTGCTGGACGAGCTCGGCATCGAAGGGCAGCGCCGCTTGCTGGCCGGACACGCGCTGGTGATCGGCGCCGGCGGCCTGGGCGCCGCCGCGCTGCCGTTCCTGGCCTCGGCAGGCGTGGGCCGCATCACCATCGTCGACAACGACGAGGTAGACCTGACCAACCTGCAGCGCCAGATCATCCACACCACCGCCAACGTGGGCCGGCCCAAGGTCGACTCGGCGCGCGAAGGCATGCTGCGCATCAACCCGGGCCTGGACATCGTCACGGTGACGGCGCGCGTGGGCGAAGCCGAGCTCGAGCAGCTGGTCGCCTCGGCCAGCGTGGTGCTGGACTGCTGCGACAACTTCGCCACGCGCCAGGCGGTCAACCGCGCGTGCGTGCACCACAAGGTGCCGCTGGTGTCGGGGGCCGCGCTGCGCTTCGACGGCCAGATCAGCGTGTTCGACCGGCGCCAGCCCGAAGCGCCCTGCTATGCCTGCCTGTTCCCGCCGGCAGAGCCCGCGCCGGAAGTGGCCTGCGCCACCATGGGCGTGTTTGCGCCGCTGGTCGGCATGGTCGGCACGGTGCAGGCGGCCGAGGCGCTCAAGCTGCTGGCCGGCGTGGGCGATAGCCTGGCGGGACGGCTGCTGATGGTCAATGCGCTGACGATGGAATGGACCACGATGCGGCTGGCCCGCACGCCGGATTGCCCGGTGTGCGGCGGGCACTGAACACTCGAATGGGGCTGCCGTTCAGTCCTGCGGCGCCGAGTGCGCGAGCAGCCAGTCGGTGACCGCGGCGCGGTCGCCGCGGAACACGATGCGCGGCTCGCGCTGCGCGCGCTGGTAGGCATACATGGGATCGTAGTAGTCGCGCAGGAGGACCTCGATCCAGCCGCGGTGCAGCGCCACGTCGCCCGACTCGGCCTGCCGCGCCAGCGCCTGCTCCAGCAACGCCGACAACTTGCCATAGCGCGCCCCGCCGAGCCGCGGCGAGATCGCCGCCATGGCCTCGCGCAGCCGAGAGGAATAAGCGTCGAAACCCGTGCCCTTGCCCTGCCCGGCGATGAATTCCGCCGCCAGCCCCTGCACGTAGTCGCGCAGCACGCGCTCCACGCGTTCCTCGAAAGACGCTTCCAACCACACCAGCGGACTGCCCTGCATGCGCTGCGCCAGCGCCTGCGGCACATCGCGGCTGCCGATAAAACGGCCCTCGTCTTCCACCACCAGCGCGCGGAAACGGGCGTCGATATGGCGCAGCACATCGATTGCCAGCGCGTTCTCGAAGTCCACCTGCTGCGGCTGCGCCAGCGCGCGCCTGCCGAAGGCCGAGCCGCGGTGCCGCGCATGGCCCTCGAGGTCGAGCGCGGCCGGCACGTCGGCCAGCACGTCGGTCTTGCCGCTGCCGGTCATGCCGCCGAGCACCAGCCACTGCTGCTCGGCGGCAGCCGCATCGAGGGTGGAAATCAGGAAGGCGCGCATCGCCTTGTAGCCACCCGTCACGCGCGGATAATCGACTCCCGCATCGTGCAGCCATTGCTGCACCAGCTGCGAGCGCAGCCCGCCCCGGAAGCAATACAGGTAGCCGTCCGGATGCGCACGGGCAAAGTCCGACCACGCGGCGATGCGGGCCGCCTTGCGCTCGCCGGACACCAGCTGGTGTCCAAGCTCGATCGCGGCCGGCTGCCCTTTCTCGGCGTAGCACAGGCCGACGGCGTGCCGCTCGGCATCATCCATCAGCGGCAGGTTGACCGCGCCGGGAAAAGCGCCGCGCGTGAATTCCAGCGGCGCGCGCACATCCAGCATCGGCACGCCGCTGAGGAACAGGCCGCGGAAGTCTGAGGTATCGGCGCGCATGTTGGCCGGCCTCATGCGACCTCGACGGCCAGCGCGGCGCGTGCCACCATTTCTCCGATGGGCGTCAGCGACAGGCCGAGGCGCTGGCATTCGGCCGCAAATTCCGCTTCGCCGGCCAGCTCGACCGCCACCAGCAGCCCGCCGCTGGTCTGCGGATCGCACAAGACTGCGCGCTGCACCTCCGTGAGCGGCGTGATGCGGTGACCGTAGCTGTCGAAATTGCGCTGCGTGCCACCCGGCACACAGCCCTGGCCGATGTAGTCGACCACGTCGTCAAGCACCGGCACCGCGGCATAATCCAGCCGCGCCGTCAGTCCGCTGCCGTCGGCCATCTCGACCAGGTGGCCGAGCAGCCCGAAGCCGGTCACATCGGTCATCGCGCGTACGCCAGGCAGGCGCCCGAAGGCGCTGCCGGGACGGTTCAGCACGCACATCCAGTCGCGCGCGAGATCGCGGTTATCGGCCCGCAGCAGGCCCTTCTTCTCAGCGGTGGTCAGCACGCCGATGCCCAGCGGCTTGGTCAGGTACAGCCGGCAGCCTGGCGTGGCGGTATCGTTGCGCTTCATGTGGGCGCGCTCGACGATGCCGGTAACGGCCAGCCCGAAGATCGGCTCCGGCGCATCGATCGAATGCCCGCCGGCAAGCGCAATGCCGGCGTCGTCGCAAGCGCGGCGCCCGCCCGCCACCACCTCGCGCGCCACCTCGGGTGGCAGCACGTTGACCGGCCAGCCGAGGATGGCGATGGCCATCAGCGGGTCGCCGCCCATTGCATAGATATCGCTGATCGCATTGGTGGCGGCGATGCGCCCGAAGTCGAACGGGTCGTCGACGATGGGCATGAAGAAGTCCGTCGTCGACACCACTCCCCTGCCGCTATCCGTGCCATCGAGCGCATACACCGCCGCATCGTCGCGCGAGGCATTGCCTACCCACAGCCGCGGATCCAGATGCTGCGCACCGCTGCCGGCGAGGATCACATCGAGCACTTTCGGCGAAATCTTGCAGCCGCAGCCAGCGCCGTGGCTGTACTGCGTGAGACGGATGGGGCCTGTGGTCATGGCTGGCTCTGTCGCAGCGTGCCGGCCGGGGAGGAGCCACCACCCGGCCAGGCACGCCTGGATGAAGAAAGGAATTGGAATGAGAAGGGTTACTGCCTACAGCCGGACAACGTGGCAGCGCCGGGTGGCGCCGCGCGGTGGGGCTGGCCGCCTTTGCAGCATACTGCAGCGGCGGCCGCGCCTGGGACGGGCGGCTTACTGCTCGCCCGGCTCCATCTGCGACTGCAGGTAGTTCTGCAGGCCGACCTTGTCGATCAGGTCCAGCTGCGTTTCCAGGTATTCGATGTGTTCCTCGGTGTCGGTGAGGATATCGACCAGGATTTCGCGGCTGACATAGTCGCCGACCGATTCGCAGTAGGCGATGCCTTCCTTGACGGTCTGGTGCGCGGTCTGCTCCAGCTTCAGGTCGCACTTGAGCATTTCGGGCGTGTCTTCGCCCAGCAGCAGCTTGTGCAGGTCCTGCAGGTTTGGCAGGCCATCCAGCATCAGGATGCGTTCGATCAGGCGGTCGGCGTGCTTCATTTCGCCGATCGACTCCTTGTACTCGACGTCACCGAGCTTTTTCAGGCCCCAGTGGCGGTACATGCGAGCGTGGAGAAAATACTGGTTGATCGCGGTCAGCTCATTCTTGAGCTGGGCGTTCAGATGCTGGAGGACCTTCTTGTCACCTTTCATTCGCGGCTCCTGTTGCATCGGGCCCGCGCAAAAACACGAAGCGGCGCCGTTGGCGCCGCGTGCAGTCGGTGAGAATAGAAAAGCGCAAAACGCGCCGTGAACTGACTTTCAGCTCACATGGGCGCGTTCATGCTACCAGCGCCTTGCGCCGGTCGTTCGCGACTGCCGGGTCCCGAGTGTCCATTATGGTACATGGGCCAGACGCGGAACAGGTAGAAATCTCCACAACCTGGATGCTGGCGAGAGTGGCCTTGGTGACATTGCGCACCGCTGCGACGCCCTCCTGCAACACTTGCTGCGCGCAGTCGCGGCAGCGTCCGCAGCACGTGCCGACGCCAAGCGTCTCGGCGAGTTCGTCAAGGGTCTCGACGCCCAGGTGAGCGGCACCGTGGATCTCACGATCGGTGATCTGGTTGCAGATGCAGACGTACACAAGTCGCTCCATTGGGGCGCGTGGCACCGGCATGCCACTCCGAATGAACGTCAGAATATCAGAGATCGAAAATGATAACAATTCCCATTAGCGACATGGGAACCTTTCTGCACATCGGGTGAGGAAACTGCATAAAGCGTGAAAAGAAGGCGGCGGAAGCAGCACTCATCGAGCCGCTCAAGTGCCTTGCCTGTCGCCTCGCGCCCTCAGAAAACCCTGATGTTGTCAGGGTCTGGCGATCTGGCTCAGCGCGGCCGCAAGATCCTCGGGATCATAGGCATTGAGCACCTGGTCGACCAGCGGCCCCAGGTGCTCGCAATTGGCGTGCAGGATTTCCTGCTTGACCCGCAGCAGCTGCGCGGGGTGCATCGAGAACTCGCGCAGGCCCATGCCCAGCAGCAGCCGCGTCATGGAAGGGTCGCCCGCCATCTCGCCGCACACTGCCACCGGAACGCCGGCGCGGTTGGCCTCGCGGATGGTGCGCGCCACCAGTTGCAGCACGGCCGGGTGCAGCGGATCGAACAGGTGCGCCACGGCGTTGTCGGCGCGGTCGATCGCCAGCGTGTACTGGATCAGGTCGTTGGTGCCGATGGACAGGAAATCCATCTTGCGCAGGAACAGCGGCAGCAGCAGCACCGCCGCCGGGATCTCGATCATGGCGCCGACCTTCATGCCGGGGTCGTACGGCTCGCCGCGCTCGTCCAGCTGGCGCTTGGCCTTGGCGATCAGCGCGAGGGTCTGGTCGATCTCGCTGGCGTGCGCCAGCATCGGCACCAGCAGCCGCACCGGACCAAAGGCCGAGGCGCGCAGCAGCGCCCGCAACTGGGTCAGGAACATGGTCGGTTCCGACAGCGACCAGCGGATCGCGCGCAGCCCCAGCGCCGGGTTCAGCGCCGTCTCGAAGTCATCGCCCCGCCCGTCGCCCCGGCCATCGCGCCCGTCGCGGCCGTCGAGCGGCTTGTCGGCGCCGATATCGATGGTGCGGATGGTCACCGGCAGCCCGTGCATGGCATCCACCGCGGCGCGATAGGCCTGGAACTGCTCTTCCTCGTCCGGCAGATCGCCGCGCCGGTTCATGAACAGGAACTCGGAGCGGAACAGGCCGACGCCCACCGCGCCCGCAGACAGCGCGGCGCCGGCGTCCTCGGCCATCTCGATATTGGCGAGCAGCTCGATCTCAAGCCCGTCCAGCGTCACCGCAGGGGTATGGCGCAGCCGCTGCAGGCGCTTCTTCTCCAGCGCGCGCTCGCTCTGCCGGTGGCGGTATTCCTCGAGGATGATGGCGCTTGGGTCGACGATCACCAGCCCGGCATCGCCGTCGATGATGATCCAGTCGTCCTGGCGGATCAGCTCGCTCGCGCTCTGCACCCCCACAGCGGCCGGGATATCCAGGCTGCGCGCGACGATGGCGGTGTGCGAGGTGCGCCCGCCCAGGTCGGTGACAAAGCCGTGGAAAACAGTGTGCCGGAACTGCAGCATGTCGGCCGGGGCGATGTCGTGGGCCACCACGATCACGCCCGGCGCCGGTTCGCCGTCGGCCGCCAGTGCCGGCACCGGCGCCGGTACCAGCACGGGGGCGCCGGCCAGCGCCTTCAGGATGCGCTCGACCACCTGCTGGATATCGGCCTTGCGCTCGCGCAGGTATTCGTCCTCGATCTCGTCGAACTGGCGCATCAGTTCTTCGAGCCGCGTGGTGAGTGCCCACTCTGCGTTGTAGCGGCGGCCCCGGATCAGCGCCTCGGGCTCGCGTGCCAGCGCCTCGTCGTCGAGGATCATCGCATGCACGTCGAGGAAGGCGCCCATTTCCTCGGGCGCCTCGCGCGGCAGGTCGCGCTTGAGCGCCGCCAGTTCCGCGCGCACCGCGGCGCGGGCGGCGCGCAGCCGCTCGACCTCGGCGTCGAGCTGGTCTTCATCGACCAGGTAGTGCGACACGTCCAGCGCCGCGGGCGCGAGCAGGTGCGCGCGACCGATGGCGACGCCGCGCGAGACCGGGATGCCGTGCAGGGCGAAAGGCATGTACCGCTCCGTCAGGAACGTTTAAGAATTCGAAGTTGCGGGACCGGGGCCACCGGCCTCACTCTCCCTCACCAAAACGGTTGGCGATCAGCGCCAGCAACGCGTCCATGGCCTCCTGCTCGTCGGGCCCGTCGGTCTCGAGGGTCACCGTGGAGCCGATGCCGGCCGCCAGCATCATCACGCCCATGATGCTCTTGGCATCGACCTGGCGACCATTGCGGGACATCTTGACCTGGCTGACGAAGCTGCCTGCGAGCTGGGTCAGCTTGGCGGACGCGCGTGCATGCAGTCCGAGCTTATTGATGATGGTGGTGTCCCTCTGCAGCATATTTGTCGGGATGGTTGGCGGTTTGGTTCTGTACGGTGGTGGTGCCGATCTGCAGCACGCCCTGCGAGCCGCCGGCCAGCGCCTTGTTGACGAGCTGGTCGAGCTTCTCGGAGCGGTAGCAGATGGCGCGCACGAGCATGGGGAGGTTGACGCCGGCGAGCACGCGCACGCGGCCCGGCTCGGCCAGGCGCGCGGCGATATTGGCCGGGGTGGCGCCGAAGATATCGGTCAGGACCAGCGCGCCGTTGTCTTCGCAGACGGCGGCCAGGCGGCGCCTGGCCTCGGCCAGCACCGCGGCGGGGTCCGCGTCGGGAAGGACGTCGATGGCTTCCAGCCGCTGCGGCTGGCCGCAGTAGACGTGGGCGGCGCAATCGCGCAGGGCCGAAGCCAGCGGGGTGTGCGCGATGATCAGGATGCCTGCCATGATGGTGAATCCGTTGGATTGCCCAGATTGTAGCAGGCGGCCCCCCGCGCTCCCGCTGCCAGCCGGGATGGTTCCGCTCAGCTGCCGGCGGCGCCCACGGCGTGTTCCAGCGCGTCGATGAACATCGCCGCGACGTGGAACCCGGTCTGCTGAGTGATTTCCTGGAAGCAGGTCGGACTCGTCACATTGACTTCCGTCAGGTAGTCGCCGATCACGTCCAGGCCCACCAGCAGCAGGCCCTGTTCCCACAGCCCCGGCGCCAGCGACTCGGCGATCTCGCGGTCGCGCTGGCTCAGCTCCTGCGCGCGGCCGCTGCCGCCGGCGGCCAGATTGCCGCGCACCTCGCCGGCCATCGGTACGCGCGCCAGCGAATACGGCACCGGTACCCCGCCGATCAGCAGGATGCGCTTGTCGCCGTCCTTGATCGCCGGGATATAGCGCTGCACCATCAGGGTGCGGGCGCCGTCCTGGCCCAGCGTCTCGACGATGGCGGCCAGGTTCATGCCGTCCGTGCCCACCCGGAACACGCCCATGCCGCCCATGCCGTCGAGCGGCTTGACGATGATGTCGCGGTGCTCGGCATGGAAGTCGCGGATACGCGCCAGGTCGCGCGTGACCAGCGTCGGCGTGATGAATTCCGGATGCTGGGCGATCGCCAGCTTCTCGGAATGATCGCGGATTGCGCGCGGCTTGTTGAACACGCGCGCGCCCTGCTGCTCGGCCAGTTCCAGCAGCCAGGTGCTGGTGACGTACTCCATGTCGAACGGCGGGTCCTTGCGCATCAGCACCGCGTCGAAGGCCGACAGCGGCTCCAGCGCGCTGTTGCCTTCACGGTACCAGGCCTGGTCGTCCCCCGTCAGGTGCAGGCGCGTGGCCAGCGTCTCGACGGTGCTGCCCGACAGGCACAGCTGCGGCTGCAGGCACCAGTACAGCTCGTGGCCGCGCGCGGCGGCCTCGGTCATCATGGCGTAGGTGGAGTCCTTGTAGGTCTTGAAGGTCTCCAGCGGATCGGTGATGAAGAGGATGCGCATCAGTCAGGGCTCGTCAGGAGGTCGTCACAGGATCGGGTTCGGGTCAGTCTTTTCGAGTTCGATCGACGCCGCCAGCAGCGCCAGCCGCGCCACCACGCCGTACATGTAGAAGCGATTCGGCACCGCCGCGCCCGGCTTGGCGTGGGTGTCGGGAATACCGTTGGGCGCGAACGCCAGCGGCACGAAATGCATGCCCGGTGCGTTCAGGTTCTCGTCGTTGCCGCGGCCGGTATGCACGCGGTAGAAGCCGCCCACCACGTAGCGGTCGATCATGTAGACCACCGGCTCGGCTACCGCCTCGTTGATCTTCTCGAAGGTGTGCACGCCCTCCTGGATGATGACGTCGCTGACCTCCAGGCCTTCCTTGACCACGCTCATCTTGTTGCGCTCTTTGCGGTTCAGGCCCTTGACCTCGGACGGGTCGCGCACGGTCATGATGCCCATGCCGTAGGTGCCGGCATCGGCCTTGACCACCACGTACGGCGTTTCCTTGATGCCGTACTCGCGGTACTTCTTGGCGATCTTCTTCAGCACACCTTCGACCGCGTCAGCCAGCTCTTCCTCGCCCACGCGCTCATGGAAGTTCACGCCGCTGGTGCGGGCAAAGTACGGGTTGACCATCCATGGGTCGATATCGATCAGCTTGGCGAACTTCTTCGCCACCTCGTCGTAGGCGGCAAAGTGGCTGCTCTTGCGGCGGGTCGACCAGCCGGCATGCAGCGGCGGCAGCAGGTACTGCTCGTTGATGTTCTCAAGGATCGGCGGGACCCCGGCCGACAGGTCGTTGTTCAGCAGGATCGAACAGGGATCGAAGTCCTTCAGCCCCAGCCGGCGGCCCTTGGTGCCCAGGCGCGCCAGCGGCTCGACCACCAGCGTCTGGCCGTCGGGCAACTCGATCGGTGTCGGCTCGGTGATTTCCTCGGACAGCGAGCCAAGGCGCACATTCAGCCCCGCCTGGCGCATGATCAGCGACAGCCGCGCCACGTTCTGCAGGTAGAACATGTTGCGCGTGTGACGCTCGGGAATCAGCAGCAGGTTCTTGGCATCCGGGCAGATCTTTTCAATCGCCGCCATCGCCGCCTGCACGGCGAGCGGGAGCATTTCCGGGGCCAGGTTGTTGAAGCCGCCCGGGAACAGGTTGGTGTCGACCGGCGCCAGCTTGAAGCCGGCGTTGCGCAGGTCCACCGAACAATAGAACGGGGGCGTATGCTCCTGCCATTCCAGCCTGAACCAGCGCTCGATCGACGGGGTGGCGTCCAGGATCTTCTTCTCCAGTTCGAGCAGAGGACCGTTCAGCGCGGTGATGAGATGCGGGACCATATCCATCCTATAGATCGTCTTTATCGTTCGCCCCGATTGTAGAGGAACGGCCAAACAGGCGCTGGCACACCCCTGATAAGGATATGCAGGCCATGGCATAAGGGATAACGATATGGGGACGCCGCGCGGGAAATAAAGGGCCGGGGAAAGGCCAATGGCAGCGGGCAAAAAAAAGCGCGGCATGGCCGCGCTTTTAAATGGCCTGACAGATACGGGGAGCGTTTCTGCAGGTGGAGGAAACTGCCTCACTGGCAATGTATGTGCCCCGGACATTAAAGACAATTGAAGCTTTTTAAGATCGGAGTTAAGCACTTTGCGAAAAACCCGCGCGCGTGCCGGGGGGATCGGCTGCCAGCCCGCGCCGCCATTGGGCTGGCGGCTTTTGCGAGTATTCTCCGCGCGGCCGCCCCGCAGTCCGGGGTTGCGTGGCGGCCGGCCATAATGTCCGCTTTACAAGACGAAAAAAGCCCGGCACGCGGCCGGGCGAAACTCCTGAGAGACGATTCCCAATCAGCTCTCCAGCACAACACCTTTGCCTTCAGGCTTCATATGCGGTCTCGCCGTGCGAGGTGATATCCAGGCCCTCGCGCTCTTCATCTTCCGGCACCCGCAGGCCGATGAGCATGTCCACCAGCTTGTAGGCCACGAAGGACACGATGCCCGACCACACCACCGTGGTCAGCACACCCTCGAACTGGATCCACAGCTGGCCGGCAATCGAATAGTCTTCGGCCACCTTGTTGGCCACGTAGTCGTAGATGCCGGTGCCGCCCAGGCTCGGCGCCGCGAACACGCCGGTCAGCAGCGCGCCCACGATGCCGCCCACGCCGTGCACGCCGAACACGTCGAGCGAGTCGTCCATGCCCAGCATGCGCTTCAGGCCGGTCACGCCCCACAGGCACAGCAGGCCAGCCACCAGGCCCATCGCGATCGAGCCCATCGGGCCGACAAAACCAGCTGCCGGGGTGATTGCCACCAGGCCGGCCACCGCGCCCGAGGCACCGCCCAGCATCGACGGCTTGCCCTTGCCGATCCACTCGCCGAAGGTCCACGCCAGCACCGCGGCGCAGGTCGCCAGCAGCGTGTTGACGAAGGCCAGGGCGGCACCGGCGCTGGCTTCCAGGCCCGAGCCGGCGTTGAAGCCGAACCAGCCGAACCACAGCAGCGAGGCACCGACCATGGTAAAGGTCAGGCTGTGCGGACGGATCGCCTCGCGGCCGAAGCCGATGCGCTTGCCGAACAGGTACGCGCCCACCAGGCCCGCCACGGCGGCGTTGATGTGCACCACGGTGCCGCCCGCGTAGTCGAGCGCGCCCTTCTGGAACAGCCAGCCCGACTTGGCGGTCGCGGCAGCGCCGGCGGCAGCGTCGGTGTAGGCGTCAGGACCCGGCCAGAACCAGACCATGTGCGCCATCGGGATGTAGGCGAAGGTGAACCACAGCACCACGAACACCAGCACGGCCGAGAACTTGGCGCGCTCGGCGAAGGCGCCGATGATCAGGCCGCAGGTGATGCAGGCGAAGGCGCACTGGAAGGCGAAGAAGCCCAGTTCCGGGATCACCACGCCCTTGCTGAAGGTGGCCGCCATGGCTTCCACCGTCAGCCCCTTCATGAAGAGCCGGTCGGTGCCGCCGAAGAAGGCGTTGCCCTCGGTGAAGGCGAAGCTGTAGCCGTAGATCGCCCACAGCAGCGCCACCAGCGAGAAGATCACCAGGCACTGCATCAGCACCGACAGCATGTTCTTGGAACGGACCAGGCCGCCGTAGAACAGCGCCAGGCCCGGCAGCGTCATCAGGATGACGAAGGCGGTGGCCACCAGCAACCAGGCCACGTCGCCCTTGTTGGGCTGCGGCGCGGCCGGTGCGGCGGCGGCTTCAGCAGGAGCGGCCGGAGCCGCCGCCGCTGGGGCGGCAGCCGGCGCGGCCGCTGGTGCCGCCGCAGCGGCGGCGGGAGCGGGGGCCGCCGAGGCGGCCGGGGCCGAAGCCTCCGCCGCCGGCTTGTCCTGTGCGGCGGCCGGCGCGGACATGCCCACACCGGCCGTGCCGATGGCCAGCGTCATCGCGCCCGCCGTCAGGAATCGCTTGATCCAGGTTTTCATGTGATTAACCTCTGTCTCTATGCTGTCTTGGGTCACAGGGCATCGCCGCCGGTCTCGCCGGTGCGGATGCGGATGACTTGCTCGATCGGTGCCACGAAGATCTTGCCGTCGCCGATCTTGCCGGTGCGGGCCGACTTCTCGACCGCCTCGATGGCGCGCTCGACCACGTCGTCGGGCACGGCCACCTCGATCTTCACCTTGGGCAGGAAGTCGACGATGTACTCGGCGCCGCGGTACAGCTCGGTATGGCCCTTCTGGCGGCCGAAGCCTTTCACTTCGGTCACGGTGATGCCGGACACGCCCACGTCCGACAGCGCTTCGCGCACCTCGTCGAGCTTGAACGGCTTGATGACTGCGATGATGAGTTTCATCCGGATTCTCCTTGGGGCAGGCTCTGCTCCGGCCAGCCCGGCCTGCAGCGGTGATTAGAAAGTCTTGGTGATCGAGGCCCAGGCCGTCGCCTTGCCGAGGTAGCGGCCGCGGTTGGCGCTGGTGTACGCCACTTCCTTGGCATTGGTGTCGACGTAGGCCACCGCCAGCGCGAAGCCCTTGCCCAGGTCCTTGGTCAGGCCGATCTTCCAGTCGGTGTAGGACGCGTCGCTGTTGTGCTTGACGCCCTGGTAACCGACGTGCGCGTTCAGCGTTAGGTCCCAGAAGTTCAGCGGCACGTTGGCCGTCAGGTCGACGTAGTAGCTGTTCTTGCTGTCGGCCCAGCCGAACAGGTTGGTGACAGAGTGCGAGTACTTCAGGAACACCGGACCCCAGCCGATGCCGGCATACAGCTCGGTGGTGTACGGGCGCGGGTTGTTGTAGCCGCCCGGGTAGTAGTACTCGAGCACGCCCAGGTCGTAGTTCAGTTCCACGCCCGACACCTTGAAGGTGTTCTTGAAGCCGCCGTAGAAGTCCATCTCGACCGGCGCTGAAACTGCCGGGTTGGCGTCCTCGAGCCAGCTGATGCTCGAGTTCCAGTTGCCCACGTAGAAGCCGCTCTCATGCGCGTAGTCGAAGCCCCCCTGGATGGCCGGACGCAGGTTGGTCTGGCTGATGCCGCGATAGCGGTAGTCAGAGACCAGCGACACGTTGGCCGTGAAGGTGTGCGGCGATGCCGGCTCGGCAGCGGCGGCAGCGGGCGCCGGAGCCGCGTCGGTGCTCTGCGCAACGGCCGTGACGGCGGCGCTGGACAGGACGACCGCGCTGACTGCAAGGGCCAACTTCTTCATGGATTTTTTCTCCTTTTCCTTGATGGCTCGGATTTCGTTTGTTTGTATTTCGGTGAGGCAGGCGGCATCACTACTGCAACTGCCGTGCCAGCCGATCGGAAAGCGCCCGGCGCGGGCAGGCCTCGCCCGCCGCAGTGGCCCGGCAGCGACCCACACCTCTCTTGAATCTGCCTTGCAGCCAAGGCAAATCACGTTAAAAGGTGTAAAGACGGACACGCCGGAGCTTTCGTCCACGTGCAGTAGGGGCGATAATCGAATCCTGACGGTGGCTGCGCGCGGCCCGGCCGCGAGGCTCCGCCCGTATTGGGGGCGCCCTAAACCTGTGCGAAAGCGCGCTATACGCCAGATGCCCACCGGGATTGGCACCAGTTAGGTGCGCAAAGGAGAAACCATGAAACCGACCGATCTCTTCAACGACCTGCAGAACAAGGTCAGCGAGGCGCTGCGCAATTCGCCTGCAAGGGACATCGAGAAGAACGTGCGCAGCATGATGACGCAGGGCTTCGCCCGGCTCGACCTGGTCACCCGCGAGGAATTCGACGTCCAGTCGCAGGTGCTGGCCCGTACCCGCTCCCGGCTCGAAGAGCTGGAAGCCCGCGTGGCCGAGCTGGAGCGCCGCGCAGGCATCCCGCCGGGCGCCGGCGCGGTGGACTCGACCGGGGGCGCATGAAGCCGTCGGTCAGGCTTCGCTCCACCAGCCTGTCTGAAGGCCGCCGATGCTGGCGGCCTTTTTCGTTAACAAATCGGCGACAGTCCGATCCCTTGGGAGGCCCGGCATGAGCCTCGCCGTCCTGGGCAGCCGGGCTCTGACCGGCATCGCGGCGCCGCCGGTGCGTGTCGAAACCCATCTGGCCAACGGCCTGCCGGTATTCACCATCGTCGGCCTGGCGGACACCGGCGTGCGAGAGAGCCGAGAGCGCGTGCGCGCCGCCATCCTCAACAGCGGCTACGAGTTCCCCAACCGGCGCATCACCGTCAACCTGGCGCCGGCCGACCTGCCCAAGGAATCCGGCCGCTTCGACCTGGCGATCGCGCTCGGCATCCTGGCCGCCAGCGGCCAGATCCCGGCCGATGCGC
The DNA here is from genome assembly GCF_000426345.1 of Cupriavidus phytohabitans. Classification (GTDB taxonomy): domain Bacteria; phylum Pseudomonadota; class Gammaproteobacteria; order Burkholderiales; family Burkholderiaceae; genus Cupriavidus. The sequence goes on along the minus strand of NZ_AUFE01000013.1, from coordinate 40,977 downwards.
TCGACCATCATGAATTCGCCGCCGAGCTGTCGCTGTCCGGCGAGCTGCGGCCGGTGCGCGGCGCGTTGGCCATGGCGATGGGGCTGGCGCAGGACAACGCCGTGCGCCACGCTGCCGGCGCCGCCCCATGCGCTTTCCTGGTGGCGCGCGACAACGGTCCCGAAGCGGCATTGATCGAAGACCTGCCGGTCCACGCCGCCGTCACGCTGCGCGAGGTGTGCCAGCACCTCGGTGGCCCGCCGGACGCCCGCCTGCCGCGCGCCGCCCCCGCCGCGCTGCCCAGGTCGGTCGCCAGCGGACCCGACATGCGCGACGTGCGCGGCCAGGCGCAGGCGCGCCGGGCCATGGAAGTGGCCGCGGCAGGCCAGCACTCGGTCTTGCTGGTCGGCCCGCCAGGCACTGGCAAGTCGATGCTGGCGCAGCGCCTGCCGGGCCTGCTGCCGCCGATGTCGCTGCAGGAGGCACTGGAATCCGCCGCGGTCATGAGCCTGACGCCGGGCGGCTTCCGTACCGCGCTGTGGGGCCAGCGCCCCTGTCGCGCGCCGCACCACACCGCGTCGGGCCCGGCCATGGTCGGCGGCGGCGGCAACCCGCGCCCCGGCGAGATCTCGCTGGCGCATCACGGTGTCCTGTTCCTCGATGAACTGCCGGAGTTCGACCGCCGGGTCCTGGAAGTCCTGCGAGAGCCGCTGGAGTCGGGCCGCATCACCATCGCGCGCGCCAACGGACATGCCGACTTCCCTGCCAGCTTCCAGTTTGTGGCGGCGATGAACCCGTGCCCGTGCGGCTACCTGGGCCATCCCGACCGCCCCTGCCGCTGCACGCCCGACCAGGTGCGGCGCTACCAGTCGCGCATTTCCGGGCCGATGCTCGACCGGATCGATTTGCAGGTGGAAGTGCCCGCCCAGGACCAGGGCGAGATGCTCGACGGCCCGCCAGGCGAACCCAGCGCCGCGGTGCGCGAGCGCGCGCTGGCGGCGCGCATGCTGCAACTGGCGCGGCAGGGCAAGCCCAACAGCGAGCTGGGCGGACGCGAGATCGAGCAGCACTGCCAGCTGGAACCGCAGGCACAGGCGCTGCTGCGCGGGGCGATGGTGCGGCTGTCGTGGTCGGCACGCTCATACTTCCGCGTGCTGAAGGTGGCGCGCACGATTGCCGATCTGGAAAACGCGGCGGTGCTGACAGCCGCACACGTTGCCGAGGCGATCCAGTATCGGCGGGCGCTGCGGATGGCGCCGGGCTAGGCGCGCCCCCTCATGCTTCCTCCGACCACTGCACGCCCTCCCGCGCCATGAATGCCGACGACGCCGCCGGCCCCCAGGTGCCCGCGGTATAGGGCCGCGGCCCTTCGTCCTGCTGCCGCCACGCCTCCAGGATCGGGTCGACCCAGGTCCATGCGGCCTGCAGCTCGTCGTGCCTCACGAACAACGCCAGCCGGCCGCGGATCACGTCGAGCAGCAGCCGTTCATAGGCCTCGGCGCGCCGCGTGGTGAAAGCCGAGTCGAGGTTCAGCGCCAGGCTCAGCGGCTTGAGCTTCATGCCCTCGCCTGGCTGCTTGACCATCAGCGTGAGCCGCACCGATTCCTCCGGCTGCAGGCGGATCACCATGCGGTTGGGCTGCAGCGTGCTGCCGCTGTCGAAAATCGAATGCGGCACCTCGGCGAAGTGGATCACCACCTCGGACACGCGCTCCTGCATGCGCTTGCCGGTGCGCAGGTAGAACGGCACCTTGTTCCAGCGCCAGGTCCCCAGCTCGGCGCGCATCGCGACAAAGGTCTCGGTGTGGCTGTCGGGCGGAATGCCGTCTTCCTGCAGGTAGCCGCGCACCAGCTCGCCGGCGATCGCGCCCGCTGTGTACTGGCCGCGCACGGTATTGCGGCGCACGTCCTCGACCGACATCGGCCGCAGCGAGCGCAGCACCTTCAGCTTCTCGTCGCGCACCGCGTCCGAGTTCAGCGACGCGGGCGGCTCCATCGCCAGGATGCTGACCAGCTGCAGCAGGTGGTTCTGCACCATGTCGCGCATCGCGCCAGCTTCGTCGTAGAAGCCGCCGCGCGTACCCACGCCCACGGTCTCGGCCACGGTGATCTGCACGCTGCGCACGAATGGCGTGCGCCACAGCGGCTCGAAGATCGAGTTGCCGAAGCGCAGCGCCATCAGGTTCTGCACCGTTTCCTTGCCGAGGTAATGGTCGATGCGGTAGGTGCGGTCTTCGCTGAAATGGCGGCGGACCACTTCGCCGATGGAAATCGCCGAGGCCAGGTCGACGCCCAGCGGTTTCTCCAGCACCAGGCGCGTGTCGCCGGCGATCAGCCCATGGCCGGCGAGGTTGTCGCAGGTCGCGGCGAACAGCCCAGGCGGCATCGCCATGTAGAAAATGCGCAGCGCGTCGTTGCGCAACTGCGCCGCCAGCGCGGGATAGTCGCCAGGCTGCGACGCATCCAGCCGCACGTAGTCGAGCCGCTGCAGGAAGGCCTGCCACTTGGCCGGATCCAGATAGCGCGCATCGACAAAGCCCTGCGCACTCTCGTCGGCGAAACGGGCAAAAGCCTCGGCATCCCCGGGATGGCGGCCCACGCCGATGATGCGGGTGCCGTCGGGCAGGTTGCCGTCACGATGGCACATGTACAGCGAAGGCAGCAGCTTGCGCGCCGACAGGTCGCCGGCGCCGCCAAAAATGACGAGGTCCAGCGGCCGCGGATCGGCGCTGCCGAAGGAAGATGCGGAACGGGTGGATTGCATGGCGGGCTCCTTGCATGCCGGCGGCATTGGCGGAATGGGAAAGGGTTCAGCGCGTCCCGGTCAGTTTGCGCAGGTATTGAGCATTGTCGACACAGCATTCTCCTTCGGCATACACGCTGCGCACCGACAGCGCGCGGTCGAGCACAACCACGTCGGCCCAGCAGCCGGGAGCAAGCGCGCCGCGGTCGGTCAAGCCCAGGTACTGCGCCGGATACAGCGACACGCGCCGCGCGGCATCCTCCAGGTCGAGCCCGATCGCCACGAAATTGCGCAGCGCCTGGTCCATCGTCAGCACGCTGCCGGCCAGCGTGCCGTCAGCCAGCCGCACGCTGCCGTCCGACTTGTACACGGTCTGGCTGCCGAGGTGATAGACGCCGTCCGGCATGCCCGCCGCGGCGGTGGCATCGGTCACCGCATACAGCCGCGGGATCGCTCGCAAAGCGGCGCGGATGGCGCCGGGATGCACATGCACCAGGTCTGGGATCAATTCGGCGAATTCGGCATGCGCCAACGCCGCCGCGACCATGCCCGGCGCGCGGTGCTGCAGCGGCGTCATGGCGTTGAACAGGTGGGTAAAGCCAGACGCGCCGGCCTCGAGCGCGGCAACTGCGTCTTCATACGTGCCCAGCGTATGGCCCAGCTGCGCGCGCACGCCGCGCTTAGCCAGCATGCGGATGATGTCGAGGTGGCCAGGCAGTTCAGGCGCCAGCGTCACCACGCGGATCGGCGCCGAGTCCAGGTACTGCTCCAGCTGGCCCGGCGTGGCGATTGCCGACGCGTCGGGCTGCGCGCCAAGCTTGCCGGGATTGATATACGGTCCCTCCAGGTGCACCCCGAGCATGCGGGCCGCGCCGGGCGGTCGCGCGCGGCCGGCGCGCTTCAGTCCCTGCAGTGCCGCCAGCAGCACCTCCGGGGGCGCGGTCATGGTGCTGCCCAGCAGGCTGGTGGTGCCGTAGCGCACATGCGCACGCAGGATCGCCGGCACCGCCGCCTCGCCATCCATGAAATCTTTGCCGCCGCCACCGTGGTTGAGCAGGTCGACAAACCCCGGCAGCACGTACGGTGCATCGTTGCCGTCGGGCGTGGCAGGCACGCCGTCGATGCGCTCGATGCGCCCGTCCGGGCCGGCGTGGATCTCGCCGAAGACCCAGCCGGCAGGCGTCAGGATATTCCCTTTCATGGCAGTCCTCCCCACATCACCGGCGAACGACGCGACCGTGCCGTATGGCGAGGTGCGCTTCCACCACTCATACTTTGCGCCGAGTGTGACAAGCGTGCATGGACTTCGAGCGCCGCCGCGGAAGGCCGTGGCGCGGCAATTGCGGGAGGGGAAGGAAATCGTCAGGCTGGCCCGGCTGCCACGAACGGATCGGCAAGCCGGTGCCACGCGCCGTCATCGCCGGCCAGGAAATGGCTGCGCGCCCGGATGTCGCTGCGGACGAGCCGCTGCTGCATAGCGCGCGCACCGGCAACACCCATGGCGACCAGCCGGTCGAACTGACCGACGGGTCCTGCCTGAAAGGCTTCCGCGAACCGAAGCAGCTGTTTCAGCTGTACGGCGCGGCGACGGGCGGTTCGACCGGGGGCGGAATCGGATCTTCTTCCGGCGGCAGCGGCAAGTCGGGCGGTACGCCGGGCGGCGACGGTTCTTCCACCGGGGGCACGGTATGGCGCGGCATCATGCGCGCGCCGGCGCGGGGGGTCGGCAAATCGGGCATACGGGGATCTCCGTGGCCGGGGGCACCCCCTCATTGAAGCAAACCCGGCGCGCACGCGCCAGTGCTGCGGCTCAGGCGTGCTGCCGGCGCACGAAAAACAGCGCCGCGCCTACCGCCATCAGCACGCTGCCGAAGACGCGGTTCTGCCAGCGCACCGCGCGGGCGTTGCGGAACAGGCCCTGCATGCGCGAGGCCAGCAGCGCGTAGCCATGCATCACTATCAGGTCGACGCAGCACATGGTCAATGCCAGGATTACCAGTTGCGGCGCGAGCGGGTGGTTGGGGTCGATGAACTGCGGCAGCACCGCGACCATGAAGATGATGCCCTTGGGATTGGTCACGTTGGTCAGCAACCCGGTGGCGAAGCGGCGGCGCGCGCTCATCACCGAGACGCGCACAGGACCGGCGCCCGCGGCGCCGTCGCCGCCGCTCTCGACCCTCGTGCGCCACTGCTGCACGCCCAGGTAGATCAGGTACAGCGCGCCAACGGTCTTGACCACCATGAAGGCCTGCTCCGAGGCCAGCAGCAGCGCACCCAGGCCGCCGCCGGCAATCAGCAGCACGATCACCAGGCCAGTCTGCAGCCCGAAGATGGTGGTGCTGGTCCGGCGCAAGCCATACGACAGGCCGTGGCTCATCGACAGCACCGCCCCCGATCCCGGCGACACCGCGATCACCCAGCACGCCGCGAAATAAGCCAGCCACACTTCCCAACGCATTTCGATTCTCCTTTGACGACAACTGCCGCCGCCGCACCGACGCGGCCACGGCACAAACCCTGTTTTCCTGCGGCGCCCTTCGGGACGTCAGAACGGATGGAAGCCGCCGAGGAACTGCTCCACCTGCTCGGCCTGGCGCTGGTCGCGCGCGGCGTCGCCTGACTCCAGCACCACCGCCTGGTAGGCACGCGCACCCACCGCCACCAGCCGCGCGGTCAGCCGCCGTGGCGACTGGTCCTGCGGCGACACGCCGCTGGCCTGCACTTCCACGCCGGCAAGCGGCCGCCCCGGCTTGTCGGCGGTCGTGATCGTGACCGGCCGCATGCGCGCCGGCTCGCCCGAGGCCGTGCCGAGATTGGCCAGCAGGCCCGCCTGCATCGCCGCCAGCGCCTCGCGCCGCAGCGCTTCGTCATCGGCGGGCAGCGTGACCACGCCTACGGCAAACAGGGTGTCGTCGACGCGCGCCGCCTCCATCGTCATCGGCAGCTTGCGGCCGGCGATGGTGACATCGCGAGCGGCGCTGCTGGGCTTGCCGGGATAGAGTGCGGCATAGGCGCCCTCGCCGGACTGGATCGTGCGCCAGTCGTAGCGCGGCGAGCAGGCGCAGAGGGCCAGCGCGGCGCATATGGCGGCGCGGCGCAACATGGGACTGCGGGCCAGGCTGCCCAGGCTGCGAACGGTAGCGGCAGGGCTCGGCGGGGGCGAAAGAGGACGCATGGGGAAGCGTGTGGCGGGCAGCGCGCGCAGGCCATGGAGCGGCTCTGGCGGCCGCCGTCGCCTTCGGGCGGAAACCGGTATTATCGCGGAAGCGGCGCCCCGGTGCATGGTGCGCCGCCTGACAGTTTTTCCCGACCGCATGCCTGCTCCCGCCCTGCCCCGCCTCACAGTACCAGCCCGGACCGCACTGTTCCGTCTGGCCGCCTGCGCGCTGCTGGCATCGGCCGCCGGCACGACGCTGGCCGCGGGCACTGCGCATCTGCCTGCCGCTACCGACCTGGCCGCGCACAGCGCCGAAGCCGCGCGGCGCGGCGAGCCGCTGGTCGTGCTGGTGTCGATGCCGGGATGCGGCTATTGCGACGCGGTGCGCCGCAACTATCTCGGCCCGCAGGCCGCCGCCGGCGAGATCGCGGTGCGCGAGCTGGACCTGACCGCCGCCACGCCGCTGCGCGATGCCGACGGCAGCGTGACCACCGCGCGTGACTGGGCGCGGGCGCACCAGGTGCGCGTGGCGCCGACGGTGCTGTTCCTCGATCGCCAGGGCCGCGCCGCCGCCAGTCCGCTGCGCGGCATGCAGCCCGATTTCTACGGCGCCTACCTGGAGCAGGCGCTGGACCAGGCACGCGCCGCCATCGCCACCCGGCGTTGAACCGCGCGGCGGCGCCGGCAATTGCGACAGATTGCCGCAGCCAAACTCCACGCAACGCTGGGGCGCCAGCGGCATTAGAATGTGTCGTCGCCCGAAGAGAATTCGCTTTCCCCGCCTTCCATGACCACTTCCGCTCCCGCCAAGTCCTCCCGCAAGCCCTGGCCCATCGTCGCCGCCATCGTTGTGCTGGCGCTGCTGGGCTGGTTCGGCTACCGGGCGCTGGCGCCCTCCAACGCCGCGCCAGCCGCCACGTTTACGCTGCTGTCGGGAGAGAAGCTCAGCACCGCCGACCTGAAGGGCAAGGTCTACCTGGTCAATTTCTGGGCCACCAGCTGCGCCACCTGCATCAAGGAAATGCCCGACATGGTCAAGACCTACGACCAGTTCAGGGGCAAGGGGTTGGAATTCGTCGCCGTGGCGATGAACTATGACCCGCCGATGTATGTGATGAACTACGCCAAGACGCGCGGGCTGCCGTTCAAGGTGGCGATGGATTCGGACGGCTCCGCCGCCAGGGCCTTCGGCAATGTGCAGCTGACGCCGACCACGTTCGTGGTCGACAAGGACGGCCGCATCCTCAAGCGCTATGTGGGCGAGCCGGAGTGGGATGCGCTGCACAAGCTGCTGGATGAGGCGCTGGCAAAGTCCGCGTAACGCTGTCACCCGCAACATCCCGCAAAAGGTGCTCATCGAGCACCTTTTTTGTTGGTTCGCGCGCGATCCCGCGCGAAGCGGCTTGCGCTGCGGGCCTGTATGGATATACAGTTAGCCCAGTTTTTTGCCCGCCCATTTCTCTTCCTGCCTGTGTCACCGGACCTTGCCCCTGCCGCGGATCCTGAATCCGCCCTCGCCCCAGATGCGGCCGACACAGGCCCCGCCTACCTGTCCAACCTCAACCCGGAGCAGCGCGCCGCGGTCGAGCATGGCTGCGAGGCGCCGCTGCTGATCATCGCCGGCGCGGGGTCGGGCAAGACCAACACGCTGGCGCACCGCGTCGCGCACCTGGTGCTGGGCGGGGCAGATCCGCGCCGCATCCTGCTGCTGACATTCTCGCGCCGCGCCGCCGCCGAAATGGGCCGGCGCGTCGAGCGCATCGTCGACCAGGCGCTGGGCACGCAGACCGGCGCGGGCCGAGCGGCGCTGCAATGGTCGGGTACCTTCCACGCCATCGGGGCGCGCCTGCTGCGCGAGTACGCCGAGACGCTGGGCCTGTCGCCCGCCTTCACCATCAGCGACCGCGGCGATGCGGCCGACCTGATGCACGTCGTGCGCCACGACCTGGGCCTGTCCGAGACCGCCAGCCGCTTCCCCAGGAAGGAAACCTGCCTGTCGATTTACTCGCGCGTGGTCAACACGCAGGCGCCGCTGGAGGACGTGCTCAAGCAGCAGTTCCCGCGCTACGCGATGTGGGCCGATGCGCTGCGCACGCTGTTTGCCGGCTATGTCGAGGCCAAGCAGAAGCAGCACGTGCTCGACTACGACGACCTGCTGCTGTACTGGGCGCAGGCCATGGCCGAGCCGGCCATCGCGCAGGACATGGGGGCGCGCTTCGACCATGTCCTGGTCGACGAATACCAGGACACCAACGCGCTGCAGGCATCGATCCTGCTGGCCATGCGGCCCGATGGCCGCGGCCTGACCGTGGTCGGCGACGATGCGCAGTCGATTTACGCGTTCCGCGGCGCGACCGTGCGCAACATCCTCGATTTTCCGCGGCAGTTCACGCCACCCGCGCAGCAGGTGACGCTGTCGCAGAACTACCGTTCGACGCAGCCGATCCTGCGGGCCGCCAACGCCGTGATCGGACTTGCGGCCGAACGCTATACCAAGGATCTCTGGTCCGAGCGGCTGTCAGCCGAGAAGCCCGGCATCATTGTCGTCAACGACGAGGCCGACCAGGCGCGCTACGTGGTCGAGCAGGTGCTGGCGCGGCGCGAGGCCGGCCTGGCGCTGATGGCGCAGGCGGTGCTGTTCCGTGCCGCCGACCACAGCGCGCAGGTCGAGATCGAACTGGCGCGCCGCAATATCCCGTTCGTGAAGTTCGGCGGGCTCAAGTTCCTCGAATCGACACACGTGAAGGACGTGCTGGCCGTGGTGCGCTGGATGGAGAACCCGCGTGACCGCATGGCGGGCTTCCGCACGCTGCAGCTGCTGCCGGGCATCGGCCCCAAGACCGCGGCGCGCGTGCTCGATGCGCTGGCGCTGGCCACCGAGCCGCTGTTCTCGCTGCAGGAATTCGAACCGCCACCGGCCGCCGCTCCCGCGTGGGCCGACCTGCTGACGCTGGCGCGCGCGCTGATGGCGCCGGCCTCGCCGTGGCCGTCGGAATTCGAACAAGTACTGGCCTGGTACGCGCCGCACCTCGAACGCCTGCACGACGACGCCGCTGCGCGCCAGGCCGACCTGCAGCAGCTGGAACGCATCGCCGCCACCTACGGCGCGCGCGAGCGCTTCCTCACCGAGCTGACGCTGGATCCGCCCAGTGCGTCGAGCGATGAATCCGGCGTGCCCTCGCGCGACGAGGACTACCTGATCCTGTCGACCATCCACTCGGCCAAGGGGCAGGAGTGGAAGGCCGTGTATGTGCTCAATGCCGTCGATGGCTGCATGCCGAGCGATTTGGCCACCGGCACGACGGAAGAGATCGAGGAAGAACGGCGGCTGCTGTATGTGGCGATGACGCGGGCCAAGGACCATCTGGACGTCATCGTCCCGCAGCGCTTCTACGTGCACCAGCAGGTGGGATTTGGCGACCGGCATGTGTATGCGTCGCGTACGCGTTTTATTCCGAATCGCGTCATGCCGAACTTCCACAGCCGCGCATGGCCGCCGCCGCCGATGCCTGGCGAAGGGAAGGTGAAGCCGGCGCTGGCGCCGGTGGACCTGGCCAGCCGGATGCGCAATATGTGGCGGTGAGGCTCGCGCAGAAGAAGTCTGCCGGTTTTCTCCCCTCTCCCGCGCAGTGGGAGAGGGGAGAAAACAAGCGGCCGGCCAACGCCACAGCCGCTCATTGATCCAGCCTTACCCCACCCGCTCCAGCAGCAACCCCTTCAGATACTCCCCTTCCGGAAACGCCGCCAGCATCGGGTGATCGGTGCCAGCCGACAGCCTGCGCAGGATGCGCGCATCCGTCCGCGCATCGGTCACCGCGCCCGCCACGATCTTCTGGAACAGTTCCATGCTGATCGCGCCCGAGCACGAGTACGTGAACAGCAGACCGCCCGGCCGCAGCAGCTGCGTGCCGACCAGGTTGATCTCCTTGTACGCGCGCGCGGCACGGTCGATATGCTGCGCCGACGGCGCGAACTTGGGCGGGTCCAGCACGATCAGGTCGAACTGCCGCCCTTGCGCGCGGAACTCGCGCAGCGTCTTGAACACGTCCGCGTCGAGCCAGGTCGCGCGCTCCGGATCAAACCCGTTCAGCGTCACGTTGCCCGCGGCGATCTTCAGCGCCTCGCCCGACGAATCGATCGACGTCACCGATTTAGCCCCGCCGCGCAGCGCGGCCAGCGAGAAGCCGCCGGTATAGCAGAAGCAGTTCAGTACCTCGCGCCCTGAGGCCAGGTCGCCCACCAGCTTGCGGTTGTCGCGCTGGTCGACGTAGAAACCGGTCTTGTGGCCGTTGCGCACGTCGACGTAATAACGCACGCCATGCTCGGTCACGGACAGCGCCGGATCGGGCTCGGCGCCGGCCAGCACGCCGGTCACCAGGTCCAGCCCTTCGCGCTGCCGCACGGCGGCGTCGGAACGCTCGTAGACGTTGGGACAGCCGGTCTCCTTGACCAGTGCCTGCACGATCGCGGTCTTCCAGTGCTCCACGCCGGCCGAATTGAACTGGCACACCAGCTGGCCTGTTTCTCCATTGCCGTAGTAGTCGACGATCAGCCCCGGCAGCCGGTCCGATTCGCCGAAGACCAGGCGTACGGCGTCGCTGTCCTTCACCCACTGGCGCCGGTACGCGATGGCCGCGGCCACGCGGCGCTTGAACAGCGCGTGGTCGACCGGCTCGTTCTCGTCGAAGGTCCACACGCGCGCGCGGATCTGCGATTCGGGGCTGTAGGCAGCCTTGGCCAGGAAGCGGCCATCGGCGGCGCGCACGGTCACGGTCGAGCCCGGCTCGCAGCGGCCTTCGGTGGTGGCGATGCCGGTCGCGTAGATCCACGGGTGGCGGCGCAGCAGGGATTTTTCCTTGCCGGGTTTCAGGGTGATGGTGTTCATGTTGGTATGGGGAAGAGGCTATGCCGCGCCCGACGCGCTTCACACGCTGTGGGAGTGGCTCCCCTCTCCCGCGAGCGGGAGAGGGGTTGGGGGTGAGGGCGGGAGTGTCGAACGAAGTGACGGGCGTCGGTATGCCAGCGCCTGCCCTCACCCCCGGCCCCTCTCCCGCAGGCGGGAGAGGGAGCAAACAGAGCGGGAGCGTTAGTCTTACAAGATGACTGGCTTACAGCACCACCTTCACCATCGGATGCGAAGTCAGCGCCCGGTACAGGTCATCCAGCTGCTCGCGGCTGGTCACCCATACCGTCACGGTCAGGCCCAGGTAGTTGCCTTTGCTCGAAGGCCGCATCTCCATCTTGCCCGCGTGGAAGCCCGGATCGAAATCCTGCACCAGCGTGACGATGGCCTCGGCAAAGCCGTCCTGCATCGCGCCCATCACCTTGATCGGGAAATGGCTCGGGTATTCGATCAGCGACTGTTCCGGCGGGATATCGCCGGGCTTGTTGCCGCTGCCCTGGTTGTCGGCTGTCATGTCGTTTTCTCCAGCGCGGCCCGGCGCATGCCCAGGCCGCGCATGCCAATCACTTGCGCTTGAACCACAGGCGGATGGTGTCCCACAGGCGGCCGAAGAAACCGGCCTCGGGCACTTCTTCCAGCGCCACCACGGGGAATTCGGCGACCTTGTTGGTGCCGTCCATCAGCTTGACCATGCCCACCTGCTGGCCCGCCGCGATCGGGGCGATCATCAGTTCCTGGCGCTCCAGCACCGGCTTCAGGCGACCGCCGGTGCCCTTGGGCACGGTGACGAAGGTCTCGTGCTGCACGCCGATCTTGACCGTGCCGGCCTTGCCCTTGTAGATCTCGGGCGTGGCCAGCACCTGGCCCTTGTCGTACAGGCGCAGCGTGTCGAAGAACTGGAAGCCGTAGTTGAGGATCTTCAGGCTTTCCTGCGTGCGCACCTGTTCGGTGGTGGTGCCGATCACGATCGAGATCAGGCGGCGCTGGCCGTTGGGCACATTGGCCAACGGGCGCTGGGCCGACGAGATCAGGCAATAGCCGGCGGACTTGGTGTGGCCGGTCTTGACGCCGTCCACGGTCGGGTCGATGTACAGCAGGCGGTTGCGGTTGGGCTGCCTGATCTTGTTATAGGTGAACTCCTTCTGCGAGTACATGGCGTAGTACTCGGGAAAGTCCTTGATCAGGTGCGTGGTCAGCGTCGCCAGGTCCACCGCGGTGGTGTAGTGGTTCGGGTCGGGAATGCCGTCGGTATTGGTGAAGTGGGTGCTCTTCATGCCCATGCGCTGGGCCTCGCGGTTCATCATCGCGACGAAGCCCTCTTCCGAGCCGCCCACGGCCTCGGCCAGCGCCAGCGCGGCGTCGTTGCCCGACTGCACGATCAGGCCCAGCAGCAGGTCCTGCACGCTGACCGGCTTGTTGGGCTCGATGAACATGCGCGACTCGTCGCTTTTGACCTTGAGCACCAGGTTGGTCGGCACCACGGTCTGTTCCAGCGTCAGGCGCTTTTCCTTGAGTGCCTCGAACGCCAGGTAGGCGGTCATCAGCTTGGTCAGCGAGGCCGGCTCGATGCGCTGGTCGGCATTCTGCGAGGCCAGTGCCTGGCCGCTGGTCACGTCATACAGCATCCACGACTTGGCGGCGACCTGCGGCATCGGCACGCCCTGCGCAAGGACTGCGGCGGGCGCGGCGGCCAGCGTGGCCGTGGCGACGGCGGCAACGATGGCGGCTGGTGCAAAGACGGAGGAAAGGCGTGTCGTGGCTCTATTCAGCATTGTTTCTGTTTCCGACATGAAAGGGATCGTGCGGGACGGTACGGTGCGCTGGCGCTGCGCCGTCACCGGTCCCACGCGTTGACGACGAGCTGCTTGATCAGGTGCAGCTTGCGGTGAAAGAAATGGTCGGCGCCGGGGATCACGATCACCGGCAGCTCCTGCGGGCGGGCCCAGTCGAACACGCTGGCGAGCGGCACGGTGTCATCCTGCTCGCCGTGTATGACGATGGTGTCGGCGGGGACTTCGGCCACCTGCCAGCGGCTGGCGGCGGTGCCGACCAGCACCAGGCGCTGCGCCGGCGTGCCGGCCTCGGCCAGGCGCCGGGCCACGTGCGTGCTGACGAAGCTGCCGAAGGAGAAGCCGGCCAGCGCCAGCGGCAGCGTCGCGGCCTGTGCCGACCACGCGGTCTGCTCGCGCATCCAGGCGATGACTGCCAGCAGGTCGTCCTGCTCGCCGATGCCGTTGTCATGCTCACCGCCGGTCGCGCCGACACCGCGGAAATTGGGGCGCACGGTGGCATAGCCCAGCTGCACGAAGGCGCGCGCCAGCGTCTGCGCGACCTTGTTGTCCTTGGTGCCGCCGAACAGCGGGTGCGGGTGAGCGACCAGCGCCAGTCCTCGCGGCTCGCCTTGCGGCAGATCCACCGAAACGTCGATCGCGCCGACAGGGCCGGCGATGGAAAGTACCTGGGTATGCGCGTTCATAGGGCGGTCTGGGGCAATCAGGAGGCCGGCTGGCTCAGGCGGGAAATCCCGGGGCAAGAAATGAAAAAACCGTCCGGCGTGCGGGCGGCGGGGTCTGGCATCGGCGCTGCGTCATCGGCAGCGCCGCGGATTCCGTTCTCGTTCAGCGGTCCACCATCAGCCGCTCGACCGGCTTGCCGTTGAGCAGGTGGCTGTCGATGATTTCATCGATGTCGTGCTCGTCCACAAAGGTGTACCAAATTGCCTCGGGGTAGACCACCAGCACCGGCCCGAGTTCACACCGGTTCAGGCAGCCCGCCTTGTTGATGCGCACGCGGCCTTCGCCGCCGGCAATGCCGAGTTCCTTGCAGCGCTTCTTGGCGTATTCCTGCATGGCCTTGGCGTTGTGGTTGGCGCAGCAGTTCTCGCCAGCCTCGCGCTGGTTCAGGCAGAAGAAGACGTGGTGCTGGTAGTAGCTGCTCATGCGATGCGGTGACAAGGAGGGCGGGCCCGCGCGGCGGCATGGCCGCAGGACATTGAACGGAAGCTCGGAATTATACGGCGTCATGGCGGGCCGCCCGCGCCTTCCGGCACCCGCGCAACGCCATTAGCCGCCGCACGCCCACCGCCCAGGTGGCGCCTCAGCCACCTTTGCCGCCTTCGGCATTCCGAATCCCCGGAAGCGCGGATTCCGGATTTCCGGAATCCCGGAGGCCCATCGCCCCGGCAACGGCAGCGTTTCCTTGTGAATCAATCAGTTAGCGATACCGGTTGGACTGGCACGCCGGTTGCAAATTCCCTTCCCTGAACGCGCCGCAACCGTGACGGCGCGCGCCCGCGGCGCCATCGCCCCGGGTACGGTCAACACCGAGGACGACACCATGAAGAAACCCTTCTACAAGATCCTGTATGTGCAGGTGCTGTTCGCCATCCTGGTCGGCATCCTGCTGGGGCATTACTGGCCCGACACGGGCGTGGCCATGAAGCCGCTGGGCGATGGCTTCATCAAGCTGATCAAGATGATTATCGGCCCGATCATCTTCTGTACCGTGGTGACCGGCATGGCCGGCATGAGCGACATGAAGAAGGTCGGCCGCGTCGGCGGCAAGGCGCTGCTTTACTTTGAAGTGGTGTCGACCTTCGCGCTGCTGATCGGCCTGGGCGCCGCGCACCTGCTCAAGCCGGGCGTGGGCTTCAACATCGATCCGTCGACGCTGGACACCAAGGCGATCGCCCAATACGTGTCGAAGGCGCACGGCCAGAGCACGGTCGAATTCTTCATGCACATCATCCCGGAGACGGTCTTCAGCGCCTTCGCCAATGGCGACATCCTGCAGATCCTGCTGGTGTCGCTGTTCTTCGGCGCCGCGCTGGCCACGCTCGGCGAACGCGCCCGCTTCGTGGTGCAGATGATCGAGCAGGTCTCCAAGGTGTTCTTCCATATCGTGCACGTGATCACCAAGGTGGCCCCGATCGGCGCCTTCGGCGCGATCGCGTTCACCATCGGCAAGTACGGCCTGGGCTCGCTGGTGCCGCTGCTGAAGCTGATCGGCACCTTCTACTTCACGGCCATCATCTTCGTGCTGGTGGTGCTGGGCACGATCGCGCGCATGACCGGCTTCAGCATCGTGCGCTTTATCTCGTACATCAAGGAAGAGCTGCTGATCGTGCTGGGCACCAGCTCGTCCGAGGCCGCACTGCCGCACATGATGGAGAAGCTGGAGAAGCTGGGCTGCTCCAAGTCGGTAGTGGGCCTGGTGGTGCCTACCGGCTATTCGTTCAACCTGGACGGCACCAACATCTACATGACGATGGCGGTGATCTTCATCGCGCAGGCCACCGGCATCGAACTGACGTGGATGCAGCAGCTGACCATCCTGGCGGTGGCAATGATCACCTCCAAGGGCGCGAGCGGCGTGACCGGCTCCGGCTTCATCACGCTGGCCGCGACGCTGGCGGTGGTGCCGACCATCCCGGTGGCGGGCATGGTGCTGATCCTGGGCATCGACCGCTTCATGAGCGAGTGCCGCGCGCTGACCAACATCATCGGCAACGGCGTGGCCACGGTGGTGGTGTCTGCCTGGGAACGCGAGCTTGACCGCAAGCGCCTGGCGCAGGTGCTGCAGGGCGGCGGCAGCAATGCCGACGACCTTGCACAGGCCGGCCAGGGCGCCCGCTAAAAGTGCACCGCGGCGGGTTGGCCGCATGGGCAGCTGCCCCGGCCGCCCGCCAGCGGGTATCATCGGCGCGACAGCCCTCGCGCGCGCCGATGCCACACTCCGACGATTTCCTCGCCGTGCATGATCCCGCCGCCACCCGCGCGGTGCATGCGCCGGACACCGGCAGCAGCCGGTGGTGGGGTTTCGCCGTCGCACTGTTGGCGGGCCTGCTGCTGCTATGCGGGCTGACCTGGCTGGTGTCGTTCCAGCGCGGCCTGGCCGCGCTGCAGCAGAGCACCGCCACGCGTGCCGACCGCTACGCCGCCACGCTCGAAAGCACCCTCGACCGCTACGAATTCCTGCCCGCGCTGGTGTCGCTGCACCCCTTCGTGCGCGGGCTGCTCGAATCTCCCCACGACCCGGCGCGCGTCGCCGCCGCCAACCACTACCTGGCCGAGGTCAACCGGCGCGCGCATGCGTCGGCCACCTATGTGATCGCCGCCAACGGCATTGCGCTGGCCGCCAGCAACCATGGCCAGCCCGGCAGCTTCGTCGGCACCGACTACCGCTTCCGCCCCTACTTCCAGATCGCCGCGGGCGGCAGGATGGGCCGCTTCTACGCCATCGGCATCACCAGCGACGAACCCGGCTACTACATCGCGCAGCCGGTGGAATCCGGCGGCAAGGTCATCGGCGTCACCGTGGTCAAGCTCAACCTGGAGTGGTTCCAGCGCGCCGGCAGCGGCGCCGAGCCGCTGATGGTCAGCGACGACCATGGCGTGATCTTCCTGTCGTCGGTGCCGGCGTGGCAGTACCGCACGCTGCAACCGCTGCCGCCGGCGCTGCAGGCCGAAATGCAGAGCACGCGCCAGTACCACGGCCGCGCGGTCACCCCGCTGCCGCTGGAGCCACTGGATTCGCCTGTCACGCGCTGGCTCGCGCAGACCACGCTGGGCGCCAACGCGCGCCTGGTACGCGTGCGCGACGAGTCGCCCGCGGCCCGCACCACCTTTACCTCCGACGCCACCCAGCGCGCCGACCGCTACCTGGAACTGGGCCGCACCGTCGGCCCGGCCGACTGGACCATGCAGGTGATGGCACCGCTGGAGCCGGTGCTGGCCAATGCGCGCAACGCCACCGTGGCGGCGGCGCTGGCCTATGCCTGCATCTGCCTGCTGCTGGTCAACTGGCGCCAGCGCCGCCAACGCGCGCGCGACATGCAATACAGCCGGCGGCTGCTGGAAGCGGCGTATGACGAGCTGGAACGGCGCGTGGAAGCGCGTACCGCCGACCTGATGGCGATCAACGAAAAGCTCGAGGAACAGGTTGCCGAGCGCACCCGCGCCGAAAGCGAGCTACGCGCGGCGCAGGACGAACTGGTGCAGGCCAGCAAGCTGGCCGCGCTGGGGCAGATGGCGGCCGGCATCACGCATGAGCTGAACCAGCCGCTGGCGGCGCTGCGCACATTCTCCGACAACACGCGCGTGCTGCTTGAACGCGGCCAGCTTGCTGCCGCCGAAGGCAACCTGACGGCCATCGCCGACCTGACCGAGCGCATGGGCAAGATCACCGGCCAGCTCAAGCTGTTCGCCGGCAAGGCGCGCCCGGTGCGGCGGCCAGTGGTGGTGCGCACCGCGCTCGATCACGTGCTGGCGCTGCTGGCGCCGCGGCTGGGCGAGGTGACGGTCAGCGTGGCCGGCCTCGACGAACAGCCCGGCCTGTCCGTGCGAGCCGACGAACTCAAGCTTGAACAGGTGCTGCTGAACCTGATCGGCAATGCGCTCGATGCCATCGCCTCGGCGGCGCAGGCGCAAGGCCGCATCGACATCGACGTGCACTCCGATGCCGGCACCGTCACCCTCGCCGTGCGCGACAACGGCACCGGCATCGCGCCGGAAGCGCTGCCGCGCCTGTTCGAACCTTTCTTCACCACCAAGGAAACCGGGCAGGGCCTGGGGCTGGGGCTGGCGATCTCATCATCGATCGTGCGCGAGTTCGGCGGCCAGCTCAGCGTGGCCAACGTGCCCGGCGGCGGCGCCCAGTTCACGCTGGTGCTGGCGCGCGCGCCGGCCAGCCCCAGCGCGAACGCGGCGCTGCCGGTTTCCACTCCCCAATGAGCATTGCCATGCAAGACGGTCTGCGTGTCCTGTTTGTCGAAGACGAGCCGCTGGTGCGGCAGGCCACCGCGCAAAGCCTGGAGCTGGCTGGCTTTACCGTGCTGGCGCTGCCATCGGCCGAAGCCGCCATTCCGCATCTGCATGCGGGCTTTCCCGGCGTGCTGGTGTCCGACGTGCGATTGCCCGGCGCCAGCGGGCTGGATCTGCTGCAGCATTGCCGCAACGCGGCGCCGGGTGTGCCGGTGGTGCTGGTGACGGGGCACGGCGATATCACGATGGCCGTGCAGGCAATGCGTGAAGGCGCGTATGACTTTATCGAGAAGCCTTTCGGGGCCGACCGGCTGACGGACACCGTGCGCCGGGCGCTGGAGCGGCGGGCGCTCGAACTGGAGAACCAGGCGTTGCGGCGTGAGCTGGCCGGTCCCGCCGCGGGTACGCGGATCATCGGGCGTTCGCCGGCGATCGAGCAGGTGCGGGCGCTGGTGGCCAACGTGGCGCCGACTGACGTGCCGGTGATGATCAATGGCGAGACCGGCACTGGCAAGGAACTGGTGGCGCGCAGCCTGCATGCGCTGTCCGGTCGCGCCGAGGGTCCGTTCATTGCGCTGAACTGCGGGGCGGTGCCCGAGGCTATCTTCGAGAGCGAGATGTTCGGGCATGAGGCCGGCGCTTTCACCGGAGCGGGCAAGCGACGCATCGGCAAGCTGGAGCACGCTTCGGGCGGGACGCTCTTTCTCGATGAGATCGAAAGCATGCCGCTGGCGCTGCAGGTCAAGCTGTTGCGGGTCCTGCAGGAAGGGACGCTCGAGCGCCTGGGGTCGAATGCGTCGGTGAAGATCGATGTGCGGATCGTGGCGGCGGCCAAGGGGGATATGGATGCGCTGGTGGCGCAGGGCATGTTTCGCGAAGACCTGTATTACCGGCTGAACGTGGTCACGATTGCGCTGCCGCCCTTGCGGGAGCGGCGCGAGGATATCGTGGCGCTGTTCGAGCATTTCATGCTGGTGGCGGCGGTGCGTTATCAGCGGCCGGCGCCGATCCTGTCGGAGACGCAGCGGCAGGCGCTGCAGCAGCGGCCTTGGCCGGGGAATGTGCGGGAGTTGCGGAATGCGGCGGACCGGCTGGTGTTGGGGGTGCCGGAGGGAGGTCAGGCTGGTGCGCAGGCTGCGGCATCAGACGAGACCGCCCCGCTGCGGGAACGGATGGAGCGCTATGAGCGGGCGGTGATTGCCGATGCGCTGGCGCGGACGGGGGGCGCCGTCAGTCAGGCGGCTGATCTGCTGCAGGTTGGCAAGGCTACGCTGTATGACAAGATCAAGCGCTATGGGCTTTGATCTTTGGCTGTCATTGGGTGTTCACCTTGTTGCCATGTGGGCGTCACATTGGTTTTCTATGCTTCGCATGCGGTTGTGGCATTGGCAGGTGCCCTGCCGGCTGTATCAGTCTTCGTGGTAATTGATGGCCCCGCAGTATTGCGGGGCGTTTTTTTTAGTTTACCGAGGAATTCCGGGAAAGGCGGGAACTCGCGAATACTGTTGCTGCTGCGCTCCGCTTTGGACTGCCTACGGATGATCTGGCGGAGCCAAGACCGGCTCAGCCCGAATCGTAGCCAACTTCACGTACAACGTACTCCTCGAAATACCCAGAGTCCGGGCGGCCATAGAAATATTTCCGTGGGAATTCGCGATCGCATCAAGTATCGCTTGTCTCTCCAGTTCCTCAAGCCGCCCGAATGAGGCAGGTATCCGCGTCGAGGTTGAGGGAAATGAGTCCTTTACCGACTGCGCGATGCTCGGGGGTAGTAACGAAGCATCGATAATGTCGCCTTCGCTGAGAGCGAACATCACCTCGAAGACGTTCTGCAGCTCACGTATGTTGCCCGGCCAGCGATAGCTCAGAAGCGTCTGGTGCAGGGCGGGTTCAAGCTGCTTGGGCGTACAGCCATACTTGCGTGCGAGTTTGCTGTTGAGATGCGCAATGATTGCCTCGATATCGCCAGGCCGATCACGCAGCGGCGGTAGTGGCAGGCTGACCACGCAGAGGCGGTGGTACAGGTCTTCGCGGAAGCGCCCGGCGGAGATCTCCTTCTGCAGATCACGGTTCGTGGCTGCGACGACGCGCACCGAAACGCGCCGCTCGCGGGTATCGCCCAGGCGGACCACGATGCCATCCTGCAGCACGCGCAACAGGTGGGGCTGCATGTCAAGCGGCAGCTCGCCGACTTCGTCGAGGAAGAGCGTGCCACCGTCGGCTTGCTCGAACTTCCCTGGAAGACCACCACGGCGAGCGCCCGTAAAGGCTCCATCGGAATAGCCAAAGAGTTCGCTGGCCAGAAGCTCACGGGTGAAAGCGCCGCAATTGACGGCAACGAACGGCCCCTCGGGGCGGTTGCCTGCCCGATGCAGGGCTCTGGCAAAGAGCTCCTTCCCCGCGCCAGTCTCGCCAAGGAGCAGCACCGGCAGATCGAGAGGGGCGATACGGCGCGCGCGCGCCTTGATCGCCTCCAGCACCGCGCTCTCCCCTATGATTTCACCGAACGCATCGCCCGCCGTTGTCGCCCTGGCCGTGGCCGTGGCCGTGGCCGTGGGCAGCGATACAGTGGTTCGATTCTGGCGCGTCCCGAGCGGGATCACCAGCACCGTACCGAGCATGCCCTCATGGTCCTTCACCGGGTGCAGCCATTCAGGACGCAGCCATTCCGGGCGTTGGCAGGACCGATCAATTTCGGGCAATGCGAGATTGAGTCCTGGTACCTGGCTGCCAACTTCCGAGGGCAGCCGGACTTCATGGCTCTCCCGCGCCGCCTGCGCATTTCCGTTCGTACGAACAATGCGTCCGCGGCTGTCGACAAGCACAACGTAGTCGCTGGCGTAACGGATGAAATGATCAATGGCCCGGGTCAGCAGCCGCTCGTGCAGACCAACGTCGCGGCGGGCCAGTTCGCCTTCGATCTGCCTGGCAGCAGCCACCACCAGACCCAAGGTGTGGCCATGGAAGGTTTCCTTGACGCCGGAAACATCCACGACCCCCAGCAGGGTGCGACTAAAGGGGTCAAGAATGGGAGCGGCGGCGCAGGTCCAGCGCTTGACGTCCAGGCAGAAATGCTCGTCGGCATGGATCTGAACCGGAGCAGCGGTGGCGATCGCGGTACCGATGGCATTGGTGCCGATGACATCCTCATTCCAGCAGCCACCGGTGGCCAGGTTGATCCCCTCGCCAATGCTGCGGGCCCTGGTCTCGCCATTGAGGTGGAGAACGGTTCCGCCCGGGTCGCAGAGCATGATGAGCGTGCCGCATTCCCGCAGGATGTCGCGCAGGCTCTCGAGTGCCGGACGCGCGGCTTCGCAGAGCTCCCGGTTCTGCCGCTGCAACTGGCGGACACGTTCGGCTGCAGCCGCCGGTGCGGCATGCCTGGCAGGGTCAACGGCCTCGGAACGACACCGCTGCCACGACGCCAGGACGACGCTGCGCACACCTGCCCCTTCCAGGGGCTGGTCCTGCACAAAATGCTCCCACGCGGAAGCCACGACGGGCTCATCGCCGATGCGGGGAATCAGGGTGCCGCAACGAGAAAACGGCATGGGACGGTCGCTCTCAATTGACTGAAGTAACCGTATCCGCGTGCCACCACCAAGTCAATGAATCTCTTTCCAAATCAATAATTTGTGCTTTGCAACAGCCCTCCGGAAGGTGTCCGGTGTCCGGTTTCCAGTCATCCCGGCTTCAGGTGTCCGGAAACCGGACAGCCTCAACCAGCGCCCGCGCGACATGCGCGGCAGCAGTAGCCGCCACGAACGGCCGAGCACGGTGGCCGATGTTGAGAGGCCATCCGTGCCGACTGGCCATCGGCCTAGCCCGATGCGCCAGCGCGCGGGTTCAGGAAGTGGATTGCGTTGAGTTCGCGAATATCTGGCCCTCGAATCCGAATCGCGAAACTGCTCGCAGCGCGGACACACTTAGCGAGGTTGCGACCGTGAACAGCCTGACAACCCTGATCCCGGCAGCAACCACATCGCTTGCCCGGAACCTCCATACATCGATCTGCTCGCTGCGGCTCTCGCCATATAGGCACCACGTACAGAAGTGCTCACAGTTATTGGAAATCAGGCGATAGCGATCCTCGCCGATGCGGGAGTAGGCGCGTTGGACGGCTTCCGCACCAGCAAACCTGGCGCCGGGGCTTTGCCGGACCCAGACCGGATGCCCATGCGCGAATTCCGCGAGCGTGACCTCGTGCACCGGCCCGCGACGCAGTGACCGCGACAGACCTGCGTAGTGCACGACCTTGCCGGCCCCGGCATAGACGCCATGATGCGTGTACCAAAGTCGATTGGTGACGAGATGGGTTCCGATCGCCAGGTCCATGTCGGCAACCGCTTCGACATTCAGGCGTCTTGACCTCATTGAATTCTTCATGGGCTTCACCATATTTCGCTGCCATTCGCGTGAAGCCAGTGCATAGCGCGTGCCAGCCACAAGCAATCTGCATGGCGGCGCCCAGGAATGTCGAGGTTCCTGTCCGTGACGGCAGCGACCGGCAGACCTTCATGCCGCCACGCCTGGCGCAATCCGCGCTGGCCTGCCGTCAGCGCTCCAACTACCAGATGCCGCGGGCGCTTGCCTGAGGCCAATCGCATCGGCCGGGTCAGAAAGCGTCCGATTCCCGGACACCGCTGCGCAGGACGTCGTGAATCCGGACACTGACGACAGGCCTGCTGCCGCCAGCGGAGTGGCCAGGCAATGCCGGCAACTCGTTGAATTCAATCGCCTTGCGGGGCTGCTCCCTGCTGCCGGCCAGGCCTGGCACAAGCTTTGCCATGAATGAGTCGTGGGAGATCCCACCATGACTACACCAATGACAGGAGGCAGTATGCAATCGCAGTCCACCGTACAGGTGATGGGCATCGATGCTGGTGGCACGATGACCGACACATTCTTCGTGCGCTCCGATGGCCGCTTCGTGGTCGGCAAGGCGCAGAGCAATCCCGGCGACGAATCGCTTGCCATCTACAACTCTTCCGAAGACGCCCTCGCCCACTGGGACCGGACAGTGGACGACGTCTATCCGGAGCTGGTGACTTGTGTCTATTCCGGTACGGCCATGCTCAACCGCATCCTGATGCGCAAGGGCCTCGCCGTTGGCCTCATCTGCAACCGCGGTTTCGAGCAGATTCACTCGATGGGCCGTGCGCTGCAGAGCTACTTGGGCTATGCCCTGGAGGACCGCATTCACCTGAACACACACCGCTACGACGAGCCCCTGGTGCCCGTCTCGCGCACGCGCGGCGTCACCGAGCGCACCGACGTGCAGGGAAAGGTGGTCATCCCTCTGCGTGAAGCGGAAGTCCGTCAGGCGACCCGGGAACTGGTGGAGGCCGGCTCGCAAGCCATCGTCATTTGCCTGCTGCAATCCCACAAGAACGAATCGAGCGAGCAGCGCGCCCGCGACATCGTGCGCGAGGAGCTGAAGAAGCTGAAGACGGATATTCCGGTCTTTGCCTCGGTGGACTACTACCCGTCGCGCAAGGAAAGCCACAGGATGAATACCACCATCCTCGAGGCTTACGGCGCAGAGCCTTCGCGCCAGACCTTGAAAAAGGTGAGTGACCGGTTCAAGAAGCACGGCGCCAGGTTCGACCTGCGGGTGATGGCCACGCATGGCGGCACCATCAGTTGGAAGGCAAAGGAGCTTGCTCGCACGATCGTCTCCGGCCCCATTGGCGGCGTCATCGGCTCCAGGCTGCTGGGCGAGTACCTGGGCGACGAAAACATCGCCTGCTCCGATATTGGCGGGACCAGCTTCGACGTGGCCTTGATCACCAAGGGCAATTTCGCCATCAAGTCCGACCCCGACATGGCGCGGCTGGTCCTCTCCCTGCCCCTGGTGGCGATGGACTCGGTCGGCGCCGGGGCCGGCAGCTTCGTGCGCCTCGACCCCTACAGCAAGTCGATCAAGCTGGGCCCCGACAGCGCCGGCTACCGCGTCGGCACCTGCTGGCCGGAAAGCGGCCTCGACACGGTGTCCGTTTCCGACTGCCACGTCGTGCTCGGCTACCTGAACCCGGAGAACTTCCTGGGCGGTGCCATCAAGCTCGACGTGCAGCGCGCCCGCGACCACATCAAGGCGCAGATCGCCGACCCGCTCGGCCTGTCGGTCGAGGATGCCGCCGCCGGCGTCATCGAGCTGCTCGACCTCACCCTCTCCGAGTACCTGCGCGCCAACATCAGCGCCAAGGGCTACAACCCGGCGGACTTCACCTGCTTCTCCTACGGCGGCGCGGGCCCGGTGCACACCTACGGCTACACCGAGGGCGTCGGCTTCAAGGACGTCGTCGTGCCGGCCTGGGCCGCCGGCTTCTCGGCCTTCGGCTGCGCCTGCGCCGACTTCGAGTACCGCTATGACAAGTCGGTGGACCTTGGTGTCGCCCAGCACGCCCCCGACACCGACAAGGAAACCGCCTGCAAGAGCCTGCAGGAAGCCTGGTCTGAACTGGCAGTCAAGGTCATCGAAGAATTCGTCCTCAACGGCTACAAGCCCGAGGACGTGCTGCTGATCCCCGGCTACAAGATGCAGTACATGGGCCAGTTGAATGACCTCGAGATCGTCTCGCCGGTGACCAGCGCCGCTACCGCGGCCGACTGGGACCAGATCGTCGAGGCCTTCGAGAACACCTACGGCCGCGTCTACGCCAGCTCTGCGCGTTCGCCGGAACTGGGCTTTTCGATCACGGGCGCCATCCTGCGCGGCACCGTCGTGACCCAGAAGCCGGTGCTGCCGGAAGACCCGGATGCCGGCCCGACGCCGCCCAAGGACGCCTATCTTGGCACCCGTCCCTTCTACCGCCACAAGAAGTGGGTGGATGCCGCGCTCTGGAAGATGGAAGCCCTCAAGGCCGGCAACCACATCGTGGGTCCCGCCATCATCGAATCCGACGCTACGACCTTCGTCGTGCCCGACGGCTTCGAAACCACGATCGACAAGCACCGCCTGTTCCATCTCAAGGAAGTGAAGTAAGGAGACCCGCCATGAATATGATGAGCCATAAGGAAGTCGGATTCGCCGACCTGCTGCAGAACGGCCAGACGCTCAAGCAGTACCGCGACCGCATCATCGAGCGCACCCAGGCCACCGGCCACTACAACGGCCTCAAGAAGCTGGAATTCCGTGACAGCGACCCGATCGGCTATGAGAAGCTGTTCTCCAAGCTGCGCGGGGGCCTGGTGCATGCCCGCGAAACCGCCAAGAAGATCGCCGCCAGCCCCATCGTCGAGCAGGAAGGCGAGCTCTGCTTCACCCTCTACAACGCCGCCGGCGACTGCGTCCTGACTTCGACCGGGATCATCATCCACGTCGGCACCATGGGCGCGGCGATCAAGTACATGATCGAGAACAACTGGGAGGCCAACCCCGGCATCAACCCCGGCGACATGTTCACGACCAACGATTGCGCGATCGGCAACGTCCACCCCTGCGACATCGCCACCATCGTCCCGATCTTCTGGGAAGGCCGGCTGATAGGCTGGGTCGGCGGCGTCACCCACGTCATCGACACCGGCTCGGTGACGCCGGGCTCGATGTCCACCGGCCAGACCCAGCGCTTCGGCGACGGCTACATGATCACCTGCCGCAAGACCGGGGTGAACGACGAGCCGCTGCGCGACTGGCTGCACGAGTCCCAGCGCTCGGTGCGCACGCCGAAATACTGGATTCTCGACGAAAAGACCCGTATCGCCGGCTGCCACATGATCCGCGACCTGGTCGAGGAAGTGATCCGCGCCGACGGCATCGAAGCCTATGAGAAGTTTGCCTTCGAGGTCATCGAAGAAGGCCGCCGCGGACTGCAGAGCCGTATCAAGGCCATGACCCTGCCGGGCAAATACCGCAAGGTCTCCTTTGTCGACGTGCCTTACAAGCACGACGACGTGCAGGTCTCCAACGCCTTCGCCAAGCTCGACTCCATCATGCACTCGCCGGTGGAGATGACCATCAGGCCGGACGGCAAGTGGCGCCTGGACTTCGAGGGCGCGAGCCGCTGGGGCTGGCACACCTTCAACGCCCATCAGGTGGCATTTACTTCCGGAATCTGGGTGATGATGTGCCAGACCCTGGTGCCCACACAGCGCATCAACGACGGGGCCTACTTCGCCACCGAGTTCCGCCTGCCAAAGGGTACCTGGTGCAATCCGGATGACCGCCGCACCGGCCATGCCTATGCCTGGCACTTCCTGGTATCCGGCTGGGCCGCCCTGTGGCGCGGTCTTTCCCAGTCTTATTTCAGCCGCGGCTATCTGGAAGAGGTGAACGCCGGTAACGCCAACACCTCCAACTGGCTGCAAGGCGGCGGCATCAACCAGGATGGCGAGATCCACGCGGTCAACAGCTTCGAGGCCAGTTCCTGCGGCACGGGCGCCTGCGCCGTCAAGGACGGTCTCAACCATGCCGCCGCCATCTGGAACCCGGAAGGCGATATGGGCGACATCGAGATCTGGGAGATGGCCGAGCCGCTGCTCTACCTTGGCCGTAACGTCAAGGCCAACTCCGGCGGGTATGGCAAGTACCGTGGCGGCTGCGGCTTCGAGACGCTGCGGATGGTGTGGAACGCCCAGGACTGGACCATGTTCTTCATGGGCAACGGGTTCATGAACAGCGACT
This sequence comes from Cupriavidus phytohabitans, assembly GCF_000426345.1. GTDB lineage: Bacteria > Pseudomonadota > Gammaproteobacteria > Burkholderiales > Burkholderiaceae > Cupriavidus. The sequence continues at coordinate 14,812 of NZ_AUFE01000013.1, read as the reverse complement.
GGGGCATGATGGGCGGCTATCCCTCAGCCACCGGCTATCGCTTTGAGGCGCACAAGACGGGGCTGGACAAGCGCATCGCCATCGGCGATTCCTTGCCTCTGGGCGGCGACATCGATCCGGGCAAGCCGGACTACGAGCGCCACATCGACGCCACCGCCGTGGTCAAGCGTGACAAGCAGTGCATCACTACCGAGGACTGCTACGCCAACCACGACCTGTACCTCAACTACCTGCGTGGCGGCCCGGGCTTTGGTGACCCGATCGACCGGGATCCGAAAGCCATCGAGGAGGACCTCAACCAGAAATTCCTGCTGCCGGAATATGCGCAGAAAGTCTATGGCGCGGTCTTCACCCAGGACGCCAGGGGCGTGTTCACGGTGGATGCAGGCAAGACCCAGGCCCGCCGTGCCGAGATCCGCAAGGAACGCCTGGCCCGGTCCCTGCCAACCCGCGAATGGATGAAGGAGGAACGCGAACGCATCCTCAACAAGCACGCGTCCGTCCAGGTCCAGCACATGTTCGCCACCAGCTTCGCCCTGTCGGAGAAGTTCACGCGGGAGTTCAAGGCATTCTGGAACCTCCCCGCCGAGTGGCAGCTGCTGGAGGAAGAACTGGGCGTGCCGTCCTACGGCGCCAAGCACCGCATGGATCTCTCCCTGCTGCCCGACGTCACCACCGTCGTCCAGGTCGAAGAGTAATCACCGAATCAAGGAGCTGAACAATGTCTGCCTACACCAATGAACAGGTTGCCCACCTCGTCGAGGGGTCCCTGGACTGGGAAACCACCTTCCGCATGCTCTCGATGCCCAAGGATGACAGCCGGTTCGAGCAGTACCTGGCCGCACTGCAGGCCAAGGTGAGCTTCCCGGACCGTATCGTGCTTCCGCTCGGCCCGCACATGCACATTGTGCAATCGGCCGGCACCGGGAAATGGATGGTCAAGTGCGATTGCGGCCACGAGTTCTGCGACTATCGCGAGAACTGGAAACTGCATGCCTCGATCTATGTGCGCGACACCGAAGAGGCAATGACCGAGGTCTACCCAAGGCTCATGGCCCCTGACACCCAGTGGCAGGTATATCGCGAGTACTACTGCCCGGCATGCGGCACCATGCACGATGTCGAGGCGCCCACCCCCTGGTACCCGGTAATCCACGACTTCGAGCCGGACATCGAGGCCTTCTATAAGGAATGGGTACAGCTACCGGTCCCCGAGCGCGCCCCGGACTGATCGCCGCCTGAAGAGCGGGGGGCAGGCACTGCCTGTTCCCCGCAGCCTGAGGAACGGGAAATATATCGGCAATAGCCAGGCAAGCACCACGTCGGCGTTTGCCTGGGCAGAAGGGCACGACCGGCAACCCCAAGGAGAGTCATGCTCTAGCACTGAAATCTGACTGCCATGCAGTGGTGCCTGCACCACACCGCGAACTGGCGCCGCCCGCGCACTGACCCGCCTGCCATGGCGCGCAGGATCGGCATAGACTTGGGCTTCTAGCGACGCACCCCGGAAACTCCCTATAATCGAACGACCGTTCATTTAGGGCATGTTCCACGTGCCCGCCCGTGGTTCAGGAGACACCATGCCCGCCGCCAAGCACCTGCCCCAGGTCCTGCAGAACCTGGCCCTGCCCGTGATTGCCTCGCCCATGTTCATCGTCAGCTATCCCGAACTGGTGCTGGCGCAGTGCAAGGCCGGCATCGTCGGTTCGTTCCCCGCGCTCAATGCGCGCCCGGCGGAGTTGCTCGACGAGTGGCTGACGCAGATCGAGGACGAACTGGCCGCGTTCAAGGCTGCCAACCCCGGCGCGCCGGTGGGACCGGTCGCGGTCAACCAGATCGTGCATGGCTCGAACGCGCGGCTCGAGCACGACATCAAGGTCTGCGTCGAGCACAAGGTGCCGGTCTTCATCACCTCGCTGCGCGCGCCGCCCAAGGAGCTGATCGACGCGGTGCACGGCTACGGCGGCATCGTGCTGCACGACGTGATCAGCCTGCGCCATGCCGAAAAGGCGATCGAGGCCGGCGTTGACGGCCTGATCCTGGTCGCGGCCGGCGCCGGCGGCCATGCCGGCATGCTGTCGCCGTTCGCGCTGGTGGGCGAGGTGCGCAAGGTCTTCGACGGCCCGATCGCGCTGTCGGGCTCGATCGCCACCGGCGAGGCGGTGCTGGCGGCGCAGGCCATGGGCGCCGACTTCGCCTACGTGGGCACGCGCTTCATCGCCTCGCAGGAGGCGCACGCTGCCGAAACGTACAAGCAGTCGATCACCAGCTCGGCGGCCGCGGATATTGTCTACACCAACCTGTTCACCGGCGTGCACGGCAACTACATCCGCGAGAGCATCAGCAACGCGGGCCTGGACCCGGACAACCTGCCGGTGGCCGACAAGACCAAGATGGACTTCTCCAGCGGCAGCTCCAAGGCCAAGGCGTGGAAGGACATCTGGGGCGCCGGCCAGGGCGTGGGCCAGATCCACGACATCCCGAGCGCCGGCGAGATCGTCGCGCGCATGAAAGCGGAGTACGATGCGGCCAAGGCGCGGCTTGGGATTGCGCGCTGACCGATCCATCGCCGGGGCCGCTTAGCGGCCCTTTGTTCGACCATTGCAGCCCTCCAACCCCGACCTTCCGCCCGATCCTGAGTCCGTGCTGAGCCACCGCCAGCGCGTGCTGCGCGCCGTCTGGGTGGCGCTGGGCGGGCTCTGCCTGCTGCTGGGCGTGATCGGGATCTTCCTGCCGGTGCTGCCGACCACGCCGTTCGTGCTGCTGGCCGCGGCGTGCTTCGCGCGCGGTTCCCGGCGCTTCCACGGCTGGCTGATGGGGCATCCGCGCTTCGGGCCGCTGGTCAGCGACTGGCAGCGGTATCGGAGCATTCCGTTCCGGGCCAAGTGCCTGGCCCTGTCGATGATGTGGCTGTCGATGGGCACCACGGCTTGGCTGCTGCGGGCGCGACCGGTTGCTTCGGCGGCGCTGCTGGCTTGTGCGGTGGGGGTGAGTGTGTGGATGGTCCGGTTGCCGACGCGGCCGGTGGAAGGGCCGGAGGGGTAAGGCTGCGCGGTGGATTTGCGCGCGGCACTTCGTTGATGCGCCGGCCCTCACCCCCACCCCTCTCCCGCAAGCGGGAGAGGGGAGCGAATGCCGCGGGCGATGGCTAGCTCGAAAGCCCTCATACACCGACGGTTTGCTCCCCTCTCCCGCGCGCGGGAGAGAGAGAGAGAGAGAGAGAGAGAGAGAGAGAGAGAGAGAGAGAGGGGCCGGGGGTGAGGGCCGGCGTATCCACGAAGCCCTGCCCCCGGCCCCAGCTCACTCACTCATACCGCCGCGCATCCTCGATCACCTTCCCATCCTGCGGCAACGACCCCGCTGCCACGAATGCCACCTCCCCGCGCAATCGCATCACCTCGCGCAGCGACTCGGCCACCGCGCGCTGCAAGTCGGCATCCTCGCGCGTTGCCTCGCAGCGCAGCGTCATCACGTCCGCGCCGGGATCGCCGGTCACCACCAGCCGCGCCGCGCGGATTTCCGGATGGCGGCGCAGTACGTCCGCCACCTGCCCCGGATGCACGAACATGCCTTTGACCTTGGTCGCCTGGTCCGCGCGTCCCAGCCAGCCCTTGAGCCGGATATTGGTGCGCCCGCACGGGCTCGGCCGCTGCGAGGACTCCGCCACCACCGCCGACAGGTCGCCGGTGCCGAAGCGGATCAGCGGATAGTCGCCGTTGCCCAGCACCGTCACCACCACCTCGCCGGTCTCGCCTTCGGGCATCGGCCGCGTGCCGCCCGGCTCGACGATCTCCACCAGCACGCCCTCGTCCACCACCCAGCCGTCGCCGCCCTCGGTCTCGTAGGCGATCAGCCCGAGATCCGCGCTGCCGTACATCTGCTGCACGCGCACACCGCGTTGCTGGAACCACGCACGCAATGACGGCGGCAGCGCCTCGCCAGAGACCAGCGCCTTCGTGAGGCTGGTGCATGGCATGCCCATCTCGTCGCCGCGTTCCAGCAGCAGCTTCAGGAACGAAGGCGTGCCCGCGTAGGCCGCCGGCTGCAGGCTGGCCAGCGCCTGCACCTGCGACTCGGTCTGGCCGACCCCCGCCGGGAACACGCAGCAGCCCAGCTTGTGCGCGCCGGTCTCCATCATCATGCCTGCCGGCGTGAAGTGGTACGAAAAGGTGTTGTAGACCAGGTCGCCGGCACGGAAGCCCGCGGCGTGCATGGCGCGGGCCGTGCGCCACCAGTTGGCGTCGTGGCCGTCGGGCTCGTGGATCGGGCCCGGTGACTGGAATACATGGCGCAGCCTGCCCAACGGCGTCGCATTGAGGCCGCCCAGCGGTGGCAGCGCGCGCTGGCGTGCGGTCAGCTCGGACTTGCGCGTCACCGGCAACGCCGCCAGCGCCTCGCGCGACGTCAGCGAGCGCGGGTCCACGTCGCGCAACAGCTCGGTGAAGTACGGCGCGTTGTCGCGCGCGTGGGCCACCTGGCGTGCCAGGGCGGCGAGAAGCGCCTGCTCGCGGACTGCCGGCGCGCGGGTTTCGAGCGAATCGAAGTATTCAGGCATGATCAGTGCTGCCGTGAGTGGCAAATGTTTGCATTCATGGTCGGACGTGTCCGAGAAGCGCAGCCGCAACCGCAGACCCGCGGTACGGCGAGCATCGCAGGGCTCGATACGGCCCGCGCAGCCGGTCTATGCGCCCTTCTCAGGCCAGCCAGCGCTTGCGGCGGCGATAGCTTTTCACGTCGCGGAAGGACTTGCGCGCGCCGCCATCCGCGTCGTTGGCGGCCACGCCCAGGTAGAACTCCTTCACGTCCTCGTTGGTGCGCAGCGACTCGGCGTCGCCGTCCATCACCACGCGGCCGTTTTCCAGGATGTAGCCGTAGTCGGCATAGCGCAGCGCCACCATGGTGTTCTGCTCGGCCAGCAGGAAGCTGACCTTCTCGCGCGAATTCAGGTCGCGCACGATCTCGAAGATTTCCTCGACGATCTGCGGCGCCAGGCCCATCGAAGGTTCGTCGAGCAGGATCATTGCGGGCTTGGCCATCATGGCCCGGCCGATCGCGCACATCTGCTGCTCGCCGCCCGACGTGTATCCCGCCTGCGACTTGCGGCGCGTCTTCAGGCGCGGGAAGTAGTTGTAGATCTTCTCCAGCTCATCGCGCGTCTGCGAGCGCGACAGCCCGCGCGTATAGGCGCCGGTGAGCAGGTTTTCCTCGATGGTCAGGTGCGCGAAGCAGTGGCGCCCTTCCATCACCTGGATCACGCCGCGGCGCACGAGGTCGTTGGGCGTGAGCTGGTCGACACGATCGCCGCGATACTCGATGGTGCCCTTGGTCACGTCGCCGCGCTCGGCGTGCAGCAGGTTGGAGATCGCCTTCAGCGTGGTGGTCTTGCCCGCGCCGTTGGCGCCCAGCAACGCCACGATCTTGCCCTCCGGCACTTCGAGCGAAACGCCCTTGAGCACCAGGATCACGTGATCGTAGATGACTTCGATGTTGTTGATGGATAGGAGGCTCATGGTGCGGGTATGGTGTGACGGTATTGCGTTGAGCTTTCACTGTCCCGACTGGGTTCTCCCTCTCCCTCTGGGAGAGAGTTGGGGTGAGGGTGGGCGCGTCGACGAAGTGCTGACGTTCGTCCTGCTGCCAGCGCCCGCCCTCACCCCCGGCCCCTCTCCCGCAAGCGGGAGAGGGGAGCAAACAGTCGGAGGTTGCGGGCCATCAAGACTTCGAGCACCCCGGCGTAATCCCCTTCTCCTTCGCATACTGCGCCGCCGTGGCCTTGAACAGCGGGTGGATCAGGCCCTTGTTGCCTTCAATCCAGTCCGACACCACCACCCACTTGCTGCCGTCCCACTGCTGGATCTTCACCTTGCCCGAGCCCTCGTGGTTCTCGCAGCTGGTCTTGATCTCGGGCAGCAAGCCGGTGGCACCCAGCTGCTGCAGGCGCGCGTTGGTCAGGTTCAGGTTCTCGAAGGCCCAGCGCATCTGCTCGCCGGTCATGGGCTTGCCCTTGCCGAACTTGGCCTGCGCCACCCGCACGGCTTCCACCGTCACCACCGCCGCGGAAACGCCGCGGTTGTACAGCACCGAGCCAATCTTGTTCTTGTCCTGCATGTTGCCCTTGCCGGCGCCGTACACGACCTTCTCGATGTCGGAGATCAGCGGCACGCTCTTGCCCGCGACGTTCCAGGTCGCGCTCATGTAGCCCTTGGAGGCATCACCGGCCGGCACCGTGTCTTCCTCGGAGCCCGCCCACCAGGAGCCGATCATCTTCTCGCGCGAGAAACCCACCTTCTGCGCGGCCTTCAGCGCGGTCTGGTTCATCACGCCCCAGCCCCAGAAGATCACGTAGTCGGGATTCTCCTGACGGATCTTCAGCCATTGCGCGCCCTGCTCGTTGCCAGGGTGCGCCACCGGGATCTCGACGAGGTTGAACTTGCCGAGCCGCGCCTCGGCCTGCAGCGCCACGATCGGCTCCTTGCCATAGGCCGAATCGTGGTACAGGTAGACGATCTTCTTGCCGGCCAGCGAGCCGCCGCTCTTGCTGGCCAGGTATTTGACGATGGCCGAGACCTGCATCTGGTACGTGGTCACCAGCGGGAACGCATACGGGAACACCGAACCATCCACCGCGTCGGTGCGGCCATAGCCCATCATCACCAGCGGCACCTTGTCGGCGGCGGTCTTGTCGACCAGCGCATAGGAAATGCCGGTGGACATGGCGTGGTACGCCGTGCCCTTGGTGGTGGCGTTCTTGGACTTCAGGCGCTCATAGCACTCCACGCCCTTGGCGTTGTTGTACTCGGTCTCGCACTCTTCCCAGCTCAGCTTGACGCCGTTGACGCCGCCGTCCTTCAGGTTGACATAGTTGAGGTAGTCGATGAAGCCGCCATACCACGACTGCCCGTTGGCGCCATATGGCCCCACGCGATAGCTCGGCAGCGCGACGAACTGCTCGTTGCTTTGCGCCAGTGCCGGCACCGCCGGCGCCAGCAGTGCAGCCGCGGCGCTGACCACCAGGGCGGCGCGTTGCACGTTACGGATCAGGTTGGTCATGACAGTCTCCTTCGCCCTCGGTGGGGCGTTTCGTTATGTGTAGGCTTCAGTACTTCACTCAGGACCTGCGTTCAGACAATAGGATCCCGCTCCGTCAGTGCGGGAATGGCCACAACCTCAGCTTCTCCTTGGCGATCTGCCACAGGCGGGCCAGCCCGTGCGGCTCAACGATCAGGAAGAAGATGATCAGCCCGCCGAACACCATCAGCTGGATGTGCGACACAGTGGCGTTGGTAAAGGGAAGGTGCAGCAGCGACGCCAGCGGCGGCAGCACGTTGTCCAGGAAGATCGGCAGCAGCAGGATGAACGCCGCGCCCAGGAACGAGCCCAGGATGCTGCCCACGCCGCCGATGATGATCATGAACAGCACGCGGAACGACAGGTCCAGCGAGAAGCCGTCCGGCTCCACCGAGCCCAGGTAGCAGAACGCATACAGCGCGCCGGCCACGCCGCAGTAGAACGAGCTGACCGCGAACGCCATCAGCTTGGTGCGCATCAGCGGGATGCCGATCACCTCGGCCGCCACGTCCATGTCGCGCACCGACATCCAGGCGCGGCCCGTCGCCGAGCGCACCAGGTTCTTGGCGATCAGCGCGAGCACCGTGACGATGGCCAGCACGAACAGGTACTTCTTCACCGGCGTATCGATGGCAATGCCGAACAGGTCCAGCCGCTGCGCCGTGATCACGCCCGACGAGCTGTTGTTGGAGAACCAGGGGAACTTGGTCAGCGCCCACACCACGAAGAACTGCGCCGCCAGCGTGGCCACCGCCAGGTAGAACCCCTTGATGCACAGCGACGGCAGGCCGAACGCCACGCCCACCAGCGCCGCCGACAGCCCGGCCAGCAGGAACGACAGCAGCACCGGGATGCCTTCGATGCGCAGCTGGAAGTTGTAGGCCGCGTAGGCCCCCACCGCCATGAAGGCCGCGGTGCCGAGCGACAGCTGCCCGGCATAGCCGGTCAGGATATTGAGCCCCAGTGCCGCCAGCGAGAAGATCAGGAAGGGGATCAGGATGGCCGAGAACCAGTACTCCGATCCGACGAACGGGATCGCCACGAACGCCACGGCCATCAGCACGGCAAAGCCGATGCGGTCCTGGCGGATCGGGAAGATCTGGCTGTCGGCAACGTAGCTGGTCTTGAACTGGCCGGCTTCACGATAAAACATGGCAAGTCTCCTGTGCGAAGTCGGTCAGACGCGATCAATATGTTTCTCGCCGAACAGCCCCTCGGGCCGCACCAGCAGGAAGAGCAGGGCAAACACGTACGGGAACCACCCTTCGATGCCGCCGAAATTGCCGCCGAACACCGACTGGAACACCGGCGGGATGTAGATCTCGGCCAGCTTCTCCGACGCGCCGATGATCAGCCCGCCGACGATGGCGCCGGGCACCGAAGTGAAGCCGCCCAGGATCAGCACCGGCAGCGCCTTCAGCGCGGTCAGCGTCAGCGCGAACTGCACGCCATTGCGCGAGCCCCACAGCATGCCGGCCACGAGCGCGACGAAGCCCGCCACGCCCCACACGATCGCCCAGATGTTCTGCAGCGGGATGCCCAGCGACAGCGCGGCCTGATGGTCATCCGCCACCGCGCGCAGCGCGCGGCCGACCTTGGTGTACTGGAAGAACAGCGCGAGCGATCCCACCAGGGCGCCGGCGATGGCGGCGGCGGCAAGGTCGAACTTGGAGATGACGATGTTGAAATTGGTCAGGATCGATTCGATCGGCTCGTCGACGATGCCCAGGTTGATCGGTCGCACTTCATTGCCGAACAGCAGCGGCCCCAGCCCTTCCAGGAAGAACGACAGCCCGATGGTTGCCATGAACAGCGTGATCGGCGGCTGGTTGACCAGCTTGCGCAACACGAAGCGCTCGGTGCTCATGCCGACCAGGATCATCACCACGAAGGCGCCGATCACCGCCGCCCACATCGGCATGCCCTTGTCCATCAGCCCCACCACGGCCAGCGCGGCAAAGTAGACCATCGCGCCCTGGGCGAAGTTGAACACGCCCGAGGCCTTGTAGATCAGCACGAAGCCCAGCGCCACCAGCGAGTACATCAGGCCGGACAGCAGGCCGCCGAGCAGGATTTCAAAGAAGAACGTCATGGTTTGCCTTTGCTTGCTTGCCTAACAGCATTGCTCACGCTCTGGTGGCGCTCCCCTCTCCCGCGCGCGGGAGAGAGAAGCAAACAATCAGTGCGATGTTCCCAAATACGCCTTGATCACGTCCGGATTTCCCTTGACCTCCTCGGGCGTCCCATCCCCGATCTTCTTGCCGTAGTCCAGCACCACCACGCGGTCCGAGATATCCATCACCACGCCCATGTCGTGCTCGATCAGCACGATGGTGGTACCGAACTGCCGGTTCACATCGAGGATGAAGCGGCACATGTCCTGCTTCTCTTCCACGTTCATGCCGGCCATCGGTTCGTCGAGCAGCAGCATCGAAGGCTCGGCGGCCAGCGCACGCGCCAGTTCCACGCGCTTCTGCAGGCCATACGGCAGGCGCCCCACCGGCGTCTTGCGGATCGACTGGATCTCCAGGAAATCGATCACCTCTTCCACCTTCTGGCGGTGGCGCATCTCTTCGTTGCGTGCCGGCCCCCACCACAGCGCATGCGCGAACAGCCCGGTGCGGAACTGCGTGTTGCGCCCGGTCATGATGTTGTCGAGCACCGTCATGCCCTTGAACAGCGCGATGTTCTGGAACGTGCGCGCGATGCCCTGCCGCGCGGCGGCGGTCGGGTGCATCTGCTTGCGCTCCTCGCCGCGGAACACGATGCGTCCCTGCTGCGGGTGGTACACGCCGTTGATCACGTTCAGCATCGAACTCTTGCCCGCGCCGTTGGGGCCGATGATGGCGCGGATCTCGTGCTCGCAGACGTCGAACGAGATATCGGTCAGCGCCTTCACGCCGCCGAACGACAGCGAGATGTGCTGCAGGTCCAGGATCACCTCGCCGCCGGTGCGGGCCTGCTCGCCCGCGCGCTGCGCGTGGTGCGTGCCGGGTTGCGCGCCGCTGCCGTCCGCCAGCCCCGCCGGCGACAGCGGACCCGCCGGCGCGATGGCGCCACTGCCGCCCGCCGCGCTTGCATCGGTGCGCGCCGTGCCGGTCCATTCGCGCTTGCCGGCGCCTTGCCATGCCACTTGCGTCATGTTGCTGCCTCCGCCTTGTTCAGCTATGCCGCGCGCGCTGCCACCGGCAGCCGCTTGGCGTCGACCAGCTTCAGCGTGGCCGACACGCTGCCCTCGCGCCCGTCTTCGAACTTGACGCGCGTCTCGATGAACTGCTCGGACTTGCCCGCGTAGAGCGCATCCACCAGCACGCCGTACTTTTCGGCGATATAGCCGCGGCGCACCTTGCGCGTGCGCGTCAGCTCGTCGTCATCGGGGTCCAGTTCCTTGTGCAGGATCAGGAAGCGCGCGACCTGCGAGCCCGCCAGCATGGGATCGTTGGCGAGATCCGCGTTCACCTGGTTCACGCATTCGCCGATCATCTCGATCACGTCGGGCTGCGCGGCCAGGTCGACATAGCCCGCATATGGCAGATGGCGGCGTTCGGCCCAGTTGCCCACTGCCTCGAAGTCGATGTTGATGAAGGCGCAGACCTGGTCGCGGCCATTGCCGAAGGCCACCGCTTCCTTGATGTACGGAAAGAACTTGAGCTTGTTCTCGATGTACTTGGGCGCGAACATCGAGCCGTCGGCGAGCTTGCCCACGTCCTTGGCGCGGTCGATGATCTTCAGGTGGCCGTCGGCATCGATCACGCCGGCATCGCCGGTCATGAAGTAGCCCTCGTCGTTGATGGCCTCGCGCGTGGCGTCGTCGCGCTTGTAGTAGGACTTGAGCAGGCCCACGCCGCGCACCAGCACCTCGCCGTTGTCGGCGATGCGGATTTCCATGCCCGGCGCGGCCGGTCCCACGGAATCGAACTTGACCTGGCCGTCAGGCTGCAGGCACACGTAGGCGCAGGTCTCGGTCTGGCCGTAGAACTGCTTCAGGTTCACGCCGATGGAGCGGTAGAAGCGGAACAGGTCCGGCCCGATCGCCTCGCCGGCGGTATAGCCCACGCGGATGCGGCTCATGCCGAGCACGTTGCGCAGCGGGCCATAGACCAGCGCTTCGCCCAGCGCATAGCGCGCGCGCTCCATGACAGGCACCGGGCGCCCGTCGAGGATATCCGCGCCGCAGCGGCGCGCCACGTCCATCGCCCAGTGGAACAGCTTGCGCTTGATCCAGCCCGCATCTTCCATGCGAATCATCACCTGCGTCAGCAGGCCTTCATAGATGCGCGGTGGTGCGAAGTAATAGGTGGGGCCGATCTCGCGCAGGTCGGTCGTCACGGTCTCGCGCGATTCCGGGCAATTCACCGTGAAGCCCGCCACCATCGCCTGCGCATAGGAGAACAGGTTGTCGCCCACCCATGCCATCGGCAGGTACGACAGCACGTCGTCCTTTTCGGTCAGGCGGTCGAACGCGCAGCCATTGCGCGCCGAGCCGATCAGCCCCGCATGCGAATGGCACACGCCCTTGGGCTTGCCGGTGGTGCCGGAGGTGTAGAGGATGATCGCGGTGTCGCCAGGCTGTCCGGCGGCAATCGCTTCGTCATAGAAGCCCGGATGCGCCTGGTCGTATTCGCGCCCCAGTTCCTGCAGCCGCTCGTACGACATCAGCGAGGGATGCTCGTAGTCGCGCAGGCCGCGTGGGTCTTCATAGATGACATGGCGCACGGTGCGGCCGGACTCGGCCAGCTGCGCTTCGACTTCCAGCAGCTTGTCGACCTGCTCCTGGTCCTCGACGATGGCGAAGTCGATCTCCGCATCGTTGAGCACGTAGACCATCTCGTTGGCGATGGCGTCCTGGTACAGCGGCACCGGCACGCCGCCCAGCGCCTGCGCCGCGGTCATGGCCCAGTACAGGCGGGGGCGGTTGTCGCCCACCACCGCCAGGTTCATGCCGCGCCTGAAACCGAGCGCGGCCAGACCACATGCCAGCGCCCTCACCTGCTGTGCCGCCTGGGCCCAGCTGTATGTCTGCCAGATGCCGAGATCCTTTTCGCGATAGGCCGGATGATCCGGCCGCTGCTGGGCGTGCGCCAGCAGCCATCGCGGGAAGGTCGTCGCCGACGATTCCTGCATCGCTGTCTCCTGTCCCTCCGGCGTGGGGGTCCACGCCCGGTGTCAAGCGCCGGTCCGGTCGTTATACTTGGCTTGCTTTGCCCGGCGGCATCTGCCGCATCGCATCAAGCCCGTCTGTGCCTTGTCTGGAGGGGCCGGGGGAAGCGTCTTCCGCCTTCCCGGCGTGCCCTTTCTGGCACCCGCGGTTCCGTTGTGATCGTACGATAGCCCATGCCAACCACCGGGGTTGTCACGCCGGTGACAATTCCGGGTTAATCCCTACGGGAGCTTTTTCAGGCCATGCTGAACGATTTTGTCGACCGCTGCGTGTGGGCAGCAGACCTGAGCCCCACGCAACGTGAACGCGTGCGCCGCGCGATGTGCGTGCGTGAATACAGCCAGGGCGATTACGTCTGCCACAAGGGCGACAAGGCCGAACACTGGATGGGCGTGCTGGAGGGCATCGTCAAGATCACCACGGTCTCGCCCTCGGGCAAGTCGGTGACCTTTACCGGCGTGCCCACCGGCGGCTGGTTCGGCGAAGGCGCGGTGCTCAAGTCGGAGATCCGCAAGTACGACGTGATGGCGCTGCGCCGCTCGACCATCGCTTTCCTGCCGCTCGAGACTTTTCAGTGGCTGCTGGAGACCAGCCTGCCGTTCACGCGCTTCCTGCTGACGCAGCTCAACGAGCGCCTGGGGCAGTTTATCGCGGCGGTGGAATATGAACGCTCGCTCGACATCGATTCGCGCGTGGCGCGCGCGGTGTCGTCGCTGTTCAATGAGCACCTGTACCCGGGGATCGGCAAGACGCTGGAGATCTCGCAGGAAGAAATCGGCCTGCTTGCCGGCATCTCGCGCCAGCGCGCCAACCAGGCGTTGAAGGTGCTGGAGCAGCAGAAGCTGGTGCGGGTGGACTACGGCGTGATCGAGGTGCTGGACCTCGACGGATTGCGGCAGTACGGAGAGTAGCGGTGGCCACCGTCATCGACGCGGCCACGCTGCGGGCCTATTGCGAAACGCACTATCGCGTGCTGGGCGATGCGCCGATGATCCTGCGGGTCGACCAGGCCAGCGCGCCGCTGGCGGCGCTGCACCAGGCGCTTGGCGTAACGTGCAGCGCTTTCATTACCGCCGCCAATCCGTTCAGCCAGCGTTGCGGCGACAACGCCAACGCTGCGCGCCAGCAGGAGCTGGCCCAGGACGTGGCGGAGATGGGATTGCGTTCGATTGCTGCCGCCGGCGAGCACCCTTCCAACGGCTGGCCGGCCGAGCCGAGCTTCCTGGTGCCGGGCCTGTCGCTGGACAATGCGCGCCTGCTGGGCGGGAAATACGGCCAGAACGCGGTGGTTTGGAGCGGCGCCGACGCGGTGCCGCGGCTGGTGCTGCTGCGCTGAGCGGCGGCCCCTCAGGCCTGCGGCCGCTCAGTGCCGGTGGCCGTGATGGCCGTGCCCGTGGCCATGTCCGTGGCGATGGTGGTGGTGCCGATGGTGGCGATGGTGATGGCGGTGCCCATGCCACTCATGCCGCCCATACCAGCGGCGGCCGTCCCAGTAGCGGTCGCCATGCCAGCCGTGATAGCGCGGCGCATAGACCACCGGCGGCGGCGCTACGTAGACCGGCGCAGGGGCAACATAGACCGGGGCGGGCGTGCCGATATGCACGCCGACATCGACATGGGCCATGGCGGAACGCGCGGCAAGCAGCGACATCGCGCCCGCCAGCAGGGCAGCTACAAGTACCGGAGGCAGCATTGGGTTTCTTTTTGTCGTAAAAGGAATGGGTGCACTGTACCCGGCATTCCTGTTACCGGATGCGGCGGAGTGTTTCGATTTATAACGGCGTGTAAGCAGGATTTGGCGAAAGGTCGCCAACCGGGGAAATGACAGGGGTCGCACGTGGCGACCCCTGAGCGGTACAGCCGGCGTCGCCCCGGCACGGAGCGACGAGTCAAGCGCGGCAAGTGCCGCCTGAATTACTTGCTGTAGACGTACACGCCCCGGCCAGTCTTGCGGCCCAGGTAGCCGGCGGCCACCATCTCACGCATCAGCATGGCCGGACGGTACTTCGGATCGGCGAATTCGGTGTACAGCACTTCCATCACCGCCAGCATGGTGTCCAGGCCGATCATGTCGGCCAGCGCCAGCGGCCCGATCGGGTGGTTGCAGCCCAGCTTCATGCCCTCGTCGATCTCTTCCGGCGACGCCAGGCCTTCGCCCAGCACGCAGAAGGCTTCATTGATCATCGGGCACAGGATGCGGTTGACGACGAAGCCCGGGCTGTTCCTGACCGTGATCGGGTACTTGCCCAGTGCCTTCGCCAGTGCTTCCACGGCGCCGTGGGTGGCGTCGCTGGTCTGCAAACCGCGGATCAGTTCGACCAGGGCCATCACCGGCACCGGGTTGAAGAAGTGCATGCCGATGAAGCGGTCGGCGCGCGAGGTCACCGCGGCCAGCTTGGTGATCGAGATCGACGAGGTGTTGGACGCGATGATCACGTTCTCGCCGACGATGCCGTCGATCTGCTTGAGGATCTTGACCTTCAGGTCGTAGTTCTCGGTGGCGGCCTCGATGACGATGTCGGTGGCCTTCAGGTCGTCATACGAGGTGCTGCCCTTGAGGCGCGCCAGCGCGTCGGCCTTCTG
>NZ_AUFE01000012.1 GCF_000426345.1 Cupriavidus phytohabitans | reverse complement strand
CACGTTTTGCTGTGCGAGCACTGTATAACTTGTGAAGCAACACTGTCCGAAGACAGCGGCGTCCGCTACCCAGCGCCCACACTTATCGGTTGTTTGTTTGTTAAAGAACTTCGCTCACCGGCTTTGCCGTTCAGCGCGCTGCGTTGTCTGCAGCAGAGAAACGAGATTATGCAGAGCTTTCTTCGTTTCGTCAACCGTTTCAGCAATCTTTTTTTGCTGCAGCCAGCGCGCCAACTTCGCCGCGCCAACCCTCCCGGTCGACCCCGCAACCCTTGCTGCGTCTGCCTTTGCAGCGCCGCGTTGTGTTGCGAGGGGGCGAATATTAAGGGACGCCGAGGGGCTTGGCAAGGGGTTCCAGGAAATAATTCGAATCGACCACAAACGTGGCTCGAGCTGCTCTTTATGGCACAGGAGCTTCCTCCTATATAGACGTCACAGAAACGTGCAGATGTTTGTCATGCACGACCCCATGATTCATGATCTGGTCTTCAGCCTCGCGCAGCCGCGCAGGCAGTCCGGACCGCGGGACCTCCTCCATGACCATTCGAATCGTAAGACTGGGAACACCACGCGCAGGTGACGAAGGGCTTCGCATCGGTACAGTGCGGCGACCACCACGCGGCGTGCCGAAGTCCGAGTTCGCCAGCCGTGACTATTACGACGTTTGGTACCCTGCCCTGTCTCCTACCCCAGAGTTGGTCTCACAGGCGCAGGGCGCCACAGACGATAAGGCATGGAGAGCATTCGTCCGCCATTTCCGCAAGGAAATGGGCGAGCCGGAGCCGAGCCGCACGCTCGACCTGCTGGCTGCGCTGTCGCACCAGACCAATTTCTCACTTGGCTGCTATTGCGAAGACGAGGCGCACTGCCACAGGTCGGTCCTGCGCGAACTGCTGGCCGAGCGCGGCGCAAAAATCGCCTGATCGGCCCTGCCTGGCGGGTGACTTTCCCGCTTTGACCTTTTCGTTTGCGCAATCCGATGGCCCTGAACGTTGTCTGGCTCGGCTTTTTCCTGGTTTCCTTTGCCGCCGCATGCATTCGCCTCGCCAGCGGCGACCTGGCTGTCTTCCCCGCCATGCTGTCGAGCCTGTTCGACAGTGCCCGCACGGCCTTCGAGATTGCGCTCGGACTGGCGGGCGTGATGAGCCTGTGGCTGGGCATCATGCGCGTCGGCGAGCGCGCCGGAGTCGTCGACGCCTTTGCGCGGCTGGTGAATCCATTGCTGCGGCATTTTTTCCCCGGTGTGCCGCAGGGCCATCCGGCGCAAGGCGCCATGATGATGAATGTGTCGGCTAACCTGCTGGGCCTGGATAACGCGGCGACGCCTCTCGGGCTGAATGCCATGCGCGAGCTGCAGGCGCTGAACCGTCGCCCGGACGTGGCCACCGATGCGCAGATCATGTTCATCGTGCTGAATACGGCCGGACTAACGCTGATCCCGACCTCGGTCATCGCGATCCGACAGGCCATTGCCGTCAAGCAGGGGCTGGTGGGCTTCAATGCGGCGGACATTTTCCTGCCGACGCTGCTGGCTACCGGTGGCTCGTGCCTTGCCGGTTTGCTGGCTGTCGCCTGGGTGCAGCGGCTCAATCTGCTGCGGCCCGCCGTGCTGGTCGCTTTCGGCATGGTTGCCGCGGCGCTCTCCGGCATGTTCGCCTGGCTGAAGCATGCGCCGCCCGAGCAGGTCGGCAGTGTGACGGCATTGGCAGGCGCGGGCTTTATCCTGTCGCTGATCATGCTGTTCCTGGTCTGCGGTGCCCTGCGGAGGGTCAACGTCTACGAGGCCTTTATCGATGGCGCGAAGGAAGGTTTCGGCGTGGCCGTGCAGATCATCCCTTATCTGGTTGCCATTCTGGTTGCGATCGGCTTGTTCCGGGCGACCGGCTGCATGGACGTGTTGATGGGGTGGCTGACGTTGGGCTTTGCGCATCTCGGCATCAATACTGATTTTGTCCCGGCCTTGCCGGTCGGCCTGATGAAAATCCTGTCAGGTGCCGGCGCACGCGGGCTGATGGTCGATGTGATGACGACTTATGGCGTCGACTCATTCCAGGGACGCCTTGCGGCCATCATCCAGGGATCGACCGAAACCACCTTCTATGTCTTGGCGGTCTACTTTGGCAGCATCAATGTGCGGAATACCCGGCATGCGCTGGGATGCGCACTGGTGGCCGACACCGTCGGCATTTTTTCTGCCGTAGGCGCTGCTTATTTGTTTCGCTAGCGCCGGCGATTCGATCGTTGTTGTACGGGCACAACATCATTGTGTGCATCGCCAGACATTGACACAATTGAGCTTGGTGCGACGCAGCAAACCATGTATAGTGAAGTCTGTCTCCTCCACCACCTCGGTGGATTCCAACCCACGCATAACCTGCGTGGGTTTTTTTTCTTGAAACCGGCCATTGCAACAAAACATTGCGCAGCAAGCGCCGGCAAGGCCCGCGCTTTGTGCATCACGCACCACGGATGCCTTTTGACACGCCCGCCCAGGGTGTCGCATGGCAGCGCGGTTCCACCCGCGCCGCCTTTGCTGCAATGCACCAACCCATGACAGCCGGGCGCACCGCAGTCCGCACAGTCCGCGCAGTCCGTTCAAGGACCTTTACGGGAGACCACGGCGACCTACAATAATCGAATACGTCCGTCGCCAGCACGAGGTACGCCATGCCTGAGATCACGTTCCCTCGCAGCGTCCCGACCTACTGCGCAGCCAGCCTCACGCTGTCCTGTCCCGCTACGGTCAATGGCAGCCCGACCCAGTATTCCGTCACCGCGGAAGCCCTTGAGGCCCACTTCGGTGCGCGCTCGCCGCGCGAGGAAGACCTGGTTGCCGCCTTCACCAGTAATCGCCAGCGCATCGAAAGCCTCGCCGAAAGCCTGTTCGAGCTGACACAGGCGCGCGAGATCGTGCTGCGCAGTGGCCATTTCCGCTTCGCCGGCTGACCCGCCGCGATTGACACCGCATCCAAGCCGAGACGCCGGGCCAGCCCGGCGTCTTGCGCATGCTCAGTCGGCCTTGGCTTCGCCACGCACCAGCAGCACCGGCGTGGTCGACTGCCGGATCACGGCTTCCGCCACGCTGCCCAGTACCAGCCGGCGCACGCCACGCCGCCCGTGCGTGCCAATTACCAGCAGATCCGCGCCCCACTGGCGCGCGGCTTCATTGATCGATGCGCCAATATCGCCGGGCACCGGCGCCTCGCTGACCAGCCGGGTTTCATGCGGCACGCCGGCCGCCGACAGTTGCTGCGCGGCGTCCTGCAGCGCGCGCTGGCCGCTTTCCTCGAATGCCTTCTGCAGCTGGCTCGGATCGTAGTAGCCGACGTCGAACATCGGCGTACCCGTGTCGACGACATAGAGCGCCAGCACCATGGCACCGCCCGGCGCCGCTACGCGGATGGCTTCGGCCAGCGCCAGTCCCGACGTGCTGCTGCCATCCACCGCCACCACGATCTTGCTGTATGCCGCGCTTGCCATTTTCGTAACCTCCGTAGACAAAGGGAATAAGGAGTTGGACGGCAGAAGGCCGCTCCGCCTTAGATACTACACGTGCGCAGACCGTCACGCCCAGCGCTGCCACGGCGACAGTCAGCACAAACCCGGCTCGCCTTAAATTGACCGACCGGTCGGCTTATATATAATAGGGCCAGCCGCCGCGCCAACGGTCCCCCACCGTCCGCGGCCCCCGCCAGAGGAGGCGCTATGTACACCCAAAGCCTGGACGTTCCCGGCCACTCGGACTCCGCACAGATCGCCACCCCTCGGGACGATGACGTCCGCCAGGCCGCTTTCGACGCGCGTATGTCAGCCGACGGCAAGATCGAGCCGCAGGACTGGATGCCGGCGGCCTACCGCAAGACACTGGTGCGGCAGATTTCCCAGCACGCGCATTCAGAGATTGTCGGCATGCTGCCCGAGGGCAACTGGATCAGCCGCGCGCCGTCACTCAAGCGCAAGGCGATCTTGCTGGCCAAGGTGCAGGACGAAGGCGGCCACGGCCTGTACCTGTACTCCGCGGCCGAAACGCTGGATGTCTCCCGCGACGAGCTGGTCGACGCGCTGCACAGCGGCAAGGCCAAGTATTCGTCGATCTTCAACTACCCGACGCTGAGTTGGGCCGACGTCGGCGTGATCGGCTGGCTGGTGGACGGGGCGGCGATCATGAACCAGATCCCATTGTGCCGCTGCTCATATGGGCCGTATGCACGCGCCATGATCCGCATCTGCAAGGAGGAGTCGTTCCACCAGCGCCAGGGCTTCGACGCGCTGCTCGCGATGATGCGTGGCACCGACGCCCAGCGCGAGATGGTGCAGGACGCGGTCAACCGCTGGTGGTTCCCGGTGCTGATGATGTTCGGCCCGCCCGACGCGGCCTCGACCAACAGCGCGCAGACCATGGCCTGGGGCATCAAGCGCATCTCGAATGACGATCTGCGCCAGAAGTTCGTCGATGCCACGGTGGAGCAAGCGCGGGTGCTGGGTGTGACGCTGCCCGACCCGGGACTGCAATGGAACGCCGAGCGCGCCCACTATGACTACAGCCCGCTGGACTGGGACGAGTTCTGGCGCGTGATCAACGGCGACGGTCCCTGCAATAAGGAACGCCTGGCCACGCGCGTCAAGGCGCACGAGGAAGGCGCCTGGGTCCGCGAAGCCGCGCTCGCCCACGCCGCCAAGCTGGCCGAGCGCGAAGCGGGCGAGCGCCGCGCCGCCGCCTGACCAATGCTGCATCCCGGGCACGAGGATTGAGGAGACAACAATGAACCGCAAGGAATGGCCGCTGTGGGAAGTGTTCGTGCGCAGCAAGCAAGGCCTGGAGCACAAGCATTGCGGCAGCCTGCACGCCGCCGATGCGCAACAGGCGCTGCACATGGCGCGAGATGTCTACACGCGGCGTCAGGAAGGCGTGTCGATCTGGGTGGTGCCGTCCGCCGCCATTACGGCGAGCGTGCCGGAGGAAAAGCCGGAGCTGTTCGACCCCATGGCTGACAAGATCTACCGGCATCCGACGTTCTACCAGCTGCCCGACGAAGTCAACCATATGTAAGGGCCACGCACGATGACCGCGTCCCCGCAACCCGCCTCCCTGGATCATCTGCCGCCGGCCCGCGCCGCCGCGCTGCGCTACGTGCTGCGCCTGGCCGACAACGCGCTGGTGCTCGGCCAGCGCAATGCCGAGTGGTGCGGCCACGGCCCGGTGCTGGAAGAAGACATTGCGCTGGCCAACATCAGCCTCGACCTGATCGGCCAGTCGCGCCTGCTGTATGGGCGCGCCGGCGAACTGGAAGGCGAGCTGACCGGCCTGCCGCGCCATGAAGACGACTATGCCTATTGGCGCGCCGAGCGCGATTTCCGCAACTGGACGCTGGTGGAACTGCCCCATCGCGGCCCGCTGGCCGGCACCGCCGCCGCGGAGCGCGACTACGCGGTCACCATCATGCGCAACTTCCTGTACAGCGCGCTGATGGTGGAGCTGTGGGAAGCGCTGCAGTCCAGCAGCGACGCGCAACTCGCCGCCATCGCCGCAAAGTCAGTCAAGGAGGCGCGCTACCACCTGCACCATGCCGCCGGCTGGGTAGTGCGCCTGGGCGACGGCACCGAAGCGTCGCACGTCCGCATGCAGCGGGCCCTGGACCACCTGCTGCCCTATATGAATGAGTGCTTTGCCGAAGACCCGGTGGAAGCCGAAGCCGCGGCACAGGGAATCGGCATCGTCACCGCCTCGCTGCGCTCGGCCTGGGATGCGACCGTTGCCGAGACCCTGCAAGCCGCCACGCTGGCGCTACCGCCTGCGAGCAGCTTTGTCTCGACCGGCAAGCTCGGCGTGCATTCCGAACACATGAGCTACCTGCTGGGCGAGATGCAGGGGCTGGCGCGAGCCCATCCGGGCGCCCAATGGTAAGCGCCCGCTTCGCCGCAAAGGATTGACCGGCATGAACGTCACCACCCTGCCCCACCCAGCGAAAGCTGCCGGCGATGCGCGCGTCGCGAAGGCGTGGGCGGCGCTCGAAGCGGTTCCCGACCCGGAGATCCCGGTGGTGTCGATCCGCGACCTCGGCATCCTGCGCGGCATCGCCGCCGATGCCGACGGCACGCTGGAAGTCACGATTACACCCACCTACTCCGGCTGCCCGGCGATGTCACAGATCGCAGAAGACATCGGCCAGGCGCTCGACGCCGCCGGCCTGGCGCCGTGGCGCCTGCGCACCGTGCTGGCGCCGGCGTGGACCACCGACTGGATCACCCCAGCCGCGCGTGAACGATTGCGCGAATTCGGTATCGCGCCGCCCGGCCAGTGCGACGCACCGGCGACGGCGCAACCGTTGCGCTTCGTCCCGCGTGCCGCGCGCGCCGGCGCCCCGGACCGCGTCGCCTGCCCGCGCTGCGGCAGCTTGCACACGCAGGAAATCTCGCGCTTCGCCTCGACGGCGTGCAAGGCGCTGTACCGCTGCCTGGATTGCCGCGAGCCGTTCGACTATTTCAAACCCTATTGAGCCCCGCCGGGCCAAAGCCAGGCTGCCATGACCCCACAGTTCCACCCGCTGCGCGTGGCGCAGGTACGCCCCGAGACTGCCGACACCATCTCGATCGCGTTCGAGGTGCCGGAAACGCTGCGCGCCGCCTACCGCTTCACCCAGGGCCAGTTCCTGACGCTGAAGGCGCCGGTCGACGGCAAGGACTTGCGGCGCTCATATTCGATCTGCTCGGCGGTGCAGGACTACGACGCACAGGGCGAACTGCGCGTGGCGGTGAAGCTGGTAGAGGACGGGCTGTTTTCGTCCCACCTCCATGACTCCATCGCACCCGGCCAGGTGATCGACGTGATGACGCCGGACGGCCGCTTCCATGTACCGCTGGATCCGGCCACGGCGCGCCACTATGTTGCCTTTGCCGCGGGCAGCGGCATCACGCCGGTGCTGTCGCTGATCCGCACCACGCTGCAAGCCGAGCCGCGCAGCCGGTTCACGCTGGTCTACGGCAACCGCAATGTCGACAGCATAATCTTTTCCGAGGCGCTGGAAGACCTGAAGAACCAGTACCTTTCGCGCTTCACGCTGTACCACGTGCTGTCGCGCCAGCCGCAGGAGGTCGACCTGCTGCACGGACGGCTTGACCACGACCGCGTCACCGCCTTCCTCCAGACCCTGATCCCGGTGGATGACATCGATGCGGCGTTCGTTTGCGGGCCTGCTTCGATGATCGACGAAGCCGAGGCGGCACTGCGCGACGCTGGCGTGGATCCGCACCGCATCCACGCCGAGCGCTTCGGCGTGCCGCTCGCGCAGGCCAGGCCCAAGCCTGCGCACACGCATGCCGACCACGCGGGCACCGCAGAGCTGGTGGTCGTGCTCGACGGCAAGCAGCACAGCATGCGCCTGCCGCTGGAAGACGCCAACGTGCTCGATACCGCGCTGGCCGCCGGGCTCGACCTGCCATACGCCTGCAAGGGCGGCGTCTGTTGCACCTGCCGTGCCAAGGTGCTGGAAGGCAAGGTCGAGATGGAGAAGAACTACACGCTCGAGCCGTGGGAGATGGAAAAGGGCTTCGTGCTCACCTGCCAGGCGCGCGCGCTGACGCCGCGGGTGGTGGTCAGCTACGACGAACGCTGATCCAGGTACGCGGCGGCAGGCGGCCGGCGCCCCGTGCGCGTGCCGACGCTCGCCGCCATTGGCCAGGCCCGGCCGTGATTACAATGACGGCAGGCCGGCAGCGGCCTGGCGCGATGCTTGCGGGGGGGGGTAAAACAGCGGCTTGCGCATGGCCTTGCACGGCAGCACCCGCCGACTGTGGCGCCGGTGCCGCCCGGTGCCAGCGAACCGTCCCACCCATATACAATCACGGCCATGCAATATATCCACGTCGTCAACGGTGATGTAGCAGGCACGACCCTGCGCCAGGCGCTGGCGCAGGCCGCGCGGCCGGACCCTGTCGTGGTGCTGCGCGACGACCTGGCCGTGGGGCCGCTGGCCGACATCGACAGCACCGGGCTGATCCGTTCCGGCTTCTGGCAGCGGGTCGCCCCGCACACCGACATCGATTTCGCCGCCGAGATGCGCCAGGCGCTGGACCAGCTCCAGAGGCTGCGCCAGGACGAACTGGAAATAGCCATCTGGCACGGCCAGAGCGCGGCCGACCAGCTGATGCTGCGCCGGGTCGTGTTCCACCTGTACCAGGCGCCGCAACGGATCAATGAAGTCGCGATGGACCTGCGCGAGCTGGAGATGCCCGCCCAAGGCAACCTGGCCGCCATCGGCATGTATTCGGCGGCACGGCTGGCGCGGCGCTTTTCCACGATCGCGCCGGTTTCGGTGCTGCGGCTGGGACGGCTGGGCTACGAGTGGCAGCAGAACGTCAAGGAAAATGCCGACGTCCGCCTGTGGAAAGGCAACACGCTGGTTCCCGCCGCCTACCACACCATCGACGACATCATCATGGATCGCGCGCCGGCGGAATGGACCCCCGCGGCTCAGGTGGTGGGCAGCGTGATGGGGGCGATCGAAGGCCTGCTGGCCAGCGACTGGTTCGTGTTCTGGCGCTGCCGCGAGCTGATTGCCTCCGGCCAGATGGTGCTGCGCGGCAATTCCGACTCGCTCGAGACCTGCGAGTTGCGCCGCCGCGCCGGCGGCGGTGGCGAGTAACCCCGATACACATGGCCCGTACCAAGGCACCCGATTTCGAGGCCCAGCGCGAACAGATCCTGGACCTGGCCGCCGCCGCCTTCGCCAACAGCAGCTACCCCAGCACCTCGATGGCCGACCTGGCCGCCGCCTGCGGCACGTCCAAGGCGCGCCTCTACCACTATTACGAGAGCAAGGAAGCGATCCTGTTCGACCTGCTGGACCGCTACACGCGGCGGCTGATGCTGCTGGTCACCGAGGTGGAGGCCGACGCCGAGCGCCATGCGCGCACCGACAAGGAGGCGTTCGCCAACCTGATCCGCGCCTTCCTGGCCGAATACGAAACCTCGCAGACACGCCATATCGCGCTGATCAACGACGTCAAGTTCCTCGCCGAAAGCCAGCGCGACGTGATCCTGGGCCGCGAGCGCGACGTGGTGGCGGCCTTCTCGCGCCTGCTGCGCCGGGCCTACCCGGAGCGTGTCACGCGCGATAACCAGACCGCCCTGACCATGACCGTGTTCGGCATGATCAACTGGACCTTTACCTGGCTCAAGCCGGGCGGCCGGCTGTCGTACGCGGACTTTGCCGAGACAGTGCTCGACCTGCTCGAAGGCGGGCTGCCGGGCCGCGCCGCCACGATCCGCTGACGCAGGCGGGCCCGCCGCGGCCCGCCCCCGCCATCGTCAGGACCACCCTGCCTCTTCGCGCTGCCGGCGTTGCTCGCGGTCCTGCCTGAACATTTCCTCCAGCTCGTCGCGGGCCTGGCGCGCCAGCGAGACCAGCTTCTTCTGGTCGGTGTAGTGCGGGTAGAAGCGGTCGATCGCCTGGATGTTGTGCCGGCGGAAGCGCAGCGCGACGTTGCGCGCCTCGGCGGGGTCGAAGCCCAGCCCTTCCAGGACACTCCGCCCCATCCTCAGCGAACCCTCGAACATCTCGCGCTCGAACAATTGCACGCCGCGGTCCATTAGCTGGTAGATATGCGACACATGGCGCGCCCGCGCATAGATCTGCAGTTCCGGATAGCGCTCGCGCACCCGGTCGATCAGCTGCAGGCTCTCGTCCATGCCGTCGATCGCCACCACCAGGATGCGCGCGCGGGCGATGCCGGCGGCTTCGAGCAGATCCAGCCGCGTGGCATCGCCATAGAAGATCTTGAAGCCGTACTGGCGCAGGAACTCGATCTGGTCCGGATCGTGGTCGAGCACCGTGACGCCGATGCCCTGGCTATACAGCAGCCGCCCGATGATCTGTCCGAAACGGCCGAAGCCGGCGATCAGCACCGGGTTGTCCTGCGGCGTGATGGCCTCGTCCGGACGAGCCCTGGCGCCACCCAGCCGAGGCGCCACCAGCTGGTCATAGGCCAGCAGCAGCAACGGCGTGGCCACCATCGACAGCGCCACCACCAGCACCAGCAAGGCCTCGGTCTCGCGCGGCAGCAAACCCGCGCCGCCGGCCACGCCGAACACCACGAAGGCAAACTCGCCGCCCTGCGAGATCAACAGCGCAAACAGCAGCCGCTGGCCCCGCGCGATGGCGAACTCACGCGCCAGCAGCATCAGCACCGCGGTCTTGGCGACGACGAAGGCCACCACCAGCCCGAGCACCAGCCAGGGCGAGCGCGCCAGCACGGCAAAATCGATCGACATGCCGACCGCCATGAAGAACAGGCCCAGCAGCAGCCCCTTGAACGGCTCCAGGTCAGCCTCCAGCGCATGGCGGTATTCCGAATCGGCCAGCAGCACGCCGGCCAGAAAGGTCCCCAGCGCCATCGACAGCCCGACCGCATCCATCATCAGCGCGATGCCCACCACCAGCAGCAACGCAAACGCGGTGAACATCTCGCGCATGTCGGTGCGCGCGATAAAGCGCAGCGCCGGCCGCACCAGGTAGCGGCCGCCGGCCACTACCGCACCGATCACCGCCACTGCCTTCACGCCCGCCAGCCAGCCGGCGGCGCCGGCACCGGCACCTTCGGCTCCTTCGACGGCAAGCAGCGGCAATAGCGCGATCATCGGGATGGCGGCAATGTCCTGGAATAGCAGGATGCCGAAGCTGGCCGCACCGGCCGGCGTACCGAACAGGTTGCGCTCGGTCAGCGTCGCCAGCGCGATCGCGGTGGACGACAGCGCCAGGCCCAGGCCCGCGACCAGCGCCACCTGCCATGACGCCCCCGCCAGCGCGGCGGCCGCTCCGATCACCAGCGCGCAGGCGGCAAGCTGGGCGCCACCGTAGCCGAATATGCTCCGCCGCAAGGCCCACAGCTTGCGCGGCTCCAGTTCCAGGCCGATGACGAACATCATCAGCACCACGCCGAACTCGGAGAAATGCAGGATCGATTCGACATCGGAAACCAGGCGCAGCGCAAACGGGCCGATCGCCGCCCCTGCCAGCAGATAGCCCAGCACGGCGCCCAGGCCGCTGCGCCGCGCCAGCGGCACCGCCACCACCGCCGCTACCAGGAACACCAGCAGCGCAATCAGGAAGTCATGCTGGTTCATGCGCGCACCTCCGCGGGCATGGCGTCGGCGCCCAGGCGCCCGCAGACGTGTGCGATATGATCGGCCAGGGCCTGCGCATCGGCGTTGTCGGCACCATGCAGCACCACCGGCGGCAGCCAGGTCATGCCGCAAAGGAGCGCGGTCTGCTCCAGCGGCAACAGGAATTCGCCGATCGGGTGGCCATGGTTGCCGTCGGGACCGTAGGCATCAGCGCTGCCGCCGGTACTGACCACCGCCAGCATCGACTTGCCGCGCAGCGCCGTGCCGCTAGGGCCATAGGCCCACCCGTGCTCGAGCACCTCATCCAGCCATAGCTTGAGCAGCGCGGGCACGCTGTACCAGCGCACCGGAAACTGCAACAC
This sequence comes from Cupriavidus phytohabitans, assembly GCF_000426345.1. Lineage (GTDB taxonomy): Bacteria > Pseudomonadota > Gammaproteobacteria > Burkholderiales > Burkholderiaceae > Cupriavidus. The sequence goes on along the minus strand of NZ_AUFE01000012.1, from coordinate 145,225 downwards.
GACGGTGTCCGCGACCGCCAGCACGCGCTGCTCGGCGACGACGTCGATGTCGTAATCCACATAGGAACGGTAAAGATCGCGTACCTGGACCTGCGGCAGCGAGGCCAGGGCGTCGGCAAGCGGCCGGTTGACGCGCGATCGGCTGGGCGTGGGATGCGCGTAGATCACTGCAATGGGAGACTCGGTCATCGAAGACGGGGCGGCTTGGCGAAGGGAGGTGGATCGTGGCGCGAGCATGGCTCGATTGCGGCGTTGCAACATATCCACAGTTGATCCCGCGCAACAATTCATCACATTTTTTTAGGCCATTGATTTTATTGCATTTTTCGAAGCGATGCGGCGGCGCGGCCGGCTGCTGCGGCGCAGGAAGCTTACGCCAGACTGACAATTCCACTACAATACTTTTCACGCTGCATCAAGATGGTGTTTCCCCGAATCACGCACCGAGCCAGGGAAAAGTGCCTGGCGAAACACCAACGCAGTGCCTATTTTTATCTGTGATCGCACCAGGAAGGAATTAACGTGAACCCGCTCGAACTGAGCAAGGCTGTCGGCGCACTGACCGACGAAGATCTGCGCAAGGCAGCTGCAGCGACGCAGGCCGCCCATCGCGCCACCGTTCTGGTGCGCGAGCTGGCGGCCCATCACCGTTCGCGCCTGCTGAAGCATTTCCTCGCCCTGGGCGAGGAGGATCGCCTGCTCCGTTTCGGCCAGTCGGTGGGCGACCACGTGATCGAAGCCTACGTAGACAGCATCGACTTCGACCACGACACCGTGTTCGGCGTCTACGACGACAAGCTCGAGCTGGTCGGCGTGGGCCACTTCGCCAACCTGCGCGACAACGCCCAGGGCCGCGTGGCGGAGTTCGGCGTGTCGGTGTCGCGCAGCGCCCGTGGCCGCGGTATCGGCAGCGCGCTGTTCGAGCGTGCGGCCATGCATGGCCGCAATACCAGCGTGCGCACGCTGTACATGCACTGCCTGTCGCGCAACGCCGCGATGATGCACATTGCCAAGAAGGCCGGCATGAAGGTCCAGTACGCCTACGGCGAGGCCGACGCGTACCTGGAACTGCCGCCGGCGGACACCGTCAGCCGCCTGACCGAGGCGCTGGACGAGCAGATGGCCGACCTGGACTACGCAGTCCGTCGCAACCTGCGCGACGCGCGCCGCTTCGGCCTGCGCTTCTGGCGCTCGATGGTGCCGCAAAAGCACACCGCCTGAGGCACACCGCCTGAGCGCGCTTCGCCGCACGGCCACCACGGCGCATCGCAACGATGCGCCGTTTTTGCATGTGCGCCCGGACCGTTCAGGCCGCGCCGCCAACCGGCAGTGCCGTGGTGTCCTTGATGCTTTCCAGCGCAAAGCTGGAGCGCACGTCGATCACCGACGGATGGGCCAGCAGTTGCTCCTGCATGAAGCGCGCGAAGTGCTCCATGTCCTCGACATAGACCTTGAGCAGCAGGTCCATCTCTCCGGTCATGGCATGGCATGCCGCCACCTCGGGCCATACCGCGATAGAAGCGCGGAACAGGTCCAGCGGCGCCTTGCCCTTGGGCGCGCCCCCGTGCTTCTCCAGCCGGACATTGATATAGGCCAGCAGGCCGAGCCCGATCTTGTTCGGCTCCAGCAGCGCCGCGTATTGCCGGATCACGCCGATCTCCTCCAGCCGCCGGATGCGGCGCAGGCAGGGACTGGGCGACAGGTTGACGCGCTCGGCCACCTCCAGGTTGGTCAACCGGCCGTTGGTCTGCAGCACTTCCAGGATCTTCCGGTCGATCTTGTCCAACTCCACCTTGCTCACGATATTGTTGCTCCGCAATATGTTTATTGGCAATTTTTTTGCGCAAATTTAGCAAGCCGTGCACAAGTACGCAATTTTTTGTGTGATTGCGTCCGCTACGGGCCGGTTTTCCGACGAATCGGCAGCCTTTTGGGTCACTCGCGCTGCAGCCGGTCGGGCTGGGCAAACCTGTCTGCCGGCACGGCCGCGGTGTTGCGGTCGCGCCTGCGCCGACCCGAGAAGGCAAGGATGGTGCCAAGCCGGCCGCACAGGGAAGCGGCATTCTACGGGCGTTTGCCGCCGGGGTCAGATACTTCCTGGTCGATGCACGGTCCGACGCGGTGACGGACCGGGCCAAAGCAAAAGCGCGCGGCCCGGAGGCACGCGCGCTGAACAGCGGTTTCAGGACAGGACAGCCATGACCGTCCTGCTGCGGCATCAGCCGCCGCTGGTGGATGGGGCACCCGGTGAAGACGGGTTCGCGGGAGCCGGCTGGCTGCCCGGAGCGCCCTGGCCCTGCGGGCCACGGCGATGGTGGTCGCGGTGCATCTTCTGCATGCCGGCGCGGATTTCGTCGCGGGTCAGCTTGCCGTCGCGGTTGGCGTCGAGCTGGTCGAAGCGGTTGCCCAGCCGCGGCAGGCCGGCATTGGCCTCGGCCTTGGTCAGGGCGCCGTCGCCGTTCTTGTCGGCTGCCTTGAATTTCTCGTCGAAGGCGGCCTGCATGCGGGCGTGGCGCTCGGCCATGACGGTCTTGCGGTGCGCGTCCATCTCGGCCTTGTCGATCTTGCCGTCACGGTTGGTGTCCAGCTTGTTGAAGTAGGCGTCGGCCTCGGCCTTCGAGATCGTGCCGTCGTTGTCGGTATCGACCGCCTTCATCCAGCCGCCGCCATGGCCCATATGGTGGTGGCCGGGGCCGGGCTTGCCGGCCGGTGCGGCGGGCGCGCTGGCCTGGGCGAAGGCGCCGCCGGCAACCAGCAGGGCGGCCGAGGCGGCCAGGAACTGCTTCAGGATCTGCTGCTTGTGATTGCGTTGCATGTCTTGCTCCTTGTCATCACGTTGGCATGTACGGATTAGAACGCAGACGATGCAGGGAGGTTGGCGCTTTTAATACGATGTTACCCGCCTCACAGAAAGGCTGGCGGCCCGTAAGGGAACGCAACGGGAGGCGAATATTCGCGGCCTTGCCAGCTTATTTCTTGGGGACCAGCATCCCGTCCTGGCTGGGCGGCGGCGCCATCATGGGCTGATGCTGGGCCGCGGGTTGCGGCTGGGATTGGGTCTGGACTTGCGGCTGCGGGGGCTGGCCTGGAGCCGGCTGGATGGGTTGGGCCTGCTGGATAGGTTGCGCCGGGGCCGGCTGGCTTGCCACCGGGGCCACCGGAGCCGGCGGCGGCATCGGCGTCGCCATAGGCGCGGCGGCGCCGGCTGGCGGCGTCGGCAGCGCGGGAGCCGGCGCACCGGCGGCGGGTGCGCGCGCGGCGCCCTGCTGCACCGGCAACGCGATCTCCTGGCGCACGCCGCTGCGGTCGATCACTACCGAACGCTGGCGGATCTCCACCAGCCGGATCTGCTGCGACAGCTCGGCGCCGGACCGCACCGCCTTGGGCGGCCCGCCGTCCAGTGAAACGATCGCCGCGCCGGCCCCGCCATCGATTTCGGCCACCACGCCGAGCAGTTGCACGTCGCGCGGACCGCCCTGGGCCGAGCCGCCGAACAGTGTCGCCACGGCGCCGGTCTCGACAGCCTCGGTCTGGGCAACACGCGCGCTCTGCGGCACCGGCAGGGTGCGCATCGCGCTGAAGGTCAGAACCCAGTATGTGGCCAGCGCGCACAGCGCGACAAACAGCGCTACGCTCGCCAGGCGCGGCAGCCACGGCGCCGCGGCGTTGAAGCGAAGGACAGGCCGGAGGGAGAGTTGCACGGGAACGGTACCCCTGACGCGGATTGGAGGATCGCGCCAAGCGTACCAGAGCCACATGACACTGTCGCCATCACCGGCCAAGCCGTGGCAACGGGCTCAGAGCAGGTGGTCGAGCAGGTCCGGGCCGAAGACTTCGCGGTCGATGTGCGCCACCGGCACGCCGGCGCTGACCAGCGCATGGCGCTGCGCCTGCATGAAGCCCAGCGGCCCGCACAGGTAGAAGCGGCCGTCGATGAAGCGCTGCAGCTCCGGCCGGGCCAGCAACTCGGCCATCGGCATGGTGCCGGCGTGATCGTAGTCGCGGCCGATGGCGTCGCCGGCCTCGGGCTCTTCATAGCTGATATGCGTCACCAGTTGGGGCAACCGCTCGCGCGCCCACTGCAGGTCGGCGCGATGTGCGTGGTGGCGGCCGCTGCGCGAGGCGTGGGCGAACAGGATCGGACGCTGCGAGCTTTGGGCGGCAAGCGTGCGCAGCACCGAGATCATCGGCGTGATGCCGATGCCGCCCGACAGCAGCACCAGGGGGCGATGGCCGTCGAGCGCCGGGGTGAAATCGCCGAACGGCGCGCTGACCTTCAGCTCGGTGCCTTCCTGCGCGTTCGCATGCAGCCAGTTGGAAACCGCGCCAGCCGGCGTCGACTGGTCGCCATCCTCGCGCTTGACCGAAATGCGCCAGGTGGGCAGGCCGGTCTCGCCCGACAGCGAATACTGGCGCAGCTGGCGCGTGCCGTTATCGAGACGCGCCTCGACGCTGATGTACTGGCCGGGGCGGAAGTCGCGCAGGGGGCCGCCGTCGGCGGCCGCCAGCGTCAGCGACACCACTTGCTCGCCCTGCGCTTCGCGGCGCACCACGCGCACCGCCGTGAGCTCGCCGGCGGCAACGCCGGTGCGCTGGTACAGCCGTGCCTCGGCGGAGATCAGCTCGCCGGCCAGCAGCCAATAGGCTTCGTCCCAGGCAGCCAGCAGCGGCGGCGTGGCGGCATCGCCCAGCACGGCCTTGATCGCGCCCAGCAGGTGGCGGCCGACGATCGGGTAATGCGACGGAGTCAGACCCACTGACGCATGCTTGTGCACGATGCGGTCGACCACCGGCGCCAGCGCGGCGCCATTGTCGATGTTGGCGGCGTAGGCGAACACGGCCGACGCCAGCGATTGCTGCTGGCTACCGTTGGCCTGGTTGCCCATGTTGAACATCTGCGTGAGCTCAGGACGGTCGGAGAACATCTCGCGGTAGAAATGGGTGGTGATGGCCAGGCCATGCTCGCGCAGCACGGGGACGCTCGCATCGATATAGGGGCGGGAAGCGGCGGACAGCATCAAATAACACTCCGTTTAATTCATGCATGCAATATGCATGTTTTTTCGCACAATAAAACCGGCGCTCGTGGGCGCCTGCACGGACAAAGTCCACTCAGGCCGAACGCCGGTTCAGGAAATCGCGATGCAGCCGGATGATCGACTCGGCAGTCTTGCTGCCCGTGACATCGGCAAGCGTGACATCGTCCAGCGCGCGGTAGAACGCCTGCTCGGCCACGTCCAGCGCGCGCTTCAGGCGGCAGTTGCCGTTCAGCGCGCAAGGCGGGTTGTCGCAGTCGATGATGGCCTTGTGGCCTTCCAGCTCGCGCAGGATGGTACCGATGGTCAGCTTGTCGGCACCCGGCCCGAGCTGCAGGCCGCCGTGGCGGCCGCGCGTGGCCGTGATCCAGCCCAGCTTCGACAGCCGCGCCGCCACCTTGACCAGGTGGTTGTGCGAGATGTCGAACTGCTGGCCCACTTCCGCAATGGTGATGGGCCGGCTGCCGTCGCCACGGGCGACGTACATCAGCAGGCGCAGTGCATAGTCGGAAAAACGGGTCAGTTGCATCGTGGCGGCATCTTAAAAAATATGCATTCAGGATGCAAGTTAAATCAGGCCACAGGGAACCGGTAGTGACTTGCATCGCACATTGCTGCGGCGCCGACGCCACCCCCCATAAAACAGTCATGTGGCGCCGGTTATACTGACTGGCGAAACCGGCCCGCCGCCAGCCCGGCCGCGAGCCCAGCCATTCCAGCAACGAGGTTCACAGACGATGCGCATTTTCCCTACCCGTTCCGCCAGCCCTGCCCGTTCCCGGCCCGCACGCGCCCGCCGCGCGCGCGGCTTCACCCTGATCGAAATCATGGTGGTGATCGTGATCCTTGGCGTGCTGGCGGCGCTGGTAGTGCCCAAGATCATGAGCCGTCCGGACGAAGCGCGCATCGTCGCGGCACGCCAGGATATCTCGTCGATCATGCAGGCGCTCAAGCTGTACCGGCTCGACAACAGCCGCTACCCTGCCACCGAGCAAGGCCTGGCAGCGCTGGTGACCAAGCCCACCACCGAGCCGGTGCCGAACAACTGGAAGGGCGGCGGCTACCTGGAAAAGCTGCCCAAGGACCCCTGGGGCCATCCGTACCAGTACCTGAACCCGGGCGTGCGCGGCGAGATCGACGTGTTCAGCTTCGGCGCCGACGGCCAGGCCGGCGGCAACGGCAACGACGCCGATATCGGCAACTGGGAATAGATCCCGCGCCCACATCTTCCCTGACCCATGACCACGGCGCCGCACCGCCGCGCGCCCTTGCGGCGCCGGGGCTTTACCCTGCTCGAGCTGCTGGTGGTCATGGTGATCGCCGGCATCGTGATCTCGCTGGTTGCGGTCAACGCCTCGCCCAACGAGCGTGGACGCGTGCTGGATGACGGCCAGCGCATCGCGCGGCTGTTCGAGCTGGCGCAGGAAGAGGCGCAGCTCGGCGCCCGCCCGATCGCCTGGGAAGGCGACGCCGGCGGCTGGCGCTTCCTGGAATCGACTCCGAACGGCTGGATCCCCATGCGCACCGACGTGTTCGCGCCGGGCCATTGGCGGCTGGCGCTGGACCAGGTGGTGGTTGCCGAAGGCGGCCGGCCCACCGGCACCGGCGGCCCGCTGAGGCTGGTCTTCGGGCGCGAGTTGATCGATATGCCACAGCGGCTGGTCCTGGTGCGCGGCGATATCCGCGTGGACATTACCGGCGATGGTGGCGGCCGTTACTTCGCCAGCACGCCATGACCCGCACTCCCCGCCGCCGCCGCGCCGGCTTCACGCTGATCGAGGTACTGGTCGCGCTGACCATCCTGGCGGTCGCGCTGACCGCGGCGATGCGCGCCATGGGCTCGATGGTCGACGCCGGCGCCGCGCTGCAGACCCGCATGCTGGCCGAATGGAGCGCCGAGAACCACCTGGCCGCGCTGCGCCTGTCCAAGACCTGGCCCGAGCCCGGCGTCAGCGGTTATGCGTGCCCGCAAGGCGGCACCCCGCTGTACTGCGAGCAATCGGTCTCGGGCACGCCCAACCCGGTTTTCCGCCGCGTCGAGATCGCGGTCTACCCGTCCGCCGCCGACAAGTCCGTGCGGCTGGCGTGGCTGGTCACCATCGTTCCCAATGAAGCCCGCAACGTGCTCTGAGCGCCAACGCCCGGGCCAGCGCACCCGCGGCTTCACGCTGCTGGAGATGCTGGTCGCGATCACGCTGCTGGCGGTGATGGCGGTGATCGGCTGGCGCGCGCTCGACAGCCTGACGCGCAGCCGCGAGCGCCTGACCGACCACGATGCGCGCCTGGATGCGCTTAAGATTCTCTACGGCCAGTTCCAGGCTGACTGCGAGCATCTTGCCAACCCCACGCTGCTGCAGGGCAGCCCGGTCGAGGTCGGCCCGGACCGGCTGTTGCTGGTGCGCGACCGCCGCGACGAGGGGCAGCCGCCCACGTGGCAGGTGCTCTCATACCAGATCGATGGCAATACGCTGGTGCGGGTGGCCGCGCCGCCGGTGGCCGACCGGGCCGGGCTGCAGTCGGCGCTGCTGTCGCTGCGCCAGGGCGGCAACAATGCGGCGCAGGTGCGGCGCGTGCTGCCCGACGTCGCCGGCATGAGCGCGCGCGCCTGGGTGGAGCCTGCCGGCTGGCAGGCCGACACCGGCCGCATCCGCAACGTCCTGTTCGCCGGCAACGCCGCCAGCGCGGTGGCGGCTTCGGACGCCGGCACGGCGCAGCCCGACACCGCGGTGCGCGCGGTCGAACTGACCGTGCTCGCGCGCATGGGCGACGGCGACGCGCCGCGGCAGTTCCGGAAGATCTGCATGACCGGGCTATGAGGCGCGTCCCCGTCCACTCCCGCCCGACCTTCGCGCGGCGCCGCGCCCGCGGTGCCGCCGTGGTCACCGCGCTGCTGATGGTGACGCTGGCCGTGGTGGTGGTGTCCGGCATGCTGTGGCGCCAGCAGGTGCAGATCCGTGCCATCGAGAACCAGCGGCTGCTGGCGCAGGCGACCTGGATCGAGCGCGCCGCGGTCGACTGGGCGCGGCTGATCCTGCGCGACGACCAGCGCCGCACCAATGTCGACCAGCTCGGCGAGCCCTGGGCGGTGCCGATCGCCGAAACCCGGCTGTCGGATTTCCTCGGCGCTTCGCTGCGCACCGACGTGGCCGGCGAAAACTCGTTCCTGTCCGGCCGCATTCTCGATGCCCAGGCCCGCTTCAACCTCGCCAACCTGGTGATCTGGACCGCCACCGCTGGCCAGGGGCGCGCCGCTTCGGTCGATCCCGCGGCCGAGGCCGCCTACCGCCGCCTGCTGCAGACGGTAGGCCTGAACCCGCAACTGGCCGAGTCCACCGCGCGCGCCATGCTGCAGGCGGCGCAAGGCGGTAGCGGCGATGGCGGCGGCCGAGCGGCGCCGCGCCCGCTCGACAGCGTGCAGGGGCTGCTGTCCCTGCCCGGCTATACGCCGGAAATGGTCGCCGTGCTGGAGCCGTTTGTCACCGTGCTGCCCGCGCGCACCCTGGTCAACGCCAACACCGCCGAGGCCGAGGTGCTGGCCGCCGTGATCGACAAGCTGCCACTGGAGCGCGCCCGCGAACTGGTACGCCAGCGCGACCGCGCCTATTTCAACAACATCGGCAACGTGCAGACCCAGCTGGCAGCGGTCGCGCCCCAGGCCGACAGCGCCAGCCTGGCCAATATGATCGACGTGCGCACGCACTATTTCCTGGTCTACGGGCTGGTTCGCCACGAACGCGCCAGCCGGCTGCAGGTGTCGCTGGTCTTCCGTGGCGAGCCACTGGGTGCCACCAATACGACGCGGGTGGTCTGGATACAGGACGCCGACCGGCTGCCGGACCTGCGCTGAATGTCTGATACAACGCGCACGCAGCCCGCATAGGCGACGCAATTTGCGGGGTATTGGCAACCGGGGAGAATGGTATTGACGCGGTTTAGTCACACAGGCAAGGTATGCTGCGAGGCTGGCGCGAGCGAGGCGCCACGCGGCAATGCGCCTTCCCCGGTTTTTTCCCCCATGTCCCGCCACTGACGCCATTGACGCCACTGACGCCACGTTAAGGAAAACTTGAGCACCACCCTGTACGTCCGCCTGCCGCACCGGCCGCACGATCAACCGCAACCCTGGCAGTTCGGCGCCCTGCCGTTCGCCCTTGCGCGCACTGGCACGGATGCCGCACGGCGCGGGGCTGGCAGCACGGTCCCTGAAGTGTTGCGCGAAGGCCACGCCCGCATCGCCGACCTGCCCGCTGCCGAACGGCTGGTGCTGATCCTGGCCGCCAGCGACGTACTGCTGACCACAGCCACCGTGCCGCCGCTGCCGCCGGCGCGCTTGAAACAGGCGCTGCCCAACCTGATCGAGGACGCGCTCGCCACCGACGCCCAGCCCTGCCATATCGGCGTGGGGCCCGCGCTCGACGGCAGCGCCGCGGTTCGCGGCCCGCGCCGGCGACTGCTGATGGTGGCCGACCGCGCCTGGCTGCGGGCCGTGCTCGACGCCTTTGCCGAACACCGCCATCGCCGCCGCCATGTGTTGCCGGCGCAGCTGTGCCTGCCGTTGGCAGAGGCAGAGGCAGCCGCAACCGAGGCGCCCGGCGCCGAGCCCACGCTGCGCCCGGCGGAGGAAGCCGGACGGGAGGAGCCAGCAACGCTGGTGGTCGAGGCGGCCGCCAGCGCCCTGGCAGCCGGCGGCGAACTGCTCGACAGCGCCACCGTCGGCACCACCGGGCCAGCTTCTGCGCTGGCCAGCCAGTGGCAACTGACCGTGCGCACCGGCGCACACGCCGGCTACGGCCTGCTGCTGGGCGACGACGCGCTCGCGGCCTGGCAGGCGCTGGCGCCCGACGGCACCTGGTACGCCGACGCCGATGCCGCCGCCGCAGCGCCGGTTCCCGCATTGCGCAACGCCGCCCGCGCCGGCTGGCCGCTGTGGATCGAAGGCGCGCAGGCGTGCCTGCGCGAGCCGGCACTGGACCTGGCGCAGTTCGAGTTCGCGCAGGGCCGCGCCGACCGCTGGAACCTGGCTGCATGGCGGATTCCGCTGGCGCTTCTGGCCGGCATCGTGCTGGTGCAGGTGCTGGGCATGAACATCCACTGGCTGCTGCTGCGCAACGAGCAGCAGCGCGTGGAAGCCGCGCAGCAGCAGGCCTTGCGCAGCGCCTTCCCGCAGACCCAGGCCATCCTCGACGCGCCGCTGCAGATGCGCCGGCAGGTCGAGCAGCTGCGCATCGCCAGCGGCCGCAGCACGCCGGAAGACTTCCTGCCGCTGGCCGACCGCTTTGCCCAGGCCGCGCGCCGGCTGCCGCCCGATGCGCTGCAGGCGCTGGAATACCGCGGCCGCATGCTGGTGGTGACGCTCAAGCCGGGCACGGACATTGCCAGTTTGCGCAATGCCGCGCGCCAGGCCGGCCTGCAGATGGAAGAGGACAAGACCGGCGGCAGCGCACCGGGCAGTGCAGGAGGCGGTGCTGCAGGTGGCGCGACGCCGGTGACGCCGGGCTCGCGCTGGACCGTCAGGCCAGGCCTGTGAGCGCGGCAGCACGATACGCATGGACGCCATGAAAGACTCCGCCCGAAACCAGAGCTCCCGCCAAGCCCGATCCGCCAGCACCACCGCCGTGCGCTCGCGCCTGGCGCGGCTGCGCCCGAGCGTGCCGCAGGCCTGGCAGGAACGCTTCAATGCGTTCTGGTCCGCGCGCAACCCGCGCGAGCAGGCCATCCTGGCCGGCGGCGCCGCAGTGCTGGTGCTGGTGATCGGATACACGCTGCTGTGGGAGCCGGCCGCCGAAGGCCGCCAGCGCCTGGCGCGCAGCCTGCCGCAGATGCGCGCCGACCTGGCCGAAATGGAAACGCTGGCGCAGGAAGCGCGCGGCCTCAAGGCCACGCCGGCACCGGCGCTGCGCGGCGACGCGCTGACGCAGGCGCTGCAGGACAGCCTGGGCCAGCATGGCCTGAAGGCGACCCGGCTCGCCGCCGCTGCCGACAACAATGTCCAGGTGCAGCTCGACAAGGTGCCCTTCGGCGCGTTCAGCAGCTGGCTGCAGGACGTGCGCCAGCAGCAGCGCATGAAAGTGATCGACGCCCGCGTCGTTTATGTCGGCGCCACGGCGCTGGTCAATGTCAGCGCGACCCTGCAGGGTCCGGGCGGCCGCAGCTGATGGTACGGCTGGAAACGCTGCGGCTGCCGCGCCGCAAGCTGCGCCAGCCGGGTGTGTGGCGGCGCCTGCGCTGGCTCGCGCTGGGACTCGCCAGCGCCGCGGTAACAGTGGTGGCAATGCTGCCGGCCGCGTGGATCGCCGAGCGCGTGGCCACGCAGACGCAGGGACGGATCCTGCTGGCCGATGCCAGCGGCTCGCTGTGGCGCGGCAGCGCCACGCTGGCGCTGTCGGCCGGCGCCGGCAGCCAGACCGCCACGGTACTGCCGGGCCGGCTGCAATGGACGCTGGCCTTCTGGCCGCTGCTGGCCGGCACCGCGCGCGCGGTGGTGACGCACACCGAAGCCATGGCCGCGCCGGTGGCGATCACCGCGACCCCGGGCGGCTGGACCGTGCAGTCCGGGGCGATGCGGCTGCCGGCATCGCTGCTGGAAGGTATCGGCGCGCCGTTCAATACGCTGCGCCCGGATGGCCTGATGCGCGCGGACTGGTCGACGCTGCAAGGCCGCTTTTCCGGCCGGAATGGCAACGGAAGCGGAAATGGCAATGGCATGCGCGGCCATGTCACGCTGCGCATCGAGCAGGTGTCGTCCGCGGTCAGCCGGCTGCGCCCGCTCGGCAGCTACCGCGCCGAGATCGACTGGAGCGGCGCCGGCGGCGGCAAGCTGCAACTGAGCACGATCGCCGGGCCGCTGCACCTGGAGGGTAGCGGCACGCTTGGCCGGCAGGCGCGCTTCGAGGGCACCGCCCATGCCGAGCCCGATGCAGAGACGCAACTGACCAGCCTGCTGAGCCTGCTGGGACGACGAGACAACAACGTGACAAGGCTGCGCTTCTGATGCCAGGCAGCGCCAGGAGCGTACGGAAATGACTATGACAACCCATGCCACCCGACCTGTTTTCCAGACCGCCTGCGCCCGCGCCGTGGCCCTGCTGTGCGGACTCTCGCTGCTGGCACCCGCGCCGCTGTGGGCCCAGCCAGGCGCACCAGGCGCACGCCCCGCGGCCACGCCGCCGGCGCCGCCCGACATCACGCCGGCCAACCGCGACCAGGTGGTGCTCAACTTCGTCAATGCCGACCTGGACTCGGTGATCAAGGCGGTCGGGCAGGCCACCGGCAAGAATTTCGTGATCGACCCGCGCGTGAAGGGCACGGTGAACCTGGTCACCGAGCAGCCGGTGTCGCGCGCGCAGGCGCTGCAGACGCTGGGCTCGGTGCTGCGCATGCAGGGCTACGCGATGGTCGAAAGCAACGGCTTCACCAAGGTCGTGCCTGAGGCCGACGCCAAGCTGCAGGGCTCGCCCACGGTGATCGGCGCGGCGCCGAGCCGCGGCGACCAGGTGGTGACGCAGGTGTTCCGGCTCAACTACGAGTCGGCCAACAACCTGGTGCCGGTGCTGCGGCCGATGATCGCGCCCAACAACACCATCACCGCCTACCCGGCCAACAACACGCTGGTCATCACCGACTACGCCGACAACCTGCGCCGGCTGGCGCGCATCATCGCCGCGATCGACGCGCCCGCTTCGGGCGAGGTCGAACTGGTACCGCTGCGCCATGCGCTGGCCAGCGACACCGCGCAGGTGCTGCAGAAGCTGCTCGACCCCGCCGCCGCGGGTGCGGCCGGCGGCGGCGCGGCGCCGGGCGTCGATGCCTCGCTGCGCACGTCCGTGGTGGCCGAGCCGCGCAGCAACGCGCTGATGATCCGCGCCTCCAGCCGCGCGCGGCTGCAGCAAGCGCGCCATCTGATCGAGAAGCTCGACCAGCCTTACGCCCGCCCCGGCAATATCTGGGTGGTGCCGCTGAAGAATGCCGATGCGGTAAAGCTGGCCGCCACGCTGCGCGCCATCGTCGCGGCCGACAGCAGCTTTGCCTCCTCGACCCAGCCCGGCGCCGGCGGCGCCGGTGCGGCGGGCGGCATCGCCGGCGCGGCCGGCATGACCAATGTCTCCACGCCGGCCGGCGGGCAGTTCACCGGCGGCACCACCGGCACGCAGACCGGCATGCGCAACGGCTCCAGCGGCATGGGCGGCGGCGGTGCTTATGGCAGCTCGGCCTTCGCCGCCTCGTTCGGCACCAGCACGCAGCCGACCACCGGCGGCATCATCCAGGCCGACCCGTCGACCAACTCGCTGATCATCACCGCCAGCGAGCCGGTCTACCGCAACCTGCGCGGGGTGATCGACGACCTCGACGCGCGCCGCGCGCAGGTCTACATCGAGTCGATGATCGTCGAAGTGACCGCCACCCAGGCGAGCGAGCTTGGCATCCAGTGGCAAGGCCTGATCAGCTCGTCAAGCGGCAACAACAACGTCTTTGCCGGCACCAACTTCGGCACCGGCGGGCAGAACATCCTCAACCTGACCCTGGCCGGCGCCCTGGCCGACAGCAACCGCGCCGCCGGCATCGTCGCCGCGCAGCAGCTGGTCCCCGACATCGGCGGCCTGAACCTGGGCATCGTCAACCGGGCCATGGGCCTGGGCGCCCTGCTGCGCGCTCTGGGCACCAATGGCAGCGTCAACCTCCTGTCCACGCCGAACCTGATCACGCTCGAGAACGAGGAAGCCAAGATCCTGATCGGCCAGAACATCCCGATCACCACCGGCTCCTATGCGCAGACCGGCGGCGCCGCGTCGGTGACGCCGTTCCAGACCTTCGACCGCAAGGACGTCGGCATCACGCTGCGCGTGAAGCCCCAGATCACCGACGGCGGGCTGGTCAAGATGCAGATCTTCCAGGAGTCGTCGTCGGTGGTGGCCGGCACGCTGTCGCAGGTGCAGGGCCCGACCACCAATGTGCGCTCGATCGAGACCAACGTGCTGGTCGACGATGGCCAGATCATCGTGCTCGGCGGCCTGATCGAGGATTCGTACGGCGACGGCGTGCAGAAGGTACCGCTGCTGGGCGACATCCCGCTGATCGGCGGCCTGTTCCGCTACGAGAACAAGAACCGCTCCAAGACCAACCTGCTGGTGTTCCTGCGCCCGTATGTGATGCGCACGACGGGCGCCGCCGACCGCCTGACCGCGGACCGCTACGACTATATGCGCGCGCAGCAGCAGGGCTTTGTATCGCCTAACATCATGGTGCGTGACACCAACACGCCGCTGCTGCCGCCGGCGGATGCGCCGACCACGCCGTTCATCGATCCGCGCGCCAACGGCCCCGTGGCGGCGCCGCTGCCGTTGCCGCAGACGCTGCCGCAGAATCCGCAGAATCCGCAGAATCCGCAGAATCCGCAGAATCCGCAGAATCCGCAGCAGCCCGGCGTGCCGGCACAGCCGCAACCGGTGCCGCCCGCAACCTTTCAGCAGCCGCTGAGCCAGCGCGGCGAAGCCGCCACGCCGGGCGCTGTCCAGAACTGAGGCCTGCCATGGCGAGCGAAGTCCAGACCCCTGCCCCCGATACCCTCGAGCCGCCCTCGCCGATGGCGGCGCGCCTGGTTTCGTACGGCTTTGCGCGCGAAGCGCCGCTGCTGATCGCGCACCAGCGCCCCGACGGCCTGGAGGTATGGGTCAGCCGCGCCACCTCCCCGACCGCGCTGGCGGAGATCGCCCGGGTGCACGGCGCGCTGCGGCTGCGCGTGCTGGAGCCCGAGGCGCTCGAGCGCGCCATGTCCGACGCCTATAACCGCCAGGACGGCAGCGCCGCGCAGGTGGTGGGTGAAGTCGAGGGCGAGGTCGACCTGTCGCGCCTGATGCAGGACATTCCCGCCGTGGAAGACCTGCTCGAGTCCGAGGACGACGCGCCGATCATCCGCATGATCAACGCGCTGCTGACGCAGGCGGCGCGCGAAGGCGCATCGGATATCCACATCGAGCCGTTCGAGTCGTCGTCGGTGGTGCGCTTCCGCGTCGACGGCACGCTGCGCGATGTGGTGCGGCCCAAGAAGGCGCTGCACGGCGCGCTGATTTCGCGCATCAAGATCATGGCGCAGCTCGATATCGCCGAGAAACGCCTGCCGCAGGACGGCCGCATCACCCTGCGCGTGGGCGGGCGCCCGGTGGATGTGCGCGTGTCGACGCTGCCCACCGGCCACGGCGAGCGCGCGGTGCTGCGCCTGCTCGACAAGGAAGCGGGCCGGCTCGACCTGGCCAGGCTCGGCATGTCGCCCAATACGCTGCGCGGCTTCGACCACCTGATCCGGCAGCCGCACGGCATCGTGCTTGTGACCGGCCCGACCGGCTCGGGCAAGACCACCACGCTGTATGCCGCGCTGTCGCGGCTGGATGCGCGCACCACCAACATCATGACGGTGGAAGACCCGGTCGAGTACGACCTCGACGGCATCGGCCAGACCCAGGTCAACCCGCGCATCGACATGACTTTCGGCAAGGCCCTGCGCGCGATCCTGCGCCAGGACCCAGACGTGGTGATGATCGGCGAGATCCGCGACCTGGAAACCGCGCAGATCGCGGTGCAGGCCTCGCTGACCGGCCACCTGGTGCTGGCGACGCTGCACACCAACGATTCGGCCTCGGCGGTGACGCGGCTGGTCGACATGGGGATCGAGCCGTTCCTGCTGTCGTCGTCGCTGCTGGGCGTGCTGGCACAGCGGCTGGTACGGCGCCTGTGCCCGCACTGCAAGCGCGAGGAAGTGATCGAGCTGCCCGAGGAAATAGCCGCCGCCGATGCCGAAGCGCTGCGGGCGCAGGGCAAGCCGCTGCAGCATGTGTGGCATCCGGTTGGCTGCGACAAGTGCGGCCAGTCGGGCTACCAGGGCCGCATGGGTGTCTACGAGCTGCTGACCGTCGGCGACGAGATCCGCACCATGATCCACCGGCAGGCGCCGGAATCGGAGATCAAGCAGGTGGCGCTGGCGCATGGCATGCACACCATGCGCGGCGACGCGCAGCGCTGGATCGACAGCGGCGCGACCTCGCTTGAGGAAGTGTTGCGCGTGACGCGCGACTAAGGCGGAGCAGACACCGGATGCCAGCCTTCCGCTACGAAGCCGCCGACGCCGCCGGCAAGACCGACCGCGGCGTCATCGAGGCCGACAGTCCGCGCCAGGCGCGCTCGCAACTGCGCGCGCGGGGGCTGACGCCGCTGACCGTCGATGCGCTGGCCGGTGCCGGCCTTGCGCCGCGCAGCGGTGGCCAGCTGTTCGCGCGCAAGCTGTCGACGCAGGAGCAGGCGCTGTTCACGCGCCAGCTCGCCAGCCTGATCGTCGCCGGCCTGCCGCTGGACGAAGCGCTCGGCGCACTGGCCGACCAGGCCGAACGGCCCTATGTGCACGAACTGCTGGCCGGCATCCGCGCCGAGGTGATGGGCGGCAGCTCGCTGTCGGTGGCGCTGGCGCAGCATCCGCGCGACTTTCCGGACATCTATCGCGCGCTGGTTTCCGCCGGCGAGCATTCTGGCCATCTCGGGCTGGTGCTGGAGCGGCTGGCGGGGTATATCGAGTCACGCAATACGCTGACGTCGAAGATCCGGCTTGCGTTCACCTATCCGGCGATCGTCACGGTGGTCGCATTCGCGATCGTGATCTTCCTGCTGTCCTATGTCGTGCCGCAGGTGGTGAGCGTGTTTGCGAACACCAAGCAGAAGCTGCCGACGCTCACCATCATCATGCTGTGGCTGTCGGATTTCGTGCGCAACTGGTGGTGGGCAGCGCTGGCCTTCACCGCCGTGGTTGCCCTGGCGATCCGCAGCCTGCTGAAGCAGCCGGCGGTGCGGCTGGAATGGCACCGGTGGCTTCTGACCGCGCCCCTGTTCGGCAAGCTGATCCGCGGCTATAACACCGCGCGCTTTGCCGGCACGCTGGCGATCCTGGTGTCGGCGGGCGTGCCGATCCTGCGCAGCCTGCAGGCGGCCGGCGAGACGCTGACCAACGAGGCATTGCGTGCCAATGTGGAAGACGCCAATACGCGCGTGCGTGAAGGGGCGTCGCTGGCGCGAGCGCTGGCGGCGCAGAACCAGTTTCCGCCGGTGCTGGTGCATTTGATCCGGTCAGGCGAGGCGACCGGCAACTTGCCGGTGATGCTGGACCGGGCTGCGCAGGGCGAGGCGCAGGAGCTGGAACGGCGCACGCTGTTCCTGACCAGCTTGCTCGAGCCGCTGCTGATCCTGACGATGGGGGTGGTGGTGCTGTTGATCGTGCTGGCGGTGTTAATGCCGATTATCGAGATCAACCAGTTGGTGCGGTAGGCGGTGATATCGCGATAGCGACTGCATGGCCTGACGCCGCTCGCACAAGCTTCCCTCTCCCGCGTGCGGGAGAGGGAAGCAAACAGAGCGGCCTATTTACTCGATAGTGGTTTCCTTTTTCTTGGCAGTCCGCTTGCGGGGCTTCCGCGCCGGCGCCGGCGCCGGGGAAGGCGCTGCCTCGGCTTCCACTTCCGGCTGCGCCGGCACTTCAGGCTCCGCCTCCACCGTCGCCGTCAACACCGTCGCCCCCGGCGCGGCAAACACCGACTGGTCGATCGGCCATGGCGTCTCGCTCAGCGTCACCTCTGGACGGCGCGCCGGGCGCTTGCGGCTGCGCGTCTTCGGTTCGGTGTCGGGCTTGGGTTCGGGGTCGGGCTGGGGCGCCGCTTCCAGCGGCGGCACCGGCTCGGGCTCGGGCTGCACCGCGTCGGCGGCGACGAATGGGGGCTCGTCATCGGCCGGCAGCTGCGGTTCAGCCTGGACCACGACCCGCTCCGGCGCCGGCGCCGGCTCGGGAATTGCAGCCGGCGCGGAGGCCGGCGTGCGGCGCAGGGCTTCCGCCTGCTGCGCGGGTTGTTGCTGCGGCGGACGCTGTTGCTGCTCGCCGCCGCCCTTGCCGCGCTTCTTCAGCCGCACCCAGATCGTCTTGTTGTTGCCGCCGTTGCGCGTTTCCACCTCGAACAGCCCGGTCGCCGCCACCAGCTCGGAGAGCTTGCCGTAGCCATAGTTGCGCGAGTCGAATTCCGGCGCCTGCTTGGCAATGTGGTTGCCCATGCTGCCCAGCGTCAGCCAGCCGTCCTCGTCGGACACCGCCTGCGCCGCGCTCTGCAGCAGGCGCACCAGGCGCGAGTCCTGGCGCAGTTCGCCGGTGCTGCGCTTGCGCGTGGGCGCAGCCGCTTCGTCGGCGCCTTCGGTATCGGCCTCGGCACGCAGCACGTCGGAGTAGATGAACTTGTCGCAGGCGGTGACGAAGGGCTTGGGCGTCTTGCGCTCGCCGAAGCCGTAGACGATCAGCCCCTGCTCGCGGATGCGCGATGCCAGCCTCGTGAAGTCGCTGTCGCTGGAGACGATGCAGAAGCCGTCGAAGCGCCCGGTGTACAGCAGGTCCATGGCGTCGATGATCATGGCGCTGTCGGTGGCGTTCTTGCCGACGGTGTAGCGGAACTGCTGGATCGGCTGGATCGAATGCGACAGCAGCCGCTCCTTCCAGCCGGCCAGGTTGGGCCGGGTCCAGTCGCCATAGATGCGCTTGACGGCGGCCACGCCGTACTTGGCGACTTCGGCCAGCAGGCCTTCGACGATGGCGGGCGCCGCGTTGTCGGCGTCGATCAGCACGGCCAGGGTCGCGGTGCCCTGGCGGGGGGAATTGGTCATGTTCGGGTATTCGCTGGTTTGCCCGTGCATGAGACGGGCAATCGGAAAGCAGGTTGCACCAGGCTGGCGCGGCAGATGTGGTGCATCGAAGACTGCGGGGCGGCATCGCCGACGTTCTCGATGCAACGCAGTGTACACGCGAACCCCCATCCGTACGGGAAAACACGGTTGCGACGGGCACGTTTCGTGCTGCGCTGCAAGGTACCGCCGACCGCACGGCGGTGCTACCATGCCGCGCAGAGACACAGCCGCCCAACGCCTCCACAAGAGGCCGCGAGGCGGTTGCCCACAACTGCAGGTGTCGGTGATCCCGACAACACGCCCCATAGAGGAAGGAGCACCTATGAATGCCCCCCTGACCACCCCGGTCAGCGACGCCATCCGCCGCGCGCTCGCCAATGTTTCCCTCGACGACAAATACACGCTGGAGCGTGGCCGCATCTACATCAGCGGCACGCAGGCGCTGGTACGCCTGCCCATGCTGCAGCAGGAGCGCGATCACGCCGCCGGGCTGAACACCGCCGGCTTTATCTCCGGCTACCGGGGGTCGCCGCTGGGCGCGCTGGACCAGTCGCTGTGGAAGGCCAAGAAGCACCTGGCCGCGCACAACATCGTGTTCCAGGCGGGGCTGAACGAGGATCTCGCCGCGACCTCGGTATGGGGCTCGCAACAGGTCAACATGTACCCGGACGCCAAATTCGATGGCGTGTTCGGCATGTGGTACGGCAAGGGGCCGGGGGTGGACCGCACCGGCGACGTGTTCAAGCATGCCAACTCGGCCGGCTCGTCGCCGCACGGCGGCGTGCTGGTGCTGGCCGGTGACGACCACTCGGCCAAGTCGTCAACGCTGGCGCACCAGTCGGAGCACATCTTCAAGGCCTGCGGCCTGCCGGTGCTGTATCCGTCGAACGTGCAGGAGTATCTCGACTACGGCCTGCACGGCTGGGCCATGAGCCGCTATTCCGGCCTGTGGGTGGCGATGAAGTGCGTGACCGACGTGGTGGAATCGTCGGCTTCGGTCGAGCTGGACCCGCACCGCGTGCAGATCGCGCTGCCGGACGATTTCATCATGCCGCCGGGCGGCCTGAATATCCGCTGGCCCGACCCGCCGCTGGAACAGGAAGCGCGCCTGCTCGACTTCAAGTGGTACGCCGGCCTGGCCTACGTGCGCGCCAACAAGCTGGACCGCATCGAGATCGATTCGCCGCACGCGCGCTTCGGCATCATGACCGGCGGCAAGGCCTACCTCGATACGCGCCAGGCGCTGGCCGACCTGGGCCTGGACGATGCCACCTGCGCACAGATCGGCATCCGCCTGTACAAGGTCGGCTGCGTGTGGCCGCTGGAAGCGCATGGCGCGCGCGCCTTTGCCGAAGGGCTACAGGAAATCCTGGTGGTCGAAGAGAAGCGCCAGATCATGGAGTACGCGCTCAAGGAAGAGCTGTACAACTGGCGCGACGATGTCCGTCCCAAGGTCTACGGCAAGTTCGACGAGAAGGACAACGCCGGCGGCGAATGGTCGATCCCGCAGAGCAACTGGCTGCTGCCGGCGCACTATGAGCTGTCGCCGGCGATCATCGCCAAGGCCATCGCCACGCGGCTGGACAAGTTCGAGCTGCCGATGGACGTGCGCGCGCGCATCACCGCGCGCCTGGCCATCATCGAGGCCAAGGAAAAGGCGCTGGCCACGCCGCGCGTGACCGCCGAACGCAAACCCTGGTTCTGCTCGGGCTGCCCGCACAACACCTCGACCAACGTGCCGGAGGGTTCGCGTGCGCTGGCGGGCATCGGCTGCCACTACATGACGGTGTGGATGGACCGCAATACCAGCACCTTCAGCCAGATGGGCGGCGAAGGCGTGGCATGGATCGGCCAGGCACCGTTCGCGGGCGACAAGCATGTGTTCGCCAACCTGGGCGACGGCACCTACTTCCACTCCGGGCTGCTGGCGATACGCGCTTCCATTTCAGCGGGCGTCAACATCACCTACAAGATCCTGTACAACGATGCGGTGGCCATGACCGGCGGCCAGCCGGTGGACGGCCAGCTGTCGGTGCAGGACATCGCCTGGCAGGTGCACAGCGAGGGCGCGAAGAAGATCGTCATCGTCACCGACCAGCCCGAGAAGTACAACGCGGCGATCAAGCTGCCACAGGGCATCGACATCCATCACCGCGACCAGCTCGACAGCGTGCAGCGCGAGCTGCGCGAAGTGCCGGGCTGCACCATCCTGATCTACGACCAGACCTGCGCCACCGAAAAGCGCCGCCGCCGCAAGCGCGGCACGATGGAAGACCCGGCACGTCGCGTCTTCATCAACGACGCGGTGTGCGAAGGCTGCGGCGATTGCTCGGTCAAGTCGAACTGTTTGTCGGTGGAGCCGCTGGAGACGGATTTCGGCACCAAGCGCCAGATCAACCAGTCGTCGTGCAACAAGGACTTCTCGTGCCTGAACGGCTTCTGCCCGAGCTTTGTCTCGGCCGAAGGCGCACAGGTGCGCAAGCCCGAGCAGCACGGCGTGTCCATGGACAGCCTGCCCGCGCTGCCTGCGCCGGAGCTGCCGCCGATCCGCCGCGCCTACGGCATCCTGGTGACCGGCGTGGGCGGTACCGGCGTGGTGACCATCGGCGGCCTGCTGGGGATGGCGGCGCACCTGGAAAACAAGGGCGTGACCGTGCTCGACATGGCCGGCCTGGCGCAGAAAGGCGGCGCGGTGCTGTCGCACGTGCAGCTGGCCGCGCGCCCCGATGACCTGCACGCAACGCGCATCGCGATGGGAGAAGCCGACCTGGTGATCGGCTGCGATGCCATCGTGTCGGCCACCGACGAAGTCATCTCCAAGACCCAGGCGGGCCGCACGCGCGCCGTGGTCAACACCGCGCAGACGCCAACCGCCGAGTTCATCAAGAACCCGAAGTGGCAGTTCCCCGGCGTGTCGGCCGAGCAGGACGTGCGCAACGCCGTCGGCGAGAAGTGCGACTTCATCAACGCCAGCGGCCTCGCCGTGGCGCTGCTGGGCGATGCCATCTACACCAACCCGCTGGTACTCGGCTATGCGTGGCAAAAGGGCTGGATCCCGCTGACACTGCAGGCACTGGAACGCGCCATCGAACTCAACGGCGTGGCCGTCGAGAAGAACAAGGCCGCGTTCGACTGGGGCCGCCATATGGCGCACGACCCGGAGCACGTGCTGTCGCTGACCGGCAAGCTGCAGTCAACCGCCGAGGGCGCGGAAGTGGTCAAGCTGCCCACCTCGACCGGCGCGATGCTGGAGAAGCTGGTCGCCCGCCGCATGGAACACCTGACGGCCTACCAGGATGCCGCCTACGCGCGCACCTACCGCGAAGCCATCGACCGCGTGCGCGCGGCCGAAAGCGCGCTGGCAGGCAGCGGCAAGCCGCTGCCGCTGACCGAGGCCGCGGCGCGCAACCTGGCCAAGCTGATGGCGTACAAGGACGAGTACGAGGTGGCGCGGCTCTATACCGATCCCGTCTTCCTCGACAAGCTGCGCGCGCAGTTCGAAGGCGAACCGGGCAAGGACTACCAGCTCAATTTCTGGCTGGCGCCGCCGACGACGGCCAAGCGCGACGACAAGGGTCATCTGGTCAAGCGCAGGTTCGGTCCGTCGACGATGACGCTGTTCCGCGTGCTGGCGAAGATGAAGGGCCTGCGCGGCGGCATGTTCGATGTCTTTGGCAAGACCAGGGAACGCCGCACCGAGCGCGCGCTGATCGGCGAATACCGTGCCCTGCTGGATGAGCTGGTGGCGGGCCTGAGTGCCGCCAACTACGACACCGCCGTGGCGCTGGCCAACCTGCCGGACGATATCCGGGGCTTCGGGCACGTGAAGGAGAACAACCTGAAGGCGGTACGCGGGCGCTGGCAAAAACTGCTGGAGCAGTTCAGGCATCCGGAAACGGCACAGCGGGCTGCGTAAGGCGCGCGGTTCCTGCCCTCTCCCGCTTGCGGGAGAGGGCTCGGGTGAGAGCGAACGCAGGCGGTCCGCTCGCGGCATCGCACTACGGCTGCGCCAGCTCCTTCTCCCCCGGCTTCACATACATCGAGTTTTTCGGCTGCGACAACACCCGGCGCACCATCGGCTCGAAGAACGACAACGGCAGCGTGTTGTAGTCCGTCATGAACGCCGCGGCATCGTACTTGCGGCAGAACTCGGCAGTGCGCTCGAACAGCTCCGGCTGATTGCGATACTGCTCGCGCAGGTTGCGATCGAGCCCGAGGTGATGGAAGAAGTAATAGCCCTGGAACACGCCATGCTTTTCCACCATCCACAGATTCTCGGCACTGGCAAACGGCTTCAGGATCGCCGCCGCGATATCGGGATGGTTGAAGCTGCCGAGCGTATCGCCGATATCGTGCAGCAGCGCGCAGACCACGTATTCCTCATCCTGCCCGTCCCGGTGCGCCAGCGTCGCGGTCTGCAGCGAGTGCGTCAGCCGGTCCACCGGGAAGCCTCCGCAATCGCCATCGAGCAGCCGCAGGTGGGCCAGCACGCGGTCGGGCAGCGCCCGCGCATACGGCATGAACTCGGCGGAAATCGCCGCCCAGTCCTCGCGGGTGCCGTGTTCCATATGGCTGAAGCTCGCGCGCGCGGGCGCGTGGGTGTCGCTCATGCTGGTCTCCTTTTGTGGGAGGGTGCGCGCGGGCCGCGCATCCGCTCGTCATGTTGTGCGGGCATTGTGGCACCCGCAGCGGCGCTACACTGTCAAAAAGCTAACAATGTGCCGGCATATTGCGGCGCACCACCGGTTCACAGCAGCAACAGACTGACGATCAAGGAGACGACATGACGTTCCACGGAAGCTGCCACTGCGGCAACATTGCCTTCGAGGTCGAGGCCGAAAGCATCCCGAGCGTGATCCGCTGCAATTGCTCGATCTGCCGCCGTCGCGGCCACCTGCTGTGGTTCGTGCCACGCGCGACCTTCAAGCTGGAGACGCCCGACAGCAACGCGTCGACGTACCGCTTCAACACCATGAAGATCGCGCACCGCTTCTGCCCGGTGTGCGGCTGCGGCCCGTACGCCGATGGCCAGGACAAGGACGGCAAGCCGATGGCGGCGGTGAACGTGCGCTGCCTGGACAATGTCGACCTGGACAGCCTGAAGGTCGTCGACTACGACGGCCTGCACCACTGACGCCCGCCATGTTCCGCATCCTCGATCTCGACCACCTGGTGCTGCGCACAGCCGATGTCGAAGCGCTGCGACGGTTCTATGTCGACGTGCTGGGCTGCAGCGTCGAGCGCGAACAGCCCGACTTCGGACTCACGCAGCTGCGCGCGGGCAGCGCGCTGATCGACCTGGTCTCGCTGGACGGCCCGCTGGGCCGCGCCGGCGGCGCGGGGCCGGGCGCGGAGGGGCGCAACCTCGACCATTTCTGCCTGCGCATCGAACCGTTCGACGAGTCCGCGCTGCGCGCCTGGCTGTCCCGGCACGGCGTACAGGCCAGCGAGGTCGCGCAGCGCTTCGGGGCCGAAGGCAAGGGCCCGTCACTCTACGTCAGCGACCCGGACGGTAACGTGGTCGAACTGAAGGGTCCGCCTGCACCAGTCATCGGCGATGCGATGACCGCGCAGTAAGGCGCGTACCGTCGCGCAGCGTGCGCGCAGGATCGCTACAATTTGCCACTGGCCCCGCGCGCCGCCAGCCATGGCGACTCCCCCGCCGGGACCCGCCATGACAACGCTAGAAGCCAGCTCCGATCCGGACGCCGCCAGTACCGCTGATTCTTCCGCAGACGCCAGCCCGGCACGCGCCGGCCCCGCGCAGCCGGCCACGCCGCCACGCCGGCTGGTCTGGATCCTAGGCCTGACCGAAACCATCTCCTGGGGCACGCTGTTTTTCGCCTTCACCGTCTTCATCGAGCCGATGATCCGCGGCACTGGCTGGTCCAGGCCATTCCTCGCGGGCGGCTATTCGCTGGGCCTGCTGGTGTGGGCGATGTGCTCCTTCGCGGTAGGCCGGCTGCTGGACCGCGCGCCGGCGCGCAGGGTGATGGGCGCGGGTTCGGTGCTGGCCGGACTGGGGCTGCTGCTATGGGCGTGGTCGCCCTCCCCCGCGATGTTCCTGCTGATGTGGGTGCCGATCGGGCTGGCCATGTCCACCACGCTGTACGAGCCCGCCTTCGTGGTGCTGCGCCAGGCCTACGGCGACCAGTACCAGAAGCCGATCATGGTGGTCACGCTGATGGCCGGCTTCGCCAGCACGATCTTCGTGCCGCTGGCGCAATGGCTGGTGCTGCATGTCGGCTGGCGCCCCACGCTGGTTGGCTTCGCGCTGCTGAACCTGCTGGTCTGTGCGCCGCTGCACGCGCGCATGCGCTATGCCATGCATCCCACCTACACCGGCACGCCAACGGCCGGCGCCGACGCGGGCAGCGCCGGCATCGCGCGCACCACGCTGCGCCAGCCGGTGTTCTGGGCCGTGGTGCTGGCGTTCACCGCGACCGCGGTGGTGGCCTCGCTGCTGGGCGCGCACCTGATCCCGATGCTGACCGAGAAAGGCCTGCCGGTGTCGCAGCAACTGGTGGTGGCAGCGCTGATCGGCCCGGCCCAGGTCGTGGGCCGCATGCTGATGATGCGCGCGGCGGTGCGCCACCCGGTGCGGCTGTCGCTGCCGGTCTACCTGCTGATGAGCACGGGAGTGCTTTGTTTCGCGCTGGGCCACGGCGCCTGGCTGATGGTGGCCGCGGTGCTGTATGGCTGCGCCAACGGCGTCAATACGATGCTGCGAGCAATGGCCATGCCCGAACTGATCTCGCGCCACCACTACGCCACGCTGAACGGCCTGATGATGACGCCGGTGCTGCTGATGCAGGCCGCCGCGCCGTGGCTGGGCGCGCTGCTGTGGCGGGCCGCGGGCGGCTACTGGCTGATGCTGTGGGTCATGCTGGCGCTGGCACTGGCCGCGCTGCTGGCGTTCGGCTACGCGCTGCACCGGCGCGGGCTGCTGCGCCTGGCGGGTGCCGCGCCGTAGCGCTGCCAGGCCCCGGTCGCGCGGATGCACGACAATAAGGGCTTCTGCGGCCGGCACGACGGCGCCGGCCGCGCCCCTGCATCACCATGTCCGATCCCAGCTCGCCACCCGGCACCGCCCCGCTCGCCATTGCCCCTTCCACGCCGGGCGCGATCGCGCGCGCCACGCGCGGCACCATGGCGCTGTTCTTCGTCAACGGCGCCACCTTTGCCACCTGGGGCGTGCATATCCCCACCATCAAGGCGCGTTTCGGCCTGTCCGACGCGATGCTGTCGCTGGCGATGCTCGCGGTCGCCGGCGGCGCCCTGCTGGCAATGGGGCCGGTCGGGCGCTGGATCACGCGCGTCGGCAGCGCACGCGCGGCGACGGCCAGCGGCCTGGTGTTCGCGCTGGCCACGATGGCGATCCTCGCCATGCCGTCGTTCTGGTGGCTGCTTCCCGCGCTGTTGACGTTCGGCATGGCCAATGCCGGCTTCGACGTGGCCATGAACGCGCAGGCCGCCACGGTGGAGGCCAGCCGCCCGCGTCCGGTGATGTCGGCGCTGCATGGCATGTTCAGCCTCGGCGGCATGGCAGGCGCGGCCTTCGGCGGCCTGATGCTGGCGCTGGAGGTGGCGCCGCTGGCGCACGCGGCGATGATGGCGGGGGTGACCGCGCTGGCCGCGCTCGCGGCCATGCCCGGGCTGCTGCCCGACCACCCGGTGATGCCTGGCGCCGGGCACCATCGCGACCACGCGGTGCGCGCGCTGTGGCTGCTGGGCGTGCTGGCGTTCCTGGGACTGATCGGCGAAGGCGCAATGTATGACTGGACCAGCGTCTACATGCGCGATGTGACCGCCGCGCCGGCCGGCTGGATCAGCCTGGGGTATGCGGCTTTCTCCGGCGGCATGGCGTGCGGGCGCTTCGGCGGCGACCGCCTGCGCGCGCGCCTGGGCGATGGCGCCACGCTTGCCGGCAGCGCCTGGCTGGGCTTTGCCGGCATCGTGCTGGCGCTGGTGGTACCGCTGCCGCTGGCGGCGCTGGCGGGCTTCACGCTGATGGGACTGGGCGCGGCCAACATGGTGCCGATCTTCTTTGTGGCCGCGTCGCGGCTGCCTGGGGTGGCACCGGCCGAGGCGATTGCGCGCGTGGCCCGTTTCGCCTACCTGGGGCTGCTGCTGGGGCCGGTGCTGATCGGCGGCGTGGCACACCTGGCCGACCTGCGCGTGGGGCTGGCCGTGGTGGCGCTCACGATGGGCTGGATCGCGCTGGCCGGCGCGCGCTCGGCGCGGCGCTACCTGCCGCCGCGCAAGGATGGCCGCTGAGCCGCGGCGGGAGCAACACTCAGGCGGCCGCGCGCAGCGGCGGCGTGCCGGCGCCTATCCCCTCGAACACGAAGCTGTCCATCGCCAGCACGCCATAGGTGACTTCATCTGCCACCCTGGCCACCCGGGCCGCACTGCCCGCCGGCATACCCGCGCCTGCGGTGAGCGGCCCCAGCGCCGCGCCCAGTGCCACGTAGAACGGCAGCAGATGCTCGTCGGTCGGGTGCGCGCGGCGCGCGTACGGGGCCTGGGCGCGGTAGTCGGCAAGGCGGCGGGTGTCGCCGGTGGCCAGCGCCTCGTCCAGCGCGTCGTGCATCCAGCCGCGGAAGGCCTCGACATAGGGCTCGGCCTGCGGCCCATGCTGGTCGCGGCGGCCATCGCTGCCGAACACCTCCTGCAGGTTGTGCGTGAAGCTGCCCGAAGCCAGCACCAGCACGCCTTCCGCGCGCAGCGGCGCCAGGGCGCGGCCGATCTCGATCTGGACGGCGGGTGACAGGTAGGGATTCAGCGCCAGCTGCACCACCGGCACATCGGCGTCGGGGAAGAAGTGCCGCATCGGCATCCAGGCGCCGTGGTCGAGCGGGCGCTCGTCGTCCTCGCCGACAAACCCGGCGCCGGGAATGGCGGCGGCCTCGACCCGCGCCTTGACGCGCGCGGCCAGTTCCGGCGAACCCGGAGCATCGTAGCGCAGTGCGTACAGCTCGCGCGGAAAGCCGCCGAAGTCGTGCCAGGCTTCCTGCCGCTCGCGGCTGCCGACCGCCAGCG
The DNA here is from genome assembly GCF_000426345.1 of Cupriavidus phytohabitans. Taxonomy (GTDB): domain Bacteria; phylum Pseudomonadota; class Gammaproteobacteria; order Burkholderiales; family Burkholderiaceae; genus Cupriavidus. The sequence goes on along the minus strand of NZ_AUFE01000012.1, from coordinate 117,449 downwards.
TGCTGTAGATCCAGTGCGCCGACACCACCAGCACCGCGCGCGGCGGTTGCGCGCGCAGGCGCTCGCCAAGTGCGTCGAAAGCCGCGCCGGTGGGGCCGGGGTCGATGGCCAGCATGGGCGAACCGTGCGAGATAAACAATGCGGGGAGCATGGCGTCGGGTCTCATTGATCTGCTCAGTGTCCTGTGGGCTTGCCATTGAGTTTGGCAAAGATCGGCTCCCGGCACGCCCCGCTTTTGCGCATCTTTCATGCAAAAAAACTGAACTGGCGTGCGCGGCGTGGGCTGGGCCACACTCCGCCGCGGGCGTGCCGGGACGCAGCCGGGCACCGCACCCTATGATGCAGCCGAGGGGCAAGTGCCGCGTCGGGCAAGCCCCGCGGCCAACGCATGACGCCGCCAGCACGCCACGCGTGCAGGATGGCCGGAGACTCCGTGGTACCGAACCCGCTGCGCCGCCCCGGGCGGCGCTTCCTTCTTCCCGCGCATTGGTGGCAGCCGGGCGTCTACGGCAGCGTGCCGGCGGTCGCGCTGTGGATCTCGGCCAGGCTGCCGGCGCAGTGGCTGTGGTCGCTCGCCGGCCAGCCGGATGCCGGTGAGTGGCTGAACCAGGCGGGCGATACGGTGTTTGTTGCCGGCTGGGCCGGCAGCGCGCTGATGCTGTGGCTGGGCCGCCACCGGCCCCCACCGCCTGCCAGCCCTGAAGCGGCCGACGAGAGCGATACTGCCGCGCAGCGCACGCCCCGCCGCCATCCGGCAGCCTGATCCAGGCTTTGCCGCCTGCGCGCCCGATTCAACGCCTCGGCTAACCGATCTGAAAACTTTTGCGCATCGTTCCCACGCCCACCCGCATGGATAGAATTGCGTCGGACGGCTGCCGCCTCGCGGCGCGCCACGTGAGCCGTGTAAGCCGTGAGCAAGGGGGAACACCCATGTCCGTACGCCTGCCGACTGCCCGGCTTCGCGCCAGCCTGCGCCGCGCTGTCCGCTGGCGCGCCGCTGTAGCGGCGCTTGGCTTGCTGGCCGCGGGAACCGCGCACGGGCAGGCCGGCAACGGGCTGCAGCTGGTCGGGGCCAACGTGCAGCGGCACGCCAATGCCGTCCTGTCGCTGATGGCGTATTCGGTGGTGCCCGACCTGACTTCCAGCTCGCTGTCGATCAACAACGCCAGCACCGACGACCCCGGCATCGTCATGTCGCAGCTGGGCGGGGGCTTCACCATCAGCAAGTCGTTCCCGCTCTACCTGGAAGGCGCGATCGCCTACAGCCGCTACGATCCCACCTTCATTGCCAGCAACGGCACCGAATCGCGCTCCATCCCGACCCGCTGGAACACGTTCTCCGGCACCATCGGCATCGGCTGGGATTTCCCGATCACCGCCAACAAGGAACTGGTATTCAGGCCGATCTTCAATGCCTCGCTTGGCAATGTGTCCAGTGACCTGTCGATCGGCAAGTTTGCGCTCGAGCAGGTTACCGACCGCAACATCGACTTCCTGGACGGCGGCAGCCTGAACGCCTATGGCCTGGGCGGCGCGGTGATGCTGGACTGGGAGCACTACCGCGAAACCTATGAGGTCGACGTCGAGTTGCGCTACACCAACATCCACCTGCAGAGCTTCGGCGGCACGGCCAGCTCGGTCACCGGCACGGCGACGGCGCAGACCGCCAACCTGTGGGCCCGCTGGCGGGCGCCGACCGGACTGCGCGCGCTCGACCGGCCGGTGCGCTACGTGCTCGAGCTGTCACACTCGCAGTACCTCGGCAGCCAGGCGGGCATCCTTGGCTTCAACCATCTGACCACGCTCGGCACCGGGCTGGAACTCGATACCAGCGCGCATGAAGTGTTCGTGACGCGCATCAGGGCCGTGGTGCGCTATGTATTCGGCAACAACGTGTCCGGGGTGTCGCTCGGGCTGGCCGCCAGCTTTTAGGAATCGCGCCTACGACTCGTCCTGTCCTTCCCGGAAGATATTGATCACATGCCTTGCCTCGAAGCACATTGGCATGCCGGGGTTCATCTCGTCGGTGCAGTAGGGCTGGTTATCGAGTTCGCCGGTGTAGAGGCTGCCTTGGCGCCCGGTCACGCTGACCCACATCCGCTCGACATGGATCTCCTCGCGGCCGGTTTCGTCCCCGACCCGGATGCGGAAGATCAGCTTGGCTTGCTGGCCGGGAAGCAAGGCCTCGCGTTCGTCGCGCGGCGGCATCCAGAAGGTGTCGGGGTGGGCGGCCGCGATGGGCTCGGCGTCGTCCAGCTCCCATCCGTCTTCGTCGATTGTTGCCAGTTGCATGTCCATTTCCAGCCTTCCGCAATTGATCGGGTGCGGGCATGATCGCAGCAAATGGCCCGGATGGCGACAGGCTGGCCGGCGCCGGGACTCTCAACGGGAATCTTGACTATGACAAGCAGGAAGGACGCACCGGATGCGCCGGTGCGCTGCGGCTGGTGCGGCACGCTCGAAGATTACTGCCACTACCACGACAATGAATGGGGGTTTCCGGTCGCGGATGACCGGCGCCTGTTCGAGAAGCTGTGCCTGGAAGGCTTCCAGTCAGGGCTGAGCTGGCTCACCATCCTGCGCAAGCGCGAGGCCTTCCGCAAGGCCTTTGCCAATTTCGATATCGACAAGGTGGCGCGCTTCGGTGAGCGCGACATCCAGCGCCTGCTGGGCGACGCCGGTATCGTGCGCCACCGCGGCAAGATCGAAGCCGCCATCAACAATGCGCGGCGGGCGCGCGAACTGCTGGAGACCGAGTCGTCGCTGGCCGCCTATTTCTGGCGCTTCGAGCCAGATCCCGACAGCCGGCCCAAGGTGCTGACGCCGGAAGTGCTGCGCACCATGGCGACCTCGCCGGAATCGACTGCTTTGTCCAAGGATCTGAAGAAGCGCGGCTGGCGCTTTGTCGGCCCGACCACCATGTACGCGCTGATGCAGGCGATGGGGCTGGTCAACGACCATCAGGAAGGCTGTGCGACGCGCGCGGAGGTGATGCGCGCCCGCAAGGCGTTCAAGGTGCCGTGTTAACGCGGGGACGGCAGGACGGGCAGGACGTATACGCGGCCAATGCAGTTCGTGGCCGGTATACGTTCTGAGCAACTACAGTCTCTATGTCTTTTGTATTGTTTACGTATGTAAACATAGTAGTAGTAGGTAAACCGCCCGCGGCACGGTGGATAAGTCACCTTTTCGCTTCTGGCTCAGGGACTTGCAGCAAAGATAACCGGCGCAGGACATCCCCGCTTTCCCGGGATAGCTGAAGGCCGACGTATACGTGGCCGGCAATGAAGCCAGAGTTGTCCCGGTGTTTTCCGTATACATCCCACAGCACACCCCCAGGCAGGGCACAGCTTGTCCTGCAGGTTATCCCCAGTCGCAGGCCAAGATGTCCACACCCGCCGCTCACCGGGCTGCTGCCGGCACAGCGCTGACGTATACGGGGTCGACGTGTGTCATCACGTTAAGCACGTGATGGTGTTCGAGCGCGCGGCGCCGTGCCTCGACGGCGATCGCATGGCCTTGCCTCACCGTGAGCGTGCCGTCGATCTCCAGGTGCACATCCACCAGCACCTGGTCGCCCATCTTGCGCGTGCGCAGGTCATGCAGGCCGCGCACGCCGGGCGTAGCCAGCAAGGTCGCGCGGATCGCGGCGACGGTTTCCTCGTCGGCGGCGCGGTCCACCAGGTCGCTGAGCGCGTCCCAGCCGAAGCGCAGGCCCATGCGCGCGACCATCAGCCCCACCACGATGGCCGCCACCGGATCCAGCATGTGGTAGCCCATCAAGTTGCCGCCGATGCCCAGCGCGACCACCAGCGAGGACGCCGCATCCGAGCGCGCATGCCAGGCGTTGGCCGCGAGCATGCCGGAGCGCACGCGCCGCGCCACCGCAAGCAGGTAGCGGAACAGCAGTTCCTTGAACAACAGCGTTGACAGCGCTACCCACAGGGCCACCGGCTGCACCGGCTGGGCGCCGGACGGATGCTGCAGCTTGCCCACCGCCGCCCACAGCATGCCCGCGCCCACCGCCAGCAGCAGCCCGCCAAGCGCCAGCGAGGCCGCAGTCTCAAAGCGCTGGTGGCCGTACTGGTGATCGGTGTCGGCATCCTTGCGGCTCTGCCAGGCAGCCAGCAGCACCACGAAGTCGGAGAGCAGGTCGGACAGTGAATGCGCCGCGTCGGCCAGCAACGCCTGCGAGCCGGCCATCACGCCCGCCACGGCCTGCGCTGCGGTCAGGACGATGTTGACCGCCACGCTGACCAGCGTGCTGCGCCGGCCAGCCTGGTGGCGGGCGTCGGCTTCGGCGGCGGTATCACCGGGTCCGTCCGAAAAGCCTGCGGCCTCGTCTTGCATGGGGTCGGGTCGCATGCCGTCAGCCTCCCACTCCGGCGCACGGGGCGTCAACGCGTTCTTCGGATTCCGGTTCCATCGCGCGACTATAGCCCAGGATGAGACGGCGGCACCACCCGCCGCCGCTGGCAGTAATAGAGGCGCGGCGCACGGCCGCCATCGTGCCGATTTCGTAACAGCGCTGGCGAAGTTCATCCGACGCCCTTACCGTAAAGGATGACTGGCTTGCCGGTCACTGCAAGGAGGACCCACACGATGGCGATTCGGTCACTTGCCTCGCACAGCACCTCGCAACTGCGCCGCCTGATCGGCCAGATGCAGGCAGAAGTCGACGCACTGGAGCAACTGGCAACGCCGGATGCCGATGCGCAAACCCGGCTCGGCTATGCCACGGCGCGCCTGCGCGACGGCATCGAGGCCGTGGAAGACGCGCTGCAGTCGCTGCGAGCGCTGCAACAGGTACGCCCGTCCGCCATGAAGGCGCGGCGGCCGACGCGGGTGGCCTGACATGGCCGGCGGACGCACGGGGTGCGGACAAGACACAGCGCTACCGTAAGGCGCCTCGCTACCGCACACCGCAACATTGCACCCTGAAAACCACAAAGCCCCGGAAAGTTTGCCTTTCCGGGGCTTTGTGAAGCGCTTGAAACAGCGTTTGAAACGCCAGATCTGGTGGACCGAAGGAGGATCGAACTCCCGACCTCTGCATTGCGAACGCAGCGCTCTCCCAGCTGAGCTATCGGCCCGTCGCGGAGGATTGTAGCCTACTTCGGCAGCGGCCTTCAATCCTCCCCGGCTGGCATGAGGATGCTGCACAACATCAGGCAGCGATGCCAGGGTTGCCGTCCATCCCACGCACTTTGGGCTGGTTCAGCGGCCGCGCCGTAACCTCCTTCGTGCTGCGCAGCCACTGCGCCATCACGTCCCAGACCGGCGCCCCGCCGGCCTCCCGCGCTTCTTCCGCCACCGGCGCCCAGCCCGCCACCTTGTAGGTCTTGCCTGCCTCCAGCGGCTTGCCCGCGAGGCGCATGTCGGTGATGCGCTTGCCCATGCCGGCGGTGGGATCGATGGTGTACTGCAGGCCGCCGACGCGCACCATGTCGCCGCCCTGCTGGTAGTACGGGTCGGGGTTGAACAGGTTGTCGGCCACGTCTTCGAGGATGGTCTTGATGGTCTCGCCGCTCATTGCCGTCACGGTCGTGTACGGGTAGGTGATGGCGGTCTGGTCCATCAGGTGTTCCATGGTGATGGCCTGGCCAGGCAGCAGCGTGGTGCCCCAGCGGAAGCCGGGCGAGAAGGCGATCTGCGCGCCCTGCACCTGCATCAGGCCGTCCAGGATCAGCTGGTCGAAGGTGCCGTTGAAGTTGCCGCGGCGGTACAGCAGGCCGCGGTTGACGGCGAGGACTTCGCCGAGCTTCTGTTCGTACGGTGCCCGTACCTTCCTGATGAGCGAGTCCATGGCCGGATCGGCCGGCAGGTAATTGGCGAAGACCGGCAGCAGCCGGTAGCGGAAATCTGCCACCTTGCCGCCCCTCACATCGAAATCCAGCACCCCCAGGAACTTGCCGTTGGAGCCGGCATTGGTCACCAGCGTGGTGCCGCCGGCGTTCTTCACCGCCACCGGCGCCGGCACGCCATCATGGGTGTGGCCGCCGAGGATGGCGTCGAGCCCGCGCACGCGCGAGGCCAGCTTCAGGTCGACGTCCATGCCGTTGTGCGACAGCAGCACCACCGCCTGCGCGCCCTTGCCGCGCGCCGCGTCGATGACCTGCTGCAGGTTTTCCTCCTGGATGCCGAAGGTCCAGTCCGGCACGAAGTAGCGCGGGTTCGCGATCGGCGTGTAGGGGAAGGCCTGGCCGATGATGGCCACCGGTACGCCGTTGATCTCGCGGATCACGTACGGATCGAACACCGGGTCGCCGAAATCGTTGGTCTTGATGTTCTGCGCCAGGAAGGCGATCTTGCCCTTGAAGTCCTTGTCGACGATTTCCCTGACACGGTCCGCGCCGAGCGTCATTTCCCAGTGCGGCGTCATCACGTCGACGCCGAGCGCCAGCGCCGCATCGACCATGTCCTGCCCCTTGGTCCAGAGTGCCGTGGCCGAGCCCTGCCAGGTATCGCCGCCATCGAGCAGCAGCGCGCCCGGCCGGCCCGCCTTGAGCCGCTTGACCAGCGTGGCGAGGTGCGCAAACCCGCCGACCTTGCCGTAGCGGCGCGCGGCCTCGCTGAAATCGAGATAGGTCAAGGCATGTGCCTGCGGCGTGCCGGGGCGGATGCCATAGTGGCGCAGCAACGCGTCGCCGATCAGGTGCGGCGGCTTGCCGGCGTAGTCGCCGATGCCGAGGTTGACGTTGGGTTCGCGGAAATACACCGGCCGCAGCTGCGCGTGGCAGTCGGTGAAATGCAGCAGGTGGACGTTGCCGAAGCGCGGCAGGTCGTACATCGACCCGGCGGCCTGCGCCGCGTGCGCGTCCTGATGGGGGAAAGTCATGCCGCCGGCGCCGGCGATGGCCAGCACCTGCAGGAACTCGCGTCGGTTCATGTCTCTTCCTGTGGATAAGTGTGTGCCGGTGCGCGCCTGGCGTCCGGCATCGCATGGCTATGGCTTCGCGTAACGCTCCAGCGCGGCCACGTCGTCTTCGAGCATCTCGCCCACTTCCTTCTGCACCACGCGCCCGCGCGCGTCGATCACGTACAGCTCGGGCAGGCCCTTGCGCTTGCCGAACACCGCCTGCAGCGCGGCCGAATCCATCGTCGCCGGGAAGGTATAGCCGCGCTTCTTCATGTAATCGGCGGCTTCGCGCGGCTCCTTGTCGATGCTGATGGCCAGCACCTGCAGCGGCGTGCCGCGCGTGCGCTCGTACAGCTTCTGCAGGCGCGGGTTCTGCATCGCGCAGAACGGGCACCACGAGGCCCAGTATTCGACGACCAGCGGCTTGCCGGCCAGTGTGGCGGCGCGCAACGTGCGGCCGTCGAGTGTCTGCATGTCGGGCAGGCGCACGCTGTCACCCACTTCGAGGGCGACAGCGCTGCCGGCGGCGCCGGCCAGGCCAGCGGCCAGCAGCCAGCGCAGCAGGACGGCACACGCGCGCATCGAGCTTACTGGTTGACCGGCGAGGCCGGGTCGAGCAGCAGCGCCATCACGTCGCGGATCTGGGCCTCGGTCAGGATGCCCTTGTGGCCGAAGCGCGGCATGTTGGAGCAGGCGGAATAGGCGTTCGAATCCCAGATCTTGCCCCAGGTGTACTTGACCACTTCCTGCGAGTTGCCGCGCAGCTTGCCGTACTGGTACAGCGACGGGCCGATATTGCCGAACGAGATCTCGGCCTTGGTCATCTGGTGGCAGGCGTAGCAGTTGCCGCCGTTGGTGCCGCCGACCTGGTCGGTGAACTGCATGCCGCGGCCGTTCTGGGCGACCTTCTCGCCTTCCTTCCAGTCGCCGAGCCAGTTGCTGTCGGCGGGATATTTCACCTGCTTGAGCTCGGCGGCCTCGATCTTCTTCGCCACCTTGCCCGGCACCTTGCTGCGGTCCGGGTACTGGCTGCAGGCCTGCTGCATGGCGTCCTGGTTCAGCACGCCCTCCACGGTGGCCGGCCCCCTGGACGAGAACGAATCCTCGATCAGGTGCTTCATGTCGGCGTTGCTGACGGTGACGGGCTTACCCTTGGCGGGGCGGGCCTTCGCATTGTCCTGCGCGTACGCGCCGGTTGCCAGCAGGGTGGCCAGGGCCGCGACGGCCAGTGCCTTGGTGTGTCGTTGCATGTTGTCTCTCCCGTACTGGTCAGCGCTTCATCGCCGGGCCATCGTAGGTGCCGCCATTGGCGTTCTTGGCCAGGAACATGGTCAGCGCGGTGATCACGTCCGAGCCATAGGCGGGTTCGGGAAAGCGTTGCTGGCGCAGGCAGTCGTACAGGCGATGCTGCATCGAGCGGACCTCGCCCTGCGACACGCGGTAGGCCGGCCAGGTGGTGTAGGCAGCCTGCGCGCCCTTGTCGGTCAGCAGGTTGGGCAGGTCCTGCAGGCGGATGCGCTGGCCGTCGACCGCATGGCAGGTGGCGCAGGCAAAGTCATAGGCGCCGCCGCGGTAGAAGAACATCTTCTGGCCGAGGGCGTAGGTGCGCTTCTCTTCCGGGTGGTTGAGCTGCACGTTCATTTTCACGCCGCGCGATTCGCCGGTCAGGTAGGCGACCAGGCGTTCGATATCGGACGGCTTGCCCGAGGCCGAGAACGGGTTCCTGGTCGCTTCTTCTTTCGTGAGGCCCTGCAGCGTCACGCGGCACCAGGCCAGCCGCTGCTCCAGGTCCATCACCTTGTTGGCGTCCTTGAAGTAGCGCGGCAGCTCGGCGTAAGCGCCCTTGGTCACGCCCGGGCCCTTGCCCAGGTCGCATTGCTCGAGCGAGGCGTTTTTCGGGCCGGCCGGCTTTTTCCACAGCTCTTCACCGGCGGCTTCCCACAGCTCGGCGGGATTGCCTTCGGCCAGCATCTGCCGGTACTTGGCGATTTCGTCGGCGGTGCTGCCCTGCGCGTGCACGGCGGCAGCGCCTGCGGCCGCCGCGGTGGCGGCCAGGGCCAGCGCAGCGCGCCGGGCCAGGCTTCGGATCGGTTTCATGGGGCTTCTCCTCGCGGCCGCGCCTCGGGACGGGCCGTTCTTCTCTTGTCTTGCCTTCAGGCACCGCCAGCCCGGCTCAGGGCTTGATATAGGCGTAACCTTCCTCGGCCTGCAGGCGGGCGATCTCGACCACACCGGCCTGTACTACTTTTGCTTCCATCAACAGCTGCGATTCAGTAATCCTGCGTGCGGTCAGCGTATTGCGGCACACGCGGAACTCCACGCCTTCGGCGGCCAGCGCGCCCACCGGGCTCTCGAAGCTGTTGCCGCGCGCATCCTTTGCGCCTTCGAGCAGGAAATCGATGCCGTAGCCGAACGCGACCACCACGATCCTGGTGCCGGGGGCGCCATTCAGGTGGTTGCGCAGATTGCCCATCGCGCGCACCGCCTGGTCGATGCCTTCCGACAGCTGGTACACCACCTTCACGCGCCCGCCCTTGCCGGCACCGGCCGGCGTCGACTGGCCGGATTGTGCAGAGGCCTTTGCCGCCAGGCCGATGGCTGCCAGGGCCGCCGATGCTCGAATAAATGCTCGCCGCATAATGCTCCTTCCGGCCGGGTCCGTCCCGGCATTTCGCCCCGAACCTTAGCAGAGGACGGCGCGGCGTGCCGGCAACATGTCGGGCAACGGCCGGGATCGCGCGGCCTCAGGCGATGGTCGCTTCGTCGGTGCGCTTGTCGCCCTTGTTGTCGACCCAGGTCACGGCGACCTTGTCGCCCTTGGCGCCGACCTTGAACTTGAAATTCAGGAACGGGTCCTTGGACACCGCCGGGCCGAACTGGGCGCGGAACACTTCCTTGCCCTTGCACTGGGCGGTCACGGTCTGGATATGCCAGGCCGGGATGACCTTGCCGGACGCATCCTTGCGCTGGCCGGTCTCCATGTCGTGCTTCATCAGGATCTTTACATCAACCACGCCGCCGTTCTCGGTGGCGCGTACGCGCATCGGGTCTGCCATGTGTTTCTCCGGTTGCAGTTGGCGGAAATCTCGGTAATGGGGGTGAGGGCGTGCCGGCGTCAGCCGCCGCAGCCGCCCAGCGTGACCTTGATTTCCTTCGATGCCACGTACCACTTGCCGCCGGCCTTGACCGCGGCGTGCACCACCGAGGTCTGGCCCATCTTCACGCGCGTGGAGACGAACGGCTCGGTGCCGGCCGGGATGATGAAGTCGGCGGCCAGGGTATTGGGGTTCTTTTCCACCAGGATCGCGATCTGCTCGGTATCCGGGATGGTGCTGGTCACGGCCACCGGCACCACGGCGCCGTTCTCGGCGATGTCGGGGGCGTTGAAGGTGATGGCGGTGCTTTTCTCGGTGCCGCTGCCGCCGAGCGCCTTGATCACGTCGGCAACGCTCTTGCCGTCAAAGGCGGTCTTGTTCCACCCGGCCGCCTGCGCTTCGCTGATCAGGCCGGTTGCGGCCATCAGGGACAGGACAGCGGTGACCCGCAGCACTTCTCGTCGTTTGGAATTCATGTCTTTGCTCTCCGGCTACTCCGTCCCAATCGGTTTGCGTGACCGCTTTGGCGGTACTCGTTGGTGTGTCTGTCCAGCTTGTGCCCTGCTTGTACTGCGTGTGTCCTGCTCGCGGCCGGTACATTGCCGGCCGCTGGATCTGTCCAGGTCGGGTCGGCTTGCGCCGTCCGGCCCGTTGCATCGGTGGACTGCCCCTTCGGGCGGTCAGGCTTTACTTGGCGGGCGCGCCTGCGAGCACCCACTCGACCACGGTCTTCAGCTCGGCGTCGCTGATGGCGGCGTTGGCCGGCATCGGCACCGGGCCCCAGACGCCCGAACCACCGCTCTTGACCTTCTTGCTCAGGGTCGCCAGGGCGTTCTTGTCGCCCTTGTACTTGGTGGCGACTTCCTTGTAGGAAGGACCGACCAGCTTCTTGTCGACCTGGTGGCAACCCATGCAGGCGTTCTTGTTGGCGATCTCCTGTGCCTTGGCGGCATCGACCGCGTGGGCCGATGCGGCGGCGCCCAGCATCAGCGCTGCGATGACAAACTGCTTCATTGTTAAGCTCTCCAAGCTCTGTAAAGCCGTGGGGACGGCAAAGGCCGCTCGGCACGTACTGCAAACGGCTTCGCGGCATACACCGGCCGCCGCCTCGGGGGCACTGCGGCGGCCAGCCCGCTATTTTGCCTCAAGAATCCACCCCACCATGGCATGGACGTCCGAATCGGGAATCTGCGGCTGCGGCGGCATCGGCACGCTGCCCCAGGCGCCCTGCCCGCCTGCCTTGACCTTCCTGGCCAGCGCGGCGTGCGCGTCCTGGCCCTTGTACTTGCCGGCGATGTCCGCGAACGAAGGGCCGACCAGCTTCCTGTCCATCGCGTGGCAGGCCACGCACTGGTACTGGCTGGCCAGCCTGGCGCCGGCCGGCGCGGGCAATGAAGCGTCTGATGCCGCACTCGCAGGCGCCGTCGAGCTTGCTGCCACGCCAACGCCGCGTACCGGGCCAAAGGCGCGCTGCTGCTGCGCCAGGTCGCCGTGCGCGCCGCGGGCATGGTCAGGCATCGCCGAGGCGATCGAAACCTGCCCCGAGCAGTCCTTCATGCAGGCGGTATTGCGCGTGTCCGGGCGGCCGCGGCCGGGCCACAGGCCGTGGTTTGTGGTCATGCCGTCGCGGTTGGGCATGTGCGCCTGCACCCTGGCGATGTTGGCGTCCGACAGCGTGAAGTCGGCCGGCACGATTTCGCCCAGGTGCAGCATGTAGGCGGTGACGGCATAGACCTCGTCGACGGACAGGCTCTTGGGCGCATTCCACGGCATGGCGCGGTGGATGTAGTCCCACAGCGTACTGACCGTGCTGACCTTCATCAGCGTGGTGCGATACGGCTGGTTGCCAGTCATGGCGGCGACGCGGCCGCGCCGGATGTCCTCGGCCGTAGTGCCGCCTACGAGTGGCGTGAAGACCTCGTTGGACTCGCCGAAATCGCCGTGGCAGGACGCGCACTTGCCGTCCCAGACCTTCTGCCCTTGCGCCACGGTGCCGCTGCCCTTGGGCAGGCCCTTGAAATCCGGGCGCACGTCGATATCCCAGGCGGCCACTTCGGCCGGGGTGGCGGTGCGGCCAATTGCCGCACGAGCGTCGGCCGTGGCGGCGGCCCAGCATGGCGCCACGCAGGCGGCAGCCAGCGCCAGCATGGCGGCGCAGCGTTCAGCCCACGTGGACATTGGACACCTCCCCGCCCGCTGCCACCTGCCAGCTCTGGATCGCGTTGTTGTGATAGATCGAGCGCGTGCCGCGCACGGCGCGCAACTGGGCCATCTTCGGCTGCACGTAGCCGGTCTCGTCGATGGCGCGGCTCTGCAGGATCGCGGGACCGCCGTCCCAGACCCAGTCCAGGTTGAAGCGCGTCAGGCACTTCGACAGCACCGGCGATTCCAGCCGCGCGGTGCGCCAGTTGCGGCCGCCGTCGGCCGAGACATCGACCCGCGTAATGCGCCCGCGCCCCGACCATGCCAGCCCGCTGATGTTGTAGAACCCCTTGCCCACCAGCTGCTGGCCGCCCGACGGCGTGGTGATCACTGACTTGCACTCCTGGATCGAGGTGTACTGGCGCAGCTTGCCGTCCGGCATCATGTCCACGTAATGGATGGTCTCGTCCTTGGCGTTCCACGGCCGGTCGCCGAGTTCAAGCCGGCGCAGCCACTTGACCCACGACACGCCCTGCACGCCCGGCACGACCAGCCGAAGCGGGTAGCCGTTCTCGGGGCGCAGCATCTCGCCGTTCATGCCCCAGGCGACGATGATCTCGTCGGCCAGCTCCATCGGGATGGTGCGGGTCATCGACGAGCCGTCGCCGCCCTCTGCCAGCAGGTAGCGGCCGCGGCGCAGGTCGGCGCCGGCATCATCCAGCAGTACCCTGAGCGGCACGCCGGTGAACTCGCAGCACGACAGCATGCCGTGCGAGTACTGCACCGTCGGCACGGCGACGTTGCCCCACTCCATGCCCGTATTGGCGCCGCACTCGATGAAATGCATGCGCGATACCGCCGGCAGGCGCATCAGGTCGTCCATGGTGTAGACGCGCGGCGCGCGCACCAGGCCGTTGATCATCAGGCGGTGGCGGGCCGGGTCGATATCGTGCCAGCCCTGGTGGTGGCGCTCGAAATGCAGGCCGTTGGGGGTGATGATGCCGAAGAAACCCTGCAGCGGCGCGAACGCGACCGACGCCGCCGCTACGCGCGTCAGGCCCGGCGACTCGCGCCGGGTCAGGTTTTTCTCATGGACCGAGGGCTGGCCATAGGGCCGGGCCGCGACCGACTGGCCGAGCGAAGTGGCCCAGGGCTGGGGCTCCAGGATGGCGGGATCGCCGTCCGCCGCCAGCGCGTGCCGGCCGGCCGTGGCGGCGGTGATGCCTGCCGCGGCGCCGAGGAAGCTCTTGCGCAGGAAATCCCGCCGCGGCGCGTCCAGGCCGTGCCGGCCGATGTCCTGCTGCAGCGATGCGCTGACGAAGTGCTCGGGCGCGGGCACGATGCGCCCGGGCCGGTTCCGTTCCTGCAATGCCGTCTCCTCCGGCAGCTTGCGTCCGTGGGGCCGCGCCGCCTTTTATTCGTGCCGCCGCGCGCCTCGCGCGACAGCGATCGATGGGCCGGAAGAGCCGGATCGCGTTCAGCCTGCTGCCCGGCGCCTGCGCGCGGGCGTTGCCTCGGGCTGCGCCATGAAGCGGTCGACCGCCCCGGAGGCCAGAGCGTTGTCCTCCAGCCGGCTGGCCACCTGCACGCACACGGTGCGGCACAGCTCGATCACGCTTTCGTCCGCAATCGCGTAGAAGACCAGGTTGGCTTCCTTGCGGCGCGACAGCACGCCCGAGCGGTACATCGCGTTGAGATGCCGCGACACGTTGGTCTGCGACGAACCCACCGTCTCGACCACCGTGCTGACCGGCTTCTCGCCATCGCACAAGGCGTGCAGGATCTTCAGCCGCGTTGGCTCCGCCAGCAGGCTGAAGTAGCCCGACACCTTCTCGAATACGCGATCCAGCTCTTCCATGCCGTCCAATATATTCGTATATGCGTGAGTGCGCATATAGTGTTTACCCAATGATGCAGAACAGCATGATTGTGCCCGGCATGGCTGCCCGGCACCAATCATGGTTTGCCAGCGGCGGCGCCCCTGCTGGTTGCCTGTCTGCGCATCAGCGCCCTGCCCACCCACAAGCGCTGGCCGAACACATTGAGCAGCAGGCCGGCCATCACCACCGCCGCGCCCGCCCATTGTGCCGGCGACAGGTGCTCGCCCAGCAGCACATGCGCCGACACCAGCCCTACCACCGGCACCAGCAGCGTCAGCGGCGCCACCTGGCTGGCGGGATAGCGCGTCAGCAGCCGGCCCCACATGGTGTAGCCGAACACGGTGGCGGCAAAGGCCAGATACGCCACGGCGAACATGCCCATGGCCGACACATGCGTGACGCTCTGCACGATGCGGGCCGGCCCCTCCACCCACAGCGACAGCAGCGCGAACGGCACGATCGGCACCAGCGCGCCCCAGATCACCAGGCCCAGCAGGTCGACCGGCCCGATCTTCTTGCTGACGATATTGCCGCTGGCCCAGCAGAACGCCGCGCACAGCGTCAGCACGAAGCCGGCCACGCTCATGCCGCCGGCGCTGGCGGCGGCACCCGAGCCGATCAGCGCCAGCCCGGCCGCGGCCACCGCCATGCCGGCGATGTTGTGCCAGCGCACCGGCTCGCCCAGCCACAGCGCGGCGATCGCCAGCGTGAAGAACGCCTGCGACTGGAGCACCAGCGAAGCCAGCCCGGCCGGCATGCCGACCGCCATCGCGTAGAACAGGAAGGCGAACTGGCCCAGGCTGATGGTCACGCCGTACGCCAGCAGCAGGCGCCACGGCACGCGCGGGCGCGGCACGAAGAAGATGGCGGGGAAGACCACCAGCAGGAAACGGAGCGCGCCGAGCAGCATCGGCGGCACGCCCGCCAGCCCTACCTTGATGACGACGAAGTTGACACCCCAGACGCAGACGATGGCGAGGGCGAGGAGACGGTCTCTGGCTTGCATGGCGGGGGCAGGCGTAATGGCGATGGGGAGTTGCGATCAAACCCCCAGCCTACCAGCCGCCCCGCTCCCGGCATTGCACGTTCTTGCGGTTTTGTCATGGGGCGCTCCTGGCAGTGCCCCGAACTGCCTGTGCCGCCGATGCCCTATCCCAGCATCTCCGACCAGATGCCCTTGGCCCACGACAGCGCGTACACCCCCTCCAGCGTAGTGGGCGCGTCCGACAACCCACCCGAGCCCGGCACGGTCAGCATGGTCTTCTGGGCGGCATCGTAGCGGTGCACGCTCGCCACATGCACCGCCTCGCGGTCCGAGGTGAAGCTGTAGCAGGTGTTGTTATAGAGCGGCTGCGGGTCCGGCGCGCGGCCCGATAGCAGCGCGACGATCGCCGCTGCCGCCACCTTGCCATGCTGGTTGGCCATATGGCCGGACTTGGGCATCAGCGGCGCGATCTGGATGGCGTCGCCGATCACATGGATATCGGGCGCCGCGCGCGACTCGAAGGTGACGAAATCGATCTCGCACCACTTGGCGTTGGCCGTGGCCAGTCCGGTCGCCACCGCGATCGCGCCCGCGCGCTGCGGCGGCAGCACGTTGATCACGTCCGCGCGCACATCCTCCTGCACCTCGAACTTGAGCGTGCGCGTGGCCGGGTCGACATCGACCGTGTTGTACTGTGGCCGGTACTCGACCATGCCGGCGTAATGCCCCGCCCATACCTTGCGGAACAGTCCGGCCTTGGAGGTGATGTCCGGGTTGGCGTCCAGGACCAGCACCTTGCTGCGCGGCTTGTGCTGCTTGAAATAGTGCGCAACCTGGCAAACACGCTCGTACGGGCCGGGCGGGCAGCGGTACGGCGCCGTGGGGATGGTGATGGCGTAGGTGCCGCCGTCGGGCATCGCCTCCAGCTGGCGGCGCAGCGCCACGGTCTGCGGGCCGGCCTTCCAGGCGTGCAGCACCTGGTCGCCGCCGGGCCGCTTCAGGCCGGGCAGCGCGTCGCTCATCAGGTCGATGCCAGGCGACAGCAGCAGCCGGTCGTAGCGCAGCGTGCCGCCGCCGGCCAGCCGCACCGTGCGCTTGCCGGGATCGATGGCGGCGGCGGTGTCGCGCACCAGCTTGACGCCGTGGCGGCGCACCAGCTGGTCGTACGGCAGCGTGATCTCGGCCATCTGCCGGCTGCCGCCGATCACCAGGTTGGACAACGGGCAGGAAATGAACGCAGGATTGGGTTCGACCAGCGTGACTTCGATGGCGTTGCCGCTCCACTCGCGCAGGTAGCGCGCGGCGGTGGCGCCGCCGTAACCGCCGCCGATCACCACCACCCTGGCCGGCGCCGCGGCCCTCGCCGCGCGCACGCCCATCGAGCCCAGCACCGTGGCGCCGGCGGCGCCCAGGAAATGTCGTCGTTGCATGGCGTTTTCCCCCCTCAACGCACGTTGGCGAACCATGCCGCGATCGCGGCGAGCTGTTCGTCGGTGTAGCCCCTGGCGATCTGGTGCATCACCGTGGCCGGGCGCGTTCCGGAACGGAACGCCTGCAACTGCGCCAGCAGTTCGGCCTGCTGGCGCCCTGCCAGCGACGCAATGGTGCTGCCTTCGGGCGCTCGGCCGGATGGGCCGTGACAGCTGGTGCAGGCAGAGGCATGGGCGCGCACATGCTGGGCCGCCGGGGCGGAGGCCGCGGGCTCGGCCGACAGCGCGGGCTGGGCGCCGCAAAGCGCCGAGGCCAGCAGTGCCAGCCGCACGAACACAGCGGGCCGGGGGATGGTTGTCATGGTCTCGCTCCGTGTGGGGTGCCGGGCGCCGGCATCGGCAAGATGCCTGCGGGCGTGGCAACCGTATCACGTCGTGTGCGGACGGTGTGCAGTGAAAACCGCAGATGGAAAAACGGCGCCCGCATGCGCGGGCGCCGTGGCGCGTCGGCGAGCGAGCCCGCTCAGGGCAGGTTCCGGCCCGGCGGCAGGGCAACCGGCGAGGCAGCCGGCGAGCTCACCGGGCTGGTAGTCGCCTGGCTTGGCGTGCTGGCCGGCGCATCGACCGGACCGCCCACGCCCGGCACCGACTGCACCGGCGCCGGCGTGCCGATGTTGCCGTCGATCGACGGGTTCTGCGCCGTCGAGGCCGCATCCAGGCGCGCGCGCTCGGTGTCGTTGACGTAGTCGAACGCCTTGACCACCTTGGTCACGCCGGAGGCATTGCGCGCCACGTCGGTGGCGCGGTCGCCTTCCTGCTGGGTGACCACGCCGAGCATGTAGACCACGCTTTTCTCGGTGGTGATCTTGATCGAGTTCGACGGCACGCCGTCGGCTGTCATCAGCAGAGTCTTGACCTTGCTGGTCAGGTACGCGTCCTGGCTCTGCGTCATGAAGCCGGGCGAATTGACCACCTCAAGCTCGTTGATCACCACGCGCGCATTCTGCAGGCCGCGCACATATTGCTCGACCTGCTGCTTGACGCTGTCATTGCTGGCCTCGCCCGTGAGCAGCACCTTGCGGTTGAACACGGTCACGTTGACGCGGGCCTGGCCGCTGTAGCGCGAGTTGATGGTGCTCTCCGCTTCCATCTGCAGGCCGCGGTCGACGGTCTGGGTGGCGGCCGGACGGCGGTCGGTAGCCATGGTCACGCCGGTGCCCACGGCGCCGGCGATCACGGGAAAGCAGCCGGCCAGCTGGGTGGCGGAAACCAGCACCGCCGCGGCGGTCAGCGTGGCGCGAAGGATGCGGCCGGTGCCGGCGGCGCCGGTCCGGGTTTCAGGCGTAGTGGGCAGGTTCGTCATGCGGTCCTTGCTGTGGCTGGATGTTGGGAATGGGGAGTGCGGGACGATTGCGGGCTCAGGCTTCCCCGAGCAATGCCTCGTCGATGCCGTCGCACAGGCAATGCAGCGTCAGCAGGTGCACTTCCTGAATGCGTGCGGTGCGCTCGCTCGGCACGCACACGTGGATATCGAATTCGTCGAGCAGGCCGCCGATGACGCCGCCGCCCTTGCCGGTCAGAGCAATCACGGCCATCTCGCGCTGGCGCGCCGCCTCGATCGCCGCGATCACATTGGCCGAGTTGCCCGAGGTGGAAATCGCCAGCAGGATGTCGCCGGGCACGCCCAGCGCCTCGACCTGCTTGGAAAACACCTTGCTGAAGTCATAGTCGTTGCCGATCGCGGTCAGGATCGAGCTGTCGGTGGTCAGTGCCATCGCCGCCAGGCCCGGCCGCTCGCGCTCGAAGCGCCCCACAAGCTCGGCCGCGAAATGCTGCGCATCGGCCGCCGAGCCGCCGTTGCCGCACGCCAGGATCTTGTTGCCGCTGGTCAGCGCGCCGACCATGCGTTCCACGGCGGCGTCGATATAGGGGGCCATTACCGCCGCGGCCTGTTGCTTGGTCTCGGCGCTGTCTAGGAATTGTTGCTGGATACTCTCGATACTCATGGCTCTGTGGCCTTTCATTGGCAGTTACGCGCCACCTTGCGCGCCAGCGCGCATTATGAACCAGCCGCTGCGGCATCCAGGTCGAACGCGTGCTGCAACCACTCCAGACGCCCCGGCTCCAGCGCCACCACGTCGAAGCGGCATGGCGGCAGCTGCGCCAGCGTGGCGAGGTAGTGGGCCGCGGCCAGCAGCACGCGGCGCTGCTTGGCCGGCGTGACGCTGGCGGCAGCGCCGCCGAAACCGCGTCCGCTGCGCTGGCGCACCTCCACGAACACCAGCGTGCCGTCCGGCGCGCGCATCACCAGGTCGATCTCGCCGCCTTTGCAGCGATAATTGCGGACCACGGGCTGCAGGCCCTGGCGCCGCAGGTGCGCCAGCGCCCGGTCCTCCGCCCGCATCCCGCGCGCCTGCGCGTCGCTCGGCTGCGTGGTGGATTTGAATGATGGCATCGACGGAAGTTCTCAATGAGTGACTGGATCTCGCTGGCGGCCAGCCAGTCGTACCCGGGCGGCACGCTGTATGTCGTGGCCACGCCCATCGGCAATGTCGCGGACCTGTCGCTGCGGGCGCTGCATGTGCTCGGCCTGGCCGACGCGGTGGCCTGCGAAGACACCCGCAATACGGCCCAGCTGCTGTCGCGCGTGGGCCTGCAGCGGCCGCTGGTGGCCGTGCACGAGCACAACGAGCGCGAGGCTGCCGGCCGTATCGCCGCGCGGCTGGCCGCGGGGGAGCGTATCGCCTATGTCTCGGACGCCGGCACGCCGGGCATATCGGATCCGGGCGCGCGGCTGGTCGAGGCGGTGCGCGCTGCCGGCCACCCGGTGGTGCCCCTGCCCGGCCCCAGCGCCGCGGTGGCCGCGTTGTCGGTGGCGGGCGACATGCTCGATACCGGCGAAGGCCGTTTCACCTTCGTCGGCTTCCTGCCGAGCAAACCCAAGGTGCGTGGCGAGGCTATCGCGCGGCTCGCCGCGCTGGACCATGCCTGGGTCTGCTATGAGGCGCCGCACCGCATTGCCGACACGCTGGCCGCGCTCGCCGCCGGGCTGCCGGCCGAGCGCCGGCTGCTGATCGGGCGCGAATTGACCAAGCTGTTCGAGGACATCGCGGTGGTGACCGCGGCGCAGGCACCGGCATGGCTGGCGGCCGACCCGAACCGGGCCAAGGGGGAATTCGTGCTGGTGGTGGAAGGCGCCGGCGGCGATGCGGCCGCGGACGGTGCGCCCGATGCCGAGGCGCAGCGCGTGCTGGGGCTGCTGCTGGCGGAACTGCCGGCCAAGCGCGCCGCCAAGCTGGCGGCCGCGATCACCGGTGCGAACACCGGCGCGCTCTACCAGCTGGCGCTGGCGCAACGATCCGGCGATAGCGGAGACTGAAGCCGCCCGGGCGACGACGCCGGGGTGATGCGGGGAAAGTAACGGAGAGGTGTCAGCGCGCGGTGGCATGCATCGGGCGCTGCCGGTCTCAGCGGCGCTTGCGCTTGACCGCCTTGCCGCTGGCCTTGGTTGCCTTGCGCGCCTTGGCGGGCGCCAGCGAGTTGGCGAGTTCGGGCACGGACACATCGTCGTCACCGGTGCCATCGCCGGCCTCGGTGCCGCCGGCATCGAACTGCGGGCCCAGCGCCGCGACTTCGGTGCGCGTCAGCCGGCGGATCTCGACGTTGACCGCGCCGCGCTCGACGAAGCCAAGCCGGCGCGCGGCGCCGTAGGACACGTCCAGCACGCGGTTGCCGTGGTACGGACCGCGGTCGTTGATACGCAGCACCGCGACCTTGTTGTTGCGCAGGTTGCGCACCAGCACCCAGCTGTCGAGCGGCAGCGAAGGATGGGCGGCGGTCATCGCGCGCATGTCGAAGCGCTCGCCATTGGCGGTCTTGCGGCCATGGAAGCCCTTGCCGTACCAGGATGCGACGCCGCGCTGCTCGAACGTGCCGATGTCTGCGCGCAGGCCGTCAAGCGAACTGCCGCTGCGGCCTTCGTCCGCGTCGTAGCCGAACAGGTTCCAGCTGCCGCCTTCGGACGATGCGCGGGCGCTCTTGTCCGCCTCGTTGCGGGCGGCCTTGCCGGCGTTCTTCGCGGCGCGCGTAGGCACCGCGTTCGACGTATCGGCGACGTCCGCGTTGTCGCCCCCGGGGGGCGTGGCACAAGCGGCCAGCACCAGGGCGCATGCAGTGCATGTCCCGAGCTTGGCCAGCCGTTGCCAGCGCTTGGTGAGGGCGGTCAAATTCAGCATGGGCGCGAGTCTAGCATTGACTACTGCTGACTATCTCTTTCATTTTGTTACGAAATCTGTTCGATCTCGCACGAACGGGGACGATCTTGCCCGCGATCCACGGTGTGGCAAGGGATTGCGGGGGATCGGGCTATTTTGTAACGGAGTGCCTTAAAAAGCATATTACGGTATGCGCCGCAACAATTTTCCGCCCGGCGCTACAATGCAAAGCATGAATGCCCGGCAGCTTTTCGCCGCTGCCGAGGCGCGTGCGGCGCGCTGTGAAAATGCCGCAACGATCACAAAAATACACCGATGAAAGTCCTCCTTATCCCGGTCACCCCCTTCCAGCAAAACTGTTCGCTGCTGATCGACGAAAGTACCGGCACCGCTGCCGTCTGCGATCCGGGCGGCGACCTCGAACGCATCCGCGAAGCGCTCCGGGAGCAAGGGGTCACGCTGCAGAAGATCTTCCTGACGCACGGCCACGTCGACCACTGCGCCGGTGCCGCGGCGCTGGCGCGCGAATTCGGCATCCCCATCGAAGGGCCGCAGCAGGACGAACGCTTCTGGATCGAGCAGCTGCCCGAACAGACGCGGCGCTTCGGCTTCGGCCATGCGGAAAGCTTCGAGCCTGACCGCTGGCTGGAGAACGGCGACACCGTGCAGTTCGGCAACGAAACGCTGGAGGTCTACCACTGCCCGGGCCACACGCCCGGCCACGTGGTGTTCTTTTCGCGCCCCAACAAGCTGGCGGTGGTGGGCGACGTGCTGTTCGCCGGCTCGATCGGCCGCACCGACTTCCCGCGCGGCAACCATGCCGACCTGGTCCGCTCGATCCGCACGCGGCTCTGGCCGCTGGGCGAGGACGTGACCTTCATTCCCGGCCACGGCCCGGTTTCGACCTTCGGCGAGGAGCGCCGCAACAACCCCTTCGTGGCGGACCACCTGATCGACGTGGGCTGACGCCATGGCCAAGCGACAGGCGCCCGACACCCGGCCGGAAATCTACGTCAGCACCGACGTCGAGGCCGATGGCCCCATTCCGGGCCCGCATTCGATGCTGTCGTTCGCTTCGGCCGCCATGCTGGCGGACAAGACTGTGATCGGCACGTTTTCGGCGAACCTGGAGACGCTGCCCGGCGCCGCGGGGCACCCGGTGCAGATGCAGTGGTGGCAGACCCAGCCCGAGGCCTGGAGCGCCTGCCGGCGCGACCTGCAGCGCCCGGAGGACGCCATGGTGCGCTACGTGGAGTGGGTCGAGAGCCTGCCCGGCAAGCCGGTCTTCGTGGCCTTCCCGGCCGGCTTCGATTTCACCTGGATGTTCTGGTACATGATGCGCTTCGCCGGGCGCTCGCCGTTCGGCTGGGCCGCGCTGGACATCAAGACGCTGGGCTTTGCGCTGACGGGCCGGCCTTACCGCAAGACCGTGAAGGCGGCATTCCCAAAGGAATGGATGGATCCGCTACCCCACACCCATGTGGCGCTGGACGATGCGCTGGAACAGGGCGCGCTGTTCTGCAACATGCTGGCAACGCAACGCGCGCGGGAAGCGGCGCTGGCCGGCTTGGCGCCCGCCATGGATGATAGCGCGAGCGAGTCCTCACAACCTGATCCAAAGCCATGAGGCGTTGCTGCAGCGCAGCGTGTCCCGCGGCACGCCCCTTGCAGACCGCGCTCACGCATCTGCCGCCAACCCGCCTATAGTAGAAGCGGATGTGGCGCACCGGGCGAAACGAGCCAACCGATTATTCGGCGCACTTGCGCAACCCGCCACCATCCGCCTGACCGATGATGCCCGGAGCCGCGCGGCGCCCGCCGAGGAGGTGTCGATCATGCGTTTTCCTACCGACCTGCACTTGAGAGACCTGGCCGGCCGGATTCACTGGCCGCATGGGTCGCACGCGAAGGGCGCCACGCCCATCACCCATCACCACACCTCGGATGAAGACGCCGAAGTCGCCAAGGCCACCCTGTACGTCAGTACGGTGACGCTGGTAGTGCTGCTGGTCGTGCTCGCGGCCATTGCTTTCGGTCAGGAGGCCATGCACTGGCTGGGTGTTCATTGAACGACCCGCCTGAAGCAGTTTGTCTCGCAGACCGGCCGGCCCCCACAGTTCGTGGGGGCCGGTTCTATTCCGGGCCCGCTTCAGGCCAGCAGCGGCACCACGTTCTCGGGCGGCCGGCCGATGACGGCGCGCCGGTTGCGCACGACCACGGGGCGCTGCAGCAGGATCGGGTTGTCGGCCACGGCAGCCAGCAGCTCGGCATCGGTCAGGCCCGGGTCGGCCAGGCCCAGTTCCGCGTACGCCGCCTCGTTGTCGCGGATCATCTCGCGCACCGGCACGCCCAGCATTGTGTTGAGCTGGCGCAGCGTCGCCACCGATGGCGGGTTCTTCAGGTACTCGACGATTTCCACTGGCTCGCCAAGGCGCCCGGCGGCTTCCTCGACCATGGCAAGCGTCTCGCGCGACTTGGAGCAGCGGGGGTTGTGGTAGATCGTGATCATGGCAGGTGTCCTTTCTTGTTGATGCGCCCTGAACTGGGGCGGTGGCACTAATGCGGTGCAAATCCAACGGCACTATATACAACGTATCCGGTTGCGCGCAGGCACAAAGACGCAAGTGTCGGGCACGCATCCTGCGTTGCCCCAGGTCCATGCATCCGGCCACTGGCCTGCGCTCCCGATGACCTCCGCCACCGCCTCCCTCCGCTCCGTCGCCGCTCGCAAGCCGTTCACGCTGCGCGACGCCACCGCCTCGGACGTCCCGGCCATCCACGCCATCTATGCGCACCATGTCCTGCACGGCGGCGCTTCCTTCGAGGAAGTGCCGCCGACCGTCGACGACATGCAGCTGCGCTTCGCCGAGGTGCGCCGCAAGAACCTGCCCTACCTGGTCGCCGAGCGCGATGGCGCGGTGCTGGGCTACGCCTATGCATCGGCCTACCGCGCCCGCAGCGCCTATCGCTTCGCCATCGAGGACTCGATCTATATCGACCACCGCTGCGTTGGCGAGGGTCTGGGACAGGCGCTGCTCGCCGAGCTGGTGGCGCAGTGCGAAACCGGCCCGTGGCGCCAGATGGTCGCGGTGATCGCTTGTACCGCGGGCGGCGAAGGCGCCGGCTCGCTGGCGGTGCATGAGCGGCTGGGCTTCCGGACCGTGGGCCGGCTGGAAGCGGTCGGCTTCAAGCATGGGCAGTGGATCGATACGGTGTTGATGCAGCGGATGCTGGGGGCGGGAGCGGATACGCTGCCGGAATAGGCAAAAGCGGCGGAAGCTGCCGCCGCGATCTCAGCTCACGCGGACCCGAACGCTCCGCCGGACAGTTGCCTGGCCCCTTTCGCATACAAAAAAACGCCACGGCCAAAGCCGTGGCGTTTCTGTCGCCGATCCATCACCGGCGCGCAAATTCCTTCTCCGCTTACTTCATCAGGTCGGACAACGCCAGTGCCACCACCTTGGTCGCGCGGTTCAGGTCGTTCAGGCGCAGGTTCTCGTCCGAGTTATGGCCGCGCGCTTCCATCAGCGTGCGCGGGCCGGCTCCGTACAGCACGGTCGGGATGCCGCGCTTGGTGTAGTGGCGGGCGTCGGTGTAGAGGGGCACGCCCTGCACCGGGATTTCCACGCCGAACACCGACTCGGCACGGCTCTTCAGCGCGCCGATCAGCTTCTCCACGCCCGGCAGTTCCGACAGCGGCTCGGCCAGGATGATGCGCTCGACCTTCACTTCGATGCCCGGGCGGTCCTTGGCCGCCTTCTCGACCACGGCGCGGATCTCGCCTTCGGCGTCAAAGCCGATTTCCTCGGGGATCATGCGGCGGTCGACGCGGAAGGTCACCAGGTCCGGCACCACGTTGGTGTTGATGCCGCCCTTGATCAGGCCGACGTTCAGCGTGGCGGTGTCGATGCCCGGCACCTTCGACTTGCGCGTGGCCAGCTCGGCGCGCAGGCCGTAGATGGCCTGCAGGATGTGGGTGGCGGCCTCGATCGCGTCGACGCCGGTGTGCGGCATGGCAGCGTGTCCCTGCTTGCCCTTGACCGTCACTTCGACGTGCAGGCAGCCATTGTGCGACGAGGTGATGCCATACGAGAAGCCCGCCGAGATGGCGTAGTCGGCCTTGCTCAGGTTGTTGTCGAGCAGGAACTTGGGACCGATATCGCCGCCGGTTTCCTCGTCATAGGTGAACTGCAGCTCGACCGCGCCGTTGATCTTCGCGCCCTGCTTCTCGGCTTCCATCAGCGCCAGCACCGCGTAGGTATAGGTAGCGAAGTCAGACTTGGACACCGCCACGCCGCGGCCGTACATGACCGGGCCGTGTTCGCTGTCGGCGCTATCGACAATTTCGCCGCCGTACGGGTCCTTGGTCCAGCCCAGGCCCGGGGGCACCACGTCGCCGTGGGCGTTCATGGCGATGGTCGGGCCGCCCGTGCCGAACTGCTTGCGCACGATCAGGTTGGTGGCGCTGATCATGCCGGCGGCCTTCACCTGCGCGTCGGGCACCTTGTGCGCCTCCACCGTGAAGCCCAGGCCCTCCAGCAGTTCCTTGGCGCGCTTGCCGTGGGCATCGCAATCGCCGGCCGGGTTGTCCGAAGGCACCTTGACCAGCTCGGCCAGGAAGGCTTCCTGCTGCGGGCGGTGCTGGTCGATGAACTGCGTCAGCGTGGTTTCGATGGGGTTCATATTGTCTCGTGCGGTCATGACTTGTTCTCGTAACTTCTCAGGAGGGTTCGGGTGGGCTTCCGGGCGCTGGCTTACTGCTGCAGCCGGAAGTGCTCGACGAAATCGCTGAACACGCGCGCGGACAGTGCTGCGTCCTCCGCGGTCATGGTTTCGGTGGGATGGTGGCTGATGCCGCCGTTGCCGCAGCGCACGAACAGCATGGCGACATCGGCGATGGCGGCAATGGCCATGGAGTCATGGCCGGCACCGGACGGCAGATGGCGCACCGGCACGCCCTGGCGGGCGATGGCGGCGGCCCATTGCTCTTGCAGCCACGGGGCGCACGGCACGCTGTTCGCCTCGTGGGTCTTGCGCACCTGCACGCGCACGTTGCGGCGCGCGCACACGCTTTCGATCTCGGCAAGCACGTCGTTGACGGCGGCCTCGCGCTCGGCGTCGATGCCCGAGCGAATGTCGATGGAGAACACCGCGTGGCCCGGCACCACGTTGGTGGCGCCATTGGGCACGTTGAACTGGCCGACGGTGCCGACCAGGCCCGGCTTGCCGCCGCAGCGCTTCTCGATGTACAGGCCGATCTCGGCACCGGCCATGGCGGCATCGCGGCGCATGTCCATCGGCACCGTGCCGGCGTGGCCGGCCAGGCCTTCCAGCTCGACGATAAAGCGCGTGGCGCCGGAGATCGCGGTGACCACGCCGACCGGCAGGCCCTCGTTCAGCAGCACCGGACCTTGCTCGATATGCACCTCGATGAAGGCGGCGACCTTGCTGCGCTCATGCCTGGCGGCAGGCAGGTCGGCGGCGTCGAAGCCAGCCTCGCGCATCACTTCGCGCATGGTCTTGCCGCTGTCGTCGACGTTGTCCAGCACCTTGTTGTCGAAGGTGCCGGCAATGGCGCGGCTGCCCAGCAGCGTGGCCTTGAAGCGCACGCCCTCTTCCTCGGCGAAGCCGACCACCTCGAGCGCGAACGGGAAGCGCTTGCCCTGGCGGTTCCACTCCGCCACGCAGGCGATCGGCAGGATCACGCCCAGATTGCCGTCATAGCGGCCGGCGTCGCGCACGGTGTCGAAGTGCGAGCCGGTCAGCAGCGCCGGCGCGTCGGGCGTGGTGCCCTCGTAGCGGCCGATCACGTTGCCGGCGGCATCGCGCCGCACCGTCATGCCGGCTTGCTGCATCCATTCGGTCAGCTGCGCGGCGGCGCCGTGGTGGGCCTCGGTCAGGTAGGTGCGGGTGAGCATGCCGGGCTGCTCGGTGTGGACGGCCAGGGCATCGGCCCAGGCCATGATGCGCGTGCCTACCTCTGCGGCTGCCGGCAAACTGGCCGACGACGGATTTGCTGCCATGCGTGTCTCCTGCTGGAAGTCGTGAAAGCCGCGGCGGCGTGGCTGGCGAGGGTGCCAGTGCGGGCGGGGCGCCCATGGCCGAAGCTCTATTCTGTGCGATTCATGGTAGCACAGTGAATTCAAAAATTGCATACAAAAATGATATGCACTATATTCGGTTCCACGTTCAGACAATCCGCTGCGGACAATCCGGTCCGTACAACGGATTGCGTGGGTTCCGCCCCAACAGGGGGGCTGTCCACGCGGTGGCGCGCTCCCGACCCGGAGCCCTGCCCGAGAACGTAAGGCCGGCAGCCCACCCAGCCGTCAGAGCAGTACGGGGCCGCCGGTGATTCCTGGATCGAAATGGGCCAGCCAGCGCACATGCGCAGGGCCGGCCCGGCACGGAGACAACCATGCAGCACGCAGTTCCCTCGCACCGCCCGGGCACCCCACGCCTGCACACCCGCTTTACCCGCTCGCTGTTCGGCCAGGTGCTGATCGCCCTGGTGATCGGCACGGCACTCGGTCTTGCCTTCCCCGAATTCGCCGCCAAGCTCAAGCCGCTCGGCGACGCCTTTATCAAGCTGATCAAGATGCTGATCGGCCCGATCGTGTTCTGCGTGGTGGTGGCCGGCATCTGCGGCGCCGGCGAGCTGAAGAAGGTTGGCCGCGTCGGCATCAAGGCGGTGGTGTATTTCGAGATCGTCACCACCATCGCGCTGGCGCTGGGCATCCTGCTGGCTTATGTGTTCCAGCCCGGCGTCGGCATGAACGTGGATCCGCGCTCGCTCGACGCGTCGGCCATTGCGGGCTTTATCGACAACGCCACCAAGGTCAAGGACCAGGGCACGGTCGACTTCCTGCTCAAGCTGATCCCCAATACCGTGTTCGGCGCCTTTGCCAACGGCGACGTGCTGCAGGTGCTGCTGGTGTCGATCCTGTTCGGCTGCGCGCTGTCGCTGGTGGGCGAGCCGGGCCGGCCGCTGGTCAAGCTGATCGATACGTTCTCGCACACGCTGTTCAAGATGATGGGCTTCATCATCAAGCTGGCGCCGCTGGGCGTGCTGGGCGCGGTGGCCTTCACCGTCGGCAAGTACGGCATCGGCTCGCTCAAGCAGCTGGGCTTCCTGGTGTTCCTGTTCTACGGCGCGGTGATCGTGTTCGTGCTGGTGGTGCTGGGCACCATCATGCGCGTGTGCGGCTTCTCGGTGATCAAGCTGATCCGCTACCTGCGCGCCGAGCTGCTGGTGGTGCTTGGCACCGCTTCGTCCGACAGCGTGCTGCCGCAGGTAATGAAGAAGCTGGAGTTCATGGGCATCAAGAAGTCGGTGGTGGGCCTGGTGATCCCGACGGGCTATTCGTTCAACCTGGATGCGTTCTCGATCTACCTGACGCTGGCTGCGGTGTTTATCGCCCAGGCCACCAACACGCCGCTGGCAATGGCCGACCTGCTCGGCATCCTGGCGGTGGCGCTGGTCACCTCCAAGGGCGCGCACGGCATCCCGGGCTCGGCCATCGTGATCCTGGCGGCGACGCTGTCGGCGCATCCGGCAATCCCGGCGATCGGCCTGGTGCTGGTGCTGTCGGTGGACTGGTTCATCGGCATCGCACGCGCGCTCGGCAACCTGATCGGCAACTGCGTGGCGACCGTGGTGGTGGCCGCGTGGGAGAAGGATATCGACCGCGAACGGGCGCGCGGCGTGCTCAACGGCACGATCGAGGCGACCGACCTGGATGCCGGCCTCGCCGCCATGGCGGATGACACTGCCGTGGCCGGTTCGCCCGCCGCCGTGCCGGGGACTGTCGCGGGGCGCTAGAATCACGGCATTTCCCCAACGCGCAGCCCCTGCGCAAGTGCGCTGCCATGCCCGAGCATATCGATCCCGACATGACCGCTGAAGCGATCGCCGACGACATCGTCGCGGCGATCGTCTCGCACCGCCTGCCGCCCGGCACCAAGCTGCGCGAGGAGGCGCTGGCCAGCGTCTACCGCGTCAGCCGCACCAAGGTGCGCGCGGCGCTGCTGATGCTGAGCAAGGACAAGGTCATCCAGATCGTGCCGGACAAGGGGGCGTTCGTCGCCAAGCCCAGCGCGGAAGAAGCGCGCGAGGTCTTCGCCGTGCGCCGCATCCTGGAAGCGGCGCTGGCGCGCGAGTTCGTCGCCAAGGCAACCGCGGCCGACTACAAACGCATCGACAAGCACCTGGCGGCCGAGCGCAAGTCGGTGGGCGGCAATGATGCGCAGGTGCGCACCCGGCTGCTGGGCGACTTCCATATCGTGCTGGCCGAAGTGGTCGGCAACAACGTGCTGACCGAGATGATGCGCGAGCTGTCGACGCGCAGCGCGGTCATCACCATGCTGTACCAGTCCCGGCGCGATGCGGCGTGCTCGTCGGACGAGCACCGCGAATTCATCGAAGCCGCGCGCGCGGGCGATGCCGAGCGCGCCGTCGCGCTGATGGTGGACCACCTCAGCCATGTCGAAAGCGCGCTGCATTTCGAGGAAACCGCGCCGGTGGCGCGAGGCAAGGACCTGGTCGCGGCGCTGCTGGCGTAGGACTCGAGCAGGCCGTTGAGCAGCGCTTGACGTTGGTCAAAGCGGCCTGGGCCGCGCCCGGGCACACTTGTCCTCGCCATGAAGACGCGGGGGCGCACTTCATGAGCACTCCGCCTTTCGCGCATCATCGCCGGAAGGCCGCCCGCACGCTGCAACGGTGTGCGGGCTTTCTTTTTTCTGAGGGCTGGCTTTTGCAGCGCTGAGCATCGGAGGCCAGCGGGTCCTCGCGAACAATGCCGCAGCGCGGCAAATTCCCTTTCCGGCCAATCACTTGCGCAAGCGCGTGCGGCTGCAATGCCGTGCGGGGTTGCGCACATTGACGCACCGCCTCCCTTCCATCGCTGACGAAACGCGGCCATAACCGAATGCGTGCTTCGGGTTAGGATCGCGAGGGCCCAACACAGAGGCCTGCGCCGCGACACCGCCGCGGACGCGCACCAGAACAACCGTCATGGAGACCCATCATGCGTGATCGCACCGCGCCCGCGCGGCCGTCCGGCCTGCGTTCGCACCCTCTCCCGGTTTTCATTTCCTGAGCGCCGCATCCGCAGGCTCCTCCTGCCTGCGGATGCGGCCGCCCCTCGCATTGCCTGACCATCGATCAAGAGGACTATCCATGCCCAGTGCCTTTCGCGCAGACGCCTTCGCCGGCAAGACAGTATTCATCGCCGGCGCTTCTTCCGGCATCAACCTCGGCATCGCGCACGGCTTCGCCCGCGCCGGCGCGAAGCTGGCGCTGATCAGCCGTACCGAGGACCGTATCCAGGCCGCCGCCGACGGCATCGCCGCCGCGGGCGGCACCGCGATCGGCATGGCGGCCGACGTGCGCGACTATGCCGCGGTGGAGGCGGCACTGGCGCGCACGCGCCAGGAGCTGGGTCCGATCGACGTGGTGATCTCCGGCGCCGCCGGCAACTTCCTCGCGCCGGTGGTTGGCATGTCGGCCAATGCGTTCAAGACCGTGGTCGACATCGACCTGCTCGGCACCTTCAACGTATTCCGCGCCAGCTTCGACTACCTGAGCAAGCCCGGTGCGTCGCTGATCGCCATCACCGCGCCGCAGGGCGTCAACGCCATGATGTTCCAGGCCCATGCCTGCGCGGCCAAGGCCGGCATCAACATGCTGATCAAGTGCCTGGCAATGGAGTGGGGCCCGGCCGGCGTGCGCGTCAACGGCATCTCGCCCGGGCCGATCGCCGATACAGAAGGCATGGCGCGGCTGGCGCCGACGCCCGAAGCCGAAGCGCGCTACAAGGCACGCCTGGCGCTGCGCGACTACGGCACCAAGGAAGATATCGCCGACGCCGCCATGTACCTGAGCAGCGACAACGCGCACTTCGTGACCGGCACCATCCTTGACTGCGATGGCGGCAGCAAGCTGGGTGACGCTTCGGCCGACGCGCTCAAACCCATGCGCTGACGTGCGTCCCCAAAAAACTCAAGAGCAACCACAACGATACATGGAGAACCAACGATGACAGCATCCGTGCTCTACCAAACCAGCGCAGGCGTGGCGACGCTGACCCTGAACCGCCCGGACGTGCTCAACGCAATGAACGCCGACCTGATGCGCGAGCTGCGCGAAGGCGTGGACCGCGCCGCCGCGGATGCCCAGGTGCGCGCCGTGCTGATTACCGGTGCTGGGCGCGGTTTCTGCGCCGGCGCCGACCTGGCCGCGCGCCAGTCGGGCGGCAATGGCCTGCAGGATTCCGGCCAGATGCTGCGCGAGCGCTATCACCCGATCATCCTTGCGCTGCGCCAGATGCCCAAGCCGGTCATCACCGCGGTCAACGGCGTGGCCGCCGGTGCGGGCATGAGCCTGGCGCTGGCCGGCGACGTGGTGCTGGCAGCGCGCTCGGCCAGCTTCCTGCAGGCGTTCTCCAAGATCGGCCTGATTCCCGATGCCGGCAGCACCTACTTCCTGCCGCGCTACGCCGGCGAGATGCGCGCCCGCGCGCTGGCCATCCTGGCCGAGAAGATCGATGCCGAGGAAGCGCACCGCATCGGGCTGGTGTGGAAGGTCCATGACGATGCCGCGTTGCAGGATGAAGCCGGCAAGCTCGCGCAGCACCTTGCCACCATGCCGACGGCGGCCTACGGCATGATCAAGGAAGCGCTGAACCAGAGCTTCGGCAACGATCTCGCCGCGCAGCTGGAAGTCGAAGCCACGCTGCAGTCGCGCGCCAGCCGCAGCGACGATTGCAAGGAAGGCGTCGCTGCCTTCGTGGAGAAGCGCAAGCCGCAGTTCAAGGGCCGCTGAGCAGCGTCCTCGCCGTTTGCACCACACCCGGCATACCAACCCAAGGAGCCCGCGCATGAGCGCCAGCAGCAATGAACGGATCATCGTCACCATCGAAGGCGGCGTCGCCGACGTGCGCCTGAACCGTCCTGACAAGATGAATGCGCTCGACCAGGCGATGTTCGACGCGCTGATCGAGACCGGCGAGCAGCTGGCCCGCATGCCGGACCTGCGCGCCGTGGTGCTGTCAGGTGAAGGCCGAGCCTTCTGCGCGGGCCTGGACATGGGCCGCATGGCCGGCATGCTGTCCGGCGATGGCGGCAGCAGCGAAAACGGCAGCGACGGCGACAGCATTGGCGGCGGACGGCTCGGCAAGCGCACCAACGGCATTTCCAACCGCCCGCAGTACGCCTGCATGGTGTGGCGCGAGCTGCCGGTGCCGGTGTTCGCGGCGGTGCACGGCGTGGCCTTCGGCGGCGGCCTGCAGGTGGCGCTGGGCGCGGATGTGCGCTACGTCGCGCCCGATACGAAGCTATCGGTGATGGAGATGAAGTGGGGCCTCGTGCCCGACATGGCCGGCATGGTGCTGACGCGCGGGCTGGTGCGCCCCGACGTGCTGCGCGAACTGGTCTACAGCGCGCGCGTGCTCAGCGGCACCGAAGCGTGCGAGCTGGGGCTCGCCACCTACGTCGCCGACGACCCGCGCGCCGCGGCGCTGGAAGCGGCGCGCCAGGTCGCGCAGAAGAACCCGGATGCGATCCGCGCGGCCAAGCGGCTGATGGCCGTGGTCGAGCGCGGCGACAATGCCGCCATCCTGCAGGCCGAGTCGGACGAGCAGGACCGCCTGGTCGGCTCGCCCAACCAGCGCGAGGCGGTGCTGGCCAACATGGAGAAACGCGCGCCGCGTTTTGACCCGGCGCGTTGAAGCCTTTCGCTCAACGGTGGCGCCGTCGGCGCCACCACCTCGCATAGACCGCCGCGTAGACCGTCACGTTGACCACCAGCACAATCAGGCCAAGCCAAAGCTGCACGGCAGGCGTCAGTCCCACCGGATAGATCAGCGGCAACAGGTAGCGCTCGACAAAGCCCTCGCTGTAGCCCGCCTCTCCCGCGGCACGGCGCAGCGCATTCTCCAGCGGCGTCAGCGGGCAGATCCAGCCGGACCACTCGATCATCACGCCCCACGCCGCGGCCGGCAGGTGTACCCATGCCAGCCGGGGCCAGCGCAGCACCAGCAGGCCGCCGGCCACCACGAACACGATAAACAGGCCGTGCACGATGACGACGAGGTCGGCGAGCCAGGCTGCCATGGCATCGGCGCAAAGGCCTTCAGTCGCCGTTACCGCCGGCCATCCAGTAGCCGGGACGCGCGAACTGCGCTTTCAGGTGCTCGATAAAGAAGCGGATCTTGGCCGGCACCGGGCGCTGCTGCGGGTACACCGCGAGGATGTCGTAGTCGGGCAGCGCGTATTCGTCGAGCACGGTAATCAGCTCGCCGCTCTCCAGCTGCGGCAGGATCTCCCAGGTCGAGCGCCAGCCCAGCCCGAGTCCCTCGCCGGTCCAGCGGTGCAGCAGCTCGCCGTCGTTGCAGTCGAGGTTGCCGTTGACGCGCACCGTCACGGCCTTGCCGTTCTGGCTGAAGTACCAGCCGCGCTGCTGGCCGCCCTGCAGGTTGAACGCCAGGCAGTTGTGGTGCTCGAGGTCGTCCAGCGTCTGCGGCACGCCGTATTTGGCAAAGTACGCGGGCGTGCCGCACACCACGCGCTTGTTCTGCGCCAGCTTGATCGCGACGAAGTTGGGGTCGA
The DNA here is from genome assembly GCF_000426345.1 of Cupriavidus phytohabitans. Lineage (GTDB taxonomy): Bacteria > Pseudomonadota > Gammaproteobacteria > Burkholderiales > Burkholderiaceae > Cupriavidus. The sequence continues at coordinate 84,238 of NZ_AUFE01000012.1, read as the reverse complement.
TCGCGCCGCCGATGCGGATGCCCACGTCATAGCCCTCGCGCACCAGGTCGACCACGCGGTCGGTCAGGTTGAACGAGATCTGCACTTCCGGGTTCGCGGCCAGGAAGGCCGGCGCGTGCGGCGCCACGTGCTTGCGGCCGAACGCGGCCGGCGCCGACACGATCAGGTGGCCGGTGGCCTTGTGCTTGCCTTCGGCGATCAGCATCTCGGCGCGGTCCAGGTCGGCGAGCGCCTTCTTGCATTGCTCCATGAACACCGCGCCCTGCTCGGTCACGGCGATGCGGCGCGTGGAGCGGTGCAGCAGCTTGACGCCGATACGCGCTTCCAGCGCGTTGATGCGGCGGCCGATCATCACCGGCGTGACGTTCTGCGTCAACGCCGCGGCCGCCATGCTGCCGTGCTCCACCACGGCGATAAAGGCTTCGATTTGCTTGAGTTTGTCCATCGGATATCAGTCTCCCGGGCGCCATTGTGCGGCATCGGCGCCGCCGTGGCATCCCGGCGGCGCTTATGAAGCGGATCGGGCCCGGCGCATGGCGGGCGGCGCATCGCGGCGCTCGCGGGCACAATGCCGCACTTCGCGGCTGAATTCGGCACACGCGTGCGTCATCAGGTCGACCGAGCGATAGACCAGGAATACGCGGAAATCCGGCAGCTCGTCCTGGATCGGCAGCGGCACCAGCTGGTCGCTGGCCAGCTGCAGTGGGCCGCCGGTGCCGTGGAAGACAAAGTCCGACCACATGCTGATCAGGTCGGTGCGCGTGGCCAGCTGCAGGCCGAGCAGGTTCGATGCGCTCTGCACCACCCGGCGCGGCATCTCCATCCGGTGCAGCCGCATCAGGCTGGCGAGCGGGCTGCCGGCATCGTCGACCGGGTCGAGCACCAGCCAGTCGGCATCCAGCAGCGGCCGCAGCCGGCGCGTGCGGCGCAGCGGGTGGCCGGCGCGCACGGCCAGTTTCATGCCGACCGAGAACAGCGGCTCCCATTGCAGCGAGGCCGAGCCGGGGCCGCTGTTGGTGGAGATCAGCCCCAGGTCGAGGCGCCCTTCGCGCAGGCCTTCCTGGATCTGCTGGGGGCGCAGTTCGAACCCGCGCAGCGCGACATTCGGGAAGCGCTGCCGGAACGCCGCGATGGCCGCCGGCAGCGGGCCGCTGGAGGCCACCGCGGTGAAGCCGATGTTCAGTTCGGCCTCGGCATGGCCGCGGATCGACTCGATGTCTTCCAGCGCGTGCCGCAGCTCTTGCTCGACCACGCTGGCGCGCTTGACCAGCGCCAGGCCGTAGGCAGTCAGGCTGACGCCGCGCACCGAGCGCGACAGCAGCGTCACGCCGAGCTCGCGCTCCAGCTCGGCGATGGCCTTGGACAGCGCCGGCTGCGAGATATGCAGCGCGCGCGCCGCTTCATGGATGCTGCCGTGCTCGGCCACGGCAAGCAGGACCCGCAGTTGGTGCAGTTTCATCGCTTCTGTTTCCGTTTCTGTTTCCTGTTCCATGATGCCGTGCGCAATGCCCCGGCGCGGGGCCACACGCCCCATCCGCGGGCGCAAACGCCGACGCGCGTCGCGGGCCGCACTTCCGGCCCTTACCCCCTCCGCCCAAGGCTTTGCCGGCATCCTTCAGTAGTTTTCCCGATACCGGGACGCCACCGGTTATGACGGTGATTCGATCTGGTTATCAGGATGAAAATATATGATTTTTTGTCCCGGTCCGTTTGCCTGAATACTCAGCGCCACAGGTTGCCAACCTGACTGCCGCGCGAGCCGCTCCTGCTCACCGGGCCCCGACAACACCGGTCCGCCGTGCGTGCAGCCCCCCACCAGTTCGTGGAGACCTTGCATGAACGACGCCACCTTCGCGACGCCTGCCAGCGTCGCGGCCGCCCCCGCCAGTACCGCCAGCACACCTCGCAACCAGAGCCAGTTCCGCCTGATCGCGGCGTGCTCGCTGGGCAATGCGCTGGAGATGTTCGATTTCACCGTCTACAGCTTCTTCTCGCTGCTGATCGGCAAGCTGTTCTTCCCCTCCGACAGTCCTTATGGCTCGCTGCTGCTGGCGGTGGCCACCTTCGGCATCGGCTTCGTGATGCGCCCGCTCGGCGGCGTGGTGATCGGCAGCTACGCCGACCGGCGCGGCCGCAAGGCGGCGATGACGCTGACCATCGGCCTGATGGTGCTCGGCACGCTGTGCATCGCGCTGGCGCCGCCATATGCGTCGGCCGGCATCGCCGGCTCGCTGATGATCGTCGCGGGCCGCTTGCTGCAGGGCTTTTCGCTCGGCGGCGAGATCGGTGCCTCGACCGCGATGCTGATGGAGGCAGGCGGGGTCAAGGGCCGCGGCTGGCGCGTCAGCTGGCAGCTCGGCAGCCAGGGCATTTCGGCGCTGCTGGGCGCGCTGACCGGCGCCACGCTGTATGCCGTGCTGCCGGCCGCGTCGCTGGAAAGCTGGGGCTGGCGCCTGCCCTTCCTGGTCGGCCTGCTGATCGCGCCGGTGGGACTCTATATCCGCGCGCACCTCGACGAAACCCACCAGGCCGACGCCCACGCGCCGAGCCCGCTCGGCGAGCTGTTCCGCAACCACTGGGCCACCGTGCTCAAAGGCATTTTGGCAACCACGGCCGGCACCGCGACGATGTACCTGGTGGTGTTCTTCATGCCGACCTACATGATCCGCGTGCTGCATATGCCGGCGTCGCTGTCGTTCCTGTCGGGCTGTGTCACCGGGCTGACGCTGACGGTGGTGTCGCTGTTCGCCGGCCGCCTCGCTGACCGCCTGGTCGCGCGCAAGCCGCTGGTGGTGGCCTCGCTGGTGCTCAGCATGCTGGCGGTGTACCCGGCGTTCTGGCTGATCAATGCCTATCCGAGCGTGCCGCTGGTGCTGTGCGTGTCGGCGCTGCTGACCGCGCTGGTCAATCTCGGCACCACGCCGATGTTCCTGATGATGCTGGAGATGCTGCCCGCCGGCGTGCGCGCCAGCGGCCTGTCGGTGATCTACAGCGTGGGCGTGACCGTGTTCGGCGGCTCGTCGCAATTCATCGTCACGTGGATGCTGGCCCGCACCGGCAACCCGATGTCGCCGGCCCTCTACATGCTGGTCTGCGGCGTGATCACGCTGCTGGCCGTGCTGCGCATCCGCGAGAACCGCATCCACTGAGCCGCGCCCACTGAACCCTGACCATTTTCCGGAGACCGCTCCCATGACCCGCGCACCGACGCTCCAGCCATTCCAGTACCTGCCGCACCTGCTGCCGGCCATCGGCATCGACGCCGAGACCTTCGTCGGCATCCGCCGCCAGATCCACGCGCAGCCCGAGCTGGGCTTCGAGGTGGGGGCGACCAGCAGGCTGGTGGCGACGCTGCTGGCCGACTGGGGCTACGAGGTCCACACCGGCATCGGCAAGAGCGGCGTGGTTGGCCAACTGAAGCGCGGCCGCGGCACGCGCCGCCTCGGCATCCGCGCCGACATGGACGCGCTGCCGATCACCGAAGCGACCGGCTTGCCCTACGCCAGCCGGGTACCCGGAAAAATGCATGCGTGCGGCCACGACGGCCATACCGCGATCCTGCTGGCGGCGGCCAGGGCAATTGCCGACCAGCCTGATTTCGACGGCACGCTCAACCTGATCTTCCAGCCCGATGAAGAGAACCTGTGCGGCGCGCGCGCGATGATCGAGGACGGGCTGTTCAAGCGCTTCCCGTGCGATGCAATCTTCGCGCTGCACAACATGCCGGGCGTGCCGGCGGGTTCGTTCCGCGTGCTGCCAGGGCCGGTGAGCCTGTCGTCGGACGTGGCCGACGTGACCGTGCGCGGCGTGGGCGGCCACGGCGCGATGCCGCACCGCGCACGCGACCCGATCGCCGCGGCGGCGGCCATCGTCACCGCGCTGCAGACGGTGGTGGCGCGCAACGTCGCGCCGGACGATACCGCGGTGGTGTCGGTCGGCTTTATCCGCGGCGGCGCCACGCACAACGTGATTCCGGAAGCCGTGACGCTGGGGCTCAACGTGCGCGCCGCGCGGCCAGAGACGCGCGCGCTGGTCGAACAGCGCATCCGCGAGATCGTCGCGCTGACAGCACAGGCGCATGGTGTTGAAGCGGAAATCGACTACCGCCAGCTGACGCCGCCGATGGTCAACGCCGAAGCCGAAACGCTGCTGGCGCAGCGTGTCTGCACCGAGCTGGTCGGCGCGGACAACGTGGTCACGCAGGCGCCGAAGGGACTCAACGGCAGCGAGGATTTCGCGTGGATGCTCAACGCAGTGCCGGGGTGCTACCTGATCCTTGGCAACGGCGAAGGCGAATTCGGCGGCTGCATGGTGCACAACCCCGGCTACGACTTCAACGACGCGGTGCTGCCACTGGGCGCGGCGGCATGGGTGCGGCTGGTGCAGACCTATCTGGCCGCGGCCTGATCACGCCTCCTGCCGGACGGCGGCCCGTTGCGCGCGCCGCGCGTCCAGTTCGGCATTCATCCGCGCGGCTTCTCCCAGCACGTAGGCCAGCCGCCGCAACGGCCGGCTGCACTGCACATGCAGGTACAGGTAGCTGGCACCGCCGGCTACCAGCATCACGCCATAGCCCCACAGCAGCATCGGCACCATCTGCTCCGGACGCGGCAAGGCGCGCCACGCGCTGGCCAGCACCACCGCGGCGGGCGCCAGCGCCAGCAGCAGGCCCACGGTACGTGCCGCCCCTTCCCAAAGCCGCAGCTGCAGGGCCACGCGCCGCTGGCGCGCTTCCAGCTGCGCCGGCGGGATGCGCGCCAGCTGCCGCAGCAGCGCGTCTTCGGCTGCGCGCTGGCGGTCCATTTCCCGGGCTTGCCAGCGCAGCGGGTTGCGCAGCCTGGCCAGCACCGAGCGCGTGCGCGCCAGCCCGGCGCCCACATAACAGGCGGCTGCCGTAGCCAGGAATGCCTCGAACGCGCGCAGCGACCACGGTGGCACCGGATGCTTCAGCCACAGCCGCCACACGGCCAGCGCCCCGCCGCCAAGCAGGGTCGCCACCAGCGCGACGATAAAGCCGATCCACAGCAAGCGGGCCAGCCCGCCGGCCGGCGGGCTGGCCGATGGCGGCGTGGGCGCGCTGGGGGCTTCGAGCGCGTCAAGCAGTTCGTAGGTCGGCGGCAGCCTGGAATACATGGTCGGCTCGGGCAACGGGATGGCGCCATTTTCGCCGCTCAGGCACGTGCCGGATAGCCACCTCGGCGGGCAGTGCCGGCAGCGTACCTACTGCTGCGCTGCGTGGCCGTTTCATCACACCACATATCCAATTGCATACGCTGGCGTGCCATCGGCGACCGTCTCATCGGCCTTCCAAGGTCATATTGCATACCGGAAGTATCGAATCAACTGATCGTCCTTCTGTTTATCCCAGGCCGGTCGGGGAATAGGATCGACTCCAATGCGAATCCCACCACCATTGGAGACAAGATCATGGCAAAGATGAGAGCAATCGACGCGGCCATCGCGGTTCTGGAGAAGGAAGGCGTGACCACGGCGTTCGGCGTGCCGGGCGCGGCGATCAACCCGTTCTACTCGGCGATGCGCAAGTCGGGCAACATCAGCCACGTGCTGGCCCGCCACGTCGAAGGCGCCTCGCACATGGCCGAGGGCTACACCCGTGCCGAGCCGGGCAATATCGGCGTCTGCGTCGGCACCTCGGGCCCCGCCGGCACCGACATGATCACCGGCCTGTACTCGGCCTGGGCGGATTCGATTCCCATCCTCTGCATCACCGGCCAGGCGCCGCGCGCGCGCCTGTACAAGGAAGACTTCCAGGCCGTCGACATCGAGTCGATCGCCAAGCCCGTGACCAAGTGGGCCGTGACCGTGCGCGAGCCGGCACTGGTGCCGCAAGTGTTCCAGCAGGCGTTCCACATCATGCGCTCGGGCCGCCCGGGTCCGGTGCTGATCGACCTGCCGTTCGATGTGCAGGTTGCCGAGATCGAATTCGATCCCGAGACCTACCAGCCGCTGCAGCCGTACAAGCCGGCCGCATCGCGCGCCCAGATCGAGAAGGCCATCTCCATGCTCAACGCGGCCGAGCGCCCGCTGATCGTGTGCGGCGGCGGCGTCATCAACGCTGACGCTTCGGACCTGCTGGTCGAGTTCGCCGAGCTGGTCAACGTGCCGGTGGTGCCGACACTGATGGGCTGGGGCGTGCTGGCCGACGACCACCCGCTGCAAGCCGGCATGGTCGGCCTGCAGACCTCGCACCGCTACGGCAACGCCACGCTGCTGGCCTCCGACTTCGTGATGGGCATCGGCAACCGCTGGGCCAACCGCCACACCGGCAGCGTCGACGTCTACACCAAGGGCCGCAAGTTCGTGCACGTCGATATCGAGCCCACCCAGATCGGCCGCGTGTTCGGCCCGGACCTGGGCATCGTCTCCGACGCCAAGGCCGCGCTGGAGCTGTTCGTCGAAGTCGCCCGCGAAATGAAGATGGCCGGCCGCCTGCCGTGCCGCAAGTCGTGGGTGGCCGACGTGCAGAAGCGCCGCCGCACCATGCAGCGCAAGAGCGACTTCGACAACGTGCCGGTCAAGCCGCAGCGCGTGTACCGCGAGATGAACCAGTACTTCCCGCGTGACGTGCGCTACGTCAGCACCATCGGCCTGTCGCAGATCGCCGCGGCGCAGTTCCTGTCGGTCAACGAGCCGCGCCACTGGATCAACTGCGGCCAGGCCGGCCCGCTGGGCTGGACCATCCCGGCCGCGATCGGCGTGAAGACCGCTTCGCCGGATTCGGACGTGGTAGCGATCTCGGGCGACTACGACTTCCAGTTCATGATCGAAGAACTGGCCGTGGCCGCGCAGTTCAAGGTGCCGTACATCCACGTGGTGGTGAACAACTCCTACCTCGGCCTGATCCGCCAGGCGCAGCGCGGCTTCGAGATGGATTACTGCGTGCAGCTGGCCTTCGACAACGTCAACTCGCCCGAGCTGAACGGCTATGGCGTGGACCACGTCAAGGTGGTGGAAGGCCTGGGCTGCAAGGCGATCCGCGTGTTCAAGCCGGAAGACATCGCCCCCGCCTTCGCCGAGGCGCGCGACCTGATGGCCGAGTTCTCGGTGCCGGTGGTGGTCGAGGTGATCCTGGAGCGCGTGACCAATATCGCGATGGGCACCGAGATCGACAACATCAACGAATTCGAGCCGATCGAGGATATCGAGGACGCTGACGAGGCGATCCTGACCGAAGAAGTGGAAACGGCGTAAGACCTTCCCGCCCCCTGCAGGACCAGAACGCCATCCCCGCGCCAGCGGGGATGGCGCACAAAAACCAAGTCACAGGAGATGACAAATGACCAAACTTGCGGCCAACCTCACCATGCTGTTCAACGAAGTGGGCTTTCTCGACCGCTTCGAAGCCGCCGCGCGCGCGGGCTTCCGCGGCGTGGAGTTCCTCTTCCCGTATGCATTCCACGCGGACCAGATCGCTGACCGCCTGAACCGCTTCCAGCTGGACCTGGTGCTGCACAACCTGCCCGCCGGCAAGTGGGACGCGGGCGAGCGCGGCATTGCCTGCCACCCGGACCGCGTCGGCGAGTTCCAGGACGGCGTGGGCGAGGCCATCAAGTACGCCAAGGTGCTGGGCGTGCGCCAGCTGAACTGCCTGGTCGGCATCCTGCCGCAGAACGTGAAGCGCGAGCAGGCGCAGGAGACGCTGGTGGAAAACCTGCGCTTCGCCGCCGGCGCGCTTGCCGCCGAGCATATCGACCTGCTGGTCGAGCCGATCAACACCTTCGACATCCCCGGCTTCTTCCTGTCGCGCACTCAGCAGGCGCTGGACCTGATCAACCAGGTCAACGCGCCCAACCTGTACGTGCAGTACGACATCTACCACATGCAGCGGATGGAAGGCGAGATCGCCAACACCATCAAGGCCAACCTGCCGAAGATCAGGCACATCCAGCTGGCCGACAACCCGGGCCGCAACGAACCGGGCACGGGCGAGCTGAACTACCAGTACCTGTTCAAGTTCCTGGACGAGATCGGCTACACCGGCTGGATCGGGTGCGAGTACAAGCCGAAGACCACCACCGAAGCCGGCCTGGGCTGGCGCGCCGCGCACGGCGTGCAGTAACCGCTACGGTATTCCCGGTGGTAACCCGTTACCACCTACGCGAACCAAGACAGACTTACTCTCAAGCAAGGAGACATCAATATGGCAAACCAACGCAACGTCGGCTTCATCGGCCTGGGCATCATGGGCGCACCGATGGCGGGCCACCTGCGTGCCGCCGGCCACACGCTGTTCGTGCATGACGTCAACCCGGCCCCGCAAGCGCTGGTCGATGCAGGCGTGACCGTCTGCACCAGCGCCGAGGAAGTCGCCAAGCGTGCCGACATCATCGTCATCATGGTGCCGGACACGCCGCACGTCGAAGCCGTGCTGTTTGCCGACAAGGGCGTTGCCGCCGCGCTGAAGGCCGCCGGCAAGGAAGCCAGCTACAGCAAGATCGTGGTCGACATGAGCTCGATCTCGCCGATCGCCACCAAGGACTTCGCCGCGCGTATCAACAAGCTGGGCGCCTCGTACCTGGATGCACCGGTGTCGGGCGGTGAAGTCGGCGCCAAGGCCGCATCGCTGACGATCATGGTCGGCGGCCCGCAAGAGGCCTTCGACCAGGTCAAGCCGCTGTTCGAGCTGATGGGCAAGAACGTCACGCTGGTGGGCGGCAACGGCGACGGCCAGACCACCAAGGTGGCCAACCAGATCATCGTCGCGCTGAACATCCAGGCGGTGTCCGAAGCCCTGCTGTTTGCCTCCAAGGCCGGCGCCGATCCGGCCAAGGTGCGCGAGGCGCTGATGGGCGGCTTCGCTGCCTCGCGCATCCTGGAAGTGCACGGCGACCGCATGGTCAAGCGCACCTTCGATCCGGGCTTCCGCATCGAACTGCACCAGAAGGACCTGAACCTGGCGCTGCAGGGTGCCAAGGCGCTGGGCGTGGCACTGCCCAACACCGCCACCGCGCAGGAGCTGTTCAACACCTGTTCGGCCAACGGCCTGGGCAAGCAGGACCACTCGGCCCTGTGCCGCGCGATCGAGATCATGTCTAACCACCAGATCGCCAAGTAAGCAGTGCCCCAGTCGTCCCCGCCCCGCGGGGACGACTAGCTTTCGCAGTCAGCCAGTACCCCGTCAGCACCAGGATTCTTCATGCTCGTCACCGAACCCCAAGCCGCCCTGCTGTCGCCCCAGCGCACGGCAGCCCATCCCGGACAGATCCATCCGCGCGCGCTGCTGCGCGACCTGTTCGATACCGCGGTCGCTTCCGTCAGCGCCAGCCACTGCCTGCCGCCGCACCTGCCCGCGCCGCCCAGGGGCCGCACCGTGGTGATCGGCGCCGGCAAGGCCGCCGCAGCGATGGCGCAGGCAGTGGAAGCGAACTGGCAAGGCGAGCTGTCGGGCCTGGTGGTGACGCGCTATGGCCACGGCGCGGAGTGCAAGCGGATCGAGGTGGTCGAAGCCGCCCACCCCGTTCCCGATGAAGCCGGTGCGCGCGCCGCGCAGCGCATGGTGGAACTGGTGCAGGGCCTGGGCGCCGACGACCTGGTGCTGTGCCTGATTTCCGGCGGCGGCTCCGCGCTGCTGGCCGCTCCGGCGCCGGGCCTGACGCTGGCCGACAAGCAGTCCGTGAACAAGGCGCTGCTCAAGAGCGGCGCGAGCATCGGCGAGATGAACTGCGTGCGCAAGCACCTGTCCGCGCTCAAGGGCGGACGCCTGGCGCTGCACTGCGCGCCGGCGCGCGTGGAAACGCTGCTGATTTCCGATATTCCCGGCGATGACCCGACCCTCATCGCCAGCGGCCCGACGCTGCCGGATGCGACCACCTGCGCCGATGCGCTGGCCGTGATCGCCAAGTACGGCATCGACGTGCCCGCCAACGTGCGCGCCCACCTGGAGAGCGGTGCCGGCGAGACGCCCAAGCCGGGCGATGCGCGTTTCGAAGGCCATCGCAATGTGACGCTGGCCACCGCGCAGCAATCGCTGGAGGCCGCCGCTGCGCGTGCGCGCGAACTGGGCTTCGAGGCCCATATCCTGTCCGACTGCATTGAAGGCGAAGCGCGCGAAGTGGCCGAAGTCCACGCCGCCATCGCGCGCCAGGTCGCGCAGCGCGGCCAGCCCTTCAGCAAGCCGTGCGTGCTGCTGTCCGGCGGCGAAACCACCGTGACCGTGCGCGGCAAGGGCCGCGGCGGGCGCAATGCCGAGTTCCTGCTGGCGCTGGCGGTGGCGCTCGACGGCCTGCCCGGCGTGCATGCGATCGCCGGCGATACCGATGGCATCGATGGCTCGGAAGACAACGCCGGCGCGCTGCTGTCGCCCGACACGCTGACCCGCGCCGCAGCGCGTGGACTGAACGCGCGCGCTCACCTTGAGAACAACGACGGCTACGGCTTCTTCGCCGGCGTGGACTACCTGATCGTCACCGGCCCGACCCGCACCAACGTGAACGACTTCCGCGCGATCCTGATCGTCTGACGATCGCCGCCAACGTAGTACCGACTGACTCGCGGCGCCGACGCGCCGCTACCGAGAATGGAAGAGGAGACATCATGAGACGCCAGCGCAAAGCGAAGATCGTGGCCACGCTCGGCCCCGCCAGCACCGACATCGCGTTGATCCGCGCGCTGTTCGATGCCGGCGCGGACGTGTTCCGCCTGAACTTCAGCCACGGCACGCACGAGGACCACCGCGCGCGCTACGACGCGGTGCGCCAGGTCGAGGCCGAGACCGGCCGCCCCATCGCCGTGCTGGCCGACCTGCAAGGCCCCAAGCTGCGCATTGGCACCTTCGCCGCGGGCAAGGTCGCGGTGCGCACCGGCGACGTGTTCGTGCTCGACAGCGATCCCACGCCGGGCGACGGCACCCGCGTCTACCTGCCGCACCCCGAGCTGTTCGAAGCCGCGCAGCCGGGCCAGTCGCTGCTGATCGATGACGGCAAGGTGCGCCTGGCGATCGAGTCGGTGACCACCGGCACCATCACCACGCGCGTGGCCAACAACGGCACGCTGTCCGATCGCAAGGGCGTGAACGTGCCCGACGCGGTGATCCCCATCCCCGCGCTGACGGCGAAGGACCGCAAGGACCTGGACTTCGCGCTGTCGCTGGGTGCTGACTGGATCGGCCTGTCGTTCGTGCAGCGTCCGTCCGATATCGTCGAGGCGCGCGAGATCGTCGGCACCCGTGCCGGCATCCTGTCCAAGATCGAGAAGCCGGCCGCGCTGCAGCAGCTGGAAGAGATCGTGCGCGTGTCCGATTCGGTGATGGTGGCGCGCGGCGACCTCGGCGTGGAACTGCCGCCCGAGCGCGTGCCCGGCGTGCAGAAGCGCATCCTGCGCGTGTGCCGCCAGCTGGGCAAGCCGGTCGTCATCGCCACGCAGATGCTGGAATCGATGATCGACTCGCCGGTGCCGACGCGCGCCGAAGCGTCGGACGTGGCCAGCGCGATCTACGAAGGCGCCGATGCGGTGATGCTGTCGGCCGAGTCGGCCAACGGCCGCTACCCGGTGCAGGCGGTGTCGATGATGAACCGCATCGTCACCGAGGTCGAGCGCGACCCGCTGTACCGCAACCTGCTCGACGCGCAGCACGAGACGCCGCTGAACACGCGCCAGGATGCGATCTGCGCCGCGCTGCGCGAAGTCACGCAGATCATCGGCGCGGCGGCGACGGTGACCTATACGTCGTCGGGCGCCACCGCGCTGCGCGCCGCGCGCGAGCGGCCGTGCGCGCCGATCGTCAGCATCACGCCGAACCTGGAGATCGCGCGCCGGCTGGCGATCGCATGGGGCATCCACTCCACCGTGAGCCCGGACGTGCAGAGCGTCGACGAGATGGTCGATGCCGCGACGCGCGCGGCACTGGCGGAGGGCTACGCCGCGCCTGGCGACCAGATCACCATCGCGGCTGGCATGCCGTTCGGCCAGGGCGGCACGACCAACCTGCTGCGCGTGGCGGAAGTCGGCGCCAGCGCGGTGGCCACGACCTCGTCCACGCGGGAAGCCGCATTGGCCTAGCCCCCGCACCAACGTTCCGTCCCGGAACGTTCAGGCAGTGACCGGACCGGGCGCAAGCCCGGTTTCTTATGTTTGCCGCACACCGCCCGCGTTGCCCGTCTCCAGGGTGATCGGGTGGTGTTTTTTTTGGGACGTGCAATGCTCCGAAGGTGCCCTGCGGCGCCGTTGCTATACTGACTCCTACCCGGCCCAGCGCCGGATTCACACATCACATTTCCGCCCCAGGAGCCCGCAACATGCGTCTCGATGACGAAGCCGAAAGCCAGCACGTAGAAGACCGCCGCGGCGGATTCGGCGGGTTGGGCGGCAAGTCGATCGGCATCGGCACGGTCATCATCGCACTGGCCGCGTCGTATTTCTTCGGCATCGACCCGATGCTGATCATGCAGGGCGCATCGGTGCTGCAAGGCTCGGGGCCGCAGCAGCAGCAACAGCAGGCCAGCCGCCCGCCGGCCACCGACCAGATGACGGTCTTCACGCGCAAGGTGCTGGGCAATACCGAGCGCACCTGGCAACACATCTTCGAAACCGAGCTGAACCGGCGCTACGCGCCCCCGACGCTGGTACTGTTCTCCGGCGCCACGCCGACCGCGTGCGGCACCGGCCAGTCTGCGATGGGCCCGTTCTACTGCCCCGGCGACCAGAAGGTCTATATCGACCTGGCGTTCTATGACGAACTGCGCAAGCGCTTCGGCGCCGGTGGCGACTTTGCCCAGGCTTACGTGATCGCGCACGAGATCGGCCATCATGTGCAGAACTTGCTGGGTGTGTCCGAAAAGGTCGACGCCGCCCGCCGCCGCATGGGCGAGGCGCAGTTCAACCAGCTGTCGGTGCGCATGGAACTGCAGGCCGACTGCCTGGCCGGCGTCTGGGCCGCCACCGCACAGCGCGCCAACCAGCAACTGCTGGAACCGGGCGATATCGAGGAAGGCCTGAAGGCCGCCGCCGCGATCGGCGATGACCGGCTGCAGCGCCAGTCGCAGGGCTATGTCGTGCCCGAGGCCTTTACCCACGGCTCCAGCGAGCAGCGCGTGCGCTGGCTGCGCCGCGGCATCGAATCGGGCGACGTCCGCAAGTGCGACACCTTCGCCGCGCGCGAACCATGAGGCCTTAGCCCGGCACGGCACCCGCCCCGCAGGCGTGCGGCAAACAGGAAAGGGGGAGAAAAACGCCTGCCAGGCGAAGAGAGAAGGAGGAGGAGGTCGGCCGGGCAGGCGGGAGAGAAAACGTGCGGCCACCGTGGGTGGCCGCTTCAGGTCGGGTGAGGACCGGAAAGTTCAGGCGTTCGGCTGCGCCGCTCAGACGCGATAGCCGTACAGCGAGCCGTCACCGGTGCGCGAGTTGTCGAGCGCGCGGTCAGCGATATCGCCGCTGAAGGTGTGCGTCCCTTCGCTGAAGGTGTCGAACTTGCCTTGCTTGGAGATCTCGCCGCTGAAGGTATGCGTGCCTTCGGTAAAGGTGTCGAACTTGCCACCCTGGCGCGAGCCTTCCGAGTACACATCGAAGCGGCCAGTGCGGGCGCCATCGGTGTATGTATCGAACTTGCCTTGCTTGGCGCCGTCCGTGTACACGTCATACTTGCCGGCGCGCAGCGCATCGGCATACACATCAAACTTGCCGACCTTGCTGGTGGCGGGGGCAGCCAACGCCGCAGCGGACGCGGCCACTGCCGCGAACACAAGCGCGCCGCCAAGGATACGTCTGGCGATCATTTCGGGACTCCTTCAACTGATTTCGTCTGTCTTATTTTCTGGCCGGGTGAAGCTCCGACCGCCCGGCAATCTACGTTGCGATACGAGCACGGACTGAAGATTAGTCACAGTGCGCGCAAGCAGAAATGCCGCTGCGACGAATGGTGCGTTGCGAGTCGTGAAACGACTCGCTTGCCGATGAATGGTGTCCAGGGAGCGCCGGTCGCACGCACGCGGCGCGGCGTGCGTGTGGCTTGTCCGGCATGTGCTGGCGCTGGCGCGGCGGCCGCTCAGAGTGTGTACTGTCCGCTGGCCTCCGGCTGGAAAGCGATCTCGCTGATCGTCACCTGCTGCTCGCGGCCGTCGGGGAGGCGGTAGCCGACGGTCTGGCCGGCGCGAGCGCCCAGCAACGCCTGGCCGACCGGCGACAGCACCGACAGCCGGCCGGCGTCGAAGTCGGCCGCATCCGGATAGACCAAGGTCCAGTTGCGCGGCGACGGATCGCCCGGCAGGGTGCACACCAGCCGCGAGTTCATGGTGACCACATCGGTCGGGATTTCATCCGGCGCGACGATGGTGGCGCGCGCCAGCAGGCTGTCGAGCATGTCCTCGAGCTGGGCAGAGCCGGCGCGGCTGGCGATGCGCTCAAGGCGCGTGACATCGAGTTCGGTCAGGTACAGCGACACGGATTGTGCGGATTGCTTCTTGGTGGACTTCACGGCGGATCCTCCGGCAGTCATGGGTTGGCGCGGCCCGGCCGCATGACAAGTGGCAGGCGGCAGCGCGGTCAAGTCTTGGCTTTGCGCAGCAGCGCGGATATCAACGGTGCCGGCGACGGTATATCAGTCGCCGGCAACCATGGAGAGGCTGGCTCGGGCCCGGTTCGGCCCGGGCCCCGTGGTGGGAGACAGTCAGGCTGGGAACCGGGCGGATGCAGGCGGTGCGCTGATCCGGCGGGGGGACATGGCGAACGCGGACGCGCCCGGACGGCCGGTCCGCTGCAGGCGGACAGGCACGTCATTCATCGGCGTCAGGCGATCGTTCACGGTCATGCGGAAAGGATTGGTGTGCGGCGGCCATTCAGCCGTAAGGCCTGCGAGGCAAGTCATCACTTACTATGCAAGGCGCCGACCGGGTTCGTGCACTGCTGTGGTGCGGTCACGGTGACAGCCATCGTAGCACAGGGGCGCGCCCGCGTACCTCACCCATTGGCGGCATGCCCGGCATCCTGCGCGGGCGAATGGCATTCACAGGCGGCCCCGGCGGCGGCCTGCTGCAGGTTCTGCAGGATGCCGCACTCGCTGGCGGGCTGGTGGTGATGGTGGTGGCAGGTTTCGCGCAGTGCGCGCAGCTGGCCTTCCAGCGCCTCCAGCGCCACCCGTTGCGCGTGGATCTGCGCGATCTGGCGGTCAAGCAGCGTGTTGATGTCGTCACAGTCCTGCGACGGGTTGCGCTCGAACTCGCGCAGCCGCCGCACGTCCGACAGGCTCATGCCGAGCGAGCGGCAATGGCGCACAAAATTCAGCTGCACCAGGTGGCCGTCGTCATAGCGCCGGTAGCCGTTGGCCTCGCGCCGCGGGGCGTCGAGCAGCCCCTCGCGCTCGTAATAGCGGATGGTCTCGACATCGCAGCCGCTGGTACGGGAAAGTTCGCCGATACGCATGGTAGAAGTCCTGTCTTGGGTGGCCAAATCCCTGTAATCACTCCAGGGTTTTGGCTAGTGTAGGGCAGTCCGAGCAAGCTTGCAGCGGCGTGCCGCAACCGGCGCCGCCGTCTTGGCGCATCCTGTAGAATCCCTCAACACCTACCGATAAGTCGTCCCCCAAGTGCGTTCGCTCCGGCTTCTGCTGCTGGTCATGATGCTGGCCTTCCTGCCCCTTCCGGGCTGGGCGGGTGCGCTCGCGCACGCCGTGGGTACGATGAGCGACGGGCTGGTGGCGTCCGCCGCCGCACCGGCTGCAAGCGCTGCCGACGACATGGCCGGCGATGCCGAACAAGCCGCACCGGCAGATGCTGCGCCTGCGCCCGAATCCTCCGAACCGCAACCGCTGCCCGGCGCCGACCTTGCCGAGCAGTTGCTGCCGGCATCTCCTCTGCGCCTCGCAGCGTGGGCGGGCCGCTCCGGCCCGCCGCGCTACGCCGGCGCCCCGCTGCCCGAACCCGACCTGCCGCTGCTGCCCCGCCCGCCGCGGGCCTGAGCGTGCGGCCGCGGTTGTCCGCGTCCGCCGTTTCCCGCGCGCCGTGCCGCGAGTGCGGTGCGCACTTGCGACTTGCCGCATCCCGCCGCAGTTGCTCTACTGTTGCTCCACTTCGATTGCACTCGACTGCATTCCATACACACATGAAACGCGTACTGCTTTTCCTGGCGACCAACATCGCCGTCATGATCGTCCTCAGCATCACCGCCAGCGTGCTCGGCGTGAACCGGTTCCTGACCGCCAACGGCTTGAACCTGGGTACGCTGCTGGCCTTTGCGGCACTGATGGGCTTTGGCGGCGCGTTTATCTCGCTGCTGATGTCCAAGACCATCGCCAAGTGGTCCACCGGCGCGCAGGTCATCACCCACCCGAGCACCAGCACCGAGCTGTGGCTGGTGCAGACGGTGGAAAAGCTGGCGCAGCGCGCCGGCCTGCCCATGCCAGAGGTGGCGATCTACGACGGCGAGCCCAACGCCTTCGCCACCGGCGCGACCAAGAACAGCTCGCTGGTGGCGGTGTCCACCGGCCTGCTGCAATCGATGTCGCACGAGGAAGTGGAGGCGGTGCTGGCACACGAGGTCGCGCACGTGGCCAACGGCGACATGGTCACGCTGACGCTGATCCAGGGCGTGGTCAACACCTTCGTCATCTTCCTGGCGCGCGTGGTCGGCTACTTCGTCGATTCGATGCTGCGCAAGAACGACGAGGAATCGAGCGGCCCCGGCATCGGCTACATGGTGACGGTGATCGTCTGCGAGATCGTGTTCGGCATCCTGGCCAGCATCATCGTGGCGTGGTTCTCGCGACACCGCGAATTCCGCGCCGATGCCGGCGCCGCGGGCCTGATGGGATCGCCCACGCCGATGGTCTCGGCGTTGCGCCGGCTGGGCGGCCTGGAGCCGGACGGATTGCCGCAGAACATGCAGGCCATGGGCATTGCCGGCGGCAAATCGTGGATGGCGCTGTTCTCCAGCCATCCGCCGATCGAGGAACGCATTGCCGCGCTGCAGTCCGCGCGCTGACCTGAGGCTTGCCCCATAAGCGGGGCTAGTCGAACACCCTGCCGCGCAGCGCCTTGACCTGGCTGCGCTGGCTCTTGCCTTCCAGCCTGCGCTGGCGCGATGCCAGCGTCGGACGCGTGGCACGCCGCACGCGCGGCGGCGTGGCCGCGCTGCGCACCAGCTCATGCAGGCGCCGCACCGCTTCGTCGCGGTTCTGCTCGAGGCTGCGGAATTGCTGCGCCTTGATCACCACCACGCCATCGCGGGTGATGCGGTGATCGTGCAAGGCCAGAAGACGTTCCTTATGGTCAGGTGGCAGCGAGGAAGTCCGCACGTCATAACGCAGATGCACGGCGTTGGACACCTTGTTGATGTTCTGGCCGCCTGCGCCTTGCGCGCGGATCGCAGTGATCTGGAATTCGTGGTGGGGAATGACTAGTTCGTCGACCATGGCTGCATCATAGCAAGCCGGCCCCGCGCGCAGTTGACGCGGCAAGCTCCTTGGGTCATGAAGCTTTTCGCGTCGGGATAAAGTGCGCGTCGCGATTTCCGTGCCTGTAGTGACGATATCCATTTCCGGATAGTCTCGATCATTTCTTATTTGGCAATGACATATCAATGTCCTTTGCCTTTTATTCCAGATGACACATGATAAGTTCAGCTTTCGCTGAACTCCGCGCCCACGAACCCGATCGCGAATGCTACAGGCTGCGTGCACGGATTCAGGAAACCCCTGGAGTCACTCATGCGCCCCCGCCTTTCCGCACTGCTCGACCGCCTATGGGAGCAGGCAGTGCGTACGCCGCAACGCTTCGTGGTGCTGTCCTTTGCTGCCGCTTCCGTGCTACTGCTGGTCATTTCCGTACACGGCCTGGTAGTGCTGCGCGACCACGAAGTGCAGACCCTGCAGCAAACCCAGCAACTGCAAGTGGCTGGCATCAGCTCGGTGCTGAACGTGGAATCCGAGCGGCTGCGCAGCGTGCGCAATTTCGCCCAGCACCTGATCCGCCTGCAGATGGGCCCGCACGCGGTTGAAGTCGACCCGCCGCTGCAAGCTGCCTACGCGCACCGCAACGATGACCTGTGGCAACTGCCGGCACCTGAAGGCGATGCGGCGCTGCTGGGCGTCGGCCCGCGCCTGCTGGAAGGCATGGACGGCTTTTACCGCCGCGACGAAGACCTGCTGCCCGGCCTGTACGTGGCACGCGGCCTCAGCCAGCTGTTGAGCGCGGAGCCGGTCAACCCACTGGTCACGCGCAAGCTCATGTACGTGTCCACCAACGGCTTCTTTGTTACCTATCCGCCGGTGCCGCCCGCGCGCGCCGCCGCCGTATTGCGACGCGTCAGCAACGCAGGCTTCATGCGCGAGCACCAGCCACACAACAATCCCGACCGCACCCTGCGCTGGCAGATAGTGCCGGCTGACGATGGCAGCGGCGACATGTACCTGACGCTGAGCCTGCCGGTCTACCTGCACGCGCAGTTCCGCGGCGTGGCAATTTCCGGCATTTCGCAACGCAGCCTGGACGCCTACCTGACCAACACCACGCGCAAGGGCGTGCGCAGCTTCCTGATCGATATCGACGGCCACCTGATCGGCGCCAGCACGCGCAACGTCAATGGTGTCGAAAAGATTGCCTCGGTCGTGCCACCCTCGTCGCGCGCCGCCACGCCCGAGGAGATGTTCAGTCGCGGCGCCGGCACGATACACCTGGCCGACGGCAGCCGCCTGATGTTCCAGCGCATCGGCAACAGCAACCTGATGCTGGTGGACTACTTCTCCGCCACGGACCTGCTGCTGCGCGCCGCCTCGCGCCTGAGCGCGGTGCTGGCGGCCAGCGCGCTGTCGCTGGCGGTGCTGCTGTGGGTCACGCTGCAGGGCTTTCGCAAGCTGTTCTCGCACTACCTCGCCCGCGGCGAAGCGCTGCGCGAACTGGCCGAGACCGACGCGCTGACGGGGCTGGCCAACCGCCGCGTGTTCGAGGCGCGATTTGCCGTCGAGCACAACCGCAGCCTGCGCGAGAAGACGCCGATGTCGATGCTGATGATAGATATCGACCGCTTCAAGCGCATCAACGACAACTGGGGCCACGCCAGCGGCGACCGCGTGCTGAGGAAGCTTGCCGATGTGGCGCGCGCGACCGTGCGGGCCATCGACGTGCCGGCGCGCATTGGCGGCGAGGAATTCGCCGTGCTGCTGCCGCACACCGGCATCGAGGAAGCGGCCCAGGCCGCCGAGCGGCTGCGCGGCATCCTTGGCCAGGCAGTATGCGAGCCGGCCCCCGATGCGGCCCACAAGGGCGAGATTCGATTTACGGTTTCCATCGGCGTATCGGATCTCGGCGCCGACGGCACCGACAACCTCGACACCATGCTGATGGTGGCGGACCGACGTCTCTACGCCGCCAAGAACGCGGGCCGCGACCGGGTAGTCAGCGACGACCGGGTGCCGGAACCGGTGGGCGACAGCGTGCCCGCCCCTGCGCCGACAGCCTGAGCGCAGCGGGAACCACCTGGTTGTTGTTGTTCGTCGTTCTGGAAATGCGGGAACCCGGATGGGATTGGCGCGCCCGGCTGGGATCGAACCAGCAACCCCTGCCTTCGGAGTTTTGGTGACGAACCAGAACGCGTTATAAATCAATGCCTTGCGCAACTCGCAAATTGCAAAATCAAGGCCAATCAAGGTCAGCAAGGGCCAATCCAGCCCAGCCTAGGTGCAATTTAGGTGCAGTCCAATTAGGGCGGTGTGATAGCGCAGAGCTTCCCGGCATCACCGCGCGCCCGGCCGCTTGATCTCCAGGTTGTCCCCGCGACCGCTCGCCCGATCGATAGGCTGACCCGGCGCGCTTGCCGACCACACCTCCATTCCAAGGGCCAGGACGTGCCCGAACAGCCACGCGCCGTCATCCACGCTATCGACTTGAAGCAGCCCGTCCGACGGGCCGCGGGACGCACTACTGACACTTCAGGGGTATGTGCCGGGCGACTCAGAAATGTAAAATTGAAGTTTTGCCTTACGGGGCTTGGCAGATGCTCGAACTGGTGACAGCCACCCGCTTCATCAAACCGATGGAAAGCGGCCGTACCGCTCCCCTACTTCTCGAGTGTGAAGGCGACGACGAACGGCCGATCGAAATCGTTACAAAGTGTTCCGCAGGGACAATGGAGGGCGTCCAAAATTTGGCGATCGAAGCTGTAGCAAGTATGCTAGCGGCCGATCTGGCTCTACCGGTTCCTGAGCCGTTCATTGTCTCGCTCACGCCAGAATTCATAGACTTGATGGCGCAGCAGGATGCTGAACGTGCTGAATTCATGCGTCGAAGCCATGCGCTGGCATTCGGTTCCCGCCGATTGCCCAATGGCTTTGTGGTGTGGGTAAAGGGCCAGACGGTTCCTGCAAATCTATGTACGGAGGCCGCGGAGATCTTCGCCTTCGATGGCATCATTGTGAACGCTGACCGACGCCCCGAAAACCCAAACTGCCTGTTCTCAGGGAGCAACCTGGCCATCTTCGATCATGAGTTGACGTTCAACTCCCACCAGGTTCTCTTTTGGCGGGCGCCGTGGGAAGACGGCGGTTTTGATAACTATGCGTCGCCTGAGCGCCACATCTTCGCCAAACCGAACCTTGCTACCTGCCCGGAGAATTTGGACAGATTCGTCCAAGCATGGGAAGATCTCCCGGACGAGCGCTTTGAAGCCTACTTCAGCGCGCTGCCGCCTGACTGGCTGCCAAGCAATGATGTTGCTGCACGGGTTATCCCTTACCTTGCTGACGTCAAGCAGAACATTCGTATCTTGGTGGATGAAGCATTAGGAGTCCTGAGATGAAAGCACGCACTCCTTATTTTTATTCTGTTCTTCGCTATATCCACGATATTGCCACCGGCGAATTTGTTAACGTCGGGGTGGTTTTACTTTCACCTCGGGAAAAGCGCGTACATTTCAAATTTCGGAAATCTCTCGGCCGAATCAGCGAAATCCTTCCGGACGTGTCCCACAGCTCGTTTAGGACGGTGATTCGTGGCGTTACCCAGAGGTTTGAATCCGTGAGAAAAGCTTACGAAGCTCCTTTAGAGCTTGACTCGCGCGAAAGCGGACTCCAAGAAATACTCATGTCCGTAGTGCCGAAAGACGACAGCGGCCTGCAATGGAGTACGATTTCTTCCGGCCTGAGTGCGGACACGGAGGCTACATTCGCGCGTCTCTATGAGCGTTATGCCGGCAAATACGACAGAGTCAAAGGCAAGCTTGGACGAACCGACGATGATGTTTGGCGCTCGTTCAAGAAGCAATTAGAAAAGCGCCATCTCCTTTCCTACTTCGAAGAGAAGACTATTCACGGGAAAAACGATGACGTGAAATTCGATCTCGCCTGGAAAAACGGTCTATGGCATTGTGTAGAGCCAGTCTCCTTTGATCTGGTGGCGGCCGATTCGATTCGTGAAAAGGCACAGAAATGCGCCGGCGAGATTGTCGGAGTGAGCGATGCTTCTGAGAAGTTCAAAATCTACCTACTATTAGCAAAGCCAAGCTCACCAGATTTAAATGATGCCTTCCATCGCGCGGTTGGTATTCTTAAGAATGTCCAAAGCGTTCCGATGGAGATCTTTCTTGAGGAAGACGAGGGGAAACTGATAGATTCGCTTGGCGAGCAAATTGAAGCGCATTCGCCCCATTCGGATGGAGCGAGACCCCATTAGGAATTGAGACAAGATCTGCGGGCCCTTAGGGCCCTTTTTTTTCCTTTCCCTTTCCTTTTACTGCGACGGCCTTCGTCCGATGCGCCCCTTCTCCCCCACTGTGAGACCCAGCGAACAAAGCATCGGCATAACGATCTGGTGATAAACCGCAGCCGCGACGTCAATGGCGTGATCTGTGGCAGCAGCTTCGCACCGGATGCCTTTATGAATAATTTCGTTTCTAAGTTCCTGAACCTTGCGACTCTCGTTGATAAGAGCGTCCTTCACCCCTTCGCGTGCCACTTGCGCAAGTTCTATGCCGGCCAGTTCTTCAAACAGCCGGGACAATAGTGCGCGATATCGGTCAAAACCAGTCTGCCCGACGGCGTACTTAACTATGACGTCTGCCAAGGCGGGACTATGTATGAGCCCATGCACGACGGGCTGTAAAACTGTTGCCTTCAGGAATAGTTCGATCGTAGTTGCGCAGTACACCACGGCCGCAGCGGCGTGTCCGTTTCCCCGAAGCTTTAGCGCTTCCTGAAGCGATTCCACCGCGGGTTGCATGACCATCGGATTGGATAGGTAGTAAGAGCAGAGGCGTTCCGTTGTGAACTCGTTTAGAGCCTGCTGCTTGTGCTCGGGATAGAGTTCCTCAGCGATGCGGTCGTACATCTCGTCCATCGCTGCGTCTGTCGCGTCATAGCTCATTGTTTTCTCCCATATTGGTAGTGCGACACGGCGGAGGTGAATTACGCTCAATCATCCGTGACGCTGCGAATGCATGCTCTTCCTTCATTGGGCTCCGAACAGCGCTTTTCATTTGGCGGCAGCTCGTGCTCGCGGGGCCGGTTCCACGCCGAACACACCGCGCAGGAACTGCTGCTGTACGGGGGCGTAGTTCGTACTCATAAGCGTCTCTTGGCCAGTCATCCCTGGCGCCGGCGGCCACCTCGGGCGATAGCCGTATCTACGTTGTCGAAAACCTCTTCTGCCCTGAGTTCGTTGCGGCCTCGCACGTCGACGTGCAGGCACGGTTCCTCGGGCAGCTCGCGCCGCAGCGCCCCAAGGATGATGTGGTAGGCCGAACTGGTCAACTTGCTGTCATACAGTGGCACGCACCTCCGGTGTCCTGTTGCGCCGGTACACGGAGCGCATCTCAGCAATCGTCAGAGGCGGCAGGAAATGGTGACCAGCCGCGCGCCGCGGCCGCGGGTCGGTCTCGCCGCCGTCGACCACCTCTTGCGCCCAAGAATGCTGTTGTGAGCGTCGGGATATCAATCGTCCGTCGGGAATAACCACTGTATAAAAACACAGTATATTCAAAGGGTGCGGCTAAAATTCGTGGGGGGTCGGGAAAAAGGTAACCTTGGTAACCTAGGCGCCGAAATCGCCCGCAAAGCCTTGCCAGATAAGGGATTGCGGGATCCAGCAAAAAGGTAATAGCGGGGTAACTTTAGGGTAACCAGATTACCTTTTCAAAAGGTAACCTTCATAGAATCCGATCCTCAATAAAATCAAAGACTTAGCGAAAGGTTACCTTTTTGGTTACCTCAGATTACCTTTTCAAGGTAACTACCCGGCCCCTTATAAATCAAAGACTTACGGCTGATTTTCGGGACTGGTTACCAAGGTTACCTTGTTCCCGACCCCCACCCGATCCTCAACTTGCCAATGACGCCACTGGCGGTGGAGGGCTCCCAGACGCACGCCAGGCAGAGGAGCACCGTCGGTATGCCGGTCGGTGCGTGCCAAGGTGCATAAATCCGCATAGATCGATGCACCCTTCCAACTGTCCGCGGCGCTAGTACTGGGGCCACGCTGGGCCGTCTATGCAGGCGCATAAAAACCACTCGATGAAGCGGGCGGGTGAGGCGGGGTCTCCACCGCGCGCCAAGGGTCAAGGTCCGAGGTCGCGGCAAAAATGAGGCGCCGTGCCCGGATGCCTCTGCCAGCTCGAAAGCGTGGCGCCACGCGGGCGTGGTGGTTGGTGACCAGGTAGTGCAGGAATCCAAAGGGATAGAGGCGCTCTACGCGCGACTATGGGAGGCCGTCAACGACTTACCGGCGACCAGGTTTTAGAACAGGTCGCACTGTGCGAAGCGGTGTGCAAGAATTCGCAGCGAACCTTCTACCAAGGAGCGGCTGCTGTGATATCAAAAGTGGGACGCAATAAACCCTGCCCATGTGGAAGCGGGAAGAAGTACAAGCGCTGCCACGGATCAATAGCATCGGCCCAGCACCGCGACATCCCAATTGGCGACTTTGCGAAAGCCATTGCTGAAATGCAAGCACAACACCAGGCAAAGGAAGCGCAGCGTATAGCGCAGCAGGGCCTAGGTAGACCGATCATCAGCACCGAGTTCGCCGGCGGTCAAGTCGTCGCTGTACGGAACAAGATCTATCACATCAAAGGGAAAACTTTCCACGATTTCCTAGGCTCGTACCTTATGGGCGTGCTCGAGCCTGCTTGGGGCAACGCTGAGTTGAAGAAACCACTGGGTGATAGACACCCCATTCTTCAGTGGTATGACAGCCTCTGTAGGCTACAGCAGCGATCTGGGCTCGATGGAAAGCGGGTACAGCAAGCAGAAGCGAATGGCGCAGCAGCTGCATGGTTACGCCTGGCATATGATCTCTATGCGATGGACCACAACGCCGAACTCCAGAGAAAGTTGGTCGGCCGACTCAAGAATCCGGACATGTTTCCCGGCGCCCGATACGAAGCCTATGTGGCAGCCGCCATGATCCGCGCGGGATTCGATATCGAGTTCGAGGATGAAGACGACCGCGCCACCACTCATTGTGAGTTCGTCGCGACGTGCAAGGCAAGTGGTAACAAGTACTCGGTAGAGGCAAAACACCGCAACCGCGGCGACGCAACAGGTGTACTGAAATTCAGGCTCGGCAAGCGGCTTCAGAAGGCGCTTCGAAAGCAAGCGGCATACCCTAGGATTGTCTTTCTCGACGTTGGCGTGCCTGACAATCAGAAAGGCAACACATTGCCGGATTTTATGCGGCACGCGTTGCAGGATCTACGTCGCTTCGAAGGCCGTTCTCTTCATGGGGAACCGCTTCCGCCGGCCTATGTGTTCCTGACGAATACGCCGTCAGAGCAAGACTTAGATGGCGAGGTGAGACGCACCGTCGTGCTCGGCGAGGGTTTCCAGATCCCGGAATTCAAGCTGGACACACCGTTCCATTCGCTGCGACAGGCATATTCAGCCTTGCAAAGGCATCAAGACATCCACAACCTGGTCGACTCAATGCGCGATCACAGTGGGGTGCCTGCGACGTTTGACGGTCAGGATCCCGAGGTCGCTTTCGGCGAAGGTCAGACGCGTCTAACTGTTGGCAACTGGTACGACATTCCGACAAGCCCGTCTGGTGATTGGGCCAAAGGGAGGCTTGTCCAGGCAGTGGTGATGGAAGCGGACCAGGCGGCAGCCGGAATTTACCAGTTGGAAGATGGAAGACAATTTATCGTGAACACACCGCTTTCTGACGCAGAGCTGCGCGCCTACAAAAGACATCCCACAACCTTCTTTGGGCGAATCGACTCCTCAGCAGGCCGCACAATCAAGGATCCGCTCGAGATGTTCATGTGGCTCCTTGACACCCATAAAGGCCTCACGCGTGAACAGCTGCTGGAAAGGATCTCCGGCTGGCCAACGTTCAACGACTACAAAGACATGCCGACTCAGGACCTTCTTGAGCTCTACGCCGAATCGATGACTTGGTCTATCTGGACAACCGAATCGAGTGCCCAGCGGACGGCCACTTAGAGCTGATAGTCTTCGAAGCGCACGATTTCCCGCCCTATCCAATCATTCACTTCCATCAACCGATCTTGCAGCGGCTTGACCTCATTCCGGGCGAAAACCATTGCCGCTTTCTCAGCGTCACCAAATCCGCCCGTGTTGTTCGGGATGATCCCAATCAACTGCGGTGGCACGCGGTGCGCGGCTAACTGGTCGTCGCGGGTCACATTCTTGATGTTCCAGAACTCATCCTTGGCGGCCACCTCCGACACCGGCAGCAGCTGAATGCCATCCTTCTTCCCACCTGGCGCGTACATGAACAGATTGCGGAAATTGCCTGGCCCTTTGGACTCCTTGAGCGCCTTGCGCAGGGTGTCTACGTCCTCCTGCTTCTGCGCGGCATCGGTCATGTACAGGATGAAGCCAGCGTGGCTGCCGTTCTTGTAGTAGCGTCGGCGGAAAAGCGTCGCAGACTCGTTGAGCCAGGTGGCATTGAGTGCTGACAGGTACTCCGGCAGGCCGTACACCTCCTGGTTGATGTCCGGCTCCAGCAAGTGAAAGATGCTACCGCCCTTGAAGGTGTGCTTGTCCTGCCAGTTCTGCACGAAGTGGTAGGTCTCCAGATCCACGCCGCGGCGCACGTACTTGGCCATGGCCGGTTCCAGTCCGACGGGCTGGCCCAGCACGTTGTCACGCCGTTCCAGATAGCCGTTGCCGAACACCAGGAAATCCTGCACCCAGCGTGCGAACGCCGAGCGCGATAAGAGTTTGTGCGGGATGAAGGTGGAGACCAGGATGTTGCGCTTCACGTAGATCGGCGAGCTGTTGTGCACGGCGGCACGGAAACTGCGCGCCAGGCCATCCCACGGCAGCGGCGGCTCGTACCAGTCGCGGACGCGCATGCATTCCACGTAATCGAGCAGCTCGCGGCGGTCCAGGACTGCCACCGGATCGCCGAAGCTGAACGCCTCCACAGAGGCGGTGCGCGCCGGTTCGGCCGTCACAGCGGCGGCGCCATTAGACGCGCCGCGGTATTTCTTGCGGGTCATGAGAACTCCAGAATGCTGGTGTTGGTGGTGGTCACGCCCTCGATCGGCTCATGGGCCAGCGCGTGCATGCACGCCCAGGCCAGATCGGCGTGGCTGGTTTCTTCCGAGCGGCCGGCCTGGTATGTCACGCGGCCGCCCGCGGCGGTGGTGGTCTTGCGGATCGACATAAACGACGCGGCAAAGTCCGTCCAGCCAGCATCGAACTCCAGCCTGCCCTTGCTGATCACGTCAGTGGCCTTGAGCACTAGGCTGGTCTTTACGTCGACCGAGTAGGTAAAGCCCTGCGCGTCGGGGCGCGCCTTGAGCACCACCTTGTAGACGGCATCACCCACGCCGGTGCGGTCGATGCCGATATAGGTCACGTTGTAGCGATCGCAGACCTTGAGGATGGCGGCGCCCTGCTCTTCATAGTCGATGCCGCGGAACTGGTGTTTCTCCAACACCCGGAACTTACCGCCGGCCACCAGCGGCGGCGCGACGACGACCAGCGCCGCGCTGTCCCCGCCCCCGCCGTTAGGGTCGTAGCCGACCCACACTTCGCGGTTGCCGAGTGGCCGCGGCGACCAGTGCCGGAAGTCATCCCACACCTCCCAGCTGTCCACCATGCACCGCATCAGCATCGACAGCGGGAACACCGATGCGGTGTCGTCAATGAAGCCGCACATCAGCAGGTTCTCGAAGTCCGCGTCGCTGTACTCGCGGCGCAGCTGCTCCAGGTCGAATAGGTTGCAGCCACCGTGCACGGCGTCCTCGACGGTCACGATCTGGCGCCACTGGCCATCGGCGCAATGCCGACCCGCGAGCAGATTGGCGTGGCTGACGTCAACCTGCACATGTTGGTCCTTCCTCCGGCCGCGGTTGAACAGCGCGCCGGACCAGAACGGGTATGCCTCATGCGCAAGGCTCGATGGCGTTGAGAAATACGTCTGCCGCCACTTCGCATGGATGGCCATGCCGGAGGCCACCTTGCGAAGCTCCTGGAAGCGCTGGATCCAGAAGTACTCGTCCAGATAAAGGTTGCCGTGGTAGCTCTGTGCCGTACGCGCGTTGGTGCCGAGGAAGTACAGCGTGGCGCCGTTGGGCAGCACGATCGGATCACCCTTCAGCTCGACCCCGGCGGCGTCCTTGGCGAACTGGATGATGTAGTGCTTGAAAACGTGGGCCTGCGCCTTGCTGGCTGACAGGAAGATCTGGTTGCGGCCGGTGGTCAGCGCGTCGATGAACGCTTCGCGGGCAAAGAACCAGGTGGCGCCGATCTGCCGGCTCTTCAGGATGTTGCGGATACGCTCGACCAGGCCGGCCTCATACCAGACGCGCTGATAGGCGAACATCGAATCCAAGAAGGCGTCGACCAGTTGCTCCTGCTCTTCATCACTGATCGCATTGCGCTCGGGCTTCTTGCGCGGCCCCTTGTTCCGGTTCGCCACCTTCGGGTTGAGATCTGCCTCGTTCCCGCTGTCCTCGTAGCGGCGCACGCGCGCCAGGCGCTCGATCTGCCGGCCCAGCAAATCGATCTCCTTGTAGTCCTTGCCCTCCTTGATCTCCTTCGCCACCAGCTGCGCCATGCGTACCTCGATGCTGGTGCCGATGCGTTCCACGGCATCCACCTTGTCCCATCCCTCGCGGCGCTTCCAGCTGTGCAAGGTCACCGGCTTGACGCCCAGCATTTCGGCGATACGCGCGACGCGATAGCCCTGCCAATAGAGCGTGCGCGCGATGCGCCGCGGTTCCATTTCAGGGTCGAACGAGTGCAGGGAAAGCGGGGGAAGCGTAGTCATGCCGCAACGCTACCGGTCGCGCGCGCGCGTGCCACGTCGCCCATGTTGTGCCAGGGATGCCCACAACAGCCCAGCGTTGCCCGCGCGCGGCACGCCGCCCAAGATGGCAGCACGACCGAACCACCAATGAGGAACCCATGGCCGGCAAGAATCCGAAGTTTTTCCGCATTGCCACCGAAGGCGCGACCAGCGACGGCCGCGTGATCGACCGCGAGATGCTGGTGCAGATGGCGGCCAGCTATGACCCCAACACCTACGGGGCACGCATCAACCTGGAACACATCCGCGGCATCGTGCCCGATGGCCCGTTCAAAGCATATGGCGACGTGCTGGCGCTCAAGACCGCAGAGGAAGGCGGCAAGATGCGCCTGTATGCGCAACTCGACCCGACGGCCGAACTGATCGCCTTCAACAAAGCGCGGCAGAAGGTCTTCTGCTCGATGGAAGTGAATCCCGATTTCGCCGACTCCGGTGAAGCGTATCTGGTCGGCCTGGCTGTTACCGACAACCCGGCAAGCCTGGGCTGCGAGATGCTGCAATTCAGCGCCAAGGCGAAGGCCAACCCCCTGGCCGAGCGCAAGCAGGATCCGAACAACCTCTTCTCCGAAGCTGTCGCCGTCGAACTGGACTTCACCGCCGAGACCGCCGTCTCCGTGCCCGCCGCCGGCTTTGCGGCGAGCATCAAGAAACTGTTCGCGCGCCAGGACAAGTCGGAAGCCGGGAACGATGCCCGCCATGCCGACACGCAGGAAGCCGTACAGACCGTTGCCAAGGAAGTGCAGACGCTGGGCGAAACCTTCACCAAGGCCATGAATGGCGTGACGAAGCGGCTGGATGCCCTGCAGGCTGATCAGGCCAAGGGCAAGGAAGAATTCAGCACGCTCAGGGGCGCGCTGGAGAAGAAGGAAGACTTCACCCGCCGCCCGCCCGCCACCGGTGGCGACGGCACCGTCATCGAAACCGACTGCTGAGCCGGCCGCCGGACAGCGACAACACCACCCATCCCGGAGCCAACTCAATGCGCAACGATACCCGCCGCCTGTACGCGGCATACGAAGCCAAAGTCGCCGAGATCAACGGCGTCGAGCGCGTGGACCGCAAGTTCAGCGTGCAGCCCAGCGTCCAGCAAAAGCTGGAAACCAAGGTGCAGGAATCCAGCGAGTTCCTCGGTCGGATCAACGTCTACGGTGTCACCGAGCAGGAAGGCGAGAAGATCGGTCTCGGCGTGTCCGGCCCGGTGGCCAGCACCACCGACACCGCGGCACAGGACCGGCAGACCAGCGATATCGCATCGCTGGATGACCGCCGCTACCGCTGCGAGCAGACCAACTCGGACACCCACATCACCTATCGCATGCTGGATGCATGGGCCAAGTTCCCCGACTTCCAGACACGGATCCGCGACGCCATCCTGCGGCGCCAGGCGCTGGACCGGATCATGATCGGCTTCAACGGCGTCAGCCGCGCCGCCACGTCCAACCGCGCGACCAATCCGATGTTGCAGGACGTCAACAAGGGCTGGCTGCAGCATCTGCGCGAGGAAGCGCCCGAGCGCGTGATCAAGGAAGGCAAGGCCGTCGGCAAGATTGTCGTGGGCGGCCCGGACACCGATGCTGCACGCGACTATGCCAGCCTCGACGCCCTGGTGTTCGACATGTGCAGCCACCTGGTGGCGCCGTGGTATGCCGAGGATCCCGACCTGGTGGTGGTGTGCGGTCGCCAGCTGCTGGCCGACAAGTATTTCCCGTTGCTGAACAAGGACCGCGACCCGACGCAGAAGCTGGCAGCGGACATCATCATGAGCCAGAAGCGCATCGGCAACCTGCCTGCGGTGCGGGTGCCCTACTTCCCGCCCGATGCGCTGCTGGTCACGCGCCTGGACAACCTGTCGATCTACTACCAGGAAGGCTCGCGCCGCCGCACGATCGTCGACAACGCCAAGCGCGACCGCATCGAGAACTACGAGTCCAACAACGACGCATACGTGGTCGAGGACCTGGCTTGCGCCGCGATGGCCGAGAACATCGAGGTGGCACAGGCATGACGAGCCCCGCCCGCAACCATTTCCTGCGCGTGAGCGCCCAGCGGGTGGCAGCCTCGGCCGAGGCCGACAACCCCCTGCGCCACGCCTCCGGCCATGAGCTGATGCTGGCGCAGCTGGCCGAGCACAAGCGCCAGCTCAAGCAGATCCAGTCGATCGAGCGCAAGGCCGACGCCAAGCGCGCCATGCTGCCCGCCTATGCAGCCTGGGTACAAGGGGTGCTGGAGGCCGACACCGGTGTGCAAGACGAGGTCTTCATGTCGGTGATGGTCTGGCACATCGACGTGGGCGACTTCGCCGGCGCGTTCCCACTGGCGCGCTACGCCATCCGGCATGGCCTGGTGATGCCCGACCAGTACCAGCGCACCACCGCCTGCCTGATCGCGGAGGAGTACTCCACCATGACGATCAAGGCCGTGGAGGCCGGACAGTCGGTCGATGTCGACACCCTGGGCGAGATCGGCGCGCTGGTCCACGACCAGGACATGCCCGACGAGGTGCGCGCCAAGTTGCACAAAGCCATTGGATACGCGCACGCTGCCCTGGTCGACACCACGGCACCCGACCGGCAGCAGGACCGGCGCGAGTTCGCCCTGCGCAACCTGCGCCGCGCCCTGGAGCTGCATGACAAGGTCGGCGTCAAGAAGGACATCGAGCGCCTCGAGCGCGAGATCAAGAACGCAGCACCGGCCGGCGCCAAGGAGGGCGACGGCCGCGGCTGACACCGAGCGTGACCCCGCGCATCAGGCGGCACGGGGCATCCGAGGGGCGCACCGGCCTCGCGCCGGCCAACCCTGCAGGTTGCCCCGTCCACCGCCTCCACGACCAGCGAACCCATGTCATCTTTCATCGCCACCGCCCCAGCGAGCGCCGGCCAGAACCTGATCGTCAACGATGGCTTCTTCCCGGACATCGAGGTTGACCAGGCGTTGGCCGCGATGCGCCAGGACGGCACTGTGACACCGGATCGCTTGCGCGCGGCCCTGGTCGAGGCGGCACTGTCGGTCAACGCGGAACTGGACGCCTGGAAGGCCGGCCAGCAGGCCGCCGGCCATGCCTCCCTGCAGGCGGTACCGGCCGCGCAGATCGACGGAAAGTCCGCCAACCTGCACCGCTACTTGCGTGCGCTGTACTGCCAGGCGCGCGCCGGGCTGATCGAGCGATACCGCGACTACGACGCCACCGCGTCCGGCAACAAGGCCGCGGAGGCGCTACTGCAGGCAGTGGATGACCTGCGCCGCGACGCCCGGTGGGCCATCAGCGACCTGCTCGGCATCACCCGCAGCACCGTGGAGCTGATCTGATGCGCGTGCGAGCCCTGCAAGGCGACACCGTCGACGCGGTATGCCAGCGCGTCTACGGGCGCACCGCCGGCGTCACCGAGGCCGTGCTTGCGGCCAATCCCGGCCTGGCCGATCTCGGTCCGGTCCTCCCCCACGGTACGGTCATCGACCTGCCCGACACCTCTCCGCAGCCGGCCGTTCAGCGCGTGCAGCTGTGGGACTGACCCAAGGATTCGACCATGGCTGAACCCATTTCCACCGGCACCACCACCGCCATTGCCGTAACCGGCGTTGGGGCCATCACCCTGCTGCCAGGCGTGGACGCGGCGACGGTGCTTGGTGCCTTCGCCGGCGCTGCGGTGTTCGCTCTCAATTCCGACGACATGTCGACCGCCAAGAAGCTGGCCTTCCTGGTGCTGTCCATCGTGGCCGGCTGCCTTGCCGCACCGCTGGCCGCGGCGCTGATCGCCAAGGCGCTGCCCACCGACGCGGAGGTAAGCCATGGCGTCGGGGCACTGGTGGCCTCGGCGGTGATGGTCAAGCTCCTGATGGTTCTGATCCGCCTGGCTGGCAACGGCGACTGGCTTGTCGGGATCTTCCGGGGCAACGGACAAGGAGGCAACAAGTGACGATCCTCTTCATGATTCAGGCGGCGCTTTGCGCGCTGATCGCCATCCGCCTGCTGCTGTTCCGGCGCGATGGCGCCGCTCACCGACCCTGGGCTGCACGACTGGCCTACGCGCTGATTGTGCTGGCGGGCGCCGTCACCATCGGCGTGCTGTTCGGTCGCTACGAGTGGGCGATGCTCGCCCAGAGCGGCATCACCACGGTGCTGTGCCTGGCGGTGTATGCCGTGCGGGGAAATGTGGTGGAGCTGTTCCGCATGACGGAGACCGACGGCGGTTGCTCCTGGCTCGTCCGATTCCTGCGGAGATCCTGCGATGACTATCCTGCGACCCGGTGAAGTCGGCGCGGACGTCCGCGAGCTGCAGCGCCTGCTGCGCGAGCGCGGCGCGCGGCTCGACCTGACAGGTGACTTTGACGCCGTGACGCTCGCCGCCGTGCGGGCCGCGCAAGCACGCTACGGCCTGGTGGTCGATGGCATCGCCGGCCCGAAGACGCTGCAGGCCCTGCAGCGCGACACGCGGCAGCCACGGCACCTGAGCGCCGCCGATCTACAGCGCGCCGCCGCAAGGTTGGATGTGCCCCTGGCGGCGGTGCGGGCGGTGAATGAGGTGGAGAGCCGCGGTTCTGGCTTCCTACCGGATGGGCGCCCGGTGATCCTGTTCGAGCGGCACATCATGTACCGGCAGCTGGGCGCGGCCGGTCGCGACGCCGATGCGCTGGCACGGCAGTTCCCGAACCTGGTCAAGCCCGCGCGCGGCGGCTATGCGGGCGGTGCTGCGGAGCACATGCGGCTCGCCCGCGCCGCCGAGATCGATGAAGCCTGCGCGCTGGCCGCCGCCAGCTGGGGATTGTTCCAGGTGATGGGCTATCACTGGGAGCGCCTTGGCTACGCCAGCGTGCAGGCGTTCTCGGCGTGCATGTGCGATAGCGAAAGCACGCAGCTCGACGCGTTCCTGCGCTTCGTCCTGACCGACCCAGCGCTGCACAAGGCGCTCAAGGCGCGCCGATGGCCGACGTTCGCCAGCCTCTACAACGGCCCGGCATACCGGGACAACCTGTACGACGTGAAGCTGGCGCGCGCCTTCGCACGCTATGACGCCGAAGAAAAGGAGCCAGCATGAACCGAACATTGGCTCTCGTTCTCGCCGGCGCCGTGCTGGTGCTGGGCGTCGCCGGCACGGGCGCTTGGATGACCGACCGCTACAAGGCAGCGCAGCAGCGCGCCAGCGACGCCGAAGCGATCACCGCCAGCTTCCGGGCACAGCTCGACAGCACCGAGGCCGGCGTCATCAAGGTGACCGAGTACGTCGACCGCGTGCAGACCGTCTATGTCAAGGGCGACACCATCATCAAGGAGATCCCGCGCTATGTCCCCGCTCAAGCTGATGCCGCTTGCACTGTTCCCGTTGGCTTTGTCCGCATGCATGACGCCGCCGCTGCCGGCACCGTGCTCGGTCCGGGTGCCGGAGATTCTGATGCGGCCGGCTCGGGAATTGCACTCTCTGCCGTCGCCGGCACCGTTGCCGGCAACTACACCAGCTGTCGCGCCAACGCCGAGCAGCTGAGCGCGTTGCAGCAGCTGCTGCGTGACCAGGGCGCGACGATCATTGGGGAGGCACCTGCGCCATGATGAAGCCCAACAGTCTGCGCGAAGCGCTGACGGCAGCGGTACCGGATCTGGCCCGCCACCCTGAGAAGCTGCACGTGTTCGTGGACGAAGGGCGACTGGTGGCTACCGGCGCCAAGACGCTCTCGTTCGAGTACCGATACACGCTGACGCTGATCGTAACCGACTTTGGGGCCGGCTCCGACGAGATCATGGTGCCGGTGCTGGCCTGGCTGCGCGCCAACCAGCCCGAGCTGTTCTTCAGCCCAACCCAGCGCGAGGATGGCGTGAAATTCGAGGCCGACATCCTCAACCACACCACCGTGGATCTGGCCCTGAAGCTGCCGCTGACCGAGCGCGTCACTGTGCGCGTCAGTGGGACCGGCTACCAGGTAGAGCACCGCCCGGAACCGGTCAACGAGGACGACGACCCATCCACGTGGCGGCCGGTGGTGCCATGAACGACTTCCGCGCCCTGGAGGCATGGGCAGGCGCCCTGCTGTCGAATCTGGAGGCGCCAGCGCAGCGCGCGCTGGCGCGGGCCGTGGCCGCGGAGATGCGCCGCCGCCAGGGCGCCCGTATCGCCGAGCAGCGCAATCCTGACGGGTCGGCCTATGAACCGCGCAAACCGCAACTGCGGCTGCGTCCGGGGCGCGTGCGCCGCGCGATGTTTGCGCGCCTGCGCACTACCCGCTTCCTCAAGACCGAGGCAAGCCCGGACACGGCGGTCGTGACCTTTGTCGGCCGCGCGCATCGCATCGCTGCGGTACACCAGTTCGGGCTGCGTGACCGTGTCAACCGCGCCGGGCTCGAGGTCACGTACCCGCAGCGCGAGCTGCTCGGCTTTGACGACGCCGACGTGGACCGAATCACCGAACTCGTCCTCGCGCATCTCACCGCCTGATACCGGCTGTTGTACGGGCTGATGCCACAACACCCGCCGCGTGACGGGCTCGCGCGCGCACGGCACGCTGGCGGGCATGGACTCCACCACCGAACTCGCCCGCCTGATCGAGAACCTGATTCGCCTCGGCACCGTTGCCGAGGTCGAAACCGGCACGCCACCGCGCGTGCGCATCGCCACCGGCGGCATCACCACCGACTGGCTCCCCTGGCTCGAGCAGCGCGCCGGCGCGACGCGCACCTGGAACCCCCCGACCGTCGGCGAACAGGTGGTCATGCTGTGCCCGAGCGGGGAGCCGCGCAACGGCATCATCCTGACGGGCCTGCCCTCCGACGCACACACAGTCCCCAGCCACAGCGCTGACGAAACCGTCACCCTGTACCCGGACGGGGCCAGCACGCGCTACAACCACGCAGCCGGCGCGCTGGAGGTGAGCGGCGTAAATACCGTGCTGCTCCGGGCTGGCCAGGAGGTGGTGGTGGACTGCCCTCAGACCATCTTCAAGGGGAAGGTCACCGTCGAAGGCCTGTTCACCTATCAGGGCGGCATGTCCGGCCAGGGTGGCAGCGGCGGCGCCGGCACGCAGATCCGCGGAAACCTCACCCACACCGACGGCGCGCTGTCGTCCAACGGTGTGGTACTGGACGATCACGACCACGGCGGCGTCCTGTCCGGCAGCGCCTGGACGGAGGACATCCGGTGACCTACCGCGGCATGAACGCCAGCACGGGCCGTGCGCTGACGGACCGCGAGCACATCGTGCAGTCGGTACGCGACATCCTCACCACGCCTATCGGCACCCGCGTGATGCGGCGTGACTATGGCTCGCTGCTGCCGCAGCTGGTCGATCAGCCCCTGCACCGCGCCACGCTGCTGCGCGCGATGTCTGCTTCGGTCATGGCCCTGATTCGCTGGGAGCCGCGGCTGCGGGTCACCCGCGTGTCGTTCGAGGCCGGCGCGGATGGTGCGCTCTTTATCGACATCGAAGCCGAGCGGGTGGACGGGCCGCGCGCTCAGGCGACCAGCCTGCGCATCCCGCTGCGTGGAGGCAACCCATGACCACAACACCCATCGATTTGTCCCGCCTGCCCGCACCGAACGTAGTCGAAGTGATCGACTACGAAACGCTGCTGGCCGAGCGAAAGGCGCATTTCGTCTCGCTGCATCCCGAGTCAGAGCGAGCGGAGGTCGAAGCGACGCTCAAGCTCGAATCCGAGCCGATCGTCAAGTCGCTGCAGGAATCCGCCTACCGCGAGATGGTGCTGCGCCAGCGGGTGAACGATGCGGCGCGCGCGGTCATGCTCGCCTACGCCAGTGACGCCGACCTGGACCACCTCGGTGCGCTCTTCGGCGTCGAGCGCCTGACCATCACACCCGCGGATCCCGAGAACGGGATCGCCGCGGTGATGGAGAGCAATACGGACTTCCGCAAGCGCGTTCAGCTCGCGCCACAGGGCTTTTCCGTGGCTGGCCCTGCCGGCGCCTACCGTTCGCACGCGCTCGGCGCAGATGGCCGCGTCCTTGACGCCCTGGCGACCAGCCCGGCGCCCTGCGAAGTCGTGGTGACGATCCTCTCCCGGGAAGGCAACGGCCAGGCGCCGCAGGAATTGATAGACGCGGTGGCCGGCGTGCTGGGCGCTGATGATGTGCGCCCCCTGACCGACCAGGTCACGGTTCAGTCGGCGCAAATCGTGCCCTACCAGGTACGCGCGAAGATCTACACGTTCCCCGGCCCGGACTCGGGCGTGGTGCTTACCGAGGCCAACATGCACCTGGGAGCTTATACGGCGGAAACGCACCGGATCGGACGCGAGGTCACGCTGTCGGGTCTCTACGCCGCCTTGCACGTCGACGGCGTCGAGCGCGTCGAGCTGCTGGAGCCGCTGGCCAACGTCAACGCGACCCAGACCCAGGCAACCTACTGCACCGGCACCGATATTCAGCACGGTGGCATCTATGGCTAACCTGCTGCCGCGCAACACGACACCGCTCGAGCGCAACCTGGCCAAAACCAATGCCCAGCTCGGCGACGTTCCGTCGCCCCTGCGCGCGCTGATGCGGCCCGACGAGATACCGATTTCCGTGCTGCCCTGGCTCGCCTGGCACATGGGCGTCGACGCCTGGAAAGCCTACTGGCCCGACCAGGTCAAGCGCGCCCGCGTCAAGGCAGCCATCCCGATCGCACGCAAAAACGGTACCGCGGCCGCCGTGCGCGAGGTCGTCGCGGCCTTCGGCGCAAACATCGCCCTGCGCGAGTGGTGGCAGCTCAACCCGAAGGGCCAGCCCGGCACGTTCTCCCTGGTCCTGACCATCAGCGGCCGCGATGGGCAGGCGGCGACGGCGGACTTCGTCGCAGACGTGATTGCGGAGATCGACCGGACCAAGCCCGTACGCGCCCACTACACCGTCACCCAGGGCCTGCAGGCGCAGGGTGGCCTCGCCTTCGGCGGCGGCGCGCGCGCTGCCATCTACACCCGCCTCTCTCTTTCGGACGCCTGAGACATGCCAGGACTTCTCTTCAAGCTCACCAGCGCCGGCCGCGCCGCCTTGGTCAACCCGGACAACACCGGCACCGTTTCACGCGAAGTCGTGTCGGTCGGCATTGCTACCGCCCCATTTATCCACGATGACGGCCTGACCGCGCTACCGAACGAGCGCGTGCCGCGGCTGACCACCGTCGCGGGAGATACCGTTGCCCCCGACACAGTCCACGTCACCATGACGGACAACTCGGCCGACCAGTACACCATGTACGGGTTCGGCCTGTACCTGGACAACGGGACCCTGCTGGGCACCTACGGCCAGAACACTCCGATCCTGGAGAAGTCGCCGGCGGCAATGATGTTGCTCGCGACCGATATCCTGCTAACCACGATCGATGCCGCGTTGCTGACATTCGGGGACACTTCGTTCCTGAACCCTCCGGCGACGACGACCGTGCAGGGAGTTGTCGAGCTGGCCGACAACACCGAAACACAGGAAGGCACCGACGACACACGCGCCGTCACGCCGGCCGGCCTGGCATCGCGCACCGCCACATCGACCCGCACCGGTCTGGTCGAGCTGGCCGACAACACCGAAACGCAGACCGGCACCGATGCAACGCGCGCCGTGACGCCGGCCGGGCTAGCGTCGCGCACTGCGACGGAAACGCGAACTGGCTTGCTGGAGATCGCGACGCAAAGCGAGGTCGACGGCGGAACCGACGACGCGCGCGCAGTGACTTCTAAGAAGTTGCTCGCTCGCCTCAAGGCTCTTGGGTTCGCCGGCACGGATACGACCGGCAGCATCGGCGACATGGACGATGCAACGGTGCCTGGTGGGCTTCTGTACGTGACAGGCGCCACAACCAATATCCCGATGAACCTCGGCTCCGGCGTTGTCCTGCATCGTGTTTATGGCACCGCCGGAATGCAGCTATTTTTCCCATACAGCAGCAGCCGCGTTGTATTCCGTCGCCGCCGGGACAACGTATGGCAGGCGTGGTTCGAGCTGGCAATTACCGACAGCCCGACCTTTATCGGCACGCCGATCGTGCCAACCGCGGCCAAGGGCACGAACAGCGGCCAGGCGGCCAGCACGGCATTTGTTGCGAGCGCTATCGCCGACCTGGTCGCATCCTCTCCTGGCACGCTCGATACGCTCAACGAGTTGGCCGCGGCGCTGGGCAATGACCCGAACTTTGCGACCACCATCACAACCCAGCTCGGCAACAAGTTCGACAAGGCCGGCGGCGTCATCGGCGTGCAAACGTCTGGCTGGGACGCCATCAATGCACCCACCGCGCGAATCGTCGATGGCGGCAATACACAGGCGGCCGCAGGTCCGAATGGTGGCCTGGCGATTGAATCCTACGGCCCCGGCGTGCAACTGATTGACCGCTCCGTAGGGACGCGCAATGCGCGCTTGATGCTGGACGGCAGCACGATGTCGATTGCCTTCGACACGACGGCCGCGCCCGGTTCTTACGTAGGCACGTTCTGGTTCAACGCGGACGGATACATGGCCCTCGGCCAAATGTCGTCTGCCGCTCTTTTCCGCCTCGGTCTAACGGTGCCTGGTGGCGCCTCTACGCAGTACGGCATCTACAACAACGTCGAGTTCAACGAGGCAACGACTTCCGCTGGCGCCACCTATTGCGCGGTGCCGCGTGTCAAGGATGCCGCTTTTACGATGGCGAACCTGGTCGGCTTCTTTGCTCCATCGCCTGCTGTTGGCGCAAGCGCGACAGTGACTGAGTACGCCGGCTTCATGGTGAATGACCTCGCACATTCGAACATCGTGCGCAAGATCGGCGCCAGGCTTCGGCTGATTGCAGGCCCGGATAAGTGGAACGTGTACGCGGACGGTTCGGCTTCGAACTACCTTGCAGGCAAGCTGCTGATCGGAACTACGACTGACAGCGGCCAACTGCTACAGGTCAACGGCGCGTCGCACTTCGCTGGGCGCCTGCTGCGCGGCTTGTCTGCCGAGTTTTCTGTCGGTGATACCGGCATTGCCGGCGTACAGAATGCAGGAACCGGGAACGACGGCTACATGAGCACGTCGCGCTTCTCGAATGACACCAATCCGGCCGGCCTGAACATCGGGAAGTCCCGCGGCAACACCATCGGCACGCAGGGGGCTGTGCTCGCCGGCGACTACATTGCCCGAATCAACTTTTGCGGCTCGGATGGCGCCGGCATCGTCGCCGGCGCGCAGATCGACGCGCGTCCCAGCGAGAATTGGACGTCAGCCGCCCGCGGCACACACCTGGAATTCCGGACCACCTCCCCCGGCTCCGTGGTGCGATCGCAAAAGATGATCCTGACGGACGTTGGCAATCTGCTGATCGGGTCCACTGCCGATGACGGCAGCAGCGCCAAGCTGCAGGTGACAGGGTATGCGACCGCCGACACTCCGCCGGCCGGCGACAGTACGCGCAAGCTCGCCACCACTGCCTGGGTCATGTCGACCCTGCTCAACGCCGCGATCGGCCAAATCATCATCGAGCCACGCACCACCGCGCGCGCCGGATGCTTGAAGCTGAACGGTGCGCTTCTGAACCGTGCCGACTACCCCGAGCTGTGGGCCTACGCTCAGGCGAGCGGCGCCATCGTTACAGATGCCGCGTGGCTGGCCGGTTCCTGGGGATGCTTTTCGCACGGCGACGGCAGCAATACGTTCCGCATTCCTGAGTACCGGGGCGAGTTCTTGCGCTTTTGGGATGACGGGCGTGGCGCTGACGTTGGCCGAGGCATCGGCGTATTCCAGGACAGCCAGAACAAGACCCACGCGCACACC
The DNA here is from genome assembly GCF_000426345.1 of Cupriavidus phytohabitans. Classification (GTDB taxonomy): domain Bacteria; phylum Pseudomonadota; class Gammaproteobacteria; order Burkholderiales; family Burkholderiaceae; genus Cupriavidus. The sequence continues at coordinate 44,316 of NZ_AUFE01000012.1, read as the reverse complement.
GCGTCGGCTACGGCTGTCGGCGACCACGCACATACGGCCTGGACTGATGCGCAAGGCTGGCACGGTCACGGCGTCAGCGATCCGACCCACGCGCACACCTACGATGTGCCACCGCCGGCAACAGACTGGGACGGCCAAGGCGCGGCGTCGGGCGGTAGTTGGCTCGACCTGACGAAGTACGGCCAGCGCGGCACCTACGGCGCCTATACGGGCGTCTCAATCAACGGTGACGGCTCGCACGGCCATAACGTAGGCATCGGCAACGCAGGCGCTCACAACCACACCATCACTGTCAACGCAGACGGCGGCGCAGAGGTACGGACGCGCAACATTTGCGCGCTCGCCATGATCCGCGCTTTCTAAGGAGTTTCAGCAAATGATGATCCACCACTACGACAGCCATACTGGCCAGTACATCAGCAGCGCGCTTGCCGATCCGGACCCGCGCAATCCCAGCACCTGGCTGCAGCCGGCATTCACCACGCTCGTTCAGTTGCCGAATCGCAACCGCTACGAGTGGCCGTTCTTCCGTGACGACGCGTGGGTCATGCTGCCGGATTACCGAGGGGTCATTCTGTACCGCACCGAAAACGGCGAGCCGGCCGAGCTGGGCGCGCCTGGCGTTACGCCCCAGGAGGCCGGACTTACCCCTGATCCGCGGCCGTCTGAGCTGCACCGCTGGACCGCTGAAGGCTGGGCGCTCGACGCGTCCCTGGTCGCGGAGCGAACCCGCGCCGCCGCGATGGCGGAGTTCGACCGGCTGATGGCGATTGCCAGGAATGCGAATGCCGGCAAGGCCGACGCACATGCCGCCGGCCTGCTGAACGCCGTGGAAACCGCCCTCTTCAAAGCTTGGTCCGCTTACCAGTTGGACCTGGTGCGCGTCGTCAACTCGAACGACTTCCCCATCGTTGCCGACTGGCCCGAGGAACCGAACGTAGAAGCCATTGCCGCAGCCGTCGAGGCCGAGGAAGCAGCAAAGGCTGCTGCGCGCGCCGAATATGACGCCCTCCTGGTGCTGGCAAACGAAGCGACGGCCGGCAAGGCCGAGGCATACGCGGCTGGGCAGCTCGACGCTGTGCAGAAGGCCATCTACGAGGCGTGGCTGTCGTTCCTGCTGCAGCTGCAGCATCTGGCACTTGCCCCGACCTTCCCCCTTGGCGTCACCTGGCCGGCACAGCCGGATGAAGCGGCGATCGAGGCTGCGACCCTGGCCAAAGCGGAAACAGGTAGCGCTCCCGACGGCGCGTAAGCAACCACGACGAGGGCGTCAGACACACCGTCCTCAGCTTTTCGTTGTGCCGCTTCTGCCTACAACAGTAAGCGGCAGACCGCCACGCGCGTGCGCGGCATCCTACCGGGACGATGCTTTCCATCGTCTGCCAAATCTCCCGGAGGACTGCATGGCAACCGATTACCACCACGGCGTACGTGTCATCGAGGTCAACGATGGCACCCGCCCAATCCGCACCATCGCCACGGCCATTCCGGGCCTGGTGACCATCGCCGATGACGCCGATGCCACGGCGTTTCCCCTCGACACGCCCGTATTGCTGACCAACCCGCAGGCTGCCATCGGCAAGGCCGGCACGCACGGCACGCTGCGCGCGAGCCTGGAGGCCATCACCGATCAGGCCAATCCCATGACGGTCGTCGTTCGTGTCGCCGAAGGCGCCACGGAAGCCGAGACGACCAGCAACCTGATCGGCACCACCAACGCCGCCGGCCGCTACACCGGCATGAAAGCATTGCTGGCCGCGAAGACGCGCTTCGGCGTGACGCCGCGCATCCTAGCCGTGCCGGGACTGGACAAGCTGGAGGTCGCCACGGCGCTCGCCTCGATCTGCCAGAAGCTGCGCGCCTTCGGCTATGTCAGCGCACACGGCTGCGCCACCAAGGAAGAGGCGGCCACCTACCGCGACAACTTCGGACAGCGCGAGCTGATGCTGCTGTGGCCGGACTTCGTGGGCTGGGACACGGCCAACAATACCGAGCGCAACCTGTGGGCAACCGCACGCGCGCTCGGCCTGCGCGCCAAGCTGGACGAGTCGGTGGGCTGGCACAAGACGATTTCGAATGTCCCGGTCAACGGCGTAACCGGCGTCTCGAAGGACATCTACTGGGACCTGCAGGATCCGGCGACTGATGCCGGCTACCTCAATAGCAACGAGGTCACCACCCTGATCAACTTCGAGGGCTTCCGCTTCTGGGGCTCGCGCACCTGCAGCTCGGATCCGCTGTTCGCCTTCGAGAGTGCCACCCGCACCGCGCAGATCCTCGCCGACACCATGGCCGAGGCGCATGCCTGGGCTATCGATCTGCCGCTCACGCCCTCGCTGGCACGCGACATCGTAGAAGGCCTCAACGCCAAGTTCCGCGAGTGGACGCGCCTCGGCTACCTGATGGGCGGCGGCGCCTGGGTCGATGCCGGCATCAACACCAAGGACACGCTGAAGGACGGCAAGCTGTGGATCGACTACGACTACACGCCGGTTCCGCCGCTGGAAAACCTGCAACTGCGCCAGCGCATCACCGACCGCTACCTGATGGACTTCGCCGCGTCGGTGAACGGCTGATAGCGGGCATTCAAGAGAGGAAACCACCATGGCAATGCCACGCAAACTCAAGAACTTCAACGTCTTCGCCGACGGCGTGAGCCACGTCGGCGAATGCGAGGAAGTCACCCTGCCGAAGCTCACGCGCAAGCTGGAGGAATACCGCGCCGGCGGCATGAACGGCCCTGTCGATCTGGACCTGGGCAATGAGAAGCTCGAGCTGGAGACGACCTACGGCAGCATCATGCGCGAGATCCTGAAGCAGTACGGGGTCACGCAGGCCGCCGCCGCGATGGTGCGCTTCGCAGGCGCCTACCAGCGCGACGACACGGGCGACATGGACGCTGTCGAGGTCGTCGTACGCGGCCGGCACACCGAGATCGACCTCGGCACCGGCAAGGTTGGCGATAGCAGCCAGTTCAAGGTCAAGTCGTCGTTGACCTACTTCAAGCTGACGATGAACGGCGAAGTGTGGATCGAGATCGACCACGTCAACTTCATCGAGATCGTGTTCGGCGTCGACCGCCTGGCCGAGCAGCGCCGCGCAATGGGTCTGTAACAGTCCGCTGGCCCGCCCGGGCCAGCCCTCCTATTCTTCCCGAGAACCATCATGAACGAAGCGAAATCCGAAACCATCACGCTGGACACTCCCATCAACCGCGGCAAGGAAGTCATCACCGCCATCACCGTGCGCAAGCCTGCCGCCGGCGAACTGCGCGGCTGCAGCCTGGTCGACCTGATGCGCATGGAGGTCACCGCCCTGCATACGGTGCTGCCGCGCATCACCACGCCGACGCTGACCGCGCATGACGTGAGCCAGCTGGATCCGGCCGACATGACGCAGCTTGCCACCGCGGTGAGCGGTTTTTTGCTGCCGAAGGCGGCGAAGGCCGAGGCCTACCCGCCCGAGTCGAAGACGCCATCGCCGACGTTGCAGTGATTTTTCATTGGCCGCCCGACCGTCTGTTTGACATGGGTGTGGCCGAATTGATGGAGTGGCGCGAGCGCGCCCGGCAACGAAGCGGAACCGACGAATGAGCGTGCCTCGCAACCTGAGACTGGAAGTCGTCCTGCAGGCGGTGGACCGCCTCACCCGACCCTTCCGCAACGCCATGGGCAGCAGCACCGAGCTGGCGCGCACGGTAAGGGCCGCGCGCGACCAGCTGAAAGAGCTGAACCGCACGCAGGCCAACATCGACAGCTTCCGCAAGCTGTCCAAAGACGCGGCGATCGCGGGCAACCAGCTGCGTGCCGCGCAGGCCCGCGTCAAAGCCCTCGCGCAGGAAATGGATGGCGCCGAGCGCCCGTCGGCCGCCATGACGCGCAATTTCAACGCGGCGGTCCGCGAGGCGCAGTTGCTCAAGCAGCGCGGCGCTGACTTGCAGCAGAACCTGGAAGGGGTGCGCGGCCGGCTGCAGGCCGCCGGCATCAGCACCACATCGCTCAGGCAGGCCCAGGGCGACCTGCGCAGCCAAATCGCTCTGGCCACCCAGGCGCTGACGCAGCAGGAAGCCCGGCTGAAGGCGGTCGGCGAGCACCAGCGGCGCCTGGCTGCCGCCCAGGCCGGCTATGCCAAGGGCATGGCCACCCGCAATGCCATGCTTGGCGCGGGCGTGTCAGCATCGGCCGCCGGCGGCGTGGCTCTCACGCCAATCGCCAAGGCGGTGAAGGACTATGTGTCCTTCGAGGACGCCATGCTGGGCATTGCCCGCCAGGTGGAGGGCGCGCGCGATGCAGGAGGCAAGCTGACTGCGGTCTACTACGACATGGCCAGGCAGATCAAGCTGCTGGGCGAAGAGCTGCCGATCCCGACCACGGCCATCGCGGAGATGGTGACTGCCGGCGCGCGCATGGAAGTGCCGCGCGAAGAGCTGGTCGCCTACACCCGTACGGTTGCCATAATGGCCACCGCCTTCGATGCGGTGCCGGACGAGATTGCCGAGAGCATGGGGAAGGTGGCGAAGAACTTCCGCATCCCGGTCAACCAGATCCAGGCACTCGCCGACTCGATCAACTACCTGGACGACAACGCCATCAGCAAGGGCGGGGACATCATCGACGTGCTGAACCGGATTTCCGGCGTGGTGTCGACGGTGAAGATGTCCTCGTCGGATGCCGCCGCGCTCGCCTCGACCCTGCTCACGCTGGGCGAGCGACCGGAGACAGCCGCTACGGCAGTCAACGCCATCGTCCAGAAGTTCGCAGCTGCCGAGAAGGGCACCAAGAAATTCCAGGCCGCCGTGCAGGAGATCGGCCTGTCCAGCGCCGCCATCCAGAAGGGCATGGCCACCGACGCCACCGGGACGATCTTCCAGGTGATCGAGGCGGTGCAGAAGCTGCCCAAGGACAAGCGCATCGGCGTGATGGTGGAGCTGGTCGGCATGGAGCACTCCGACACGCTGGCCAAGCTGGTCGACAAGCCGGATGAACTGCGCCGGCAGCTCATGCTGGCTAACGGCAGCGACGCCGAGGGGTCGATGGCCCGGGAGTTTGCAGCGCGCCAGGAGACCATCTCCGCACGCTGGCAGCGCCTGCAGAACCAGCTGTTCAATGGCAGCAGTGCCGCCGGCGAAGCGCTGCGCTCGACCATCGTCGGGCTGATGGATACCGTCGGCAACCTGGTCAGCCGCTTCAATGCCTTCGCACAGGCGAACCCGGCACTGGTGGGATGGCTGATGAAGGGCGCTGCGGCGGCGGGCGTGCTGCTTGCCGCCATGGGCGCGCTGACGCTTGCCATGGCTGCGGTGCTGGGGCCGCTGGTGATGACCCGATATGGACTGCAAATGCTTGGCATTCGGCTCTCCACATTAGCGCCAACCCTCACCCGCGCATCGACGGCCACCACCCTGCTCTCGCGCAGCGCCCAACTGCTGGGCGGCGTCGGCAGCCGGCTGGCGCCAATCTTCAATGTCGCCACCAGCGCGGCCGGCCGCTTCGGCACGCTGCTGGCCGGCGTGACGAGCCGGGTCGGGGCACTCTTCAATGTCGTGCGTGGGCTGGCGCTGCTGCCCTTTGCCTGGCCCATCCTGGCCGCGGTGGCGGCGCTGGCCGCTGGCGCAGCGCTGGTCTACAAGTATTGGGCTCCCATACGGGCATTCTTCTCCGGCCTGGGCAGCGGCATCGCCAGCGCCTTCGGGCCGGCGGCCGCAGGCTTCGCCGACGCCTTCATGCGCGCGGTGACGGCGGCCTGGCGCCTGGCCACTGCAATTGGCAGCGTGGTCCTGGCCATTCCGGGCGTCAGCACCGCGTTTGCCCTGGTGTGGCAGGTCGTGGGCCCGCTCTTCTTCAATCTGTGGGGATGGCTGACGCGCCTGGTCACACCGGTGGAGGATATTGGCGGCGCGGCGCAGTCGATGGGGCAAAGGATCGGCCAGGCCCTCGGCACGGTGCTGGGCATGCCGCTGCAGTTGGCGACGGCCTTCTACGATGCCGGCGCGCAGGTGATGGCGGGCTTTGCCAACGGCATCACCAGCGGCCTCGCCCGCGTGCGGGATGCTGTGACCGGTGCGGCTGGCGCGGCGGTCACCTGGTTCAAGGAGAAGCTCGGCATCCACTCCCCCAGCCGCGTCTTTGCCGAACTGGGGGGATTCACCATGGCGGGGCTCGAGCAGGGCATCAACCAGGGCCAGGGCGGGCCGATGGGCGCCATCGCGCGCGTCACGCAGGCCCTGACAGCCGTCGGGGCCGGGGTGGCAGTTGGCGCCACGCCCGCGGTGGCAGCCGTGAAGTTCGATACGGGGCCGCCTGTGTCCGCGCCGGCCAGCGCTTCCGCGGCAGCCCCGATGCTTCAGGCCGCGCCGATCACCATCAACGTCTACGGCGCGCCTGGCATGGACGAGCGGGAAATCGCGCGCCTGGTGGAAGAGAAGCTGCGGCAGGCCGAAACCCAGCGCGCCGCCCGGGACCGTTCCCGCTTAACCGACAGGGATTGACACCATGATGATGGCCCTCGGGCAATTTGTGTTCAGCTTGGACACTGCTCCCTACCAGGACTTCCAGCAGCAGATCGGCTGGCGGCATCCGGCCAACAGCCGCACTGGCCGCCGCCCTGCCCGCCAGTTCCTCGGCCCCGACGACGAGACGATCACGCTTGCCGGCGTGCTGGCGCCCGAACTGACGGGGGGCGACGACTCGATCGAGGATCTGCGCAAGCTCGGTGACAGCGGCGAGGCCTATGTCCTCATCGAGGGCACCGGGCGCAACTACGGCCTGTTCGTGGTCGAGAACCTGCAGGTCACGCGTACCTACTTCTTCCAGGACGGCAAAGCCCGGCGGATCGAGTTCACCGTCAAGCTGACCCGCGTGGACGACGAGGCCGAAGCGTTGATCGGCAGCGGGGAGGGTGATGTGGAATGACGCTTTCAGCCGACCGCGCCGAGCCGCGCACCACTGCTGGACGCGAGCCGCGGCCGGTCTACCAGTTGGTCCACAACGGGAAGAACATCACCACCCGCTTCCAGGGGCGGCTGATGTCGCTCACCCTTACCGACAACCGCGGCTTCGAGGCCGACCAGCTCGACATCGAACTGGACGACCACGACGGCATGCTGGACCTCCCCGAGAAGGGCGTGCGGCTGGCGCTGGCGCTTGGCTGGAGCGACGCCGGCGTGGTGGACAAGGGCATTTTCAAGGTGGACGAGATTGAGCACAGCGGCCCGCCTGACCGGCTCACGATTCGCGCGCGCAGCGCCGACCTGGGCAGCGACCTGACGACGCGGAAGGAGCGGAGCTTCCGGGACAAGACCATCGGCGCCGTGGTGCGCGCGATCGCCAGCCGCAACCAGCTCGCCGCGGTGGTCGCGCAGCAGCTGGCCAACCAGGTCATCGAGCATCTGGACCAGACCGGCGAATCTGACGCCAACTTGCTCTCTCGCCTGGCGAAGGACTATGACGCGATCGCGACGGTCAAGCAGGGCAAGCTGCTGTTCATCAAGGCCGGCGAGGCACTCAGTGCGTCCGGTATCCCGCTGCCCACTGTCCTCATCACGCGGGCCAGCGGCGACACCCACAGGTTCATGGTGGCCGACCGGGAGAACTACAACGGGGTGAAGGCAAGCTACCAGGACACGCGCCTGGCGAAGAAAGGCGAAGTGGTGATCGATGCGTCGAATGCCGCGGCGGTCACCGAGAAGCCGGCCCAGGGCAAGAAGGCGCGGTCAGTTGCCACGGCGCCCAACCCCGACAATGTGAAGGTGCTGCGCCATACGTATGCGTCGAAAGCCAATGCGGAGCGGGCGGCGCGCGCTGAATGGCAGCGGATCCAACGCGGCATGGCGACCTTCACGATCATCCTCGCGCGCGGCCGGCCGGATCTTTTTCCGGAGCTGCCCGCAGCGGTACATGGCTGGAAGCCACAGATCGATAACACCGCTTGGATCGTCACTAAGGTCACCCACAGCCTGACTGAACAGGGATACACCACGTCGCTAGAGTTGGAAATCAAGCCCTCCGCGCTGGACGATGCGGAGCAGAGATAGGCGACGGCGGTCAACGCTTTTGTAGCTTCAGCGCCCACAACACCCTGAGGATGCACTTCGCACGCGCGCGGGGCATCATGGCGGTGCCCTGTGATACCGGCGCGACCAGAATAGGCGCGCGGAGAATGGGGGGCCTCGCAAGGGGCGCGCCGGCATAGAGCCGGCGCCGGGAAAAAGACGCGGCGACGTGGCAGGTGTTGGAGCACCGGCCACGACCCGCACCAGCAGAACGGACCTGCCAGTTCGGCCAGGGCCGCGCCACCTCGCGAGGCGCCGGCATCCTAGCACATCGCTGGAAGATCAACCGAATGCAGGAAATCCGCTGCGGCAGCTGCAACCGCAAGCTCGGCGTGGGCGAATACACTCGCCTCGCCATCAAATGTCCGCGCTGCGGCACCATGAACCAACTGAGGGCCGAGCGCCCCGCACCAGAAGGCCGTCGAGCTTCGTGTACTGGAGATGCCATCCATGAACCCGACCGCCCACGCGCCGGCCCTCGATTGCCTGTACCGTGAAAACGCGCTCGATGTGCTGCGCGGCTTGCCCGACCAGTCCGTCGACCTCTTCTTCACCGATCCGCCCTATTCGTCCGGTGGCCTGCATGCGACCACGCGTGCGCAGACGCCTGGCCAGAAGTACATCGGCAGTGACGTCAAGATCAAATATCCTGAGTTCGGCCACGACAACAAAGACCAGCGCTCATGGACCTTCTGGTGCATGAGCTGGCTAGGCGAGGCGTTTCGTGCGGCCAAAGAAGGCGGGCACCTGGTGTGCTTCACCGACTGGCGGCAACTGCCGAGCCTCACCGATGCCATTCAGGGTGCTGGATTCATCTGGCGCGGCGTGGCCGTGTGGGACAAAACCTCGGGCGGTGCGCGCCCGCGCCTGGGCGGCTTCTCACAGCAGTCCGAATTCATGGTATGGGCGACCAAGGGCGCGGTGCCGACGGGCCATAAGGTCCACCTGCCCGGCGTGTTTGCTGAGCGCCTACCTCGCCCCAAGCGCCACATGACCGAAAAGCCTATGGGACTGGCGCGAGAAGTGGTCCGCCTAGTGCCGCCAGGCAGCGTGGTTTGCGATCCGTTCGCCGGTTCGGGTACTTTCCTGGTTGCCGCCAAAGAAGCTGGCCACCGATGGATTGGCTGTGAGCTGGAACCCGCTTACCACGAAGCGGCGAACGACCGGCTGATGGGGATCGAGGCGAGCGCCGCCTAAGCGCCGAGGAATCCGATTGTTACAGGCGTCCAGGGACAGCTCGGACGCCTACTACCTGCTTTGCGAGCGGATCAAAGTCGCATTGATAGAGGTGGTTCTGCATGGCGCCAAAGCCATTTTGGAACTGGATCTTGTCGCCGATATAGGTGATCGCCGAATGGTCCTTGTTCGCCCAACGGAAGCGGGGGAACTTGGTTTCCATCATGCCGTCGGTCCACTTGTGACTGTACTTGGCAAGTTTTTCAACTGCGGGCGCGCAAGCAATGCCCGCGGCGATTGCGTGCTTGTCGCCCCAGCATTGCAGGTCTGACCTGCAGGCAGCTTCCTTGGCGGCGATTTGCTCAGGAGTCTCCTTGGCAGCTGCATCCGCCTTATCTGTGCCGCCTTCCTTCGAACCGCCCATGCATTGCATCAACATCACGGCGACCGTTAGCATCGCCACCAGGCCTATAAGCGTCTCCTTGCCACCGACAGCGGGATTCTTAACGCCACAATGCGGACACAGCTTCGCCTTATTTGAAACTTCCTTTTTGCATTCTTTGCATTTGACCAGAGCCATTTTTCTTATTTCCTTCGCGGTTCTTGTGAATGTATTAAAAGCGTCGTTTTAACGCGCTGCCGAGATTGCGCGCTGGCACCCACTTCGGTGTCGATTCACCTTCCGCTTGGCACTCGTACACGCCCACTGGCGGCATTGCCGTGACGCTGCCGATCGAATACGGCTTGCCTTGGAACTGGCAGATATTGACGGGCACATTGGGCTCCGCTGCCACGCGATCCCAAATCAGGAAACCGCCCGCAGCTGCCGCGCAAACTGACAGGAGCCAGTGAAGCGCGCCCAACCTGGCACGCCCGCCGCGAGCAGGGGCAACAGGCTTCGGATCGATCATCACCGGTGGCGAGATATCGACCGGTGCCGGCGCGGCGTCATTCGCTGCGACGGATCGGCTCTTCGCTTCACTGAGCGCTACAGCCAGGTCGTCCATGATGGCGCGGAACCGATCGGCCGGCATGACCTTCATGTTCTGCGCGTCGTGATCGCTGAGCAGCGTCTTGTAGATGGCCAGGCGCTCGACTCCCTCAGCCTTGGCCACCTCATCAACCTTGGCGGAAATGACCTGACGCTGGCGCCACGACAAATACTTCGGCTCCTGAACAGCCGACTGCAGGTTGTACGTGACGGTGTTGTTCTGCTGGTGCACCGTGGCCGGTGCTTCGTGGACGACGTTGCCGGAAACAAGTTGGCTCACATCGCCGCTGACTGCGACTTTGCGCTGCATTGTGCTACTTGACCCCACACTGCAAAAACAGGCCGCTCACCCTGTTCTTGCGTGACTGGCCAAGCGGCCAGAAGCCAGCCCCGCCCCCATTAACGGCCTACTTTCGGCTCTTTTTATTGATGGTGAAGTTCATCGGCGCTGTGACCGTCATGCCCCCGTGGACGACCTGAGAGACCTCGCCTTCGATTTGCACTGCTGCTGGAGACTGCATGCCACCAATCAATGCCAGCACACCGGCGCGCCCACGGTCGTCCAGCGTCCGGTAGCCCTTCACCAACGCGACCTCTTCGTTAGATAAGCCTGCGGAGGTGGCATTGCCTGTCAGGATGTACGGCACATCGAAGCCTGCGCCCGCGATGGCGGCCAAATAGTTGGCGTCCGGAACTCGTTCCGCTTTCTCGTAAAGGACTTGCGTCTTGACCGAGACCCCGCCAATGGTCGCGAAAGCGGCCTGGTTCAAGCCCTTCCGTTTCCGTTCCTCAGCCAGCCGGTCGCCGATGCTTACCGATTGGTTCATTTCGATGTTGTCAAATGCACCGTTCGGTGCATATAATTTGTTGTGCAACGCTAACTCACACAAGTATATCCGCCATGACCACAGCCAAAACGCCGCGGACCCGCTCCCCACGTGGGGTTCTCAGCGACAAGCCGGTGTGCGTTCGGCTGCTCCCTACGGAGCGGCAGAAGCTGGAACGGCTCGCCCTGCAGGAGAACCGCTCCGTGTCGAGCCTGGCCCGTCTGGTACTGCTTGAGGGCCTGGCGGTGTATGAAAGCCGCTCCTCCAGAGCGTCGTGATCCTTTCCGTTCCTACCGAGACTGGCAATGTATCCCGACCCGAAACGTGTTCGTGACAACCGCGTAGTCCTGCGTTTCAACGACTACGAGTTCGACCTGATCACCGCCCTGGCCAACTACCAGGGCGAACAGCCCGCCACCCTCCTGCGCCAGATCATCTTCCGCGAAGCCGAGCAGGTCCTGTCGCTGGGAACCACTGTAGAGACGCGAAGCGCCTGAGCGAAGTCACTTTTGAGCTGCCGAGAAGATGCCGGACATCGAAATCCAACTGACCGAGCAAGCAGAGGCAGTGCTGGAACGGGTACGTCAAGAGCAAGGCCTGACGACGCTACAACAGGCTGCCGAATGGCTGGCCAAGGCCGGACTGCGCCGCACTGCCGAGCGCATGACCGGCAAACGACGTGCTTTTAAATTGGTAGTACCTCCGGGGAAATCGCTGTGAAACTGACCTGCCCGCATTGCGAATCGCGCATGAAGATCCGCACCAGCCGCGTGGTATCGCTGCTTTCGAAAGAGAGCTACTGGCAATGCCCCAACATCGAGTGCGCCTACACCTGCAAGGCCATCACCTCGGTGATCTCCACCATCGCGCCCAGCATGCGTCCCAATCCCAAGGCGTACCTGCCCGTTGGCAAGGTGCGTCCGGGCCTGATGGACGAGCGGCAGATGGACCTGCTGCCTACCTGACCGCAGCCTAACCCCCTTCCCTGTTGATTCCTTTGCTTCATGCCCCTTCCGGGGCGTGAGGGACTCCTTTTGCCTGACGATTCATGAACCCATCCCTGCACAGCGAAGTCACCGGCCGCCTGCTGCGTGACTACGCCTTCAAGCAGAAGCGCGGCGGCGAGAAGCTGGAGGCCGGTCAGTGCCCTGCCTGCGCCAAGAAGACGCTGTGGGCCTTCGGCAATGCGCCATGGGTGCTCAAGTGCAACCGCCTGAACCATTGCGGCGCCGAGCTGCACATCAAGGACATCTACCCGGACTTGTTCGAGAGCTGGAGCGACCGCTTCAAGCCCACACCGGAAAACCCCAAGGCGGCTGCCGATGCCTACATGCGCGACGGCCGCGGCTTCAACCTCGACAAGGTCCGCGACTGGTACACCCAGGAGAGCTACTACAGCCACGAACTGAAGCTGGGCAGCGCCACCGTGCGCTTCGTGCTGGGCGCCGGCGTGTACTGGGAACGAATCATCGACCAGGCGCACCGCTTCGGCGACCGCAAGGCGACCTTCCACGGCAGCTACGGCGGCATGTGGTGGCAGCCGCCGGGGCTGAACGCCGGGAGCGTGGACGAGATCTGGATTGTCGAGGGCATCTTCGACGCGATCGCGCTGTGGCATCACGATATCGCGGCCGTGGCCGCCATGTCGTGCACCAACTACCCCTCCAAGGCATTGGCCGGCCTGGCAGAACAGCTGGCTGCGGCCAGCAAGCCACGCCCGAAGCTGGTGTGGGCACTCGATGCCGACCGCGCCGGTACGCGCTACGGCCTGCAGTGGCTCAGGCGTGCCCGGGACGAAGGCTGGGAGGCTTCCATCGCGCTGCCGAAGCAGGTCGGCACCAAGAAACGCGACTGGAACGATCTGCACCAGCTCGGGAAGCTCGATGCCAAGGACCTGGACGAGTACCGCTATCTCGGCGGCCTGATGGCCGCTCCCAGTCCCGCGGAGAAGGCTCGGCTCATCTATGGGCGCACCAGCATGAGCCAGTTCGCCTTCGACTTCGACAGCAAGCTGTACTGGTTCAAGGTCGATCTGGAGGCATTGACACGCGAGATGGGCGAAGTGCGCAACGCCCATGACGACCTGACCGAGGATGAGATCCGCGACGAAGCCATGCTCAAGGCCGGCGTGGTGACCAACATCGCCACCTGCCTGCCCACGGTGCTGTACTACCAGGCCAATGCCGCCACCGACGAGGCCTGGTACTACTTCCGCGTTGCCTTCCCCCACGACTCGGAGCCGGTCAAGAACACCTTCACTAGCTCGCAGGTTGCGTCCGCCACGGAGTTCAAGAAGCGACTGCTGGCGGTGGCGCCGGGGGCGTTCTACACGGGCACGAACGCGCATCTGGACAGCTACCTCAAGGAGCAGATGCACCGCATCAAGAGCGTGCAGACCATCGACTTCGTGGGATACACCAAGGAGCACGGCTGCTACGTGTATGCGGACGTGGCGGTCAAGGACGGCAAGCTCTACACCCTCAACGACGAGGATTTCTTCGACGTGGGCCGCCAGTCGATCAAGACCATCGGCGGATCGGCCGGCCTCTCGCTGAACCGGGACTTCAAGGCATTCCGGCACGAATGGCTGGAACTGATCTGGCGTGCCTTCGGCGCCAAGGGCATCGTTGCGCTGGCGTTCTGGCTCGGCAGTCTCTTTGCCGAGCAGATCCGCGAGGGCAAGGACATCAAGCAGAAGAGCTTCCCGTTCCTCGAGGTGGTGGGCGAGCCGGGCGCCGGCAAGTCGACGCTGATCGAGTTCCTGTGGAAGCTGTGCGGCCGGCGTGACTATGAGGGCTTCGACCCGTCCAAGTCCTCGCTGGCGGCGCGTGCCCGCAACTTCGCCCAGGTGTCGAACCTGCCGGTGGTGCTGATCGAGGGCGACCGCGGCGAAGACGGCGCCAAGGTGAAGGGCTTCGACTGGAATGAGCTGAAGACCGCCTACAACGGCCGCAGCACACGGGCCCGCGGCGTGAAGAACGCGGGCAACGAGACCTACGAGCCGCCCTTCCGTGGCACGGTCGTCATCAGCCAGAACGCCGAGGTCAATGCCAGCGAGGCCGTGTTGCAGCGGATCGTGCACCTGTACTTCGACCGCACCGGGCAGAACGCCGACACCTTCGCCGCGGCGCGCGCGCTGGAACAGATGCCGGTGGAAGACGTGTCGGGCTTCCTGCTGACGGCCATCCTTAAGGAGCGCGACATCCTCGCCTCCTACCTGGAGCGCATGCCCACGTACCAGGACCACCTAGCCAAGCACCCGGAGGTCAAGCACCAGCGCCTGGTGAAGAACCACGCCCAGGTGATGGCGCTGGTGGATTGCCTCGGGCACGTGCTGCCGCTGCCCAAGGAATACCGGGACGCCGCCATCAAGCAATTGGTGACCATGGCGGTCGAGCGCCAGCAAGCCATCGGCGCGGACCACCCGCTGGTGCAGGAATTCTGGGAGCTGTACGACCACATCGAATCGGCGGACGACGATCACGCCGTGCTCAACCACGCCCGGGGTGACGGCGGCACCATCGCCATCAGCCTGCGGCACTTCGAACAGGTGGCCAATGACCGCCGCCTCAACCTCCCTCCGCTTACCGATCTCAAGCGGGTGCTGCGCACCTCGCGGCATCGCAAGTTCGTGGAACTGAGGGTCGTCAACAGCGCGATCAACGCGCGTCACAACACCGACTATCCCGCCGCGCCAAGGCGCCCCACCACGGTCAAGTGCTGGGTCTTCGAGGATCGTTCGGGCAACAAAGGAGCTTGAGCATGAATTCCATCAAAACCTCCCTATGCGCCGCGGCCAAGATCGCCGTGAAGCCAGTTCAGTTCCAGTTGGCCACCCACGACGATCGGCCCTATTGGTTCGCCACCCAGACGCTGGAAATCACGCTCCACGACGGCAACGAATGCTCTGTCGTGATCCATCTGGAAGAAGGCTGCTGCGCGTTGCTGGCCGGCGAGCCGGTCGTGATGCCCACCGTCCCCGAATCCGCGGGAGCACCGGCATGAGCGCGTTCCTCGTTTTCATCGTGTCGCACAGCGGTGTGCGCCTGCAGTTCACCGCGATCGCCCGCTGTCGCCTCGATGCGCAACTCGGCGCCCTGGATCACCTGACCGAGCCGCCCCGCTTCTGTTGCGCGCGCGCCATTGGGAGGGCCATCTGATGCTCGCGCTGCTCAACCTCTGGATGATCGCCACCGCGGTGGGCTCGATCTACCTGCTCAACGCCGGCGCCGCGCGTGCCCGCTGGGGCTCCCTGGTCGGGCTGCTTGGCCAGCCGGCCTGGCTGTACCTGACCGCCGCGACGGGCGAGCCCGGCATGTTCTGGGTGAGCCTGTTCTTCACCGTGTGCTACGGCCGCGGCGTGTGGGCCGGCTTCTTTCGTCGGGGAGCGCGCCGTGGCTAAGCCCGCCGTCACCGACGCCGATCTGCGTCGCGCCCATCGCGCGATGCGGATCGCCACCCCGTTCGACGCCATGTCCGACCTGCTGCGCGCTGCTCTGGCAGCCGCGGCCCGGGCCACGGCCAGCCGCGAGCTGCAGCGCGCGGCCCGCCGCCCCGCTGGCGGTGCCCCCGACCTGAAGCGCCGCGCCGCCGGCGATTTCGACGACTGACCCAGCCCTGGAGAGCAACCATGCCAGCCAGCAAACACCGCAAGACCCGCCGGCCGCGCCCCGCGCGCACCTGCGGCCTGCCCGTGATGTTCCGCTTCAGCCGCAACGCCGAGGTGGACCTGCAGCTCATTCCGCATGTCGAGCTGAGCAAGATCCTCGATGGGACCGCCACCGAGGCCGCGTGGCACACCCTCGCCTTTCGTATCAACGTCGGCCAGGCGGTGGCGACCCTCTACTACGCCGACAACCAGGCGCTGCGCGATGCCATGGACGCCGCCGTGATCGCGGTTGCCGATGTCGGCAAGCGGCTTGCTCGGCGCGGCACGCTAGGCGTCACCGGCGACGAGTTCCGCGCGATCGGCCAGGGCCTGAACCTGACCGACGACATGCAGCGCGCCTGCACGCGCCGCCAGCTGCTGGTGGCGACCCTGCAGGCCGAAAGCCGGGCGACCGCTCAGGGTCCGGTGGCAGCCGGCCAGATCGTTCACCTCGCAGAAGCAGCATGACCAACGTGACCACCTCCCAGCAGCCCGTGCCCTATGTCCGGCGCGTGGCCCAGATCATCTGCACCGGCCTGTATCCCGAGGCCGACGCCGCCGGCAAGACGCTGGCCCATTTCCCGAGGTCGACGCGCGAGAACCTGCTGACCATCGCCGAGGCGATCCTGCTGGAAACCGCGACGGAAGCCCAATCAGCTCAGCGGTATGCCTGGTGGGTGACAGCGCGGGAAGAGTTGGACGGCCTGGCGCCGGCGCAGCTCATCATCGGCGGCCCGCTGGACACCGCCGACGGCACGCCGCTGCAGGTCGATGCGCACCAGCGCAGGCATTTCCTGAGACCGTGGCGCGAGCGCTTGGCGATGCTGTTGCAACTGCTTGCGCTATCTGAGTGTGAGGTGGGCGGTTCGGTAGTTCTCGCGGCGGCCATGGCAATTGGGCCGGGTGCATCGCCTGCCGACCGGATGGAGGATGCACGATGAGCCGCCTGTGGGAGCTGATCGGCGGCGCCGGCACGTGCGCGGCCAATCCCTGGATGTGGGTGATCGAGTTTCGCAGGGTGACGGCGTGACCCTGTACGGCCCCACGATCGATCTGGGCGCCGCGGCCGCGCTGCTCGGCGCCCACCCTGAAACGGTGCGCCTCAAGGCTAAGGCCGGCGCGCTGCCCGGCCGCAAGGTCGGCAAGCGCTGGATGTTCTCGAAGATTGCCCTGGAGCGCTACCTCGCCGGAGAATGGATCCCGCGAGTTGTGCAAGGCGATCTGGCAAAGGAAGGTGAGCCATGTCGCTCTTCAAACGCAAAGGCAGTACCAAGTGGTATTACAAGCTGTACCCCCCTGGCGGCGGCACGCCGCTACAGGGAAGCACTGGCACCAGCGACGCCAGGCAGGCGCAGGAATTCCACGACAGGCTGAAGGTGGACCTGTGGAACCAGGCGAAGCTGGGGCAGCGCCCCCGCTACACCTGGAACGACGCGGTGGTGCGCTACGTGGGCGACCGCGCCGGGCTGGCCAGCCTGGAAACGTCGAAGATCCACCTGCGCTGGCTGCACGCGCATCTGGACGGCACCGAGCTGGCCACCATCGACCGCAACCGCGTCGATGCGATCGCCGCGGTAAAGCGGGCCGAGCGGCGCACGGTGCGCACCCGCCAGGGGGTCAAAGAGCTGGACGGCACCGTCAGCGCCGGCACGGTGCGCCGGGTGATCGGCGTGCTGACGGCGGTGCTGAATGCCGCGGTGGAGTGGGGGTGGCTCGACAGCGCGCCGAAGCGCAAGCGCGCCAAGGTGGCCAGCAAGCGCATCCGCTGGCTGACTGCGGCACAGGCGGAGCGGCTGCTGGCCGTGCTGCCCGAGCACCTGGCCGACATGGCGCAGTTCAGCCTGGAGACGGGCCTGCGCCGGGCCAACGTGACCGGGCTGGCGTGGTCGCAGGTGGACCTGGTGCGGCGCGTGGCCTGGATCCACCCGGACCAGGCCAAGGCGCGCAAGGCGATCACGGTGCCGCTGTCGGACACGGCGATCGCGGTGCTGCGTCGGCAGCTGCCGAAGAAGCGGGATCCCGAGCACGTGGAGGCCGTCTTCGTCTTCCGCGGCAAGCCGGTGTACCAGACCAGCACCGCCGCGTGGCACAAGGCGCTCGCGCGGGCCGGTATCCGGGACTTCCGCTGGCATGACCTGCGGCACACCTGGGCCAGCTGGCACGTGCAGCGCGGCACACCCCTGCAGGTGCTCAAGGAGCTGGGTGGCTGGGAAACGATGGAGATGGTGCAGCGGTATGCGCACCTGTCGGCGGATCACCTGGCGCAGTGGGTGGCACCACTGACGGCAGCGCCGGCGTCGAAGTTAGCTGCAGTTTAGCTACAGTCGCCCTTCGCGGCGGTGGTGGGAAAAGCCGGAAACCCTTGTGGGGATTGGCGCGCCCGGCTGGGATCGAACCAGCAACCCCTGCCTTCGGAGGGCAGTACTCTATCCATTGAGCTACGGGCGCACAGAGACGGTTTTTCAACCGGCATTGCAGGTACAGCGGTTGCGGCGCGCGAATGCCGCCGCAGGAAAGTCGCATAGGATACCGCTTTTGTCCCCCGCCGTCCATGAGGGCTCTCCGGAGGCTCAGGCATACGTCTCGCAACCGCCGCTTTTGGCACTGGCAAAGGGTGGAATGGGGCTATAATCGCCAGCTATTTGCGTCAAATCGTGCCCCTCACGCGTTCGACCAGGATCAAGGCTTTGCGACTTTGATTCGGCGACAATCCGGGGCCCGGCCCGGGGGACAGTCCGAAGTGCGCAAATTGCGACAGACCCAAGTCAGGCTACGGCCGCAAGGCAGCATTGGCGGACTCCTGTCGGGCCCCTTGCGGGCCTGGTAGTGGTCAGACAAGGGCCAGATAAAGCAAGCCGAGGGTGAGCGGCCAGAAGGTTTCCTGCAAAACTGAGAGTTCTGTATGAGCGACGTCCACAACGAACACCACGAACACGAGTCTCCTATCAAGACACCCAAGCAGCTGATCGCCGTGGTGGTCGCGGCTTTCCTGGTACCGATCCTCGTGATCGTCCTGCTGGTCAACTTTGTGGGACACGGCTCTACTGAAAGCGCCGGCACGGTCGCCACGACAGAAGCCGTCAACGACCGCATCAGGCCGGTCGCGTCGCTCGAAATCAAGGATCCCAACGCACCGCGCGTGTTCAAGACCGGCGAACAGGTCTACAAGGAAATCTGCGCGGCCTGCCATGCCACCGGCGCGGCGGGTGCGCCCAAGTACGGTACCGCCGGCGACTGGGCCGCGCGCATCGGCCAGGGCTTCGACGGCCTGATGAAGTCGGTCCTGGGCGGCAAGGGCGCGATGCCGCCGCGCGCCGGCAGCACGCCTGACGACTACACCGATTACGAGCTGGCACGCGCCGTGGTCTACATGGCCGACGCCGGTGGCGCCAAGTTCCCCGAGCCGCCCGCACCGGCTGCCGCTGCACCCACCGCCGCCGCGGCGCCCGATGCGGCTGCCGCGCCGGCTGCTGCCGCTGCGCCGGCACCGGCCGCCCCCGCTGCTGCTGCCCCGGCGGCTCCGGCAGCCGCTGCCGCGGCACCCGCTGCTGCGTCGGCCGACATCGGCAAGAAGGTCTATGACCAGGTCTGCGCCGCCTGCCACGCCGCCGGCGTGGCAGGTGCGCCCAAGTTTGGCGACAAGGCCGCCTGGGCGCCGCGCCTGAAGGAAGGCATGGACGCGGTCCACAACTACGCGCTGAAGGGCAAGGGCGTGATGCCGCCCAAGGGTGGCTACAGCGGCCCGGACGCCGATGTGATCGCCGCGTCGGACTACATGGCGAACGCTGCCAAGTAAGACACGACTGCGCTGCAAACAACGACGCCCGCGAAATTCGCGGGCGTTTTCGTTTTATTTATGCCTGGCGGCGGTTACACGACGCGCGAGTAACGCGCCCGCGGCACGATGCGGATCGGCTGCGCGCCGTCGTTGGCGGCCTGCTGCGTGTCTTGGCTTTCGGGCCCGGCGACCGCGGCGCGGGCGGCATCGTCGCGCAGGTAGCGGTCGAACACCATGGCCACGCGCCGTACCAGCAGCCGGCCCAGCGGCGTGACCGTGATGCGGGCGGGCTCGACCTGCACCAGGCCATCGGCCGCCAGGGTCGCAAGTTCGGCCAGCTCAGGCGCGAAGTCCGTGCCAAAGTCGACGCCGTGGCGCCGCTCCAGCGCGGGGATATCCAGCACGCCGTTGCACATCAGCGCGCCGATCAGTTCGCGGCGCAGATGATCGTCAGCAGTCATTTCCACCCCGCGCGCCAGCGGCAGGCGGCCCTGGTCGAGCGCGCCATAGTAGTGATCCAGAGTGCGGGCATTCTGCACGTAGCGCCCCGCCACCGCGCCGATCGCCGAAATGCCGAGGCCGAGCTGGTCATAGCCGGCGTGCGTGGAATAGCCCTGGAAGTTTCGCTGCAGCCGGCCTTCGCGCTGCGCCACGGCCAGGTCGTCGTCGGGCAGCGCGAAGTGGTCCATGCCGATGTAGACGTAGCCCTCGGCGGTCAGGCGTTCGATGGTAGAGACCAGTATGTCGAGCTTCTCGCCGGCCGGCGGCAGCGTGCTTTCCTCGATGCGACGCTGTGGCTTGAAGACATGCGGCAGGTGCGCGTAGCTGTAGACCGAAAGACGGTCGGGCCGCAGCGTCAGCACCTGGTCAATGGTGCGGCCAAAGCGTGCGGCGGTCTGGTGTGGCAGGCCGTAGATCAGGTCGAGGCTGACCGAGCGGAAGCCGAGCCGGCGCGCGGCGTCGACTACGGCACGGGTCTCTTCGTAAGACTGGATCCGGTGGATGGCCTGCTGCACCTCGGGATCGAAATCCTGCACGCCCAGGCTGACGCGGTTGAAGCCCAGCTCGGCCAGCAGCGCCATGCGGGTGTCGTCAACACGGCGCGGGTCGATCTCGATTGAATGCTCGCCATCGGGCGGCAGTTCGAAATGCTCGTGCAGCAGCACCATCACGCGGCGCATTTCGTCGGGATCCAGGAAGGTCGGCGTGCCTCCGCCCCAGTGCGACTGGAGCACGCGCCGGCGCGTGCCGAGCTGCGTGGCCAGCAGCGCCATCTCGCGGCCCAGGTACGTGACGTAGCGGGCGCTGCGGCCATGGTCGCGCGTGATGATCTTGTTGCAGCCGCAGTAGTAACAGATGTTCTCGCAGAACGGGATATGCAGGTACAGCGACAACGGCGCGGGCGCATCGGCACGGCAGGCGGCCAGGGCGTCGTGGTACAGCGACAGGTCCGGGCCGTTCCTGAAGCGGTCGGCAGTCGGGTAGGAGGTGTAGCGCGGGCCGTTGCCGTCGATGCGGCCGGCGAGCGCGCGAAAGTCCGACAGCGCGCGGCGGTCGGGCGCAGGGGTAGTCATGGCAAGCGGGTTCATGGGGGCGCTGGGGAACGGTTTTTGACAGTCCATGCTAGGACCGCACGCCGAGCGTTGTGTTGATCATCGTCAAGCGCAGCGCCGGCGTGGCACAGGCGCGTGGGCGCCCGGCGTCACACGGCGGTCATACGTGGCGGATACGCTGCGCGCCGGCGCGACTTGCGCCCCTTTCCTATTGCGCGATGCCGATGCCGGACTCCCTGCCCCTGACTTCCCTGCCGTACCTACCGCTGCGCCGACGACTGCTGGTTGCCGGTGCAGCCGCCCTGGCGCTGCCCGCCGCACCGCTGCTGGCCCAGTCCCCGGCGCGCCGCACCGTGGTGGTGGGCCACCTGATCGACCGCGCCAGTGCGCAGGCCGACCTGGCGCGCGACTATCTGGCCGGCGCCAAGGTGCTGTTCGATGCGGCCAATGCCGCCAATGGCCCGGTACGGATCGTCCATGTGGTGCGCGAGGCCGATTCCGATCCGCGCCGCGTGCTGGCACAGGCGGTGGCGCTGGCCGACAGCGAGCGCGCCGAGCTGCTGTTCGGCGCAGGCGACCGCATCCTGCCGGCGCTGGCGTCATCGGCCGAGCTGGTCCGGCGCGGCGTGCAGATCGTCGCGCCGCTATCTGGCCTGGCGTTGGCTGGCGACAACGTCTGGTTCACCCGGGCCGACTACCAGGCCGAACTCGATACAGCGGTGCGACAGTTGCGCAGCTATGGCCTGAGCGCGATCGCGCTGGCGGTGGCGCCGGACTTCGCCACGCCAGCGCTGGCCCGGCTGGAGGCGCAGACCGGCACGCGCGCGGTGCCGCTCGATCCCAAGGCCGACCCGGGTGCCGACGCCGCGGCACGGCGCATTGCAGCGTCCCGCCCTGGCGCCGTGATCGTGGCGGGCGATACGCTGGCGTATGCCGGACTGGGCCGCGCGCTGGCCGCGCAGGGCTGGTATGGATTCCTGGTCGGCCTGTCGTCGGTCAGCGCCACGGCCGCGCGCGAGATCCTGGGCCCCGGCTACGCCGGCGGCATGGTGCTGACCCAGGTCGCACCCGGTCCGCAGCAGGCCACGCTGCGCGTGGTCAGGGAGCACGTGGCGCGCATGAAGCAATACCTGGATGAGCCGCCGTCCTCGGCGACGCTGGCCGGCTATATCGGCGCCGCATGGCTGGCGCGGGCGCTGGCCGGCATGCGCGCCAGCGGTGCCGCCGAGCTGCGCCGCGCGTTGCAGGGCCGTGTCGACGTGGGCGACTTTACCCTCGACTTCAGCCACGGGCAGCGCGGCTCGCAGTACGTCACGCTGGCGGTGTCAGGCGCGCGGTAGCGACAGGCGCGCACGCAGGCCGCCTTCGGGACGGTTGGACAGAACCAGCTCGCCGCCATGCCGCGCGGCGATGTCGGCCGCGATCGACAGGCCCATGCCGACGCCGCCGGTGGCGCGGCTGCGCGACGATTCGAGCCGGTAGAACGGCTCCATCACGCGCGCCAGCTGGTCCTCCGGGATGCCGGGGCCGTCGTCGCAGATATCGATCAGCACCCGCGCGGGGCTGTCGGCCAGCACGATGCTGGCCGCGCCGCCATAGCGCCGCGCATTCTCGACCAGGTTGACCACCGCGCGCCGCAGCTCCGACGGCCACGCCAGCAGCGGCTGCGCCTGGCCGCTGAGCGCGACCTCGTGGCCGGTGTCGGCGGCGTCGTCGACCACCGCCTGCAGCAGCGCCAGCACGTCCACGCGCTGGCGCGGGCCGCTGGCTTCGTCGCGGTCGCGCAGATAATAGAGCGTGGCGTCGATCAAGCCGTTCATCTCGGCCAGGTCCTGGCGCAGGCGGTAGCGCACCTCGCCCGCGTCGATGCGTTCGATGCGCAGGCTCATGCGTGTCAGCGGCGTGCGCAGGTCATGCGACACCGCGGTCAGGAAGCGTGATTGCTGGGCGAGCTGGGTGCGGATGCGCTGCTGCATCAGGTTCAGCGCCTGCGCCGCGGCGCGGGCTTCGGTCGGGCCACCGGTGTCGTCCAGCGGCGGTGCGTGCACGTCCTGCGCCAGCCTGCCGGCGCCGCTGGCCGCTGCGGCCGCGCGCCGAAGCCGTGGACCGCCTGCACCAGGCGCTCGAACAGGACCGCCGCGCCGTGCGCGAACGCTGGCTGGCGCTCGACGACAGCCTCGATTCCGCCCAGCGCCTGCGCCTGCGCCTGCGCCTGCGCGGCGCGCCCGATGCTGCGCGCTGGCTCGGACTGCCGCCAGGGCCGATGATGGCGCCGCAGCCGCAGGGGCGTTGAGCGCCGCGCCAAAAAAATCGCCCCCGCACGCTAGCGCGGCGGGGGCCAATACAGGGAAAAACCAGACGTGATGTCTGGAGCGGCAGGACCCGGGCAGGCCCTGCCGCCGCACAGCCGCACAGCCGTGAAAAGCGCAGCGCAGGCGGCACAACCGTCATGCTAACGAGCGCGGCGCGCGCGGTCTTGTCGGCCTGGTAGGGTTTTGTATCGGGACTGTACTGAACCTCAGCCAGCCGCCGCCTTGCCGGGGCCGCCGAGCAGCGCCTTGAGCGCGCCGAGCCGGTCCTTGGGGCTCATCGCCGGGGTTTCGTCCCTGGGCGCCGGCGCTTCTTCCAGCTTCATCTCGCCGATAAAGCGCGACGGCTGGCACGAGTAGGTCTCGCGCGCACGCTTGCGCTTCTTGCACCAGCTGATCTGCAGGCTGCGCTGCGCGCGCGTGATGCCGACGTACATCAGCCGGCGCTCTTCCTCGATCTTCTCGTCGGTCATGTCGTCGTCTTCGCGGCAGTGGGGCAGGATGCCCTCTTCCACGCCGACCAGGAACACGTGCGGATATTCCAGCCCCTTGGACGCGTGCAGCGTGGACAGCCGCACCGCGTCCGGGTCTTCCTCGCGCCCTTCGAGCATGCTCATCAGCGCCACGGTCTGCGTCAGCTCGAGCAAATTCTTGCCTTCGCTGCCGAAACCGTCGGCGTTGTCATAGCCGGTGGCTTCCTCGCCCTCGGCCGCTTCCGGCTTGGTGCCCTTGCGCTTGAGCCATTCAAGGAACTCCAGCGTGTTGGTCCAGCGAGACTGCGCCTGGCGCTCGTCGAAGCTGTCATACAGGTAGGCCTCGTAGTGGATGCCGGCCATCAGGTCGTCAAGCACTTCGGTAGCCGGGTCCTTGGCCGCGCGGTCGGCCAGCCGCACCATCGATTCGCAAAACACGCGCAGCGGCTCCAGCTGGCGCGGCTGCAGCTTGCCCTCGATGCCGCCCATCATCGCCGCTTCGAACAGCGACACCTTGGCCTGCCCGGCGAAGGTGCCCAGCACCTCGAGCGTGGTGTTGCCCACGCCGCGGCGCGGCGTGGTGATCGCGCGGATGAAGGCGGGATCGTCGTCGGGATTGGCGATCAGGCGCAGGTAGGCGCAGATGTCCTTGATCTCGGCCTTGTCGAAGAAGCTCTGGCCGCCCGACAGCACATAGGGGATGCGCTCGCGCCGCAGGATCTGCTCGAACAGCCGCGCCTGGTGGTTGCCACGGTACAGGATGGCGTAGTCGCGGAACTGCGCGCGGCGCTCGAACTTGTGCGCCGACAGGCGGAACACCACCGACTCGGCCTCGTGCTCCTCGTCGTTCATCGGATGGATGGCGATGGGATCGCCCATGCCATGCTCGCTCCACAGCTTCTTGTCGAACAGCTTGGGATTGTTGGCGATGACCGCGTTGGCCGCTTCCAGGATGCGCACGGTGGAGCGGTAGTTCTGCTCCAGCTTGATCACCTTGAGGTCGGGGAAGTCGGTCTGCAGCCCGCGCAGGTTGTCGAGCGTGGCGCCGCGCCAGCCGTAGATGGCCTGGTCGTCGTCCCCCACCGCGGTAAAGGCCGGCGCGCGCAGGTGCGAGCCGCCCGCCAGCAGCTTGAGCAGCTGGTACTGGCAGGCGTTGGTGTCCTGGTATTCGTCGACCAGGAAGTAGCGCAGCCGGTTCTGCCACTTCAGCTGTACCGCTTCATTGCGCGCGAACAGTTCCGCGGGCAGGCGGATCAGGTCGTCGAAATCCACCGCCTGGTAGGCGTTCAGCGTGGCGACGTAGTTGCGGTAGACCAGCGCGGCCTGGTGCTCGTCGGCATTGGCGGCCTGCGCGATCGCGGCCTCGGGATCGACCATGCCGTTCTTCCACAGCGAGATCGTGCTCTGCACGCCGCGGATCAGCTTCTTGTCGGTGGTGCCGAGCTGCTCCTGGATCAGGCCGAAGCAGTCATCCGAATCCATGATCGAGAACTGCGGTTTCAGGCCGACGTGCTCCGCCTCCATGCGCAGGATCTGCACGCCGAGCGAGTGGAAGGTACAGACCGTCAGCTGCTTGAGCGGGATGCGCTTGCCCTCGCGCGTGGTCTTGCCTTCCATCAGCTTGCCGATGCGCTCCTGCATCTCCTTGGCAGCCTTGTTCGTGAAAGTGACGGCGGCGATATGGCGCGGCTCGAAGCCCTTGTCTTCGATCAGGTGCGCGATCTTCTGCGTGATCACGCGGGTCTTGCCGGAACCCGCCCCGGCCAGCACCAGGCAGGGTCCGTCCAGATAGCGGACGGCTTCGGATTGGGCGGAATTCAGGCCGTGGCTCATGCGAAGGGCGGTCGGGAGATGGGGCGGATGAATGGGGCGAATAAATGGGGCGAATGCGAGGCGCGCGCCAGGGGCAGCAAACGCGCCCGGCGGCAAAGCTGTTGATGTTAACACGCTGGCCGCGCCTGGTCAGTCAGCGCCTGCCGCATCGTCTGCCCTCCTTGTGTCACTGGCGTAACACTTCGTAAAGGCCGGAGCCGATGAACGTGCGCCAGGTTCTAACAGTCATGTCCAGGCGTGTCTCGGACATGCAATATTCATCACTCGGAGCCAACAATGAAGAT
Source organism: Cupriavidus phytohabitans (assembly GCF_000426345.1). Classification (GTDB taxonomy): domain Bacteria; phylum Pseudomonadota; class Gammaproteobacteria; order Burkholderiales; family Burkholderiaceae; genus Cupriavidus. Next base: position 18,394 of record NZ_AUFE01000012.1, on the reverse strand, counting down.
CCTGCAGACATTGACCAAGGCGACCCTGATCGGCGCGACGGTCGCGGCATTCGCTGGTTGCGCGGATATGACCCCGAAGCAGCGCAATACCGCCATTGGCGCGGGCGCGGGTGCCGTGGGCGGTGCCATCCTGACCGAGGGCAGCGCACTGGGTACGCTGGGTGGCGCGGCCGTGGGCGGCGTGATCGGTAACGTCGTGACCGACGACAAGAATAAATAACGCTACGTTCCGCCCCTGGCGGCGGGGCGCAGGAACGGGTACAGCCGCCGGGCGGCCGTCCGGCCTGGTTTGACAAAGGCCGGGGCCTCCCGTACATTGCGCGCATCCGACCGGGAGAGCGCGCAGAACTGCGCCGCCGAAGGGGTATCACCCGAAAACTCTCAGGCACCACGGACCGTTCGGATCGGCATGCAACATGCACACGATGCATGCCGCACTCTGGAGAGCGGCACCCGCCATTCGTGGCGAGCGTGCCCACCGAAGGGGCGCGCGAGGTTGGGTCCACTGGATCCGCTTCGTAATCTCTCAGGTATCGAGGACAGAGGGGTCATCCGCCGCAGCGGATTGCTTGCCATATTGGCGTAGCGATCGCCGCGGCGGATGGCCCTTTTTTGTTTTCGCAACCCGACATTGCCCCCGAGGATTCCATGACGCTCCAGGCCACGCCCCTCAACGCCATCCACCGCGCCCTCGGCGCCCGCATGGTCGATTTCGGCGGCTGGGACATGCCGGTCAACTACGGCTCCCAGATCGAAGAGCACAACGCCGTGCGCACCGACGCCGGCATGTTCGACGTGTCGCACATGTGCGTGGTCGATCTCAGCGGCCCCAATACCCGCGCCTTCCTGCGCGGCCTGCTGGCCAACAACGTCGACAAGCTGCAGACGCCGGGCAAGGCGCTGTATTCGTGCATGCTCGACGAAAAAGGCGGCGTGATCGACGACCTGATCGTCTACTTCTTTGCCGAGGACCGGTTCCGCCTGGTGGTCAACGCCGGCACCGCGGTCGGCGATATCGACTGGATCCGCGCCCGCAACGATGCCACCGGCAGCGGCGTGACCATTACCCCGCGCCGTGAAGACGTTGCGCCCGAGGGCGTGCAGCCGCTGGCGATCGTCGCAGTGCAGGGGCCCAACGCCCGCGCCAAGGTGTGGAGCACCTTCCCCTCGACCCAACCTTCCGATGCGCTCAAGCCGTTCAACGCTGTGGTGGTGCAGGACCCCGCACTCGGCGAGGTCATGGTCGCGCGCACCGGCTACACCGGCGAGGACGGTTTCGAGCTGGTGGTGCCGGCCGCCAGCGTCGCCGGCCTGTGGGAAAAGCTGAACGCCGCGGGTGTGCGCCCGGCTGGCCTGGGTGCGCGCGACACGCTGCGCCTGGAAGCCGGCATGAACCTGTACGGCCAGGACATGGACATCAATACCTCGCCGCTGGACGCTGGCCTGGCCTGGACCGTCGACCTGCAGAGCGAGCGCGACTTCACCGGCAAGGCGGCGCTGGCCGCCAACGGACAACAGCGGCAGTTCCTCGGCCTGATCCTGCGCGAGAAAGGCGGCGTGCTGCGCGCCCACCAGAAGGTCATCACGCCCGCCGGTGACGGCGAAATCACCAGCGGCACCTTCAGCCCCTCGCTGTCGCAATCGATTGCGTTCGCGCGCCTGCCGCGGGGCGTGAACGTCGGCGACACCGTGCAGGTGGAGATCCGCGACCGCAAACTCAACGCGACTGTGGTTAAACTGCCGTTTGTGCGTAATGGCAAGGCACTCGTGAGCTGAGGGAAACACCCGCTCACCCAACGGTCGCCCTCGCCTGCCGGCAGCGTTGCCGGGCAGGCATCACCCAACAAGAAACAGATCTGAATCCGGAGAACCTTCATGAATTTCCCCGCCGACCTCAAATACACCGAGTCGCATGAGTGGGTGCGCGTCGAAGCCGACGGCACGCTCACCATTGGCATCACCGACCACGCACAGGACGCGCTGGGCGACATCGTCTTCCTGGAACTGCCCGAAGTGGGCAAGTCGGTCGGTGCCGGCGACGCGCTGGCAGTGGTCGAATCGGTGAAGGCTGCTTCCGACATCTACGCCCCGGTGGCCGGCGAAGTGATCGCCGTCAATGAAGCCGCCACGGCCGCGCCGGAAAGCGTCAACGCCGACGCCTTCGACGCCTGGCTGTTCAAGCTCAAGCCCGCCAACAGCGACGACGTCAACGGCCTGATGTCAGCCGACGCGTACAAGGCCAGCGTCGGCGCCTGAAGTCCGTCATTCCCGCGAAGGCGGGAATGACAAGCAAATTGCAGCGCCGCGGCACGGCTGACCACCTGCCGCAGCGCTCCCCACGAGGTTCTTGCCCATGAACGCCCCGCTTCCCATGACTGCCGCCCAAGGTAACCGGCCCACGCTGGCCGAACTGGAGGCGCGCGACGCCTTCGCCGCCCGCCATATCGGCCCCGATACCCCCGAACAGCAGCACATGCTTCAGGTGCTCGGCTATGACAGCCGCGCCGCGCTGATCGACGCCGTGATCCCCGCCGCCATCCGCCGCCGCGACGGCATGCCGATGGGCGAGTTCACCGAGCCGCTGAGCGAGGAAGCCGCGCTTGCCAGGCTGCGCAGCCTGGCAAGCAAGAACCGCGTGCTCAAGAGCTTTATCGGCCAGGGCTACTACAACACCGTCACGCCCGCGGTCGTGCTGCGCAATATCTTCGAGAACCCGGCCTGGTACACGGCGTACACGCCCTACCAGCCGGAAATCTCGCAAGGCCGCCTGGAAGCGATGCTGAACTTCCAGCAGATGGTCACCGACCTGACCGGGCTGGATATCGCCAATGCGTCGATGCTCGACGAAGGCACCGCCGCCGCCGAAGCGATGACGCTGCTGCAGCGCGTGAACAAGCACGACTCGAACACCTTCTTCGTCGCCGACGACGTGCTGCCGCAGACGCTGGAAGTGGTACGCACGCGCGCGCTGCCGCTGGGCATCGAAGTCAAGGTCGGCCCTGCCGCCGACGCCGCTGCCGCGGGCGCCTTCGGCGTGCTGCTGCAGTACCCGGGCGTCAACGGCGACGTCAATGACTACCGCGCCATCGCCGACGCCGTGCATGCCGCCGGTGGCCTGGTGGTGGCTGCCGCCGACCTGCTGGCGCTGACGCTGATCGCCGCGCCGGGCGAATGGGGTGCCGACGTGGCCGTGGGCAACTCGCAGCGCTTCGGCGTGCCGCTGGGCTTCGGTGGCCCGCACGCCGGCTACATGGCGGTGAAGGATGCGTTCAAGCGCTCGATGCCGGGCCGCCTGGTGGGCGTGACTGTCGACGCGCAGGGCAACAAGGCATATCGCCTGGCGCTGCAGACGCGCGAGCAGCATATCCGCCGCGAAAAGGCCACCTCGAACATCTGTACCGCGCAGGTGCTGCTGGCGGTGATGGCGTCGATGTACGCCGTGTACCACGGCCCGCAAGGCCTGAAGCGCATCGCGCAGCGCGTGCATCGCCTGGCCGCGACGCTGGCCGCCGGGCTGGAGCAGCTCGGCTTCGCCCGCACCAACGCCACCTTCTTCGACACGCTGACGCTGGAAACCGGCTTCAACACCGAAGCCATCCACGCCGCCGCCACCGCGCGCGGCATCAACCTGCGCCATGCCGGCGCCACGCGCGTCGGCATCTCGCTGGACGAGACCGCCACCCGCGCCGACGTGGTCGCGCTGTGGGAAATCTTCACGCAAGGCAAGCCGCTGCCGGCGGGCCTCGATTTCGACAAGCTCGAAGCCGCCACCGATGACGCGTTCCCGGCCGCACTGGCACGCACCAGCGAATACCTGACGCACCCGGTCTTCAATACGCACCACGCCGAGCACGAGATGCTGCGCTACCTGCGCATGCTCGCCGACAAGGACCTGGCGCTGGACCGCACCATGATCCCGCTGGGCTCGTGCACGATGAAGCTGAACGCGACCAGCGAGATGATCCCGGTGACTTGGCCCGAGTTCAGCCAGATCCACCCGTTTGCCCCGCTGGACCAGACCGTGGGCTACCGCGAGATGATCGACCAGCTCGAGGCCATGCTGTGCGCCGCCACCGGCTACGCCGCGGTCAGCCTGCAGCCCAACGCCGGCTCGCAAGGCGAGTATGCCGGCCTGCTGATCATTCATGCGTATCACGCCAGCCGCGGCGAAAGCCATCGCGACATCTGCCTGATCCCGTCGTCGGCGCACGGCACCAACCCGGCGTCGGCGCAAATGGCCGGCATGAAGGTGGTGGTGGTTGCCTGCGATGAGAACGGCAACGTCGACCTGGAAGACCTGGCGAAGAAGGCCGAGCAGCACAGCAAGAACCTGGCTGCCATCATGATCACCTACCCGTCCACGCACGGCGTGTTCGAGCAGGGCGTGCAGCAGATCTGCGAGATCGTGCACCAGCACGGCGGCCAGGTCTATGTCGACGGCGCCAATATGAACGCGATGGTCGGCACCGCCGCGCCAGGCCAGTTCGGTGGCGACGTGTCGCACCTTAACCTGCACAAGACCTTCTGCATCCCGCACGGCGGCGGCGGCCCGGGCGTGGGTCCGGTCGCGGTCGGCGCGCACCTGGCGGACTTCCTGCCCAACCAGGACAGCGTCGGCTATCGCCGCGACGACCGCGGCATCGGCGGCGTGTCGGCGGCACCGTTCGGCTCGGCCAGCATCCTGCCGATCTCGTGGATGTATATCGCGATGATGGGTTCGGCCGGCCTGACCGCCGCCACCGAGAACGCCATCCTGGCCGCCAACTACGTGGCCAAGCGCCTGGCGCCGTACTACCCGGTGCTGTACACCGGCCAGCACGACCTGGTCGCGCACGAGTGCATCCTGGACGTGCGCCCGCTGCAGAAGGAAACCGGCATCAGCAACGAAGACGTGGCCAAGCGCCTGATGGACTACGGGTTCCACGCCCCGACCATGAGCTTCCCGGTACCGGGCACGCTGATGATCGAGCCGACCGAGAGCGAGGCGCTGCACGAGCTGGACCGCTTTATCGACGCGATGATCGCGATCCGCCAGGAAATCGGCCGCGTCGCCGACGGTACTTTCGACCGCGAGGACAACCCGCTCAAGCACGCGCCCCACACCGCCGCGGTGGTGACCGCCAACGAGTGGACCCACAAGTACACGCGCGAGGAAGCCGCTTATCCGGTGGCATCGCTGCGCACGCAGAAGTACTGGCCGCCGGTTGGCCGTGCCGACAACGTGTACGGCGACCGCAACCTGTTCTGCAGCTGCGTGCCGGTCAGCGACTACGTGGTCGACTGACGCACGCCCAGGCCGGTGCCGCCGCGTCCGCGGCGACGCGGCCGTCGCACTATTCTCAAGATGACGGACCCGCCGGCGGCGGTGTCCGCTGCAGTACTTCGACCGCCTAAAAAGAGCCTCTGCAGGGCCACACCCATTGCTGGAGACATTCCGTGGCAGTCAGCGTCTTCGATCTGTTCAAGGTGGGCATCGGCCCGTCGAGCTCGCATACCGTGGGCCCGATGCGCGCGGCCCTGATGTTCGCGCAGGGGCTGGAGCGCGACGGCCTGCTGCCGCAGGTGGCCAGTGTGCGGGTCGAGCTGTACGGCTCGCTCGGCGCCACCGGCAAGGGCCACGGCACCGACAAGGGCGTCATCCTCGGCCTGATGGGCGAGTCGCCCGACACCATCGATCCCGATTCCATCGACACTAGGCTCGCCGCGTTGCGCAAGACGCGCGTGCTGTCGCTGCTGGGACGCCATATCGTGCCCTTCGTCGAGAAGGAGCACATCGCGTTCTACCGCCGCGAGGCACTGGCCGAGCATCCCAACGGCATGAAGTTCCATGCCTTCGACAGCAGCGGGGCGAGCCTGCGCGAAGCGCGCTACCTGTCGGTGGGCGGAGGCTTCGTGGTCACGGCGGGTGCGCCTAATACCCAGGTGCTGAACGCCGCGCAGCAGTTGCCCCATCCGTTCCGCAGCGGCAAGGACATGCTGGACATGGCGCAGGCCAGCGGCAAGAGCATTGCGCGGCTGATGCTGGAAAACGAACTGACCTGGCGCAGCGAGCAGGAAGTCAACGACGGGCTGCTGCATATCTGGGACGTGATGCAGACCTGCGTCGCGCGCGGCTGCCGCACCGATGGCGAGCTGCCGGGGCCGTTCAAGGTGAAGCGGCGCGCGCCCGAGCTGTACCGCAGCCTGACCGAGCGCGCCGAGCGCACCTTGTCGGATCCGCTGTCGGTGATGGACTGGGTCAACCTGTACGCCATCGCCGTCAATGAAGAGAATGCGGCGGGCGGCCGCGTGGTGACCGCGCCGACCAATGGCGCCGCCGGCATCATCCCCGCCGTGCTGCACTACTACGACCGCTTCGTGCCGGGCGCGAACAAGCAGGGCGTGGTGGACTTCCTGCTGACCGCGGGCGCGATCGGGCTGCTGTACAAGCTCAACGCATCGATCTCCGGCGCTGAGGTCGGCTGCCAGGGCGAGGTCGGCGTGGCCTGTTCGATGGCCGCCGGCGCGCTTGCCGCGGTGCTCGGCGGCAGCCCGGCGCAGGTGGAGAACGCGGCCGAGATCGGCATGGAGCACAACCTCGGCCTGACCTGCGACCCGGTCGGCGGGCTGGTGCAAATCCCGTGCATCGAGCGCAATGCGATGGCGTCGGTCAAGGCGGTCAACGCGGCACGCATGGCGCTGCGCGGCGACGGCACGCACTACGTATCGCTCGATTCGGTGATCAAGACCATGCGCGAGACCGGCGCCGACATGAAGACGAAGTACAAGGAAACGGCGCGCGGCGGGCTGGCGGTGAATATCGTGGAGTGCTGACCTCCCATAAACAAGTGAGAGGTGCCAGAGGACGCCTGTTGCGCACCCAATGCGCATCCATTGCGGCGTATCATGGCGGCGTTCCCCGACTGCAGAACAAGAGGGCCCGCCATGCAGACCTTCCACCAGCTCTTTGACGATACCTCGTCCACCTTCACCTACCTGCTGATCGATGCGGAAACGAAGGAGGCGCTGCTGATCGACCCGGTCGACCACCAGTTCGAACGCGACCTGGCGCTGGTAAAGGATACCGGCGCACACCTGGCCTGGGTCATCGAGACCCACGCCCACGCCGACCACATCACCTCCGCCGGCCATCTCGCCATGCAGACCGGCGCGCACACCGCGGCGCCATCGGGCTGCGATATCAAGCCGGCACAGAAGCAACTGATCGACGGCGACACTGTCGCATTCGGCAAGCAGGTGCTGCGCGCGATCCATACGCCCGGCCATACCGCCGGCAGCATGAGCTACCTGTGGGAAGAGCCCACATCCGATGGCATCGTGCGCCGCGTCTTCACGGGCGACGCACTGCTGATCGACGGCTGCGGCCGCACCGATTTCCAGTCGGGCGACGCCGGCACGCTGTACGACAGCCTGACCCGCAAGCTCTTTGCGCTGCCCGACGATACCCGGGTCTACCCCGCGCACGACTACAAGGGCCAGACCTCGTCGACCATCGGCCATGAGCGCGCGCACAACAGCCGCGTATCCGGCCGCACGCGCGAGGAGTTCATTGACATGATGCGCAACCTGAACCTGCCCCGGCCCAGGCTGATCGATATTGCGGTGCCGGCCAACCAGCGCCTGGGCCTGCGCGACGGCGAGAGCGTGCCGCACGGCGCCTGAAGCATTCCCAACATTAGGAGTCTGCGCATGTCCGTATATACCGCCGAGGTCCTGTGGCAACGCGACGGGCAGGATTTCATCGGCAACCGCTACAGCCGCAGGCATGTCCTGCGCTTCGATGGCGGCGCGGAAGTCCCGGGTTCGTCGTCGCCTGATGTGGTGCCGTTGCCGATGTCGGATGCCAGCGCGGTCGACCCGGAAGAGATGTTCATCGCCTCGCTGTCGAGCTGCCACATGCTGTGGTTCCTGTCGCTGGCGGCGAAGCAGCGCTTTGTCGTCGACCGCTATGTCGATGCCGCCACCGGCGTGATGGAAAAGAACCGCGAGGGCCGGATGGCGATGACGGTGGTGACCTTGCGCCCCCATGTCACCTTCTCCGGCGAGCGCGAACCGACCCGCGACGAGCTGGAGCGCCTGCATCATGCCGCGCACGATGCCTGCTTTATCGCCAATTCGGTCCGGACCGAAGTGCGGTGCGAACCGGTGGTCGCCGGCGCCTAGCCCGCCTGCCATGCGGGCAACCGCGCTGCCTGCGGCACGGTCCGCGTCGGCGCGGCGGCGGCTGCGCTGGCTGCTGGCTTGCGTGGTCCTGCTTGGGTCCGTCCTGATGCTGCAGGATCGCTTCCTCTACTTTCCCGACAAGGCCTCGGTGGACGACATGGTCTCGCCCGGACTGCGCGCATGGCCGGGCCCGGATGATTTTCGCGGCCTGCTGGCCGAGCCGCACGGCCCCGCCCGCGGGACCGCCATGGTCTTCCACGGCAATGCCGGGCACGCCGGCCATCGCGGCTACTACGCCAGCGTGCTGACGCGGCTGGGTATCCGCGTGATACTGGCCGAATATCCCGGCTATGGCCCGCGCGACGGCGCGCTTGGCGAGCGCAGCTTCGTCGACGATGCCGGCCAGGCGATTGCGCTCGCCCGGCACCAGTTTGGCGGCCCCCTGCTGCTGGTCGGCGAATCGCTCGGCGCCGGTGTTGCCGCGGCCGCCGCAACGCGCCAGCGCGAGCATGTCGATGCCTTGCTGCTGATCACGCCGTGGGACAAGCTTGCCCACGTTGCCGCCCACCACTATGCATGGCTACCAACCGGATGGCTGCTGCGCGACCGTTACGACAGCGTGGCCAACCTGGCCGCCTTTGGCCGCCCGGTCATGGTGGTTGTGGCCGAACGCGACAACATCGTGCCGCCCCGGTTCGGCAAGGCGCTCTATGAAGCGCTGGACGAACCCCGCCGCCTGGCGGTCATCGACCATGCCGGGCACAACGACTGGACCGGGTACGTCGACGAGGCATGGTGGCGCAACGCGCTCGCGTTCCTGCTGTCGCCGCCCGCATCCCGCTGATCCGCGCGTGCTGCCGGGCACCTGCGGGCACGCCTTGGTACCCGCCACGCCCGGCGCTTTGAAAGGATGCATTGACTTAGCCACGCTGGCTGCAATACTGGCCTTCACACACACGGCCGCTACCGCACACGGCGGCGGCTGCCAACGGCGGGGGATCGATCATGAAACGAAGGCAGAACCGCACGCTGTTCCGCGGCCTGGGCATGCTGGCGGCAGCGCTGGCGCTGGCCCCGGCCCCGGTGCTGGCGCAAGGCAAGCCCGTGGCCTATCCGGCCAAGGGCCAGAGCCAGCAGCAGCAGGCCAGTGACGACGGCGCCTGCTACAGCTGGGCCAAGCAGCAGTCCGGTGTCGACCCCGCGCAGGCTGCCGCGGCACCGCCACCGGCGCAAGCGCAAAGCGGGCAGCGCGTGCGCGGTGCCGCCGGCGGCGCGGCTGCCGGAGCAGTCGTTGGGGCAATCGCGGGCGATGCCGGCAAAGGCGCGGCGGTTGGCGCTGCAACGGGTACGGTGGCAGGCGGCGTGGCACACCGGCAGTCACGGCGCCAGGCCAACGCCGCCAACCAGCAGGCGCAGGCCAACACCAATCAGGCGATGGGGTCGTATTACCAGGCCTGGTCCGCGTGCATGCAAGGGCGCGGCTATAGCGTGAAGTGAGCCGCGTGCATTGAGTGACGTGCAGTGGCGGCGGGTAGCGGCGGGTAGCGGGCGGCGTTACACCGCCCAGCGCTCGCACGCCTTGCGCACGGTCTCGCGCTGGCTGCGCGCGTCGGCATCGGTCTGGCGCAGCCATTCGGCATCGCCGTCGCGGCGCTCGGCCAGCGCGCGGATATTGGCCAGTGCCGACAGCGAACCGAGCGCCTCGGCATGCGGCACCAGCGCATCGCAAATCGACAGGATATGGTCGGCGATCGGCATCCGGGTCAGCTCGTTGGGATGCACGTATTCACCGTCCAGCCCGAAGCGGCACGCCTGGAAGCGGTTGAAGGTGTACACCAGGTAATCGTCTTCCTGCGGCATGAACGGGCGCGACAGCAGCAGGTAGCGCGCCAGCATCTGGATATAGGCGGCGATATCGCAGGCGCGCTGCACCGTCAGCGGCGTGTCCATCACGCGGACCTCGATGGTGCCGAATTCCGGCTTCGGCCGGATATCCCAGTAGAAGTCCTTCATGCTCTCGATCACGCCGGTATTGCGCATTTTCTCGAAGTACGCGGTGAAGGCATCCCAGGTCAGCAGGAAGGGCGCGCGCCCGCTCATCGGGAAGGCCGCGACCGAATTCAGGCGCGCCGAGGCAAAGCCGGTATCGACACCCTGCACGTACGGCGACGACGCCGCCAGCGCAACGAAGTGCGGCACGTAGCGGCCGATGGCGTGCAGCAGGAACAGCGACTCGTCCGCGCTCGGGCAGCCGATATGCACGTGCTGGCCGAACACGGTGAACTGCTTGGCCAGGTAGCCATAGAGCTCGGAGATGTACTGGTAGCGCGGCGAATCCGAGATGGTGCGGTCGGCCCATTGCATGAACGGATGCGTGCCGCCGCCGGAAATACCCAGGTTGAGCGAGCGCGAGGCCGCCACCATCAGGTCGCGCATGGTGGTCAGCTCGTCCAGCGCCTGCTGGTAGCTGTGGCAGATGCCCGTGCTGATCTCGATCATCGACGGGCTGATCTCCGGCTTGATGTCGCCGGCGTGCTCGGCGCCCTTGAGCGCGCGCAGCAGGTCGGGCGCGAACGGCGCCAGGTCGTAGTCGTGGCGGTTGACCAGCTGCAACTCCAGCTCCACGCCGAAGGTCAGCGCCTCGGATTGCTTGAACGATTCGAGCGACATCAGCGCCCTCCTCCGTTGGCCCGGGATTCGCCGGCGAAGCGCAGCGCCCACGCTGCCATCACCGGGCCGAGCAGTTGTTCGATCGCCAGCGCGCACAGGATGATGGCGGCCAGCGGCTGTCCGGTCCCGGGGTAGATGCGCGCGACGTCACTCATCAGCAGGTAGGCCAGCCCCGACATCGGCGCCAGCGCCACCCCCAGGGCCATGCACTGGCGCATGCTCAGGCCCGAAAACGATCCCAGCGACACCACGCCGGCAAGCTTGGCGAGGTGGCGCAGCAGCACCAGCACGACGGCATATGCGCCACCCACGACCCAGTCATGCGCGGTCAGCGGCAGGCCCAGCGACACCACCATCACAATGATCAGCAGGCTGCCGGCGCTGCCGAAGTGCGGCGGCCAGACATGCGGCTGGCTGTCCTGGTGCTTGAACACCACGCCGGCCAGCAGCAATGTCAGCGGCATCGACAATTTTAGTACCCGGGTCAGCGCCAGCGTGAACAGCACCAGGCCCACCAGCACCAGGAAGCTGTAGTGGTCATCGGCCGACATGCGCTCATAGATCACATGGCCGACCTTCCCCACCACCCATGCCAGCAGGCACGAACCCACCAGCAGGTAGAGCGGGTGCAGCAGCGCGGCGCCCAGGTTGCCATATTCGGAATGCAGCCAGCCGGTGGTCAGCTGCACGATCGCGGCGGCATAGATGCTGTTCAGCGCTGCCATCGCCATCAGCCGCTCGGTGACCTGGCCTTCGGCGCGCAGTTCGTTCTTGAGCTGCAGCACGATGGTGGGCGAGGTGCTGACGGCAATGCCGCCGGCCAGGATCGCCACGCCGGGCGAGGCGCCGATCCATTGCAGCACCGCCGCGACCAGGCCCCAGGTCAGCAGGCTCTCGAAGGCGCTGGTCAGCAGCAGCCAGCGGTTGGCGCGCAGCCAGGTCAGCGACAGCCGGTGCCCGAGTTCGAACAGGGCCAGTGCCAGCGCCATATCGATCAGGATACGGGTCTGGTTGATCATGTTCTCGTCGACGATGCCGCGCCCGAGCATGCCGGCGAACAGCCCCACGACGGCGTAGCCCACGATGCGCGGGCAGCGCAGCCAGCGGCGGCTGACTTCCCCCGCGAGGCCCGCGCCTACCAGCGCGAGTCCGACCCAGAACAAGCCGCCTGGGGCGAGGGGGAGTGTTGGAAATAGTTGGCTCAGTCCGTTCATGGTCGACATGGTAATGTAAGCACATGACAATCCATGTCAGTGATTGTCCGACACCGCACCAAACGAGCGACTAACTTCGGTCAACTTCATGTAAAAAACGCCATCTCCCGGATGGCGTTTTTTACATTTTTGCGAGGACCCCGGCGCGGCCGGGTGTCCGTGCGGCGTTTCAGACGCCCCAGACTTTCCAGCGCGGGCGGGTTGACTTCAGCGCCGTCTCCATCTGCGCGTACAAAGTGCGCGTAGCGCCCTGCGCGGCACCGCGGGCGCGGGCCTTGTCGAAGTAGGCCAGCGCCGTCTCGCGCTGCTGCAGCCCGAGCGCCGACTCGACCACGCGCAGGCATACCTCGGCATCCCAGTCATCGCGCACGGCAAAGGCCGCGACGAAGTCTGCCATGGCCGCGTCGTGGCGCCGCGCGGCGTTGTGGACCAGTCCGCGCTGCACCCGTGGCCCGGCCTGGTCCTCGGGATCGCCTTTGGTCAGGGCGACCGCCTGCTCGAACATCGGCAGCGCGCGCTCCGTGTCGCCCAGTTCACGCCACAGCAGGCCGAAGCGGTTGTACAGCCAGGCATCCTCGACCAGCAGCGCGCGGCGCTGCTGGGTCTCGATCTCGGCGAGCGCGTCGGCACGGTCATGCTCGTCCATGCGCGCCATCTGCGCCTGCAGCAGCGCGGCAAAGTGCGCGCGCGCATGCGCCATGGGGTGCGCGGCCTCGCTGCGGGCCTCCACCGGCAGCGCATCCAGGCGCGCGTCCATGTGCGCCATCGCGGCGCGCGCGGCCTCGGCCGGTTCAGCGCCGCCCATGGACTTCCACGCCGCGATCAGGCGGCTGAAGGCCCAGGTGACATCGGCCGGGTTGCGCTCGAGCGGATAGCGGTTCAGCACTTCGCCGGCCAGCTCGACCACCTTGCCGTGCTGGCCCGCGCCGGCATGGCAGTCGAGCAGGTCGATCCAGTGGTCGATGAACTCGCTGGCGGCCATGCCGTGGCGATGCAGCGCGATGCGCTCTTCCAGGTGCGCGGCATCCGCGGGCAGGCTGCGCGCCAGCAGGCGGCACAGCAAGGAGTACACGTGCGGATCGGCATTGCCGCCGTGCCCGGCGGCATCGCCCTGGCCCGTGGCGAAGTACTGGTCGTAGCAGGCTACACCGTGGCGGCAGGCGGCCACTAGCGCGGGGCGCAGCGCCGCCTCGGCGGCGGGGACTTCGTCGATGAACTCGCCCAGCGCCATTGCGGCGCGGTAGTAGGCGGCGCCGTCGTCGGACTTGTCGGTGATGGCGAAGCGCAGCCAGGGCTCACGTTCGGCATCCTGCACGCCGGCCTTGGCCAGCTGATGGCGCCAGGCCAGTTCGCGTACCTGTGCCTGCGGGTCGGGCACCTGGCGCAGGTAGACCGCAAGATCGTCGAGCGCTCCCTGCATGTCGCCCACGCCCCAGCGCAGCGGCGCGCGCAGCCGGCGTGCCTCGGGATGGTCGGGATGGTCGGCCAGCACGCGGGCGGCCTGGTCCGCTGCGAGCGCGTCGCCGGCATCGGCGTCGAGTTGCAGCAGGTGCGGATTGTCCAGCGCCACGCGCCCCAGGCAGATACGCATCAGCGGCTCCACCGGCACGCCGGCCGCCTCGGCACGGGCAATGTAGTCGCGCACCAGCGGTGTGATGTCTTCGGCGCCCAGGTCGGGATTCCGGAACATCAGATCGTGCCAGTAGCGTGCCGCGGCCGCCATGTCGTTCATGCGCAGCGCGGCCAGGCCGGCGTGGAAATGCGCCGGCCATTCGCCCGACAGCAGTCCGCTGCGCTGCGCGGCCTCGTGCAGCCACGGGCGCGCCTCGGCGTCGCGGCCCAGGCTCATCAGCATGGCGCCGTAGCGGTGCGCGATCACGCCGCGCGAGGCCCAGCGGTGCGGCGGCTGCAGCGGCAGGCTGTCCAGGCGCGCAAGCGCCTCGTCCAGCACTGCGAGCGCCGCGGCGGCATCCCCCTTGTCGAAGTGCAGCCGCGCGCGCAGCGTGACGAAATCGACCACCTCTGGCCGAGCCTGCGCAAGCTGGTCGGCGATCTGCAGGGCTTCGGCAAAGCGGCCCTGGTTGGCAAGCTCGATGGCGTGGTCGTAGCTGACTTCCGGCACGGACACGTACTGCTCCTTCTGCATTTTGGTAAGCGAGTGCGGGATTATGCGCCATGAGAGCGATCCGCATCCGGACAACCATCGGCACGGCCGCCGCTTTCTTGACATTTGCCCAATGCAAAACGCCACCCGAGGGTGGCGTCCTGCCTAGGCGGGCAACGATTCCTTACTTGCCGCCGACCGTCTCCAATACGGTCCACTTGCCGCCCACCACCTTGTAGACGGTGATGCCGCCGTCCTTCAGGTCGCCGCGGGCGTCATAGGCCAGCGTCTTGGTGGTCACGCCCTGCATGCTGGTCGCGGCCAGCACCGGCAGGTAGCGCGCCGGATCGGCCGAACCGGCCTTGACCATCGCACTCATCATCGCGGTGGCGCCGTCATACGAGTATGGCGAGTAGGTCTGCACCTTGGAGCCGAAGCGCTTCTCGTACTTCTTCTCGTAGGCGGAGCCGCCCGGCATCTGGTCCAGCGGCAGGCCGGCCAGCGACACCACGGTTCCTTCGGCGGCAGGGCCGGCCAGCTTCAGGAAGTTGTCGGTCTTGGACATTTCGCCCGAGACCAGCGGCGCCTTGATCCCCAGTTCCTTGACCTGCTTGGCCATCGGCGCGGACTGGGTCTCGGCGCCGCCGTAGAAGATGATGTCCGGGTTGCTGCGCTTGATGTTAGTCAGCACGGCCTTGAAGTCCACCGCCTTGTCGTTGGTGAACTCGCGGCGCACGACCTTGCCGCCGGCGGCCTTGGCGGCCTTCTCGAACTCGTCGGCCAGGCCCTGGCCGTAGGCGGTGCGGTCATCGACGATGGCGATGTTCTTCGCGCCCAGCTTCTTCACCACGTAGGCGCCGATCACCGAACCCTGCTGGGTGTCGGAGGTCATCATGCGGAAGGTGGTCTTGAAACCCTGCTTGGTGTATTCCGGCGCGGTCGCCATGGCGATCTGCGGAATGCCGGCGCGGTTGTAGACCATCGACGCCGGGATGGTGGTGCCCGAGTTGAAGTGGCCGAGCATGCCCTGGATGCCGTTGTCGACCAGCTTCTGCGCGACCACCGAGCCGGTCTTGGGGTCGGCCTGGTCGTCTTCGGAGACCAGCACGAACTTGACTTCCTTGCCGCCGATCTTCGGCTTGGTGGCGTTCATGTCCTCGATCGCGAGGACGATGCCGTTCTGCATGTCCTTGCCGTACTGGGCCTGGCCGCCGGTCATCGGGCCGGCATAGCCCAGCTTGATTTCCTGCGCTTGCGCGAAGGCTGCGGAGGCGGCGGTCAGGCCGGCCAGGGTCAGGGCAACGGTCATTGCCGTCTTGTGGAAAGTCGAGCTCATCAGATCTCCTTGGGTCCCAATTGGTGCCACTCTGGTGCCGCGGTGGTGCCGGTATGGCGCCCTGAGCGGCGTATTTTTCGAGGCGCGGCCTGGCAATGCCGCGCCCTCCTTGGTATGCGCGCCGGGGCAGGATCGCCGCCACCGGTGCGCGCTTCGACAAGACGCGCGTCCGAGAATGCCTCAGCCGATCGTCATCAAACTTGCGTTGCCGCCCGCGGCCGCGGTGTTGACCGACAGCGAGCGCTCGATCAGCAGGCGGTCGAGCGCGACGTTCGGTTCGCCCTGCGCCAGGCCCTGCACGCCGATGATCGGTCCCGGGCGCGCCGCCACCTGCTCGCACACCGTGCGCAGCTGGTCGGAGTCGCCGTGGTGCAGCACCGCATCGATGGCGATGTCCGCGGCGGTCCAGTCAGCCACCATGCGGACGCGCGATTGTACGCCCTTGGGCAGGCGCGCAAACAGCCCCCGCGCAACAGGGTTCTCCGGCCATACGGCACGCGCGCCGACGGTCAGCACGGCGCCCAGCTGCAGCGCCAGGTCGGCTTCCTGCGCGGCCAGGCACAGCACGTGAGCGCGCGGCAGCAGCGTGTAGGTGTTGCGCTCGCCGGTGGGGCCGGCCAGCGTCACCGCCAGGCCCGACGGCGATGTCTCGGCAAAGCGCGCGCAGGCGTCGGCGACCGCGGGCAGCTCGGTGGCGGCCCAGTTGCGGAAGGCTTCGGCGGCATGCGCTGCTTCATCGTCCGGGCCAACCTTCTCGGCGTGGTTCGTCACGTCGGCGGCGCGCACGCTGCGTGCCACCGCGTCCTGCGGACACACCGACAGCAGCCGGTGCAGGTAGAGCGGGCCGCCCGCCTTGGGACCGGTGCCCGACAGCGCCTCGCCACCGAACGGCTGCACGCCCACCACCGCGCCGACGATGTTGCGGTTCACGTACAGGTTGCCCACATGGGCGCGGCTGACGATAAACGAGATGGTCTCGTCGATGCGGGTATGGATGCCCAGCGTCAGGCCGTAGTTGGTGCCGTTGATCTGGCTGACCATGGTGTCGAGCGCCGCGCGCGGGAAGCGCACCACGTGTAGCACCGGGCCAAACACCTCGCGCTTCAGTTCCTCGATGCTGTCCAGCTCGATCAGCGTCGGCGGCACGAAGGTGCCGTTGCGGCAGCTGGCGCCCTGCGCGGCGTCGGGATCGGCCTGGTGGACGCGGCGGCCCTTGGCACGCATGGCGTCGATATGGCGCACGATGTTGGCGCGCGCCTCTTCGTCGATCACCGGCCCGACATCGGTCGACAGGCGGTCCGGGTTGGCCATGGTCAGTTCCTGCATCGCGCCCTTGAGCATTTCCAGCACGCGGTCAGCCACGTCCTCCTGCAGGCACAGCACGCGCAGCGCCGAGCAGCGCTGGCCGGCCGAGTCGAAGGCGGAGTTGACCACGTCGCCGACGACCTGCTCGGCCAGCGCCGAAGAGTCGACGATCATCGCGTTCTGGCCGCCGGTCTCGGCGATCAGCGGGATCGGGCGGCCGGCGGCGTCCAGGCGCCCGGCGACATTGCGTTGCAGGATGCGCGCTACCTCGGTCGAGCCGGTGAACATCACGCCCTTGACGCGCGCATCGCCCACCAGCGCTGCGCCGACGGTTTCGCCGCGGCCCGGCAGCAGCTGCACCGCGCCGGGCGGCACGCCGGCCTCGCGCAATAGCTTCACCGCGGCGGCGGCGATCAGCGGGGTCTGCTCGGCGGGCTTGGCCAGTACCGGGTTGCCGGCGGCCAGCGCCGCGGCGACCTGGCCGGTGAAGATCGCCAGCGGGAAGTTCCACGGGCTGATGCAAACCACCGGGCCCAGCGGGCGATGAGTCTCGTTGTCGAAGCCGCGGCGGATCTCGGCGGCGTAGTAGCGCAGGAAGTCCACGGCCTCGCGCACTTCGGCGATGGCATTGGAGAAGGTCTTGCCGGCCTCGCGCATGATGATGCCCATCAGCGACTGCATCTGGGCTTCCATCAGGTCGGCGGCGCGCTCCAGCGCGGCGGCGCGCACGTCCGGCGGCGTCGCCTGCCAGATCGGCGCGGCGTTCACCGCGGCCTGCAGCGCGGCGTCGACGTCGGCCTGGCTGGCTTCGGTGACCTGGCCGACCACGTCGCGGTGGTCGGCGGGGTTCAGCACGGGCGTGGTGATGGCGTCGGCTGCGCGCGGCAAATCGGCGACCAGCGCGGCCCCCAGCATCGGCTCGGCGACCTGGCGCTCGCTGGTGCCCGCCAGCAAGGCCGACGACAGCGAAGCCAGGCGGTGTTCGTTGGCCAGGTCGATGCCGGCGGAATTGGGACGGCTCTTGCCGTACAGCGTGCGCGGCGACGGGATGCGCGGATGCGGCAGGCCCAGCGTGCCTTCGTCGCGGTGCATGGCTTCGACCACGGCGACCGGGTCGGCCACCAGTTCGTCCAGCGAGATGGTGTCGTCGGCGATGCGGTTCACGAACGAGGTGTTGGCGCCGTTCTCCAGCAGGCGGCGCACCAGGTAGGCCAGCAGCGTTTCATGCGTGCCGACCGGCGCGTAGATGCGGCACGGACGGTTGAACTTGCCGTCGGCGGTCGGGCCCACCACCTGGTCGTACAGCGGCTCGCCCATGCCGTGCAGGCACTGGAACTCGTACTGGCCGGGGTAGTAGCTGTGGCCGGCGATCTGGTAGATCGCGGACAGCGTGTGCGCGTTGTGCGTCGCGAACTGTGGATAAATCGCGTCGGGCACCGACAGCAGCTTGCGCGCGCAGGCCACGTACGACACATCGGTGTAGACCTTGCGCGTGTAGACCGGATAGCCCTCCAGGCCTTCCACCTGGCCGCGCTTGATCTCGCTGTCCCAGTAGGCGCCCTTGACCAGGCGGATCATCAGGCGGTGGCGGCTGCGGCGGGC
>NZ_AUFE01000011.1 GCF_000426345.1 Cupriavidus phytohabitans | reverse complement strand
CGATCAGGTAGTCGATCACGAAGGGGCAGCGCTTCTGGTAGCCCTGCACCACGAAGCCGATGCCGTTCCAGCCGGCCAGCTCGGGCTCGAAGCAAAGGCGCTCCAGCAGGTCGAGCGAGATTTCCAGCCGGTCGGCTTCCTCGGCGTCGATATTTATGCCGATGTCGTACTGGCGCGCCAGCAGCGTCAGCGACTTCAGGCGCTCGTACAGCTCGCCGATCACGCGCTCGTGCTGGGCGCGGCTGTAGCGCGGATGCAGCGCCGACAGCTTGATCGAGATGCCCGGGCCTTCATAGATGCCGCGGCCGCGCGAGGCCTGGCCGATCGCGTGGATGGCCTGCTCGTACGACGCCAGGTAGCGCGCGGCATCGTCCTCGGTCATGGCCGCTTCGCCGAGCATGTCGTAGGAGTAGCGGAAGCCCTGCGCCTCGTACTTGCGCGCGTTGGCGAGCGCCTCGGAAATGGTCTCGCCGGTGACGAACTGCTCGCCCATCAGGCGCATCGCCATGTCCACGCCCTTGCGGATCAGCGGCTCGCCGCCCTTGCCGATGATGCGCGTGAGCGCCTTGGTCAGGCCCGACTCGGTATGGGTGGCGACCAGCTTGCCGGTCAGCAGCAGGCCCCAGGTGGCGGCGTTGACGAACAGCGACGGGCTCTGGCCCAGGTGCGACTGCCAGTTGGCACCGCTGATCTTGTCGCGGATCAGCGCGTCGCGCGTGGCCTTGTCGGGGATGCGCAGCAGCGCCTCGGCCAGGCACATCAGCGCCACGCCTTCCTGCGACGACAGCGAGAATTCCTGGATCAGGCCCTGCACCAGGCCTTCGCGGCCGGTGCCCACCTTCTGCTCACGCAGCCGCGTGGCCAGCGTCTTGGCCATCTTGATGGCGGCCTCGGCCTGCTGCTGCGGCAGGCGCGCCTGTTCCAGCAGCACCGGCACGCAATCAGTTTCAGGGCGGCGGTAGGCGGAGGTGATGGCGGCACGCAGCACCGACTGCGGCTGGATGCTCTGCGCGAATTCCAGGAACGGCTGCGGCGCGCCATCGGCCGTGACCAGGTCGGAAGCGTCGGCACCATCGGGGTCGGCCGAACCGGCTGCGCTGGTCTCATGCGGCAGGTACCCGCGCTCGACCTGTTCCAGGTAGGTGAAGATGGCCTGCTTGATCAGCCAGTGCGGCGTGCGGTCGATGGATTGGGCGACACGCTTGAGGCGATCGCGCGAGGCGTCGTCGAGCTTGACGCCGAGAGTGGTGGTGGCCATGCGGGCAGTTCTCCGAAAACTGGGGCGCAGCCGGTAATACGCCGCCGATGCTACAAGGCAACGGACGCACGACCGGCTGGAGCCTGTGAGCTGGCGCGATCTTACTCCCGAAAAAGCAAAAGGTGCAACTTAGTGCAACCCTATCGTTAACCCTGACAAATGGGTTGCACCCGCGCAGCCAGCCGCTGCCGGCTCAGATCCGGAGCGGATCGATTTCCAGCTGCCAGCGCACCCCTTTCACCTCCGTCCCTACCTCTGCGAAAGTCTGTACCCACTCAGCCATAAACCGTTGCAGCGCCGGCCTTGAAGTCGCCTCGACCAGCATCTGGGCGCGCTCGCGGTTGGCGATGCGCACCATCGACATCGGCACCGGGTCATGCAGTTGCACCTCGGCTGCCAGCTGGCAGGAATCGGCATGCCGCCGCGCTGCCTGCAGGAACTGCAGGGCCCGCTCCAGCTCGCCGTGCTCTGCCGTCACCAGCACCTGGAAGCAGAACGGGGGCAACCCGGCCTGGCGCCGCTCGCGCAACTGGCTGGCCGCGAATCCATCATAGTCATGGCGCGTCAGGGCCTGCAATGCCGGGGTATCCGGGTAGCGGGTCTGGATCAGCACCTCGCCCGGCAGCCCGGCGCGGCCGGCGCGCCCCGCCACCTGCATCAGCGAGGCGAACAGGTGCTCGGCGGCGCGGAAATCGTGGCTGAACATGGCCGCGTCCGGGTGCACGATCCCGACCAGCGTCACGCGCTGGAAGTCATGGCCCTTCGCGACCATCTGGGTGCCCACCAGGATGTCGACTTCGCCGGCATGAACTTCGTCGAACATCGCCTGCGCGCTGCCCTTGCGCCGGGTGGAGTCGGCGTCGATGCGGGCGATACGGGCCTGCGGGAAGCGTGCCGCCAGCGCTTCCTCGATACGTTGGGTGCCGCGGCCGAGCGGCGCGATATCGACATTGCCGCAGTCCGGGCAGTGGTGCGGCACCGGGGCTTCCAGACCGCAGTGGTGGCAGCGCAGGCGCCGCTCGGGCCGGTGCAGCACCAGGTACGCCGAGCAGCGGGGGCAGCCGGACAGCCAGCCGCAGCTGTCGCAGGCAATCACCGGCGCGTAGCCGCGGCGGTTCAGGAACAGCAGGCTCTGCTCGCCGCGCGCCAGCCGGGTGTCGATGGCTTCCAGCAGCGGCACCGACAGCCCTTCGAACAATGGGCGCTGGCGTTGCCGCTCATGGTTCAGGTCGACCAGCCGCACGGTGGGCAGCGCGGCATCGGCCTGGGCCCGCTCGCGCAGCACCAGCTTGCGGTACGTGCCCTGCCCTGCCCGCCACCAGGTTTCCATCGACGGCGTGGCCGAACCCAGCACGACCGCGATGCCACGCTGCTTGGCGCGCCACACCGCCAGGTCGCGCGCCGAATAGCGCAGTCCTTCCTGCTGTTTGTAGGAGGTATCGTGCTCCTCATCGACCACGATCAGTGCCAGCGCAGGCAGCGACGCCATCACCGCCATGCGCGTGCCGAGCACGATGCGGGCTTCGCCGCGGTGCGCGGCCAGCCACTGAAGGCTGCGCTCCTGGTCCGCCAGCCCGCTGTGCAGCACAGCCAGCGGCAGGTGCGGGAAGCGCGCGGCGATGCGCGTCTGCAACTGTGGCGTCAGGTTGATTTCGGGGACCAGCATCAGCACCTGGGAATGCGGGTCGCGCTCCAGCACGGCCTGCATGGCGTGCAGGTAGACCTCGGTCTTGCCGCTGCCGGTGACCCCGTGCAGCAGGAACGGCGCGAAACCCTGCGCTTCGGCGATCGCCTGCACCGCGGCGCGCTGCTCCTCGTGCAAAGCGGGGGCCGCGGACGGCGCTTGCATCGGCGCCGTCCGCAGCAGCGGCCGGGCGGTGCGATCGGCCTCGACCCAGCCGGCAGCCTGCCATTCGGCCAGTCGAGCCGGTGCCGCTGCGCACAGCGCGCGCGCATCGGCCAGCGCCAGTGGTTTGCCGACGGCCGCGCATTCGGCGAGCGCCTGCGCCAGCGCTCGCACGCTCCGCGCGCGCGCTGGCACGGCGGCCAGCAAGTTATCCACATGTGCGGCCAACAGGCGGTATTCGTCGGTGCGGGCACGCTGTGCCAGGCCCGGCCAGCTGTCGGCTTCACGCAACGCCGGGGGCAGCGCCGGCAGCATGACTTCGCCGAGGCGGCGGTGGTAGTAGCCTGCGGCAAACGCCGCCAGCGCGATCCAGTCGGGCGAGAGCGGCGGCATCCAGTCCAGGCGCTGGACCACCGGGCGCAGCCGGCCGTTGGGCACATCGGAAGTGGCGGCGCGCTCCACGGCCACGCCAACAAGGCTGCGGCGGCCAAACGGCACCACCACCAGGTCGCCGGGCGCCACCTCGGGCATCGCCAGATAGTCGAAGCAGTCGTCGGCGGGTGTGTCCAGGGCCACACGGACGATCGGCGGCGCGATGGCCTGGTCGTCACTCAGTTTGGTGGCGGCGCTGCTATCGTCCGCCATCGGATCTGACTTGGTGCATGCCAATTGCGCAATCGCTGTGCATGGGGCGGCTGTACGGCGGGCGCGAGTGTTTTTGTGTGCGGCGCAACATCAACTTAAAGTAAAACTTCAAATATGGCCCTAAGTTGATGATAGATGACTGGTTTTCCACTAATTCCACCGCCCCTGTGGATAACTTTGTTGAAAAGTCGCGCTGGAGGGCTCGGAAGCCCGGCAAATCAAGGGATCCACTGGCATCAGCCCACGCTTTGCAAATCTTCCAAAGCCTTAAAAATCAAGACCTTGCAAACATCCCCCAGATAGGTTAAGGACTAACCCGCTCTTGCACTGCGGCAAACCTATCGGTGTGCATAAGTCAAGCCCCGAGGCTCAACTCCGGGCACCTTTTTGGCGAATGGTGGCAAAAAAGTTAACTTGACAGGCGTAACCGGCGCGGCCCCCGCATCACCGGGTGCGTGCCGGCGCGTTGCGCTGCAGCGCGGGGCGCCGCCCGCCCGAGCGCTGCGGCGCATAACCCCCGGGTCACTTCTGCGCGGCGCGCAGCTTGCGGCTGTAGGCGTGCACTTCATCGACCAGCACCGTGACATGCTCGGGCGGGGTGAACTGCGAGATGCCGTGGCCAAGGTTGAACACGTGCCCGTCGCTGCCACCGCCCGCCGCGAAGCTGTCCAGCACGCCGCGCACCTGCTCGCGGATCGCCGCCTCGGGCGCGAACAGCACGGTGGGGTCGATATTGCCCTGCAGGGCCACGCGCCCGCCGGTGCGGCGGCGCGCCTCGGCCAGGTTGACGGTCCAGTCCAGCCCGATTGCGTCGGCGCCGGTATCGGCCAGCGCCTCGAGCCACAGGCCACCGCCCTTGGTAAAGACGATCGCCGGCACCTGCTCACCGGCGTGCTCGCGCTTCAGTCCGGCGAGCACGCGGCGCATATAGGCCAGCGAGAACGTCTGGTACATGCCGTCGGCAAGCGCGCCGCCCCAGGTGTCGAAGATCATCACCGCCTGCGCGCCCGCCTCGATCTGGGCGTTCAGGTAGGCCGACACTGCTTCGGCGTTGATTTCCAGGATGCGGTGCATCAGGTCTGGGCGGCCGTACATCATCGCCTTGACCGTACGGAAGTCGTCCGAGCCGCCGCCCTCGACCATGTAGCACGCCAGCGTCCACGGGCTGCCCGAGAAACCGATCAGCGGCACGCGCTGGCGACCGTCCTGCACCAGCGCCCGGCGGATCTCGCTGACGGCGTCGAACACGTACTGCAGCGAGGACATGTCGGGCACGGCCAGCTTCTGCACGTCGGCTTCGGTACGCAGCGGACGCGCGAAGCGCGGGCCCTCACCCTGCGCGAACGACAGGCCCAGGCCCATCGCGTCGGGCACGGTCAGGATGTCGGAGAACAGGATGGCCGCATCCAGCGAATAGCGATCCAGTGGCTGCAGGGTCACCTCGGTGGCGTAGGCCGGGTTCTTGGCCAGCCCGAGGAAGCTGCCGGCGCGCGCGCGCGTCGCGTTATACTCGGGCAGGTAGCGGCCTGCCTGGCGCATCAGCCACAGCGGCGTGTATTCGGTGGGCTGGCGGCGCAGCGCGCGCAGGAAGGTATCGTTCTGCAGTGCGGTCATGGTCATCCTCGTAAGACCGCCATTCTAAGGGATGGGCGGCGCGCGCCGGCGCTTCAGGATGCGCTCCCGATGCGCGTCCGATGCGCCGTGGCCACGCTCAGGCGTCGTCGAGCAGGTCGCGGAAGGCACCGGCGGCACGCCGCATCCATTCGCGCGCACGCTGGGCTTCAGGCTGCAGCCGCGCGAAGCCGTGGGACATGCCGCTGGCCTCGATGGTAATCACCGGTGCGTCGTGGCGCACCAGGAAGTCGGCATAGGCCAGCCCATCGTCGCGCAGCACGTCGTGGGCCGCGACCACGATTACCGTCGCCGGCGGCCGAACGGGCGCCGCGGCCATCAGGTGTACGCGCGGGTCGGCGTGCGCCGCGCCTTGTGCGAGGGCCTCGGCGCCAATGAACTGGCGCCAGAACCAGGCCATTTCGTCGCGCGTCAGCCCGGGACCGTCGGCAAAGGCACGGTAGCTTTCCGTGGCTAGCACCGGCGCCGTGACTGGGTAGATCAGCAGTTGGGCGTCGACCCGCGCCGCGTCGCCGCCGTTGAGCTGCTGCGCGGCCTGCGCGGCCAGGTGGCCACCCGCGCTATCGCCGGCCAGCGCCAGGAAGTCCGGTGCCAGGCCCAGCGCCCGCCGCTGGCCCGCCAGCCACGCCACCGCTTCCACGGCGTCGTCACAAGGCGCGGGGAATGGGTGCTCGGGCGCCAGCCGGTAGTCGACGCTGACCACCACGCAACCAGTATCCGCGGCGAGCAATGCCGCCACGGCATGGTGGGTCTGCGGCGAGCCGATGACCCAGCCGCCCCCATGGAAGTACACGATCAGCCGCGGCCGGGCTTCGCCCTGCGGCCGGAACAGTCGCGAGCCAAGGGTGCTGCCCGCCAGCGGGATCTGGAGGTCCTGCACGGTGATGCCCTCGGGATCCGGCAGCAGCGAAGCCGCGGCGATCTCGGCGAAGCGGGTGCGGCGCGCGGCGGCGTCGGCAGGCACGGGCATGCCGGCATAGCGCTCGGCCAGGCGGCGATAGTAGGCGGTCAGTTCGGGATCGATGGCCATGGTTGGCGAGCGCGTTGGCTTGTAAAAACGAAAACGGACCGGTGCTGGCGCGGCTCAGCGCGGCGCCAATGCGCGCGTCAGCTCGATCTTGCTGCAGCAGTCCTGAACCGCCAGCAATCCCGCGGCAGCGGCGCGGCGCATGGCTTCGTCATTGACTATGCCGAGCTGCAGCCAGACCCCGCGCGCACCGATGGCGATGGCGTCATCAACCACCCCGGGCGTGTCCTCGGCGCGGCGGAAGATGTCCACCCATTCAATGGTGGCTCCGTTGGCCGCCATCGTCTCGGCGGCTTGCTGCAGGCTGGCATAACAGGTCTCGCCAAGGATACGCTCGCCAGCGTGGCGTGGATTCACCGGCACGATACGAAAGCCGTGGCCCTGCAGGAATTCCGCCACCTCATGGCTGGCGCGCTCCGGCCGGTCTGACAGGCCGACCACGGCCACGGTCTTCATCGCCAGCATGGCATGTATCGCTGGCTGCATCTCTGGGTGCATTGCGGCTCCGGCTGTGAATAACTGCGGGACAAGTCTTGGGATAAGGGCTGAACAACTGCAGGATAACCGGGGATAACCTTGCCGCTTCCGTCGGCCGGAGGCCGGCCAGCGCGGCAGACGTATCGAATCGTAACTGCGATTCGCCACACGGACATGGTGCGCGAGCGAACACGGAAAACCACCCGGAAATGATACGTTATAGGCACGTTACTGCGGCGAACGTGAGCTCAACGTTCACAGAAGTGCCGCGCGCGATGGCTATCGGAGCCTGAGGCTTTCAACTTCTTGCAAAACGATACATTTTGTTACTGCCATGCCGGGGAGTTTCCCCCACAATGCATTGACACACCCGCTGTTCGGGGTGCGGCGCCCCAGCAAAGAATGCTGTGCAGACCTAAAGGGGCGTGGTGAAGAAAGCCTTTTTGTAGCGTTTCTTGCAGTAACCCGTTTTTCCGATCCAGCGAAAAATGCTGCTGGACCGGAACACCAGGCAGACCGTTTTAGCGCGTGGCCTTTGCAGCCTGTAGCGGATATCAGGTATCCGATGCGCCTTGATTGTCACCTGGACCGAACCCGTTCCTTCGAATTGACCCCTCGAAGGGATTTTCCCGTCCGCGCGGAGCCTCCCCGGCCCGCGCGCTTTTTTTTGTCCAGGCAGGACGAAAGCATATCGCTGTGCCCACAAAAAAGGCAGCCTTGCGGCTGCCTTTTTTAAATGTCGCATCGAAAAAACAACAACGCGACAGCACTGCCGAAGCAGTTACTTCTTACGACGCAGGCGGGCAATGGCAGCCAGCTGCGCAGCCGCCACGGCGAGCTCGCTCTGGGCACGTGCCAGGTCGAGGTCACTGTTCTGGTTCTGCATCAGCTCTTCGGCCGCACGCTTGGCTTCCTGGGCCTTGGCTTCGTCCAGGTCGCCACCGCGGATAGCGGTGTCGGCCAGCACCGTGACGTGCTTGGGCTGCACTTCGAGAATGCCGCCGGCAACGAACACGAACTCTTCGCTGCCGTCTTCCTTCTCGATGCGCACCGCACCCGGCTGGATGCGCGTGATCAGCGGCGTGTGGCCCGGCAGGATGCCCAGCTCACCCGACTCGCCCGGCAGCGCCACGAACTTCGCCTGGCCGGAGAAGATCGACGCTTCCGCGCTGACGACGTCTACAAGAATGGTTGCCATATCTGATCCTTTCTCCAATCGCTTCGCTTCTGGCAGGTACACCGCTTCGCGCGATGCCCCGCCGCCCCCGCGGGCGCGGGGGCATCGAAACAAGGCTTACTGGAGCTTCTTGGCCTTCTCGAAGGCTTCGTCGATCGAGCCGACCATGTAGAACGCCTGCTCGGGCAGGTGATCGCACTCGCCATCCACCAGCATCTTGAAACCACGGATGGTTTCCTTCAGCGGCACGTACTTGCCCGGCGAACCCGTGAACACTTCAGCCACGTGGAACGGCTGCGACAGGAATCGCTGGATCTTACGCGCGCGGTTCACGGCCATCTTGTCTTCCGGCGACAGTTCGTCCATGCCCAGGATCGCGATGATGTCGCGCAGTTCCTTGTAGCGCTGCAGGGTCTGCTGAACGGCGCGCGCGACGTTGTAGTGCTCCTGGCCCACAACCTGCGGGTCCATCTGGCGCGAGGTCGAGTCGAGCGGGTCCACTGCGGGGTAGATACCGAGAGCGGCAATGTCACGCGACAGCACCAGGGTCGAGTCCAGGTGCAGGAAGGTGGTTGCCGGCGACGGGTCGGTCAAGTCATCCGCGGGCACGTACACGGCCTGGATCGAGGTGATCGAGCCGGTCTTGGTCGAGGTGATGCGTTCCTGCAGCTTGCCCATTTCTTCAGCCAGCGTCGGCTGGTAGCCCACGGCGGAAGGCATACGGCCCAGCAGTGCCGACACTTCGGTACCAGCCAGCGTGTAGCGGTAGATGTTGTCGACGAAGAACAGGATGTCGCGGCCTTCGTCGCGGAACTTCTCGGCCATGGTCAGGCCGGAAAGTGCCACGCGCAGACGGTTGCCCGGCGGCTCGTTCATCTGGCCGAACACCATGGCCACCTTGTCGAGCACGTTGGATTCCTTCATTTCGTGGTAGAAGTCGTTCCCTTCACGGGTACGCTCGCCCACGCCGGCGAACACCGACAGACCGCTGTGCTGCTTGGCGATGTTGTTGATGAGCTCCATCATGTTGACGGTCTTGCCCACGCCAGCACCACCGAACAGGCCCACCTTGCCGCCCTTGGCGAACGGGCAGATCAGGTCGATCACCTTGATGCCGGTTTCGAGCAGGTCGGTCGAAGGCGACAGTTCGTCGAACTTCGGGGCCTTCTGGTGAATCGCGCGCCGTTCGTCGGAAGCGATCGGGCCAGCTTCGTCAATGGGGCGACCCAGCACGTCCATGATGCGGCCCAGCGTGCCCTGACCCACCGGCACCGAGATCGGCGCTTCGGTGTTCTTCACCGGCATGCCGCGGCGCAGGCCGTCCGACGAACCGAGGGCAATGGTACGCACCACGCCGTCGCCCAGCTGCTGCTGGACTTCGAACGTCAGGCCCTTTTCGGCGAACGACGTTTCGCCGCTGTCTTCCAGCACCAGCGCGTCGTACACCTTCGGCATCGCGTCGCGCGGGAACTCGATGTCCACCACGGCGCCGATGCACTGCACAATATTTCCGATACTCATTTCGTATCTCCGATAGCTTGAATTCTTGACGCCTCAGACCGCTGCCGCGCCGCTGACGATCTCCGACAGTTCCTTGGTGATCGCTGCCTGCCGGGTCTTGTTGTAGTCCAGCTGCAGTTCGCCGATCACGTTCTTCGCGTTGTCGGATGCTGCCTTCATCGCCACCATGCGCGCCGACTGCTCGGACGCCATGTTCTCGGCCACGGCCTGGTACACCAGCGCCTCGACGTAGCGGACCAACAGCTCTTCCACCACGGTCTGCGCGTCAGGCTCGTAGATGTAGTCCCACGAGTAGGCGCGCTTCTCTTCTTCCGTCTGCGACAGCTTGTCGGCGGCGAGCGGCAGAAGCTGCTCAACCATCGGTTCCTGCTTCATCGTGTTGATGAACTTGGTGTACGCCAGGTACACCGCGTCGACTTCACCGTTGGTGAATGCGTCGAGCTGGACCTTGATCGCGCCGATCAGCTTTTCCAGGTGCGGAGTGTCGCCGAGCTGCACCACGTTCGAGGCCACCTTGGCGCCGATGCGGTTCAGGAATTGCATGCCCTTGCTGCCGATGGCAGTGGCTTGCACACCCACGCCGCGACCCTGCAGGCTCTTCAGCTCGTTGGTCACCGCACGCAGCACGTTCGTGTTCAGGCCGCCGCACAGCCCCTTGTCGGTCGTGACCACGATCATGCCGACGCGCTTGACTTCACGCTCCTGCAGGAACGGGTGCTTGAACTCGGGGTTGGCCGAAGCCAGGTGCGCCGCGATGTTGCGCACTTTTTCGGCATACGGGCGGGCATTGCGCATCCGTTCCTGCGCCTTGCGCATCTTGGATGCGGCGACCATTTCCATCGCCTTGGTGATCTTGCGCGTGTTTTGCACGCTCTTGATCTTGGTTCGAATTTCTTTCGTTCCGGCCATATCTTCCTCTCCGTCCGAATCCCTGCCGCGCCTGAATGCTCAGGCACAGCAGGGATATCGTGGAATCACGCGGTGGTTAGAACGCGGCGGACTTCTTGAAATCCTCGACAGCGGCACGCAGGGCGGGTTCATCTTCCTTCGAGAGCTGCTTGGTCTCTTCGATGCGGTTGACGAGGTCAGCGTACTTGGTCTTCAGGTGGTCGTGCAGGCCCTTCTCGAACGACAGGATGTCCTTCACTTCCACGTTGTCGAGGAAGCCGTTGTTGGCGGCGAACAGCGAAGCGGCCAGCTGCCACACTTGCTGCGGCTGGTATTGCGCCTGCTTCAGCAGTTCGGTCACGCGGCGGCCGCGCTCGAGCTGCTTGCGGGTCGCATCGTCCAGGTCCGAGGCAAACTGCGCAAACGCAGCCAGTTCACGGTACTGCGCCAGGTCGGTACGGATACCGCCGGACAGGTTCTTCACCACCTTGGTCTGTGCAGCACCACCCACGCGCGACACCGAGATACCGGCGTTGATGGCGGGACGGATACCGGCGTTGAACAGGTCGGTTTCCAGGAAGATCTGGCCGTCCGTGATCGAGATCACGTTGGTCGGCACGAACGCGGACACGTCGCCGGCCTGCGTTTCGATAATCGGCAGCGCGGTCAGCGAACCGGTCTTGCCCTTGACGGCGCCGTTGGTGAACTTCTCGACATAGTCTTCGTTCACGCGGGCAGCACGCTCCAGCAGGCGCGAGTGCAGGTAGAACACGTCGCCCGGGTAAGCTTCGCGGCCCGGCGGGCGGCGCAGCAGCAGCGACACCTGGCGGTAGGCCCAGGCTTGCTTGGTCAGGTCGTCATAAACGATCAGCGCGTCTTCACCGCGGTCGCGGAAGTATTCGCCCATCGTGCAGCCGGCGTAGGCAGCCAGGTACTGCATGGCGGCCGAGTCCGAAGCGGCGGCGGCCACGACGACGGTGTATTCCATCGCGCCGTGCTCTTCCAGCTTGCGCACCACGTTGGCGATGGTCGAAGCCTTCTGGCCAATGGCGACGTACACGCAGTACATGCCCTTGCCCTTCTGGTTGATGATCGCGTCGACGGCCACGGCGGTCTTGCCGGTCTGGCGGTCGCCGATGATCAGCTCGCGCTGGCCACGGCCGATCGGCACCATCGAGTCGATCGACTTCAGGCCGGTCTGCACCGGCTGGCTCACCGACTGACGCGCGATCACGCCCGGCGCGACCTTCTCGATCACGTCGGTTTCCTTCGCGTTGATCGGGCCCTTGCCGTCGATCGGCTGGCCCAGCGTGTTGACCACGCGGCCCAGCAGTTCCTTGCCAACGGGCACTTCCAGAATGCGGCCGGTGCACTTGACCGTGTCGCCTTCGGAAATGTGCTCGTAGTCGCCCAGCACCACGGCGCCGACCGAGTCGCGCTCGAGGTTCAGCGCGAGGCCGAAGGTGTTGCCGGGGAATTCCAGCATCTCGCCCTGCATCACGCCAGACAGGCCATGCACGCGGCAGATACCATCGGTCACGGAAATCACCGTGCCGGTGTTGCGCACTTCAGCTTCGGCGCCAAGACCCGAGATGCGGGTCTTGATCAGCTCGCTGATTTCTGAGGGGTTCAGTTGCATCACAATGCTCCTAATTCTTCAATCCGTCGGACGGCCGCTCAGGCGGCGGTCAGCGCGGTTTGCATGGCTGCCAGGCGCGCACGCACGGAGGTGTCGAGCACTTCGTCGCCAACCTTGACGCTGACGCCGCCGATCAGGGACGGGTCCACCGCCACCTGCGCGTACAGCTTGCGGCCGAACTTGCGTTCGAGTGCGGCGACCAGGTCATTCAGCTGACCATCTTCCAGCGGGAATGCGCTGGTGATCTCAACGTCGGACGACCCTTCGCGGGCGTTCTTGAGCGCATGGAACTGTTCGGCGATGTCAGGCATCACCGTCAGGCGGCCGTTCTCCACCAGCAGCTTGACGAAGCGGCGTGCCTCGTCGCTGACCGGGGACTTCAGCACCGACAGGAACAGTTCGGCCAGCTTGTCGCCGGGAACGTTCGGATCGTCGGCGACCGCCTTCATGTCGGCATTGGCGGCAACTTGCCCCATTTCCGACACCAGCTCGGACCATGCACCCAGGTTGCCTGCGCTCGATTCACTGGCGACGCGGAACAGCGCCTCAGCGTAGGGACGGGCAATGGTTGCGGTTTCAGCCATGATTAGAGCTCAGCCTTGAGTTGATTGAGCAGATCGCTGTGGACCTGCGCGTTCACTTCACGCTTGAGGATCTGCTCGGCACCCTTGACGGCCAGCACGGCGACCTGGTCGCGCAGTTCTTCGCGCGCGCGGGTAACCTGCTGTTCGGCGTCGGCCTTGGCCTGGGCAATGATGCGTGCGGCTTCTGCCTGGGCGTTCTGC
Organism: Cupriavidus phytohabitans; assembly: GCF_000426345.1. Classification (GTDB taxonomy): domain Bacteria; phylum Pseudomonadota; class Gammaproteobacteria; order Burkholderiales; family Burkholderiaceae; genus Cupriavidus. The sequence goes on along the minus strand of NZ_AUFE01000011.1, from coordinate 161,979 downwards.
TTGATCTCGTCGGCCGTCAGCTGAGCGCGCTTCTCGGCGTCAGCGACGCGTTGAGCGCCTTCGGTGCGGGCTTCGGCCATGGCCTGGTCCACACGCTTGTTGGCGAGTTCGAGCTCGGCCTTGCCCTTCTCGGCAGCGGCGAGGCCATCGGCGATCTTCGTTGCGCGTTCGTCGAGCGCCTTCACCAGCGGCGGCCAAATGAATTTGGCAACAACCCACCACAGGATGAAGAACACGACCATCTGCGCAAAAAACGTTGCGTTCAGATTCATGGTGTGTTCCTTTCGGTAATCAAACTACAGATAAATGCACAAAAGGCGGCCAGGCTGGTGGCCCGCGCCGCCCGTCAGCATCATGCAGACCGAAAAGAATTACTGAATGACAGCCAGCAGCGGGTTGGCGAAGGCGAACAGCATTGCCACGCCCACGCCGATCAGGAATGCAGCGTCGATCAGGCCGGCCAGCAGGAACATCTTGGTCTGCAGCGGGTTCATCAGCTCGGGCTGACGTGCGCAGGCTTCGATGTACTTGCCACCCATCAGTGCGATACCCAGGCAGGCGCCGATAGCGCCCAGGCCGATGATGATGCCGATACCGATGGCGGTCAGACCCTGGATGTTGGCGAGAAATGCTTGCATGATGACTCCTTTAATTTAGAGAGACTTAGAACCAAAAAACCAAAAAACTAAAAACCTAGAACCTTGAACCTGCGCTGATCGATGGCGATCAGTGGTGATCGTGAGCCTGGCCGATATACACCAGCGTCAGCATCATGAAAATGAACGCCTGCAGCAGCACGATCAGGATGTGGAAGATCGCCCAGACTGCGCCGGCAACGACGTGGCCGACAAAGCCCAGCGCCGACAGGTCGGCACTGAACGTCCAGATGGAGCCCAGCAGCGCGATCAGCAGGAACACGAGTTCGCCGGCGTACATGTTGCCGAACAACCGCATGCCGAGCGAAACGGCCTTGGCCAGGAATTCGATGATGTTCAGGACCAGATTGAACGGGGCCAGGTACCACTTGGCGCCGAACGGGGCCGAGAACAGTTCGTGCATGAAGCCGCCCGCGCCCTTGATCTTGAAGCTGTAGTAGATCATCAGCAACAGCACGGCGGAGGACATGCCCAGCGTGCCGTTCAGGTCAGCCGTGGCCACCGCGCGGTGGTGCGGCAGATGGATGTGGAAGATGCCCAGGACATGATTCAGGCCGGTGACCCAGTCCACCGGGATCAAGTCGATCGCGTTCATCATGGTGATCCAGCAGAACACCATCAGTGCCAGCGGAGCGATCCACGAGCGATCGCCGTGGATGATGCCCTTGGCCTGGTCGTCGACCATCTCGACGATCATTTCAACGAAGGCCTGGAAGCGGCCCGGCACGCCCGAGGTGACGCGGCGCGCGGCGGCATACAGGAACAGCACGGCGATGGCGCCGCACAGGACCGACCAGAACACCGTGTCATAGTTGATCACGGAGAAATCGACCACCGACGCCTGCTTGCCGCCGACCGAGTTCAAGTTCTGCAAGTGTTCGGCGATATAGCCGGAGGGTGTCAGCACGTGTTCCGCGCTTTGGGTAGCTTCTGCCATTGTCGAATCGAACGGTATATTGCGAAATCTTCGGGCCGCGCGCCGCTACTCCTGTGCGGCACCCGGTACGCGTCTTGCATTGCCTTCGGCGGATTCGCCGGTCACCGCGATGCAAGCGGGTTTCCAACCTTGACCGTGTCCGGTGTCACCGCTGTGAAATCACGGTGAAACCGCCACGGAAACATCTTGATATTCCGTTTCGGTGCCCCACCTCCGGATGAAGCACCTGTTTTGTGCAGCGGCCTAGCGCATCGCGAGGGCCACCACCCAGTAAGTCTTTAGCGCCAGCAGGAACGTGACCAGCATCGGTACCCAACGCAGATCCCGGTACAGCACCACCACCAGCACCAGCATGGCCACGGTGGCGAACACCTTGATCGCCTCGCCGAGGACCAGCCCGCCGACCGATGCACGATCCCGCGCTACCCACAGCCGGAATGCGAAGAATCCGCTCGGCACGAAGCACACCATGCCGCCGAACAACGCTGACCAGCCGTACGGCCCCGCCTCTTCCCCGAACAACGCCCAGCACAATGCCGACAGCAGGGAAACGATCACCTGCGCCAGGACAACCTTGCCCGGGGTCATGCGCGAAGGACGCAGCGCGCGTTCGCCAAACAGCTTCACCGCATCGGCGTGCGATAGCGGATCGACAGCTTCCTCTTCGCGGCCTGCGCCTTCTTTCCAGTCGTCCCAGTCATCTTCCTGACGGGAACCAGCGCTGCGCTGCTGACGTTCTCGAACCACTACCTGCTGCCTCATTCCAGGCCGGAACTTTTCGGCCAGACCAGAATTCAAACCGCACGATTTTAAGGGGAACTACTGATTCGCGTCAATCTGCTTACAGTTAGCTTGCAGTGCGTTGCGCACAACGGTTGCCATCACGAGTGCATGATGGCTTTCCAAAAATTGCGCGGCAATGATGTCTGACGTAATTGGATTGCGCAGCGGACCCCACGCATGATGGTTGATTACCGGGTACGCCACACGTATACCGATAATCGGACCGGCCACTGCTGCATCGATGCAACAGTTACCCTTGCAATGGCCGGTTATCGCCCGCTATTTCAGGCTGCCTGTTGCCCTTCGCGGGACTCGCGCAGGCGCACGAGCACGCCCTCGAGCGCATCGTTGTTGCTGAAGTGGATGGTGAGCTGGCCCTTGCCGCGCGCTCCCAGCTTGATCTGCACCGATAGTCCCAGCGCATCGGACAACTCTTCTTCCAGCCGCGCCACGTCGCGGATATTGTTGACGCCCTTTTGCTTGAGCGACTTCAGGTCGAACGGCTTGAGGGTGGACGCCACCAGCTTTTCGGTCTCGCGCACCGACAGCCGCTTGTTGACGACCTGGTTCGCCAGCGTGATCTGGTTGGCACCGTCGACGGCGAGCAGCGCGCGCGCGTGACCCATGTCGAGATCGCCCGCCATCAGCATGGTCTGCACCGGCGCCGCGAGGTTCAGCAGGCGCAGCAGGTTGGACACCGCACTGCGCGAGCGGCCCACCGACTCGGCGGCCTGCTCGTGCGTAAATTTGAACTCGCGGATCAGGCGCATGATGCCCTGCGCTTCTTCCAGCGGATTCAGGTCTTCACGCTGGATGTTCTCGATCAGCGCCATCGCGGCCGCGGCTTCGTCGGCCACGTCCTTGACCAGCACCGGCACCTTATCGAGGCCAGCGATCTTCGACGCGCGGTAACGGCGTTCGCCCGCAATGATCTCGTAGCGATCGGGCTCGGCCACGCGCCGCACCAGGATCGGCTGCATCAGGCCCTGCGCGCGGATGCTCGCCGCCAGCTCCTGCAGCGCGCCTTCGTCCATGCGCGTACGCGGCTGGTACTTGCCCGGCTGCAACTGGTCCACGTGCAACACGCTGGGCGCGCCCTCCTGCTTCGCGGTCTCGACGATCTCGGCGGGACCGCCCAGCAACGCTTCCAGGCCACGGCCCAGGCCTTTCTTCTTTGCCGGCGTCTTTGCGGTACTCATGGTCGATGCCTCCTTCAGCTTCAGCCCAGCTGCCTGACGCGCGCGATCATCTCGGCGCCAAAGTCCAGGTACGCCTTGGCGCCCTTGGATGACGGATCGAATGCAACGCCCGGCATGCCATAGGACGGTGCCTCGGCGAGGCGCACGTTGCGCGGAATCATGGTCTTGAACACCTTGTCACCGAAGTGCGATTCGAGCTGCGCCGACACCTGCTGCTGCAGCGTGACGCGCGGGTCGAACATCACGCGCAGCAGGCCGATCACCTTGAGCTCGCGGTTCAGGTTGGCGTGCACCTGCTTGATGGTGTTGACGAGGTCGGACAGTCCTTCGAGCGCGAAGTATTCGCACTGCATCGGCACGATCACCCCGTGCGCCGCGCACAGCCCGTTCAGCGTCAGCAGCGACAGCGACGGCGGGCAATCGATCAGCACAAAGTCGTACTCATCCTCGACTTCATCGATGGCCTGCCTGAGCCTGCGCTCGCGATGCTCGAGCTCGACCAGTTCGACTTCGGCACCGGCCAGCTCGCGGTTGGCCGGCAGTACGTCGTACCTGCCGGTCTCGGATTTCTGGCGCGCCTGCGGGATGCTGGCCAGGCCAACCAGCACCTGGTACACGCTATGTTCCAGCGCCTGCTTGTCGATGCCCGAACCCATCGAGGCATTGCCCTGCGGATCCAGGTCGACCAGCAGCACGCGCTGGTCCTGCGCGGCCAGGCCGGCGGCGAGGTTCACCGTGGTGGTGGTCTTGCCCACCCCGCCCTTCTGGTTTGCAATCACGAATACCTTGGCCATATGCTCCTGAGGCTCCTGCTTCAAATCATCCGGCCAGCCTCGTGGCCGGCAGTTCGCGGCGCTGTTTGCAGCGCCACGGCGTAAATCATGCGTGCGCGCCTGCGCGCCGCGACAGCACCACCAGGTGGCGCTCAGCGTCCAGTCCCGGCACACTAAGGCGCGGCACTTCGTCGACTTGCCACTGGGCCATCAGTCCTGCCGCTTCCAGCCGGTCCAGCTCGGCCTGTGGATAAACGCCCTTCATGGCGATCAGCTTGCCGTGCGGCGCGAGCAGCTGCCCCGACAGGTTCACGAAGTCGGTCAGTTCGGCAAAGGCACGCGACGTAATCACGGCAAAGCCATCCGTGTCTTCCAGCTTTTCCACCGGGCCCCAGTGCGCCGCGGCATTGGCCAGTCCAAGCTGGGCGCGGCACTGGGTCAGGAAGGCGGTCTTCTTCTGCACGATATCGACCATCAGCACCGATACGTCGGGACACGCGATTGCCAGCGGCAGCCCGGGCATGCCGCCGCCCGAGCCAACATCCAACACCCTGCCCCGCGCGGGCGTACCTACCTCTGCAGAACGCGCGGCTGCGGCCAAAGCGGGCACTGCCGCGAGCGAATCCAGCATGTGATGCGTAAGCATCTCATCGGGATGGCGGATCGCGGTCAGGTTATAGACGCCGTTCCACTTGCGCAGCAGTGCGAGGTAGTCGAACAGCTTGTTGATCTGTGCCGGTGCCAGTACCAGCCCGATCTCGGCGAGACCGGCTTCGAGGCGACGACGCTGCGTAGCGTCGTCAGTCACGGTGTGTCGAGCGCCCGCCACTCAGGCCGCCTCTTCCGAGGTGCCGCCGGCGGCAGCCGACTCGGCGCGCGCACGTCCGAGCCCCTTCTTCTTCAGGTGTACCAGCAGCAGCGAGATGGCCGCCGGTGTCACGCCCGAGATGCGGGAAGCCTGGCCCAGCGTTTCCGGACGGTGCTGGTTCAGCTTCTGGCTGACTTCGAAGCCCAACCCGCGTACCTCGGTGTAATCCAGGTTCTCAGGCAGGCGCGTCGATTCATTGGCCTCCAGCTTGTCGACTTCGGCTGCCTGGCGAGCGATATAGCCGTGGTATTTGATGCCGATCTCGATCTGCTCACGGATCTGGTCGGCCAACATCGCATCGGCGTCGAGCGGTGTTTCGGGCGCATGGCGGCCACCCTGCAGCGCCATCAGCGACTCATAGCGGACTTCCGGCCGACGCAGCAAGTCGGCCAGGCTGTACTCACGCTCGATCGGCTTGCCCAGTAGCGGCACGGCGTCTTCCGGGGGCAACATGGCCGGGTTGACCCACGTGCTCTTCAGGCGCTCTGTTTCACGTGAAACAGTGTCGCGCTTGCGGTTGAAGGCATCCCAGCGCGCATCGTCGACGACACCCAGCTCACGGCCAACCTCCGTCAGCCGCATGTCGGCGTTGTCCTCGCGCAGGCTTAGGCGGAATTCCGCCCGGCTGGTGAACATGCGGTACGGCTCGGTCACGCCGCGCGTGATCAGGTCATCGACCAGCACGCCCAGGTAGGCCTGGTCGCGGCGAGGCGTCCAGGCATCGCGTTCCCGCACATAGCAACCAGCGTTGATGCCGGCCAGCAGGCCTTGCGCGGCGGCTTCTTCATAGCCGGTGGTGCCATTGATTTGGCCAGCAAAAAACAGGCCGCGGATCGCCTTGCTCTCGAGGGATGATTTCAGGCCGCGCGGATCGAAGTAGTCGTATTCGATGGCGTAACCGGGGCGCAGGATATGCGCGTTCTCCAGACCGCGGATCGAATGCACCAGCTCCAGCTGCACGTCGAACGGCAGGCTGGTCGAGATCCCGTTCGGGTAGAACTCGTTGGTGGTCAGCCCTTCCGGCTCCAGGAAAATCTGGTGGCTTTCCTTGCTGGCAAAGCGATGGATCTTGTCCTCGATGCTCGGGCAGTAGCGCGGCCCTACCCCTTCGATCACACCGGTGTACATCGGCGAACGGTCGAGACCGCCACGGATAATGTCGTGGGTACGGCTGTTGGTATGGGTGATCCAGCAAGGCAACTGCTGCGGATGCTGCTCCGGATGGCCCAGGAACGAGAATACCGGCACCGGATCCAGGTCGCCTGGCTGTTCTTCCATCACCGAGAAGTCGATGGTACGGCCGTCGATGCGCGGCGGCGTACCGGTCTTCAGGCGGCCCTGCGGCAGCTTCAGTTCCTTCAGGCGAGCCGACAGCGATACCGCCGCCGGATCGCCAGCGCGGCCGCCGGTGTAGTTGTCGAGGCCGACGTGGATCTTGCCGTCCAGAAAGGTGCCCGCAGTCAACACCACCGCCCGCCCACGGAAGGCAATGCCTACCTGCGTCATGGCGCCAACGACGCGATCGCCCTCGACCATCAGGTCATCCACTGCCTGCTGGAACAGCATCAGGTTGGGCTGGTTTTCCAGGCGGGTACGAATCGCCTTACGGTACAGCACCCGATCCGCTTGCGCGCGCGTGGCGCGCACCGCCGGCCCCTTGCTGGAGTTGAGGATGCGGAACTGGATGCCGGCCTCATCCGTGGCGGCCGCCATGGCGCCGCCCATCGCATCCACTTCCTTGACCAGGTGCCCCTTGCCGATACCGCCGATGGATGGATTGCAGCTCATCTGGCCCAGCGTCTCGATGTTGTGGGTCAGCAGCAGCGTCTGGCAGCCCATGCGGGCGGCGGCGAGTGCTGCTTCAGTGCCGGCGTTACCACCACCGACGACAATGACATCGAATTCTTTTGGGTAAAGCATGGGACACCTCCTCCGGGAGGCTGGCGGGAAAATACGGGAATGCGAAATTATAGCGGCATTCGACTGGTGGCTTTTCGGCTGCCAACATGTTTCACGTGAAACATGGCGCGGACGCTACCTGGCCGTGGCCGGCAAGCGACGTCTGCCGCAATGTTCCACGTGAAACAAAAAGGCCGGGCACAAGGCCCGGCCAATGTTTCACGTGGAACGAACTGCTCAAAGGCTGGCGCGGATATACGCGGCCACCTGCCCCGTCACCTTGCCAAGGTCGCGCTGCAAGGTATCGAACCCGGCATTCCGCTCCCGCGTCGCCTCGTCCATATAGAGCGGCCGGCGGATCTCGATCTGCAGGCTGCTGCGCCGCTCGGTTGGCCGCCCGATCTGGGCGATCAACTGGACGCCCTTGTACGGGTCGTTGCGCGCCACCGTGTAGCCCATGCCGCGCAATTCGCGTTCCACCAAGTCGACCAGTCCCGGCTCGCAGGTGGTACCGTCCCGGTCTCCCAGCACGAAGTCCGCCAGCGGGTGCTCGCTGTCGATCTTCAGGCGCTCGTAAGCGTTGTTCGGCATCGAGTGCAGGTTCAGATGCCAGACCGCTCCAAAGCGTCGGTATGCGCCCTCCACGGCCTCGGCGAGCGCCGCGTGGTACGGATGGTAGTAGCGGTCCAGCCGCCCCTGCACTTCCGCCACCGGCAGGCGCCGATCGTAGATCGGCGTGTTCGCGTCGACCCGGCTCCAGACCAGGCCGAAGCCCAGCCTGGTCTTCGGCCCCGGCGCCAGCGCCGTGGGCCATGGGCCGTCCAGCTGGTCCGGATCGATATCGTCGGCCATCCGGTTCGGGTCGATATAGACCCGTGGAAACGTCGCTGCCAACAGCGTGCCGCCGACGGCCGGCACCGCGGCCCACAGCGCATCGACGTGCGTGTCTTCGCCGCCGCGCAGCCGCGCAGTCGGGATCGCCGCGCCGAAATCCTCCGGGTACGCGGTGCCGCTATGCGGCGAGTCGCAGACCAGCGGCAGCGCCTCCCCTTCCGGCAGCCGCACGATGACCGGCGGCAGCGCGCCCTGGTTATTCGCTTCAGCCATGCTTCAGTCCAGCTTGATCTCGGCGGCCTTGGCCACGCGAGCATAGCGCGCCATCGCTTGCTGGATCTGCGCCTTGAACTGCTCCGGCGTGGTCGGCACCAGCGTGCCGCCGGACTCGTCCACCTTGCGCCTGAACTCGGGGCTCTGCATCGCCTTGTGGATGGCCTGGTTCAGCTTGGCGATGATCGCCGGCGGCGTCCCGGCCGGAGCAACGATGCCGAACCAGCCCCCTTCGCCCATGTCCTTGAAGCCCAGCTCGGCATACGTCGGCACGTTCGGCAGCTGTGCCGAGCGCGACGCGCCCAGCACTGCCAGCGCGCGCAGCTTGCCCGATTTCACGTGGGGCAGCGTCGACGACAGGTTGTCGGTGATGGCATTGACCTGCCCTGCCACGGCGTCATTCAGCGCCAGGCCCGCACCCTTGTACGGCACGTGCAGCAGGTCGATCTTGGCCAGCATCATGAAGTTCTCGATGTTGACGTGGCCGAGCGAGCCGGCACCCGGCGAGGCAAAGCTGTACTTGCCCGGGTTGGCCCTGGCCAGCGCGATGAACTCCTGCATGGTCTTGGCCGGCACGCTCGGGTGCACGGCAAACACGCTGGGAATGGCGACCACATTGGTCACCGGCGCGAAGTCCTTGATCGGGTCGTACTTCAGCCTCGGGTACACAGCCGGGTTGGAGCCGTGCGTGCTGACCGTGGCCATGCCGATGGTGTAGCCGTCCGGCGCCGAGCCGGCCACCTGCTCCATGCCAAGCGAACCGCCGGCGCCGCCCTTGTTCTCGACCACGATGGACTGGCCCAGCTCGCGGCCGGCGAATTCGGCCACCAGGCGCGCCGACAGGTCCGTCGAACCGCCTGCGGCAAAGGGCACGATCAAACGGATCGGGCGGGTCGGATAGTTGGCCTGCGCGAAGGCGCTGCCGGCGAACACCAGCGTGGCGGCTGCGGCGCCCGACAGCATCAGTTGGCGGCGCGTCATCGTGGCTCGGTTCATGAGGCTTTCTCCTGTTGTTTTATGCGAAGGAACCGAGCGAGTGTCGGGCGTTTACCGGTTGCCCACAAACGACTATATTGCACGTTTGCATTACCAAAGATCATCCTGTCCGCGCCCGGTCAAAGCACTGTGGCGCGCCGCAGGTTCTGCCCCTTCCCCTCTTCTACGCTGTACCTGCGCCATGCGGCTGCGTTCCCCGTCGATGTCCGAGTTGCATGCCTTTGCCGCCGCGGCAAAGCTGGGCAGCTTCACCCGTGCCGCGGACACGCTGTGCGTCACCCAGGGTGCGATCAGTCGGGCGATCGCCCGGCTGGAGGAACACTTCGGCCAGCCGCTCCTCCAGCGCAATGCACATCGGCTCGTGTTGACCGATGCCGGCCGGAAATTGCTCGATGCCGTGGCCGAACCGCTGGCCGCGATCGAGAACGCCAGCGCGGCCCTGCTCGCTGGCGACCGCCGCCACCGCCTGACGCTGTCGGTCGTGCCGACGCTGGCCAGCGTATGGCTGGTGCCGCGCCTGCCGGACTTTCATCGGCGCCATCCGGAAATCCATCTCGACTTCGTTCCCTACCAGCGAGATGAGGATCTCTCCGGCGCCACACCCGACGCCGCCATCCTGGCGGGCGAGGCGGACAAGTGGCCGGGCCTGCAGGCCGACTACGTGATCGGGCGTGAAATGGTGCCGGTCTGCCATCCGGACCGCGCCCGCGCTCGCCGCGAGGCCGGCCGCTGGCAGACGCCGGCGGAGTTGTTGCAGGAGCCCCTGCTCTATCACACCTCAGCGCCGGCCAACTGGCAGAACTGGCTGCGAGCGGCCGGCGTACCCACCGCTGCGCCGATGTTATCCACAGCGTTCGACCAGGTGTCGATCCTGATCCAGGCTGTTCGCGCCGACATGGGGGTCGCGGTGTTGCAGCGATGCCTCGTCAGAGACGAAATTGCTGCGGGACGTGTTTTTGCGCCGTTTGATTTGCCGATTTCGCTGCAACGGGGCTATTTCTTGTGCGCACCGCGTGAGCGCCGTGACCATCCGGCGTTAAACCGGTTTCGCGATTGGCTGTTGGAGACCGCGCAGCAAGAAGCTATCCAGGACACTCAAAAACATTCACCTGAGAACTGAATACAGGTCGACAGATGGTAGTAAATTCATTCAACGAATAAATTTAGCAGCGACATCTTTCAGGTGAATATCAATGCAAAATTTTTAAATTCTTTTATTCATCACTTGAATTCAAACGTACCCAATCCAGCGCTGCTCCACCGGGCACCCAAAAACAGGCCTCCAAAACCACTTATCCCCAAAGTTATTCACACGAGAAATGAAAAAGGGCTCGCCTAGGCGAGCCCTCATTCGTCTGGCTATCATCCTTATGGATTAAGCGGCCTTTTTCGCCAATCCAAGATACGTTTCAATCACTTTTGGGTTGGCCGCCAGATCGCCTGCCGGCCCCTCCATCGACATATCCCCGGTCTCGATCACATAGCCGTAGTCCGCCACCTGCAGCGCCGCCCGCGCGTTCTGCTCGATCAGCAGCGTGGCCACGCCGGTCTGGCGCAGGTTGCTGATGATGTGGAAGATCTCCCTGACGATCAGCGGCGCCAGCCCGAGGCTGGGCTCGTCCAGCATCAGCAGTTGCGGCTTGGCCATCAATGCCCGGCCCACCGCCAGCATCTGGCGCTCGCCGCCTGACAGCGTCCCGGCATCCTGGCGCGCACGCTCGCGCAGGCGCGGGAACAAGTCGTAGACCACATCCATCTGGTCCAGGTAGTTCTTCTCGCCGGCACGCTTGCGGCGGAACGCGCCGAGCAACAGGTTGTCCTCCACCGTCATCGATGCGAACAGCTCGCGCTTCTCCGGCACCAGGCACATGCCGCGCGCGACGCGGCCCTCCACCGGGATGCCCGCCATGTCGTGGCCAAGATAGCTGACCGCGCCGCTCGCCGAGCCATTGACCGGCAGCGCCCCCATGATCGCATTGAGCATCGTGGACTTGCCGGCGCCATTCGGGCCGATCACCGTCACGATCTTGCCGGCTTCCACCTTCAGGTTGGCGCCGTGCACCGCTTCCACCTTGCCGTAGCGGACGTGGAGGTCCTTCACTTCCAGAATCAGGCTCATGTCGCTTTCTCTGTCGCTCCGTTACTCCACGCCACCGAGGTAGGCTTCCAGCACCGCCGGGTTCTTCTGCACTTCCTCGGGCACGCCCTCGGCGATGCGCGTGCCGAACTCCATCACCACCAGCCGGTCGGTCAGGTTCATCACGAAGTCCATGTCGTGCTCGACCAGCAGCACGCTCATGCCTTCGCCCTTGAGCTTGCGCAGCAGGTCCGCCAGCGCCTGCTTCTCCTTGTAGCGCAGCCCAGCGGCCGGCTCGTCGAGCAGCAGCAGCGCGGGGTCGCAGCAGAGGGCGCGCGCGATCTCCAGGATGCGCTGCTGGCCCAGCGCCAGGCTGCCCGCTTCCATGTACATGCAGTCGGCCAGGCCTACGCGTTCGAGTTGCCGCTTCGCTTCGAACAGCAGCTTCTCTTCCTCGGCCTTGTTCATGCGCAGGATCGCCGCCGAGACACCGCCCTGCGCGCGGAAGTCGCCGCGCAGGTGCGCGCCGATGGCAACGTTCTCCAGCACCGTCATGGTTGGCAGCAGGTGCACATGCTGGAAGGTGCGGCCAATGCCGCGCTTGACGATCTCGCGCGACGGCAGCCCGGAGATTACCTCGCCCCGATAGCGCACCTCGCCACGCGTGACCGGCAGCACGCCCGTCACCAGGTTGAAGGTGGTGGACTTGCCGGCACCGTTGGGGCCGATCAGGCCGATGATTTCGCCGGCACGCACTTGGAAGCTGACATCGTTGACCGCGACCAGCCCCCCGAACTCCTTGCGCGCGGCGCGCACGTCGAGGATCAGCTCGCCCGCCTCGGGCTTGCGTCGCACGGCCAGCGCTTCGGCCTGCGCCGGCGCGAGCACCGCGGGGCCTGACGGGAACAGCCGGCGCAGGAACGGCCAGATGCCATCGCGCGCATACTGCAGCAACAGCACCAGCAGCACGCCGAAGACGATGATCTCGAAGTTGCCATTGGCGCCGAGCAGCTTCGGCAGCACGCCCTGCAGCACGTCCTTCAGGATGGTCAGGATGCCGGCACCCAATACCGCGCCCCATACGTGGCCAACGCCGCCGACCACTGCCATGAACAGGTACTCGATGCCGTAGTTCAGGCCGAACGGCGTCGGGTTCACCGCGCGCTGCAGGTGCGCGTAGAGGAAACCCGACACACACGCCAGGATTGCCGCCACGACGAAGATCACCACTTTCATCCACGCGGTATTGACGCCCATCGCCTCGGCCATCACGCCGCCGCCCTTGAGCGCGCGGATGGCGCGGCCCGGGCGCGAATTCAGCAGGTTCTGCATCGCCAGCACGGCCAGCAGCACCACCGCCCAGATCAGGTAGAACATCGAGCGGCCCGACTGCAGTTCGATGCCGAAGAACGACAGCACCGGGATGCCGTTGATGCCGTCGTACTTGCCCAGGAACTCCAGGTTGCCGAACAGGAAGAACAGCGACAGGCCCCACGCGATGGTCGCCAGCGGCAGGTAATGGCCGGACATGCGCATGGTGATCAGCCCGATCACATAGGCCGAGGCCACCGTGATCACCAGTCCCACCAGCAGCCCGAACCACGGCGACAGCCCGAACTGCGTGGTCAGGTATGCGGTGCTGTACGCGCCCAGCCCCACGAACGCGGCCTGTCCGAACGATGTCATGCCGCCCACGCCGGTCAGCAGCACCAGCCCGATCGCGACGATGCTGTACAGGCCGATGTAGTTGCCCAGCGTGATCCAGAATTCAGGTGTCGGCAGCACTGGCAGCAACGCCAGCACGACGATGAAGGCGAGCACCAGCAGCCGGTTGCGGTTCAGCCGCGCGCGGCTGCCGGCCTCGGCGCCGGTCACGGCCGCCGCTTGCTTGTCGGTCAGCATGGTCATGGCTTATTCCTCCTCCTCGACATGCTTGCTCGTCAGCGAGCGCCACAGCAGCACCGGAATGATCAGTGTGAAGACGATGACCTCCTTGAACGCACTGGCCCAGAAGGACGAATAGGATTCGAGCAGGCCCACCAGCAGCGCACCCAATGCTGCGACCGGATAGCTCACCAGCCCGCCGACGATGGCGCCGACAAAGCCCTTCAGGCCCACCAGGAAGCCCGACTCGTAGTACACCGTGGTCAGCGGCGCGATCAGGACGCCGCACAGCGCGCCCAGTGCCGCAGCCAGCGTGAACGACAGCCGCCCCGCCTGCGTGGTGCCGATCCCGACCAGGCGCGCGCCCAGCCGGTTCACCGCGGTCGCGCGCAGCGCCTTGCCCTGCAGCGTGCGCTCGAAGTAGAAGTACAGCGCGCCGATCAGCAGCGCCGACACGCCCACCACCCAAAGGCTTTGGCCCGAGACGCTGAGCGCGCCCACTTCGAAGCGCGCATCCGAGAACGCCGTGGTGCGCGAGCCCTCGGCGCCGAACATCACCAGCCCCAGTCCCACCAGCGCAAAGTGCACCCCGACCGATACGATCAGCAGCACCAGCGTGCTGGCCTCGGCCAGCGGCTGGTAAGCGAGGCGGTACAGCATCGGCCCGAGCGGGATGATGACCAGCAGCGTCAGCGCGATCTGTGCCAGCATCGGCAGCGGCTGCGCGCCGTATTGCTGGACCACCCAATGCACCGCCAGCGGGAACACCAGGTACTTGCCGGCCAGCACCGCCAGCCGCTGGCCCAGCGTGCGCCGCAGCTCGGCGCTGCGCAGCACGGTCACGGTTTCATAGACGAACGTCAGCGCGCCCATGGCCAGCAGCAGCCAGGTGGTCTGCGGCGCATGCCCGGCCTGCATCGCGGCCAGCGTCAGCGCGCCGTAGGCAACGAACTCCCCTTGCGGGATGAAGATGACGCGCGTCACCGAGAACACCAGCACCAGGGCCAGTGCCAGCAGCGCGTAGATCGCGCCCGAGGTGATGCCGTCCTGCGCCAGGATGGCGGCGATAGATAGGTCCATTGTCTCCCCGTATCGTTGAAATACCTGCCTGCTTCGAAGGGGGCCGACAGGGTGCTGCGCGCGGTGGGATTTACGAAATGGTAAACGGGTTGCCCATTGCGGAAATACTCGGCAACCCTAGGTATGGCGGTGAGGCAGAAAAAAAGCGCATGGCATCACCCATGCGCCCTGCTTCACCCCAGCTTCACTGTCACTCGGGAAAGTGAGTGCGGCGGCTTATTTCAGCAGCTTCCACTTGCCGTCGACGATCTGCACCATCACGCGTGCGCGCTGGTCAAAGCCGAGGTGGTCGGTGGTGCTCATGTTCATGATGCCGTGCGACACCGGCAGGTTCCTGGTCTGCTCCATGGCGTCGCGCAGCGCCTTGCGGAATTCCTTGGTGCCGGGCTGCCCCTTCTTGAGCGCCTCGGGGATGGCGTGCTGCAGGATCAGGCCCGCATCCCAGGCATGGCCGCCGAAGGTCGAAACCTGGCCGCCGAAGGCCTTCTCGTAGGCGGTCTTGTAGGCCATGGCCGGCTTCTTCACCGGGTTGCTGTCGGGCAGTTGTTCCGCCACCAGCAGCGGGCCGGCCGGCAGGAACGTGCCTTCGCAATCCTTGCCGCACACACGCAGGAAGTCGGCGTTGGCAACGCCGTGAGTCTGGTAGACCTTGCCCTTGTACCCACGCTCCTTCAGCGTCTTGGCGGGCAGCGCCGCGGGCGTACCCGAGCCTGCGATCAGCACGGCGTCGGCGTTGGCGCTCATCATCTTCAGCACCTGGCCGGTCACCGAGGTGTCGGTGCGGGCAAAGCGCTCGTTGGCGACCACCTTGATCTTGCGCATCTCCGCCACCTTGGCGAATTCCTGCGCCCAGCTGTCGCCATAGGCGTCCGCGAAGCCGATGAAGGCCACCGTCTTCACGTTGTTGTTGCCCATGTGCTCGGCAATCGCGGTGGCCATGTGCGAGTCATTCTGCGGCGTCTTGAAGATCCAGGCGCGCTTGGCATCCATCGGCTCGATGATGCGGGCCGAGGCAGCCATGGTGATCATCGGCGTATCGTTCTCGGCGACCACGTCGACCATGGCCAGCGAATTCGGCGTCACGGTGGACCCGACCACCACGTCGACCTTGTCTTCGCTGATCAGCTTGCGGGTGTTCTTGACCGCGGTGGTGGTGTCGGAAGCGTCGTCCAGGACGATGTACTCGATCTTCTTGCCCGCGACTTCCTTCGGCATCAGCGTGAAGGTGTTCTTCTCCGGAATACCCAGCGAAGCCGCCGGCCCGGTTGCCGACACCGTGACCCCGACCTTGACCTGTGCCTGGGCGGCGCCGGCAGCCAGGCAGGCCGCCGCGATTGCCAGCAGGCTGGCGCGCTTGAAATCCATCTTGTCTCCTTCGGTTCCTGAAACGAAAAGGCATCCGTCCGGCGTCCACCGGCGGATGCCCGGGTTCACTGAACCGGATGAATCGCGCCCGAGGGCGCTGCGCAGCAAGGTCGTAGGCTAGGCGCAAAGCGCAGCAATAGCAAAGCTATTGCGAGCATTTGCAACGACGCATACGGCCTTGAGGCGCAGCCCCGCGGGTGCGTATCTCATCCGGTTCAGTGGACCTGTGCCGACCCCTCGGGTCTGCGCAGGCACATCGCCGGCACCTGCGCTACTGCCAGGAACGATGACACACCGTTCCCCATTTCCCGTCCACGCCGAGAACCGCTCGCCGCTGGCGAACCGGCCCATTTCCCCCGGACCTGGCGCTTCTGTCATTCGCCGACCGTGCGGTCGGGAATGCGAATCGAGTCTATCACAGCGACTTGACGCGAAAAGCAGGATTAACCCGCATCAAGACTGTGCTCAGTTGCTCAGCGCGCAAAGGCATCCCATGCCGTCTTCAGGATCAGCGCGCTTACCACCACGATAAACACCTTGCGCACGAACGCGCTGCCATGGCGCAGCGCCAGCCGGCTGCCGACCTGGCTGCCGGCGACATTGGCCACTGCCATCACCAGCCCCAGCTGCCACCAGATATGGCCCTTGCTGGCGAGCAGCAGCAACGCCGCCAGGTTGGTGGCAAGGTTGACCAGCTTGGTCGACGCCGCGGCATGCAGGAAATCGTAGCCGAACACGCGCACGAATACGATCATCAGGAAGCTGCCGGTGCCGGGACCAAACACGCCGTCGTAGAAGCCGAGCACCGCGCCGGCAAGCAACGCCGCGAACCGTTCCCGGCCGCCTTTCAGCGTCGGCGCATGCTCCGCACCCAGGTTCTTCTTGGCCAGCGTATACACCAGCAGCGTCACCAGGATGAACGGCAACGCCTTGCGCATCGGCTCGGCCGGGATCATGGTCAGCGCCCACGCGCCGGCCATCGAGAAGACAAAGGCCGCCACCACCGCTGGCGCGGTCGCGCCCCAGTAGATGCGCACGCTGCGGCCGTAGCGCAGCGCGGCGTTGGCGGTGCCGGCGATCGAGCCTACCTTGTTGGTCCCCAGCAGCGTTGCCGGCGCCATGCCGGGATAGGCGGAGAACAGTGCCGGGATCTGGACCAGGCCGCCGCCGCCGGCGACCGCGTCGATCGTGCCGGCGAGAAAGGCGGCAACCGCCAGGAATGCGAACTCCATCATTGCAGGAACGGGGAAAGGAAAGCGGAGGAAAAAGACGGGTGAGCCAGCGCCGGCTCAGCCGAGCACCTTGGCCGCCGGCACAAGATTGCGCAGCCACATGCCGCCGGCATGCGGGGCAAAGCCGGGCGGCGCGCCGCCTTGCGAGCCGGCCAGCGCCGGGGCGAGCAGCGCATGGCGGATGCCATGGGCGCGCCCCCACTCGGCCAGCGTCTCGCAGCTGGCGTCCAGGCAGGCGCGTGCCATGCCTGCATCAAGGCCGGGGCGTACCCACCATTCCGTGGCCAGGGCGGCGAGACCGGCCAGTTCCAGGCTTGGCACCAGTGCCACCGGCAGGCAGGCCAGCACATCGTCCGGCGCGGCGCCATGGGCCAGCAGGCAGATCCCGCGTCCTGACTGCGCCAGCAGCTCGTCCAGCATCAGCCGCCGCGCCCTGGCCGCTGGCACAGGCAACGGCTGCACGCCTGCCAGCCACGCCTCCAGCATGGCGCCATCGGCACTTTGGCCCGCGCGTACCCACAACTGCGGCATGGGCCGCCGCGGTGCGGCGTCAGGACAAGCCGGGCCGTCCGGAAGCGGCGGGTCTTGGGAATCAGGGGGATAAGCAGGCATGGCGGGCAACGGAAAGCGCCTGCATTGTCGCATGTGGCGGGGACCGGGGTGATGCCGATCCGGCATGGATGCCCCGAAATGAGGCGAGTACGGCATAGACGAGGCATTGAGACTCGCTGCCGAGAGGCGAAGCACCAATGAAAAAAGCGTTGCCGAGGATCACCCGGCAACGCCCTTTATTTTATAACGCTGCTACCCGACACCGGGTGCGCGCCTGTCGTCTCCTCGCTTCCGCCTCCATTTAACCTGCGAAAACCGTATATGGAATGTAACGAAGCGGTGCACCGAGGACAAGCTAGAAAAAACCCTAGCCCCAGAATCGGGCATGTCGCCCCACGATCACTCGTGTTTGCGGCTGAACAGGGCCTGCAGTTCGCCCATGATGCCACGGCGGAAGGTCAGCACGCAGATCACGAAGATCACGCCGGTCACCATCGTTACCGACTCGCCCAGCGTGTTGAACCATTGCAGGCCGGTGGCCGAGGCCAGGAAGCTGCCGATGTCGCCCAGCTTGTTCTCCAGCGCCACGATGACGAAGGCGCCGACGATCGGGCCCGACAAGGTGCCCAGGCCGCCCACCAGCGTCATCAGGATCACCGAGCCGGACATCGACCAGTGCACGTCGGTCAGCGTCTCGAAGCCCAGCACCAGCGCCTTGATCGACCCGGCCAGCCCCGACAGCGCCGCCGACAGCACGAAGGCGGTCAGCTTGAAGCGGTCGACATCGTAGCCCAGCGAGATCGCCCGCGGCTCGTTCTCCTTGATTGCCTTCAGGATCTGGCCGAACGGCGAATGCACCGTGCGCACGATCAGCGCAAAGGCCGCGACGATGATCACCAGCGCCACGTAGTACAGCGTCAGGTCGTCGGACAGCGGCAGCACGCCGAACAGCTTGCCGCGCGGGATACCCTGCAGCCCGTCCTCGCCGCCGGTGAACGGCGCCTGCAGGCAGATAAAAAACAGCATCTGCGCCAGCGCCAGCGTGATCATCGAGAAGTAGATGCCCTGGCGGCGGATCGCCAGCGAGCCGACCACATAGCCGATCAGCGCGCCGGTGGCCGTGCCCAGCAGCAGCCCGATCTCTGGCGTCACACCCCAGGCCTTCATGGCATGGCCGGCCGCGTAGCCGGCACCGCCGAAGAAGGCGGCATGGCCGAACGACAGCAGCCCGGTATAGCCGATCAGCAGGTTGAACGCGCACGCAAACAGCGCGAAGCACAGCACCTTGAGCACGAATACCGGATAGGCACCCGCCAGCGGCGCGGCGATCAGCGCCAGCAGCAGCAATCCATATAACAGTTTCTTCTGCACGCCCTGTCCCTTTCCTGCCTGGCCCGCGTTGGCAGCCACCGGCTGCGTCGATGATGTGGTTGGTGCGCTCATCACTTCTCCTTCCCGAACAGCCCGGCCGGGCGCAGCAGCAGCACGATCACCATGATGAAGAACACCACGGTCGACGATGCTTCAGGATAGAACACCTTGGTCAGGCCCTCGACCACGCCCAGCCCCAGGCCGGTGAGGATCGAACCCATGATCGAACCCATGCCGCCGATCACCACCACCGCGAACACGATGATGATCAGGTTCTGGCCCATCAGCGGCGAGATCTGGATCACCGGCGCGGCCAGCACCCCGGCAAACGCAGCCAGTGCTACGCCGAAGCCGTAGGTCAGCGTCACCATCAGCGGCACGTTGACGCCGAAGGCCTCGACCATCTTGGGATTTTCGGTGCCGGCGCGCAGGTAGGCGCCCAGCTTGGTCTTCTCGATCACGTACCAGGTGGCAAAGCACACCACCAGCGACGCCACCACGACCCAGGCGCGATAGTTCGGCAAGATCATGAAGCCGAGGTCGGTCGCCCCCTGCAGCGCGTCGGGCGTCTGGTACGGCAGGCCCGAAACGCCGTAGACCGAGCGGAAGATGCCCTCGATCACCAGCGTGATGCCCAGCGTCAGCAGCAAGCCGTAGATGTGGTCGAGCTTGTAGATCCAGCGCAGCATGGTCTTCTCGATCACCACCCCGATGGCGGCGACGACCAGCGGCGACAGCAGCAGCATGATCCAATAGTTGAGCCCGGCGTACTCCATGCCCATCCAGGCCAGCACCGCACCCAGCATGAAGAGCGCGCCGTGCGCGAAATTGATGACGTTGAGCAGGCCGAAGATGACCGCCAGGCCCAGGCTCAGCATCGCATAGAAGGCGCCATTCACCAGCCCCAGCAACAGCTGGGAAAGCATGGCAGGCAGGGGAATTCCGAAGATGTCCATGGGCATCCGTTGCTGGTTGTGTCTCCCCTCTCCCGCGTGGGGGAGAAGGGTTGGGAGAGAGGGCCACCGCACAAGAGGCTGCCGACTTCAAAACCGGCGCATGCGGGCCTCAGGACCGCTGCCGGAAGTTTGGTTGTGCCACGCGCCTGCTAGCGCCGGCCCTCTCCCCCTGCCCCTCTCCCGCAAGCGGGAGAGGGGAGCAAACCGTCGCAGTGTCGACGGATCTTACTTCTTCAACATCGCGCACTTCGACTCGGCCACCGTCGTAAATGCCTGGTCGCCCGGGATGGTTGCCACCACCTTCAGGTAATCCCACGGCTTCTTCGACTCGGCCGCGGTCTTCACCTGCATCAGGTACATGTCGTGGATGCCACGGCCGTCCTGGCGGATATAGCCCTTGGTATAGAAGTCGTTGATCTTCATCTTCTTCAGCTCGGCCATGACCTTGTCCGGATCGTCGGTCTTGGCTGCTTCCACCGCCTTCAGGTAGGTACTGGCCGCCGAATAATCCGCCGCCTGCAGGCTGCTCGGCATCTTCTTCATCTTGCCGAAGAAGCGGTTGGCGAACTTGCGGGTGTCGTCGTTCATGTCCCAGTACCAGCTGTCGGTCATCAGCAGGCCTTCGGTGTTCTTCAGACCCAGGCTGTGGATGTCGTTGATGAACATCAGCAGGCCGGCGATCTTCATCGTCTTGGTGATGCCGAATTCCTTGGCCGCCTTGATCGCGTTGATGGTGTCGCCGCCGGCGTTGGCCAGGCCCAGGATCTGCGCCTTGGACGACTGCGCCTGCAGCAGGAACGACGAGAAGTCCGACGCAGACAGCGGATGGCGCACCTGCCCCGCCACCGTGCCGCCACTGGCCTTCACCACTGCGGCGGTGTCGCTTTCCAGCGAGTGGCCAAAGGCGTAGTCGGCGGTCAGGAAGAACCACGACTTGCCGCCCTGCTTGACCACCGCGCTGCCGGTGCCCTTGGCCAGCGCCACCGTGTCATAGGCGTAGTGCACCGTGTACGGCGAGCACTCTTCGTTGGTCAGGCGCGCGGTGCCGGCGCCGATGTTGATATAGACGCGCTTCTTCTCCGACGCGACCTTGTTCATCGCCAGCGCGGTGCCCGAGTTGGTGCCGCCCAGCAGCATGTCCAGGCCCTGCTGGTCCATCCATTCGCGCGCCTTGGAGGCGGCGATGTCGGCCTTGTTCTGGTGGTCGGCGGAAACGATCTCGATGGGCTTGCCCAGCACTTTGCCGCCGCGGTCCTCGATCGCCATCTTGATGGCTTCCAGGCCGCCGGGGCCGTCGATGTCGGCATACAGGCCCGACATGTCGGTGATATAGCCGATCTTCACGGTGTCGCCGGATACCTGCGCGGCAGCGCCGAACGAAACCGCACCCATGGCAATAGCCGCCATCGCGGCCGCGAGCCGAGTCTTTTTCATCTCTATGTCTCCTGATTTGCGGCGGCGATGCGCCACCCGTTCCTGCCAAACATCAACGATCCGGGTATCGGTCAGATCCCGGAATCAGACCCCGAGCAATTCATGCAGCACCGGCATCTTTGCCTGCAGTTCGCTGGCATCGAAGCGTTCGACGATGCTGCCGTGCTCCATCACGTAGAAGCGGTCGGCCAGCGGCGCGGCGAAGCGGAAGTTCTGCTCCACCATCACCACCGTGTACCCCTTCTGCTTGAGCATCCGGATCATGCGCGCCAGCGCCTGCACGATCACCGGCGCCAGCCCTTCCGAGATCTCGTCGAGCAGCAGCAGGTTGGCGCCGGTGCGCAGGATGCGCGCCACCGCCAACATCTGCTGCTCGCCGCCCGACAGACGCGTGCCCTGGCTCTGGCGGCGCTCCTTCAGGTTGGGGAACATGTCATAGATCTCGGCCTCGCTCATGCCCGAGTCCGTACCCTTGAGCTGCGGCGGCAGCAGCAGGTTCTCCTCGCATGACAGGCTGGAGAAGATCGCGCGCTCTTCGGGGCAATAGCCGATGCCGTAGTGCGCGATCTTGTGCGTCGGCAGGCCGATGGTCTCGTGGCCGTTGACCTTGATCGAGCCCTTGCGCGCGCCGGTCAGGCCCATGATGGCGCGCAGCGTAGTGGTGCGGCCGGCGCCGTTGCGGCCCAGCAGCGTCACCACTTCGCCGCGGTTCACGGTGAGGTCGACGCCGTGCAGGATGTGCGATTCGCCGTACCAGGCCTGCAGGCCCTTGATTTCGAGTGCGGGAGTGTTGTTCGTGCTCATCGTATCGTCCCCGCTTCAGTGCGCGCCCTGCAGCTCGGCATCGGCCGTGCCCATGTAGGCCTCCATCACGCGCGGGTCCTTCGACACCTCGGCGTAAGGCCCCTCGGCCAGGATCGCGCCCCGCTGCAGCACGGTGATCTTGTCGGCGATCGACGAGACCACGCTCATGTTGTGCTCGACCATCAGGATGGTGCGGCCGGCGGAGACCTTCTTGATCAGCTGCGTGACGCGGTCGACGTCCTCATGGCCCATGCCCTGGGTGGGCTCGTCGAGCAGCATCAGCTCGGGCTCCATCGCCAGCGTGGTGGCAATCTCCAGCGCGCGCTTGCGACCGTACGGCAGGTTCACCGTCAGCGTCTGCGCGAACTCGGTCAGCCCCACCTGCTCGAGCAGCTCCATGGCGCGGTCGTTGAGCACATCGAGCGAGCGCTCGCTGCGCCAGAACTGGTAAGCGGTGCCGAGCTGGCGCTGCAGCCCGATGCGCACGTTCTCCATCACCGTCAGGTGCGGGAACACCGCCGAGATCTGGAACGAGCGAATCACGCCGCGGCGCGCGATCTGCGCGGGCTTTTCGCGGGTGATGTCGATGCCGTTGAATACGATGGTGCCGGTGGTCGGCTCCAGGAACTTGGTGAGCAGGTTGAAGCAAGTGGTCTTGCCTGCGCCGTTGGGGCCGATCAATGCATGGATCGAGCCGCGACGCACCCGGAGGTTGACGTCGCTCACCGCGGTGAACCCCTTGAACTCCTTGGTGAGGTTCCGCGTTTCCAGGATGGTTTCCTGCTGGTTCATGTCTCCTGCCCGCCCTTCGTTGTACGCCGGGTGATGCCCGGCACTGACTGATGGTCCGAACCGGCCTGTAGGCCCTGTGCCGCGTCCGTCAGGCACGTCCGTGGTCGCGGCGTGCTGCGGTGTCTTTGTTATGGCTGTGCGGGGCGGCTCCCGCCGGAGAACGAGACCAGCACAATGTGCTGCCCCCCACCCTCCGAGGCGTCTATTGTGTGCGCCTGTTGCATCGCAAAACATCGGGGTTTGCACTATGAAACATGAACCAAGTGTCAGTTTTTTTGCAGGCGCACATGGTCAGCAAACGCCACCTGGCGCCCGCGCGCTTTCGCGCCCCGATTTCCCATGCTGCGCACCCTGCGCCTGCCACCTTCAGGCGCTTTCCGCCGCGGCGAGTGGCGCCGGCGCCATCGCTCCCGCCGCCCCCGCGCCGCGCCGGCGGTCTTCGCGGATCATGTCGCTGGCACGTTCGGCAATCATGATGGTGGGGGAATTGGTATTGCCCGAGGTGATCAGCGGCATCACCGAGGCATCGACCACGCGCAGTCCCTCTATGCCGAACACCCGCAGCCGGTTGTCGACCACCGCCATGCCGTCGTCGCTGCGACCCATCTTGCAGGTGCCGACGGGATGGAAGATGGTGGTGCCGATGCTGCCGGCGGCTTCGGCCAGTTCTTCGTCGGTCTGGAATGCGGCACCCGGCAGGTATTCCTCGGGCTGGTACGGCGCCAGCGCCGGCGATGCCACGATGCGGCGCGTCAGGCGCAGCGAATCGGCGGCGACACGCCGGTCTTCGTCGGTCGACAGGTAGTTGGGCGCGATTACCGGCGCATCGTGGTAATCGGCGCTGCGCGCATGCACGCTGCCGCGCGACGTCGGCCGCAGGTTGCAGGCACTGGCGGTGAAGGCATTGAACGCGTGCAGCGGATCGCCGAACTTGTCCAGCGACAGCGGCTGCACGTGGTACTCCACGTTCGGCCGTGCCTGCGACGGATCCGAGCGCGCGAATGCCCCCAGCTGCGACGGCGCCATGCTCATCGGCCCGCTCTGGTTGAAGGCGTACTCGACACCGATGCACAGCTTGCCCCACAGGCTGGAGGCGCGCGTGTTGAGCGTACGCACGCCGTTGACCTTGACCACGGTGCGCAGCTGCAGGTGGTCCTGCAGGTTTTCGCCCACGCCGGCCAAGGCGTGGCGTACGTCGATGCCCAGTGCGCGCAGCCGTTCCGGCTGGCCGATGCCGGACAGCTCCAGCAACTGCGGCGTATTGACCGCGCCGGCAGAGAGGATGACTTCATGCCGCGCAGCCGCGGCATGCGGCTGCCCGCCGCCGATGTATTGCACGCCAGTGCAGCGGCGCCCGTCGAAGGTGAGCGCGCTGACTTGCACGCCGGTGACGATGGTCAGGTTCGGGCGCTCCGACGCGCGGCGCAGGAAGGCCTTGGCGGTGTTCCAGCGGATGCCGCGGCGCTGGTTGACTTCGAAATAGCCGACGCCAAAGTTATCGCCCCGGTTGAAGTCGTCGGTACGCGGGATGCCGGCTTGTTCTGCTGCATCGGCAAAGCGCTCGAGGATGTCCCAGCGCAGCCGCTGCGCTTCGACGCGCCACTCGCCGTGGGCGCCATGGAATTCGCTTGGGCCGCGGTGGTGGTCTTCGCAGCGTTTGAACAGCGGAAGCACGTTGTCCCATTTCCAGCCGTCGTCGCCGGACAGGCGGGCCCATTCGTCGTAGTCTTCACGCTGGCCGCGCATGTAGATCATGCCGTTGATTGACGAGCATCCGCCCAGCACGCGGCCGCGGGGGTAGCCCAGCGAGCGGCCGTTCAGGCCGGCTTCGGCTTCGGTGCGGTAGAGCCAGTCCGTGCGGGGGTTGCCGATGCAATACAGGTAGCCTACCGGGATGTGGATCCAGTGGTAGTCGTCTTTGCCGCCTGCTTCCAGTAGAAGGACGTTGATGTCAGGGTCCTGGGTCAGGCGGTTGGCCAGGACACAGCCGGCTGAGCCGGCGCCCACGATGATGTAGTCGAATGTCTCCATGGCGGGTTTGGTTTGCATTTTGGTCTTTTGTGCTGACGGCCAGGCATCTGGCGGATATTTGATGCGCCCGATTCCGCCCTGAAGGGCGGAACCGGGCATAGAAACAACCACCAGATTCCCAGCCGCAGCCCTACACAAAAAACATCACTTAGCCACCGGCATCGTAAATTCCGCCCCCTTGGCAATGGAATCCGGCCACCGCTGCATCACACTCTTATAACGCGTATAGAACCGCACCCCCTCCTCCCCATACGCATGGTGGTCCCCAAACAACGACCGCTTCCATCCACCAAACGAATGCCATGCCATCGGCACAGGGATAGGAACATTAATCCCAACCATACCTATCTGGATCTGCCGCGCAAAGGCCCGCGCAATCCCACCGTCGCTGGTATAGCAGGACACCCCATTGCCGAACTCATGCGCATTGATCAGCGCCACCGCCTCGGCAAAGTCATGCACCCGCACCACCGACAGCACCGGCCCGAAGATCTCTTCCTTGTAGATGGTCATGTCGGGCGTGACGTGATCGAACAGCGTGCCGCCGACATAGAACCCGTTCTCATGCCCCTCGACCTTGTGCCCCCGGCCATCGGCCACCAGCGTCGCCCCCTCTTCCACACCCCTGGCGATATACCCCTCGACCTTGGCCTTGTGCGCCCCCGTCACCAGCGGACCCATTTCGGCGTCCGACTCCATGCCGTTGCGGATCTTCAGCGCACGCGCCCGCTCCGCCAGCCGCGGCACCAGCTTGTCGGCAACGTCACCCACGGCCACGGCCACAGAGATCGCCATGCAGCGCTCGCCCGCCGAGCCATAGGCCGCACCAATCAGCGCATCGACTGCCTGGTCCAGATCCGCATCCGGCATCACCACCAGGTGGTTCTTGGCCCCGCCCAACGCCTGCACCCGCTTGCCATGCCTGGTCCCTTCCGTATAGATGTACTCGGCAATCGGCGTCGACCCGACAAACGACAACGCCTGCACATCCGGATGCGCCAGCAGCGCATCGACCGCTTCCTTGTCGCCCTGCACGACATTGAACACGCCATCGGGCAAGCCGGCCTGGCGCAGCAGATCCGCAATCAGCAAGCTCGGCGACGGATCCCGCTCCGACGGCTTCAGCACGAACGTATTGCCGCAGGCCAGCGCCACCGGGAACATCCACATCGGCACCATCACCGGGAAGTTGAACGGCGTGATCCCCGCCACCACGCCCAGCGGCTGGCGCAGGTTCCAGTTGTCGATGCCGCCGCCGACGTTGTCGGTGAAATCCGTCTTGAGCAGGTTGGGAATGCCGCAGGCAAACTCCACCACCTCGATGCCGCGCGTGACTTCGCCCTTGGCATCGGAGAACACCTTGCCGTGCTCGCGCGTGATCAGCGCGGCCAGGTCGTCATGGTGCTGGTCGAGCAGTTCCTTGAACTTGAACAGGATGCGCGCCCGGCGCAGCGGCGGGGTCTCGGACCATGCGGGAAACGCGGCCTTGGCGGCGGCCACGGCGTCGGCAACGTCCTGCGCGGTGGCAAGCGCCACGCGCGCGGCAACTTCGCCGATCGCCGGGTTGAAGATATCGGCCAGGCGCTGCGACGCACCACGCGTGTGCCGGCCTCCGATGAAATGTCCAACGGTAGTTTGCACAGCGCTGGCTTCTGCAAGGATGTCTTCCACTTCCACTCCTGCTTGAAACGGGATATCGAGGATCGGCCGCTTCATTGCGCGCGGTAATAACATCGCCGCAACGTCGTCTGCCGCACCTGGCGCGGCGGGCCGTGTTGAGCGCAAGCTTGGTGCAGTTGCACCGCCTCGTCCAATGATTTATCGTCAAACGCAATATAAGCTGTGCTAAATATTGCGCCGCACCACTCGCGCAATCGAACCGCCCCCATTGCCTTGGACCTCCACCACCTGCGCGCATTCGTCGCCATCGCCCGCGAAGGCAACCTCACCCGCGCCGCGCAGCGGCTGCACCTGACCCAGCCCGCGGTCAGCCTCCAGCTCAAGGCGCTGCAGTCGGCGTGGCACATCAAGCTGTTCGAACGCACCGCCGCCGGCCTGACGCTGACCGCGGACGGCGCTGCGCTGCTGCCGCTGGCCGAACGCATCCTCGACGGCGTCGGCGACCTGCAGCACACCGTCAATGCCATGCATCACACGGTGCGCGGGCGCCTGGCGATCGGCACCATCCTCGACCCGGAATTCACGCGGCTGGGACCAATGCTGCGCACACTGGTCGAGCGCCATCCGCAGATCAGTACCGAGCTGCGCCACGGCATGTCGGGCTGGGTGCTGCAACAGGTACGCAGCGGCGCGCTCGACGTCGGCTTCTACCTGGGCCAGCCGTCCGATGCGAGCTTCCATGCGCTCACGCTGACGCCCTTTTCGTATTACGTGGTCGCGCCCAAGGGCTGGAAGGAGCGCACCGCGCTGCGCTCATGGGCGCAGCTGGCAACACTGCCGTGGATCTGGACGCCGCCCGAGTCGGCGCATAACCGCCTGCTGTGCGAGCGCTTCGCGCAGGCGGGTGTCGACCCAGCCGGCGTACCCAAGGTGGCGCACGTGGACCAGGAAGCGTCGATGCTGGACCTGGTCCGTTCCGGCGTGGGACTTTCGCTGGTACGCGATTCGATTGCGCTGCGCGAGTCGCATGCGCATGGACTGGCGATCGTCGAGGGCATGTCTGTGCGGACCGAGCTGACCCTGGTATGCCTGGCGACGCGCCGCGACGACCCGGTGGTGGCCGCGGTGTTCGGTGTGGCGGAGTCGGTGTTCCGGACTTAGGCCGGTGGCGGCCTGGCGGTCGCGGAAGGTTGCAGGTGCCGCTGCAGCCAGTCGCTCAGCGCCGCGAACACTTCGCTACGCAATGGCTGCGCTTCATTGAAGATCTCGTGGTAGCCGTGCGGATACCAGACCTCGTCACGCAGGTCGGGCGGCGCATTGTCGAAGAAGCTGCGGCTGCCCGCCGGATCGACCACGCGGTCGGCGCCGCCGACCAGCATCAGCATCGGTGCCTCCAGCCGCGCGGCATCGGCCTGTGCCTGCGCCATGCCGCCGATAAAGCTCTCCAGCACGCTGGCGGTGATGGTGGTCTGCACCAGCGGGTCGGCGCGGTAGGCCGCCACCACGGCCGGGTCGTGCGAGAGGTGCCGCGCGTCGATCGGGTTGGGCACGCGCAGCCGCGGCGCCAGCGCCAGCAGCACGCGGTGCAGCGCCAGCATCGGCCGCGACAGCCGCAACGCCAGCGCGGGCGATGACAGCACCAGCGCGCGCACCGGGCGCACGCGCGCCGTAGCAAAGCGCGCAGCGATCAGCCCGCCCATGCTGTGGCCGAGCAGGATCGGCAGCTCGTTCCAGCCATGCAGCGCGGCGTCGTAGACCTCGGCCAGGTCCTCGAGATAGATGTCGGGATGATCGGCCACCATGCGCGCGCCGCCGCTGGCGCCGTGGCCGCGCAGGTCGAACGCGCGCACGCGCAATCCCAATCCGCACAGCAGGTCGGCGACGTGCTGGTAGCGGCCGGCGTGTTCAGCGAGCCCGTGCACCAGCAGCACCGAGCCAAGCGGTTCGACAAAGCGGCCGGGATCGGGCAGCCAGGTGCGCAGCAGCAGTTCGGTGCCGTCGCGCATGCGCTGGCGGCTTTGCACGGGTGCGTGCGCAATGGCGGGGCCAGGGGCTGTGGTGGTGCCTGCGGCCTCGGCAGCGCCCGTAGAACCAGCGGAAGCGTGATCGTCCGTCATCGGTTGTGCCATGCGCTACGGTCTCCTCTGCGGCCAGGCCTGCGTGTGCGCCGGCATTGCTGCAGGCCAAAAGACAATCAGTAACAGCCGTGTCCTTCCCGCTCCGCGTGGCGCGTCCCGCCGATGTCAGGCACGTCCGCGATATCGGCCAGGATCGGGCAATCCGGCCGCTCGTCCCCGCTGCAATGCTGCGCCAGCTGCCGCAATGTATCGCGCATCGCGGCCAGTTCGGCGATGCGCTGCTCCAGATCGGCCAGGTGCTTCAGCGTCAGCGCCTTGACATCGGCGCTGGCGCGGCCGCGGTCGCGCCACAGCGACAGCAGGTTGCGGATTTCGTCCAGCGAGAAGCCCAGATTACGGGCGCGCCGCACGAAGCGCAAGGTATGCACCGCGCGTTCGTCATAGCGCCGATAGCCGCCCTCGGTGCGCGGCGGTGCCTCCACCAGCCCGATCGATTCGTAGTGCCGGATCATCTTGGCCGACACGCCCGACGCCTGCGCCGCTTCGCCGATATTCATCGCTCGCCTCCCGGTGCCGTGGCCGTGGCGCCGGATTGAGGATGCCAGCGCCGCAGCAGCAAGGCGTTGCTGACCACGCTGACGCTGGAGAACGCCATTGCCGCGCCCGCCACCACCGGGTTCAGCAGCCCCGCCGCCGCCAGCGGAATGCCTACCACGTTGTAGAAGAATGCCCAGAACAGGTTCTGCCGGATCTTGCGCACGGTGCGGTGCGAAACCGCCAGCGCATCGGCCACCAGCGCCGGGTCGCCGCGCATCAGCGTAATGCCGGCGGCGTGCATGGCCACGTCGGTGCCGGTGGACATGGCGATGCCGACATCCGCCGCCGCCAGCGCCGGCGCGTCATTGATGCCGTCGCCCACCATCGCCACCACCGCGCCGCCCTGCCCCAGTGCCTGCACGCGCGCGGCCTTGTCCTCGGGCAATACCTCGGCCTGCACGTCGTCGAGACCAAGCTCGCGCGCCACCCGCGCCGCCGCGCCGGCGTTGTCGCCGGTCAGCATCACGGTGCGCACGCCCGCCGCGCGCAGCCGGGCAATCGCCTCGGGTGCGCCCGGCTTGATCGAATCGCCGAACGCAACCAGCCCGACGACGCGCGGCGGCGTGGTCTCGATCAGCCACGACACGGTGCGGCCTTCGTCGCGCAGCCGCTGCGCCACCGGCGCCAGCGTACCCGCTTCCGCGCCCAGCGATTCACGCAACCGTTCGCTGCCGAGCTGCAGCGGCTTGCCGTCGACCACGCCGGCAATGCCGCGGCCCGGCAGCGCCTGGACGTCCTCGGCCCTGGGCACGGCGATGCCGCGCGCCCGCGCCGCAGCCAGCACCGCGCGGGCCAGCGGGTGTTCGCTGCCGGCCTGCAGCGCGGCCAGACGCGCCAGCAGCACGCCGCCGTCGGCATCGGCAGGACTGGCGGCATGCAGCGCCACCACTTCGGGCTTGCCGACCGTCAGCGTGCCAGTCTTGTCGAACGCCACCACGCTGACGCGATGCGCCACTTCCAGCGCCTCGGCGTCCTTGATCAGGATGCCGGCACGCGCCCCGGCGCCGGTGCCAGCCATGATCGCCGTCGGCGTGGCCAGTCCCAACGCGCACGGGCAGGCGATCACCAGCACCGCCACCGCGTTTAGCAGCGCCGCTTCCCAGTCTCCGCCCAGCAGGCCCCAGCCCAGCACCGTCACCAGCGCGATGACCAGCACCACCGGCACGAACACCGCGCTGACCTGGTCCACCATGCGCTGGATCGGCGCCTTGGCCGCCTGCGCATGCTCGACCATGCGGATGATGCGCGCCAGCACCGTCTCGGCGCCGACGGCAACGGTGCGCGCCACCAGCAGCCCTTCGAAGTTGATCGCGCCGCCGGTCAGCCGGTCCCCCGGCTTCTTGGGCACCGGCACGCTCTCTCCGGTCAGCATCGACTCGTCCGCGTGGCTGCTGCCTTCGATCACCTCGGCGTCGACCGGGATGCGCTCGCCCGGGCGCACCACCACCTCGTCGCCGACGCGCACCGACGCCAGTGGCACGCTGGCTTCCTGGCCGCCGCGGCGCACGCGCGCGGTATCGGGGCGCAGAGCCGCCAGCGCGCGGATGGCCTCGGCGGTCTGGTGCTTGGCGCGCGTCTCCAGCCACTTGCCGAGCCGCACCAGCGTGATCACTACCGCCGCGCTTTCGAAGTACAGGTGCGGCATGGCATCGGCGGGCGTGCGCCACATCAGCCACAGCGACAGGCCGTAGGCCGCGGTCGTGCCCAGCGCCACCAGCAGGTCCATATTCCCGGCGCCCGCGCGCACCGCCTTCCAGCCAGCCTTGTAGAAGCGCCAGCCGAACACGAACTGCACCGGTGTCGCCAGCAGCCACTGCACCCAGGCTGGCAGCATCCAGTGCACGCCGAACCATTCCAGCACCATCGGCGCGACCAGCGGCAGCGACAGCGCGGCAGAGATCGCCACCGGCCAGGGGCCGTCCCAGAACGCAGGCGAGCGTGTGGCTTGCGCCGAAGCCACTGCACTGGCCTCGGCTCCGGCCGCCGGCGTCGCGCCATAGCCCGCGCGGGCCACGGCGGCCACCAGAGCGGCGGCGTCGGCGGTGCCGCGCAGCAACGTGACCGTGGCGCGTTCGGTGGCCAGGTTGACCTGCGCCTCCACCACGCCCGGCACGGCTCGCAGAGCCTTTTCCACGCGCGCCACGCACGACGCGCAGGTCATGTCGGTGACTTGCAGTTCGATGGTGTCCTGCGGCACCGCATAGCCGGCATCGGCCACAGCGCGCGCGGCGGCCGGCAGCACCGCGGCGGATTCGCCATGCAGCGTGGCGGCCTCGGTGGCAAGGTTGACGGCCACGTCGCGTACGCCCGGTACGCGCGCCAGCGCGTTCTCCACGCGGCGCACGCACGAGGCGCAGGTCATGCCCTCGATCGGCAGGCGCCATTCGGGCGCGTCGTCAAAGGTCCTGTCGGGTTGCGGAGCGAGCACAGCGCTGGAACTGGTCATGGTCCTGGATCATCCACAGTGTCGATGTCAGCATCATGGACCTTACCATCATGGGAAGGTCAAGGGTATACCCGTGATTCTTTAACGACACTTCTGAAAATCGTCTTGCGCTTCCCTCCATGGCAAGGTTCACACTACGTCTGTCGCGGCGCCGTGCCGCTAGTCATCCCCTCCAGGAGGTTTCCAGCATGATCCAGTTCCAGGTCGAAGGCATGTCCTGCAACCATTGCGTCGGCGCCATCACGCGTGCCGTGCAGGCTGTCGACCCGGCCGCCAAGGTCAGCGCCGACGTACCGACCCAGGCCGTGCGCGTGGACAGCGGCGCCGACACCCAGGTGCTGCGGCACGCAATCGAAGACGCCGGCTATCCGGTCACGTCGGTGTCGTAAGCGGCAGGCTTGCAGCAAAAAGGGACGCCCCCGGGCGTCCCTTTTTTTACATTGGCCGTGGCGCTGCGCTCAGAAGCGGTAGCCCACGCTCAGGAATGTCACCACCGGGTCGATCTTGATCTTGGTGTGCGAAATGATCGTCACCGGCCCGGCCTGCGTACTCAGCGTGGCGGTGGTCGACAGCGGCAGGTACGACACCGACAGGCCGACGAACCAGTTGTCGTTGATCGCATAGTTGGCGCCGATGTTAAACACCGGGTTCCACGACGGCTTGGCGCTGGCGGTCATCCTGGCGCCGGGGAGGCCGAACGCACCATCGACGAACTGTTGGTTGGTGATGGTTTCATCGGTAAACCACGTGTAGTTCACACCGATGCCAACATACGGGCGAAACCTGGTCTTGGCGTCAAAGAAGTGGTACTTGACCAGCAGCGCCGGACTCCATTGCTTGACCGAGCCGAGCTTGCCGTACTTGGCATACTCGCCGGTGCCCGTGACGTCATGCTTGGGCGGGATGCCTGCAACCAACTCGCCCGAGATGTTGTCCGTGAAGAAGTGCGTGAACGCCAGGCCAAGGGTGTCGGCGGTCTCGATATCGGCGCCGGTGTTGGCACGGGTCATGTTGACCGGCCGGCCATTGATGCTGTCGACTGTCATCGGGTCGGCGGAGCTGTTCGGCATCACGCGGAACCAGCCCAGGCTGACGATATTGCTGCCGGCCGACTGTGCTTGTGCGGCTCCTGCCAACGCCATGACAGCGCCGGCCGCCAGCATCTTCTTCTTGTAGGTCGATTTCATAGTCCTCTTACTCCACATTCATTTACCGCCACATGCATTATCCGGCTGTGGAGGCGGGACTGTTTCACCGACGATACAGATTCGTAGAGGACGCCCCCTAAAGCAAGGGTTAACCACTAAAAAAACCCGACTGCAAGCGTGCCGATGCCGGGTAAACGCTGCGTCGGCGCAACGCTTTATGCCGCGCGCCGGAAAAAACCCTGAATGGTGCGAGGGTCTGGTGCTGGCTGTGCAACAGCGCCCACCCAGTCAGGCGCGGCTGGCCAGCACACACGCCGCCAGGTCCCACAGCGCATAGCCCACGCTCTTGAACACCAACGGGCTGCCGCCGCGTGCGCGGATGGCATCCGCCTGCAGGATCGCTGTCTCGAACGGCTGCACGGCGGTCCAGTCGATACCCGCCTGCAGCAGGTCGCCCGCCTCGTCCTCGATGCCGAACAGCGTATCGGCCAGCAGGCGCCGATGGTCCGCGGCCGCATGGCACAGCTGCGGCGGCAGTTCGCACATGTCGGGGCGAAAGGCTCCGACCGCGGCGATGAAGTGGTCGTCGCGCCAGAGGCCACTGTCCAGGTCCGGCAGCACCGGGCTGCGGCTGGACGTGACCGTGACCACCATCGACACGCGCGGCAGCACCGCGGCGACGGTGTCGGCCACTTCGGCCTCGACCCCAAGCGCACGCGCCTGCGCTGCCAGCGCCTCGGCCTTGTCGCGCGTGCGGGACTGCAGCCAGACTTTGCGCACGCCCAGCCCGGCGACGAAGGCCTCCAGGTGCGTCTGCGCCTGCACGCCGGCGCCGACGATCAGCAGTTCGCCGTCGGTGCGCGCGGCGAAGCATTGCGCCGCCAGCAGCGACACCGCCGCGGTGCGCCGGCCGGTCACCGTGGGTCCGTCGAGCATGGCAAGACGCGCGCCGGTATGCGCGTCGGCCACCACCACTTCGCCAAGGATACTGGGCAGCCCCCGCCCCGGATTGCCGGGGTGCACGGTGATGTTCTTGGTCATCACCAGGTTGCGGTTGCGCGCCGGCATCACCAGCAACGTACCCTCGCCGCGTTCCGCATCGCCCACCGGCAGCGCGATGCGCGGCGGCGCCATGGCCGTGCCGTCGCGCAGCTCGGCCAGCATGTCGGCGATGGCGCGCGCCAGTTCGGGATATGGCAGGCGGGCCGCCGTGCTGGCGGCATCGAGGGGAAGCAGGGACATGCGGGCACTCCGGCAAGCAATTCAGGATCCGCCATTATGCGGCGGCCGGTGCCCCTCAGCGCGCGAGCATCGGCATCACATGCTCGGCGTAGCGCGTACCCGACGCTGCACCAGCCGGGAAGATGGCATCGATTTCCGCGAGTTCTGCTGCGTCGAGCCGCACCTCCAGCGCGCCAAGGTTTTCGTCGAGGTTCTCAATGCGGCGGGTCCCGGGAATCGGCACCACCTGCGGGCCGCGCGCCAGCACCCACGCCAGCGCAAGCTGTGCCGGCGTGCAGCCCCTGGCGGCGGCCAGTGCGCGCACCGTGTCGACCAGCGCCAGATTGCGCGCGAAGTTTTCGCCCATGAAACGCGGGTTGGTGCGGCGGAAATCGTCCGCCTCAAAATCCTCCGGGCTGCGGATAGCACCAGTCAGAAAACCGCGCCCCAGCGGGCTGTACGGAACCAGGCCGATACCCAGCCGCTCGCACGTGGCAAGGATGCCGTCGGTATCCACGTCGCGCGTCCACAGCGAGTATTCGCTCTGCAGCGCCGAGACCGGATGCACCTTGTGCGCGCGTTCGATGGTCTGCGCACCGGCCTCCGACAGGCCGATCCAGCGCACCTTGCCGGCCTTCACCAGATCGGCCATGGCGCCGACTGTTTCTTCGACAGGCACCTGCGGATCGATGCGGTGCTGGTAGTACAGGTCGATATGGTCGACGCCCAGCCGCTTCAGGCTGGCCTCCTGCAACGCACCACGCGCAGCGTCGGCCTGACCGAAGCCGGCGCGGCACTGCTGGCACGCATCGAGCCAGCGCTGCAGGAAATCGGCGCGGCCACCGACGACATCCGGCAACAGCGCGACACCCCGGTCGGCACCCTGCGCCTGACCACGCCCAACACCGCCGGCGCCATCGTGCTGCGGCCCCTGCTGGCGGCCTTCGTGCGCGCGTATCCGGGCATCTGCGTCGACGTGGTGACCGACGACCGCTTTGCCGACCTCGTCGCCGAAGGCTTCGACGCCGGGCTGCGCCTGGGCGAAGCCCTGCAGCGCGACATGGTGGCGATCCCGGTCACCGGCCCGCTGCGCATGGTGGTCGCCGCCGCGCCCGCCTATCTCGCGCAGCACGGCACGCCGCAGACACCGTCAGACCTGCACGCGCATGCCTGCCTGAAATACCGCTTTGGCCCGCACGGCAGCGTGTACCGCTGGGAATTCGTGGAGGACGGCCGCACTTTCACCGTGGACACGCCCGCAGCGCTGATCGCCAACGACAAGACGCTGCTGCACCAGGCAGCGCTTGACGGCGCGGGGCTGATCCATGAGTTCCCGCAACACATCCAGGCCGCGCTCGACGACGGACGGCTCGTTACCGTACTGGACAACTGGCTGGCGCCGTTCGACGGCTTCTACCTGTACTACCCGGGCCGCGCGCTGATGCCGCCCAAGCTGCGCGCGTTCGTCGATTTCCTCAAGGCGCATGGGCCTGTGTCAGCGGGGTCGGCGTCCCGCTGAGGCATCTGGCGCGCGCGCACTTGCGCCGCGCACTTCGATGCCGATGCGGTCCACCACCTTGCCGGCGGCGTCCAGCAATTCCACCTGGTGGCGCCCCGGCCACGGCAGCCATGCCACCTCGGCGCCACGGCCGAGCGGCTTGCCATCCATGCGCCAGCTCACCATACGCGCGGATTGCCCGGCGACGCCTTCGGCCTGGAACCACACGCGCTGCGACGCGGGCGGCATGTCGGGATCAAGCGCGAACACGGTGCCGTTGGCCGGATTGGCGATCGCCGGTGCGGCGCTGGCCGACGCAGCGGGCTTGCCAACGCTGACGCGCGCGATGGCCGTCCCGGCGAGAAACACCTCCTCCCGCGCGGGCTCGAGGCCATCATCGAAATTCAGGGCCACGCGCTGCACGCCCGCGGGCATCTCCGGCGCGCGGCTGCCTTGCGCGCGGTGCAGCGTTTCCATGACTTCATGCCACACCGGCGCCGCGCCGGAAACCCCGGAAACGTCGCGCATGGCCGCGCCGCTGGCGTTGCCGACCCACACACCCACGGTATAGCGCTGCGACCAGCCGATGCACCAGTTGTCGCGCATGTCCTTGCTGGTGCCGGTCTTGACCGCTGTCCAGAAGCGCGTCGTCAGCGGACTGTCCAGGCCGAAGGTGCGGGCGCGGGCGTGACGGTCGGCGAGGATATCGCCGATCACGTAGCTCGCAGCCGGCTGCATGACCGCAACGGGCGCAGCAACAGGTGCGCCTTCGCGCAGTTGCGGCGGCGCATAGCGCCCGCCGTTGGCGAGCGCACGGTACGCATTGGTCAACGCCAGCAGCGACACGTCGGCGCTGCCCAGCGCCAGGCTGTACCCATAGTAGTCGCCCGCCTCGGTCAGCGGCAGGCCCAGCGCCACCAGCCGCTTGTGGAAGCGGTGCGGAGTCACCATCACCAGCGTGCGCACCGCCGGCACGTTCAGCGATGCCGCCAGCGCCGCCCGCGTGCTGACCCAGCCGGCGTAGCGGTGGTCGTAGTTCTGCGGCACATAAAGTCCGCCGCCCACCGGCAGGTTCACCGGCCGGTCGTCGAGCAGCGACGCCGCGGTCAAGCGCCGTTCCTCCAGCGCCTGCGCGTACAGGAAGGGCTTGAGCGTCGAGCCGGCCTGCCGCAGCGCGGCCGCGTGGTCGACCTGCGCGGCCGACGACAGCGCGCCGGACGATCCTACATAGGCCAGCACGTCGCCGCTGGCGTTGTCGATCACCACCACCGCGCCATCCTCGACATGGCGCCCGGCCAGCTCGCGCAGGTGCCGGTCGAGGCTTGCCACCGCCACGCGCTGCAGGCGTGCGTCGAGCGTGGATGCCATGCGCGCTGGCATGGGGGCACCCGGCGCCAGCCGCGCGCGCGCCTCACTGACCAGCCGGCGCGCGAGGTGCGGAGCTGGAAGCGAGGCAAGCGGCTGCGCCGTCGCGGGCGCCAGCGCCGTGGCGTTACGCTGCGCCACCGGCCCGGTGCGCAGCAGCGCCAGTTGCGCGTAGCCCTCCAGCCCTTCGCATTGGCGCGGCAGCCGCATTTCGCGCAGGATGCCGCAGGCCCGGCGCGCCACCTGCACGGCCGGCGCATTGGGCGCCCGCACCAGCGCCACCGCCAGCGCCGATTCGCGCGCATCGAGCCCTTCGGGGTACTTGCCGAACAGCACCTGGGACATCGCCGACAGCCCGACCAGTTCGCCGCGGAACGGCACCAGGTTCAGGTACGCCTCGAGGATCTGATCCTTGCTCCAGCTGCGCTCCAGCATCGCCGCGCCCGCGGCCTGGCCGACCTTCTGCGTGAAGCTGCGCCCCTGCGCCGCGGCGCCGGGCCGGCGCAGGTCGTCGTCCAGCAGTCCGGCCAGCTGCATGGTCAGCGTCGAGGCACCGCGCGTGCGCGTATTCCACAGGTTGGCCCACGCCGCCGCGGCCACACCCTGCCAGTCGACGCCGCTATGCGCATAGAAGCGCCTGTCTTCCGACAGCACGATGGCCGTGCGCAATGCCGGCGAAGTCTGCGCCAGCGTGACCCAGTCGCCGCGGCGCGCGCGGAAGTCGTCGCGTACCCGACCGACCACCTCGCCGTGGCGGTCCAGCACGACCACGTCTGCGCTGCGCCAGTCGTCGCGCACCTGCGCGAAGGCCGGCAACGCGGCGGCGTGGCCGCTCCACAGCAGCGGCAGCAGCGGCAACAGCGCCAGCCGGGCCAGTCGAGCGCCGCCCCGCTTCATGAGTATCATGACCCAGACCGTCCCGACACGATGCCCGCCACCAGCAGCACCTGCGCCGCGGCATAGGTCCACCAGATGCCCAGCGCGAAGGTCTCGAACGGCACCAGGAAACGCGCGATGCCGATCATCATGTCCGACGCGGCAAAGCACAGCGCGCCCAGCGCCGCCAGCGGCGTCGGCAGCCGCGCCACCAGCGCGCTGCACGCCATCGCCGCAAGCACGCCCACGTACAGCGACACCGGCACCGCCAGCGTGCCGAGATTGGGCCAGAAGCGGCCCAGCATGGTCCCGGCCACGCCGAGCATGGCGCCGCATGCGATCAGCCGGTGCGGCCGCAGGTCGCCGGCCAGCGGCACCAGCAGCCGCAGGTACGCAAGGTGCGCGAGCAGGAAGGCACCCAGCCCGCCCACGAACGAATACGACAGCGCTGGCACCGCCAGCAGAAAGTCGCCGATGGCCGAACATACCAGCGCGGTCACCAGCCAGCGCCGTTCCGGCAGCGGCCGGTGGAACCACGCGGCACGCGCCAGCAGCAGCGCCATCGCCGTCTTCCACAACGGCTGCATGGCGATCTGCCCGGTCAATGGCGTGCCTTCGGGCAACTCCATTGCCACCTGCACCAGCAACGCGCCATAGATCACGCCCGCCAGCGCGCCCGCGAGCCACCACTCGCGCACCCGCGCCGGCATGGTCAGCGCGATCCAGCTCATGGGCGCGCCCCGACCACCAGCCGCGCGTTCGGCGCCACGCCGAACACGTCGGGTGCGTACATCGCCTCGACGCGCGACGGCGGCAGCGAGAACTCGCCGGCGTTGTTCAGGCGCACCGTGTACTCGACCGACACCGTGCCCTTGGGCACGTAGCCGAAGTACTCGCGATACGCCTGCGGCGTGCGTTCGGTGTAGGCTGGCCAGGCCACGCCCTTGCGCCGCTCGCCGCGCGTGGCGATCTGCGAATCGCGGCCCAGGCCGCTGCCGAGGATGGTGGCACCGGCGGGCACCGGGTCGCTGACCACCACCCAGGTCATGTCGGCCTGCGCATCGATCTCGAGCTTGACGCGGTACACGTCGCCGCGCGACCACTTGCCGGGCACCGCCTGCTCCTGCGGCGTCACGGTGCGCTTGATGCGGTAGCCCGCGGCCAGCGGCGCCGTGACCGGCACTGCGGCGAGCGCCTGTACCGTCGCCCACGGATGGCCCGCGCCTGTGTGCTCGACCTGCAGCGAGCCGCCGTCCGCGCCTGCCGGCCACGGCAGGTCGACACTGCCCTGCGCCACGCCGTCGGTGCGCTGCGCGCGCGCCCAGTCGAAGCTGCGCGTGGCATCGGCGGCGTTGCTCACGGAGACGCGCGTGCTGCCCGCCACCGGCGTCTTCTCGAACACCTGCGCAAAGCGCGTCACCGCCAGCATGCCCCACGCGTTGGCGGTGGTCGTGCCCCAGGCGCCACGGACCTGCCGGCCGATCAGGCCGGTGGCCAGCTGCGGCGCGTCTTCTTTCCAGCCTGGCAGTTCAGCGGCCAGCGTCAGCAGCCGCGCGGCGTTGGCATCGCCGCCGGCCATCATCCACCACCAGTTGTCGTTGCGCTCGGTGGAGAATGCCAGCCGCGTGCCCTGCACCGTCAGGCGCGAGCGCAGCAGTTGCTGCGCCTCGGCCAGTCGCTGCTCGCGCTGCGGGATATCGGCCATGCGCGTCAGCAGCAGCGTCCAGTCGAGCAGCGCCGAGGTCGGCCACTGCGCCGGCAGGATCTGGATCGCATCCAGCATGCGCGCCTGTGCGTGGCCGGTGCGCGACAGCGCTTCGAGCGCGGCCAGCTTGCGCACCTCCAGGTACTGCGTGCCGACCGCGGGCGACCAGCTGTCGCGGCGGATGCGGCCTTCGACGAAGTCGGTCAGTCCGCGCTCCATCTGCGCGCGCTGCGCGTCGGGAATGCGCAGCGCCAACCCGGCGCGCGCGGCCTCGTCGGTCACGGCCAGCAGGTAGGCGGTCAGCACCTCGCTGCCGTAGTCGCTATCCGAAGCCAGAGGGAAATACGCAACCAGCCCGTTGGCATCGAGGTACGACGGCAACTGCGCCATCAGCGCCTCCCACGCGGCCGTGTCATTCAGGCCGATCGCCTTCGACGCACGCTGCTCCAGGCACGTGAACGGATAGTTGCGGAACCATTCGCGCACCCCCGGCATGCCGCCCGCCAGCGACGACTGGAAGTTCACCTGCAGCCCGCCGCGCACCTTGCCGGCAGGATCCGCCAGCGCGCCCGGCGGCGCCTTGACCGGCACCGACAGCGACGGCGCCACCTGCGCCAGCGTGGCCTGCTGCACCGTCACTGGCACCGCGGGAACGATCTGCTGCGAGACCTTGATGCGGTCGCCGGCATTGCCACCGCCCTGCTCGCTCGCCTGCACTTCCCACATCACGGTGCCGCTGCGCGCATACGCCAGCAGCGTGGGCGCGGTCACGTCCCAGCCGATCTCGCGCGCCTCACCCGCCGGAATCTGCACGGTCTGCGCCGGCAGCGTGCCATCGTTACCGAGCAGCGTGGCGCGCGCGCTCGCCTGCACCGTCATGGCGCGCTTCGTGGTATTGCGCAGCGTGAACATGGCGCGGTAGCGGTCGTCCTCGCGCACCAGCAGCGGCAGGCCCGAGATCACCTGCAGGTCCTGCGTAGCGGCAATGGTGGCGCTGCCGGTACCGAAGCGGCCCACGCCCAGGTCTGCCACGGCGACGATGCGGAAGCTGGTCAGCGAATCGTTGAGCGGCACTTCCAGGCTGGCGCGCCCTTCGGCATCGAGCTGCACGCGCGGGTTCCACAGCAGCAGCGTGTCGAACAGCTCGCGCGTCGGGCTCTTGCCGCCGCCACCGCCGGCGGGCACCGCCTTGCGCCCGTAGTGCCGGCGGCCAATGATCTCCATCTGCGCGGTCGACGTTTCCACGCCATAGCCGCGCCGCTGCAGCATGGCATCAAGCAGGTCCCAGCTGGTGTTGGGCATCAGCTCCAGCAGTGCCTGGTCGACCGCGGCCAGCGCGACTTCGCCATTGGCGGCCGGCTTGCCGTCGGGCAACCTGACCTGGATCGCTACGCGCGCCTTGCCGCGCACGGGATAGGTGGTCTTGTCGGGGGTCACCGTCACATCGAGCCGATGTCCGGCATTGCCCACCCTGATCTCGGCCAGCCCCAGCCGGAACGCCGGCTTGGACAGGTCAACCAGCGCCGTGGGCGCGGCGTAATCGCGGCCTTCGCTGCGGAAGGCGCGCCACCACTCGCCGGGCTGGCGCCAGCCCCAGGTAAAAAACGAATACCACGGCACTTCATGCAATCGCCCGCGCAGTGCCAGCACCGAGACGTAGACATTGGGTCCCCACTCCGGCCTGACCTGCACGCGCACTGTGGGATCGCTGCCATGCAGCTCGACCACCTGGGTCTGGTAGATGCCCTCGCGCTCCAGCGCCACCAGCGCGGTGGCGTGGCGGAACGGCATGCGCACCTGGAACACCGCGGTGTCTCCCGGCGCGTAGGACTTCTTCTCCGGCAACAGGTCGATGCGGTCATGGTTTTCGCCGCCGAACCACAGTTCGCCCTGGCGCGTGACCCACACCGTCGAAGCGGCCTGCGCGGTGCGTCCCTCCTTGTCGCGCGCGCTTGCCACCAGTTCGACCTGGCCGGCATGCTCCAGCGCTACCTCGCAGCGCGCGCGGCCGTGCGCATCGGTCCGGGTCTCGCAAACGGTGCCGAGCTCGCGCGTCTCGGTACGGTTGTCATAGCGATAGAAGCCGCCGACCACGCGCTTGCGCGCCGAGGTGGTGATCCGCGCGCGCGCATTGAGCTTGACCGGGGCATCGGCGACCGGCTTGCCACCCAAGTCCAGCACCACGCCGTGCACCGCCAGCTTCTGCTTCACCGAGACCCAGCCTTCGGAACGGATGCCAACCACCACGCCGGCCGGCCACAGCGGCACGGTCTGGCGCAGCGTCTGGATCTCGCCATTGGGGTCGGCAAAGCCGGCTTCGAGCACCAGGTCGCGCGGCGCGTCGGTCTTGGGCAGCTTGTGCAGCGTGACGGTGCCGTTGCCGTTCTTGTCGAGTGTCAGCGGCAGCTTGTCGGCCACCAGCTTCTGGCCGTCATCAGGCTGCTCCGAGTCGTCCATCTCCTCATCGCCGCTGGCACTTTCCCGCTGCGGGCGCGGGGGATCGAACGAGAACTCGTCATAGCCGGGGAAGCTGACGCTCTTGTCGCGCAGCAGCGCCGATACGCGCACCGGCAGGCCGGCCGCGCCGCCGCCCGACAGGTAGTGGATTTCCACGCCGACCGGCAGCTCGGCCGGCGCGATCGCGGCGCCGGCCTTGCCGGCCAGCTGCAGCGTGCCGGCAAGCACCGGCAGCCGGAACGCTTCGACGCGGAAGCTGCCGCTGGGATAGGTACGCGAGCCTTCGTTGCGGCCATTCGCGCCCTCACCCTGCTGCGTCTGCTGCGATGGTTGTGTTTCCAGCTCGACGGTATAGACGCCAAGCTTGGCCGCGGGCGGCACCTGGAACGTGCTTTCCGCGCTGCGTCCGCCCGTGGCGGTCTGGCGCCACTGCAGCGGCAGCTCGTAGGTCTGGCCGCTGCCGTCGTGTCGGATCACCACGCGCGTCGGCAGCGGGCGGCTGGCCGGCGGCAAGGCAAAGCCCTGCGCGGTCTCGGCGCGGATCAGGTGCTTCATCGACACGGTCTCGCCGGCGCGCAGCAAGGTACGGTCGAAGATGGTATGCGCGCGCACCGTCGGCGCGGTGCTGGTGTCGGTGGGCACATTGAAGCGCCAGGCCTCGATGCCGCGGTTCCAGTCCGACATCACGAAGGCCATGTCGGCCTTGCCGCGCGCCTGCGGGTGTCCCGCGGCGATGCGCGCCGATACGAAGTAGCCGGACAGGCCGTTCTGGTCGCAATTCGATTCCGGCACGGCGTCCAGTCTGGCGAAGCGCACCACGCCGCTGGCGTCGGTGCGGCCCTCGCCCAGCAGGCGCCCGCCGCAGTCGCGCACCGCGACGGCAGCGTCGGCCACCGGCTTGCCGTCGTCGAGCGCCGTGACCCACGCCAGGCCGCTGCGGCTGCCGTCGTCCTCGTTGCCCAGGCTGCGGCCCAGCTTGAAATGCACGCCCAGGTTGGTCACCAGCGCAGCGGTGCGCACGTACATCGGCGCGCGCTTGCCGAGCAGCGCCTCGCCCAGCATCGGCGAAGCGATCTCGACCACGTGGAAGCCCGGCTCGGGCAGCGGGATGCCGACCACCTCGAACGGCCGCGGGCCGTCGCCCGATGGTTTGGGTACGGCCAGCTTCTGCACGCCGGGCGCGCGCTCGAGCAACGACACCGAACGCGTTTCGATCGACACCGCATTGCGCGGGTTGTTGACGCGGTAAGGCGAGCGGCCCGCCAGCACCGCGTCGAGCTCGCCGCGGGTATAGCTGGACTCATGCATGCGGCGCACCAGGCCCAGCCATTGCATCACCGCGGCATCGTCGTCCACGCGCAGTTTCATCACCGTGCCCGCACGCGCCTGGATGCCGCGCACGGCGAGA
Organism: Cupriavidus phytohabitans; assembly: GCF_000426345.1. GTDB lineage: Bacteria > Pseudomonadota > Gammaproteobacteria > Burkholderiales > Burkholderiaceae > Cupriavidus. The sequence goes on along the minus strand of NZ_AUFE01000011.1, from coordinate 118,764 downwards.
TCGGCCTCGACGTTGCGCAGCGTCACCGGCAACAGCGGCGGGTAGTCGGCCGGCGACTTGCCGCGCGGCAGTTCGCCGAAACGCTCCACCACGCCGAACGGCGCGGCGGCGAACTTGGCCAGCGGCGGCATGGACGCGGTAGCGACCTTCAGCGGGAACAGGTCCGCATTGGACAGCGTGCGGCCGCTGTCGTCCTTCAGGTCCTTTGGTACCTCGATGATGAAACTTGCCTTCTCGGCGAACGGCGCGGCAAAGGTCAGCGCGCTGACGCTGGCATCCGGCGCCATATCGGGATCGAACTGCGGCGCGCGCCGGCCGGACGGCGTCTTCAGCAGCACCTGCTCGGCCTGCTTGCGCGGCACCGGGGCCGAGAACGTGACCGACATCGGCCGCAGCGGCGTGCACGGCGATTGCGCGTGCTCGCGCTCGCAGCTGAAGCTGGCGGTAAAGGGTTCGCGCACGGTGTAGTCGAAGCGGCGCTCGTCGCGCGTGGCCATCCCCGACGGCGTGGCGATGCCCGCGCCCAGCACCAGCTGCACCCGCGCCGCGGCCGGCAGCCGCTGCTGGCAGGCAAGCAGATGCACGGCGTCTGGCACCGGCTTGGCGAGTTTGGTCCAGTGGATTGCTTCGAGCAGTTCGTCGCGTTCCTTGCCGGCGAGCAGCCGCACCGGGATACGCTCGCCCAGCCCCTGCGCCTGGCACCAGGCGTGCTCGCGCACCGATGCTGGCGTGGCCGGGCCGTTGAAGCGCAGCGCGAAGACCTGGTCTTCCCCGATCTCGCCGCCGGACGGCCGGCTGGCGATCACGGTCGGGCCGCCGGTCTCGAAGCGGTATTCCGGCTTGCCGGCATAGGCGGTGCCGGCGACGCTTTTCAGCCCGGCGCGCATGCGCACGCTGCAGCGCACGCCGGGCGGCAGGTCGTTGGTGAAATCGTAGACCCAGTTTTTGGCATCCACCCAGCGAGCCTGGCCGCTGGTGCTGGCGCCGGTGCAGGACACGGCGGCGGGCGCGGCGGCCTGCACATCGCCCATCGGCACCATGGCCTCGTCGAAGCGGATCGCCACCTGCCTGACCTGCCCCACCGTGCCTTCCGGCGAAAAGCGGGTGACCTGGGCGGCCCCGGCGGGCTGGACGCCGGCGAGCAGCGCGAGCGCGGCGCCCAGCGCCAATGCCGCGGCGCATGACGCGCGCGCGGGCTGCTTCCTGCCAAGGTCCCGATCGGCTCCGGCGACGATTCCCTTCATCCTGCCATCCTCCCTTTTCCGCCACTTTGTGGCACCCGGCGAGGGTGACACGCACGCCACAGGAGTGCAAGACCGGCGCGCAGTCCTGCAAGGCGCCCTGGGGATTCAATGCCGCATTCCGTGCCGACCCGGAATGCCGGCTCAGCGCAGGTGCGACAGCGGCAGCGCCCCCTCGCACTTGATCGCGGTCAGCACGATATTGGAGCGCACGCTCTCCACGCCGGGCACCCGCATCAGCCGCTTCATGGTGAATTCCGCCAGCGTGGGCAGGTCCGGCACGACCACGCGGATCAGGTAATCGGCCTCGCCCGCCACCGAATAGCACTCCTGCACCTCTTCCAGCAGCAGGATTTCCTCGCGGAAGCGCTCGACGATGGTGTCGCCGTGGTGCGCCAGCTTGACGCTGATAAAGACCAGCACGCCAAGCCCCAAGGCCTGGGTCGACAGGCTGACGCGATAGCCGGTGATGACACCGTCGGCTTCCAGCCGCGCCAGGCGGCGCCCGACCTGGCTGGGCGACAGGTGCACGCGTTCCGCCAGTTGCTGATGGGTGGAGCGGCCGTCCGCCTGCAGCGCTGCCAGCAGGGCCAGGTCGAAAGGATCGAGAGAGACGCTTTGGGCAGTCATACACAAATTCCGCATTGAGTCATCGCATGACGCACGTTACATGCGCGATCAATCCAGGACAAGCCGATTTTGCGGCGTATATGCGGCATGCCCTCACTAAACTACGCAGTAAATCCGCATCCCGAGCTGCCGCGCCGCAGCGACCACGCATAACAGGAGACACAAACCCATGTCCGCACCCGCCATGGCCGCCACTGAAGCCCCCGCCGCCTTCCAGGGCACCCTCACCGACAAGCTGCGGGAACAGTTCGACGCAGGCCTGCTGTCCGGCCAGTCGCTGCGCCCCGACTTCACCATCGAGCAGCCGGTGCACCGCTACACCAGCACCGACCACGCCATCTGGCGCAAGCTGTACGAGCGCCAGGCGTCGATGTTGCAGGGGCGGGTCAGCGACGAATTCCTGCAAGGGCTGGCCACGCTGGGCATGGAAAAGGACCGCGTGCCGGATTTCGGCCAGCTCAACGAGACCCTGATGCGCGCCACCGGCTGGCAGGTGGTCGCCGTGCCCGGCCTGGTGCCGGACGAGGTGTTCTTCGAGCACCTGGCCAACCGCCGTTTCCCGGCCAGCTGGTGGATGCGCAAGCCCGAGCAGCTGGACTACCTGCAGGAGCCGGACTGCTTCCACGACGTATTCGGCCACGTGCCACTGCTGATCAACCCGGTGTTCGCCGACTACATGGAGGCCTACGGCAAGGGCGGCCTGAAGGCGGCCGGCATGGGCGCGCTCGACATGCTGTCACGCCTGTACTGGTACACGGTGGAGTTCGGCCTGATCCGCACCGAGCAAGGGCTGCGCATCTACGGCGCGGGCATCGTGTCGAGCCAGGGCGAATCGGTCTACAGCCTGGATTCGGCCAGCCCCAACCGGATCGGCTTCGACGTGCGCCGCATCATGCGCACGCGCTACCGCATCGACACCTTCCAGAAGACCTACTTCGTGATCGACAGCTTCGAGCAGCTGTTCGACGCGACCCGCCCGGACTTCGCCCCGCTGTACCAGGAACTGCGCGCGCAGCCCACGCTGGGCGCGGGCGACGTGGCACCGGGCGACCAGGTGATCAACGTCGGCACCCGCGAAGGCTGGGCCGACACGGACGACATCTGATTCCGAGGGCGCCAGCCCCGCTTCCCGCTTTGTGAAACAATGCCGGCATGCCCGCCGCCACGGCGCGGGCGGGCCGGCTGTCCGCTTTGGCGGCGTTCCCGGACGCTGCCTGCCGATTTCCCAAGACCCAGATCGAGCCCACCATGACCCCTCTGTCCCCGCAAGCCCGAGCTACGCTGCTCGCCGAACTCCCCGGCTGGACCACCGTCCAGGACCGCGACGCGATCTTCAAGCGCTTTACCTTCCACGACTTCAACGCCGCCTTCGGCTTCATGACGCGCGTGGCGATCCAGGCCGACAAGGCCGACCACCATCCCGAGTGGTTCAACGTCTACAACCGCGTCGACATCACGCTGTCGACCCACGACGCCAACGGCCTCACGCAGCGCGACATCGACCTGGCCCACTTTATCGAGCGCGCCGCGGCGGCGCTGGTGGTGCCGGACTGAAACCCGGCGCGACAGCAGATCCGGGCGGATGTAGGCAAACCGTAAGGAAGCAGCGGTCCGCGCCTAGTACAATCTGCGGCAGGCCCGCACCTGCGTGTGCTGCATGGGCCCTCCTTCCAGCCATGCCCAACCTCCTGCCCGAGCCGCCATGCGTATCCTGCTGATCGAGGACGACCGCCAGATTGCCAGCGGCGTCGAAGCCGGCTTGTCCCGAGCCGGCCACCAGGTACGCGTCGTTCACGACGGCGTCTATGCCACCGAACACCTGCTGCGCGAGCAGCACGACCTGGTCATCCTCGACCTGGGCCTGCCCGGGATCGACGGCATGACCCTGCTGGCGCGCTACCGCGCCCGCAACCGCGCCACCCCGGTGATCATCCTGACCGCGCGCGACGAGCTGGAAGACAAGCTCTCGGGCCTGAACGCCGGTGCCGACGACTATCTGATCAAACCCTTTGCGCTGCCCGAGCTGGAAGCGCGCGTGCGCGTGCTGCTGCGCCGTAGCCAGCATGGCGAGGCCGCGCCCGAGCGCGACGTGCGCCTGGGGCGCCTGCGCCTGTCCGGCAACGACCGCCGCATGTTCATCGACGCCCGGCCGCTGGAGCTGTCGCCGCGCGAGTTCGCGGTGCTGGAGCTGCTGCTGCAGCGCCAGGGCCGCGTGGTCAGCAAGGCGCAGCTGCAGGACCACCTGGCCACCTTTGCCCACCCCGCCGGCGAAGGCGGCGATACCGTGGGCGACACCGCCATCGAGGTCTACGTGCACCGCGTGCGCAAGAAGCTCGAGGACTGCGATGTCGAGATCGTGACCGTGCGCGGCTTTGGCTACCTGCTGCAGATCCGCGCCGGCCAATGAAAGCGTTCCTGCCGCTTGCGCCGTCCGCGAACGGCCTTGATCCCCGGCCCTGATCCTCGGCCCTGTTTCTGCCCCAGCCGGCAATGTGGCCCCGCTCCCGCACCTCTTCCCGCACCTCCTCCCGCGTTTCCTGGCGCACCGCCTCGCGCATCGCCACGCGGAACGTGCCTCCAGCTTCCGCCGCGGCTGACGCGCCCGGCGGCGCGCCCGCATCGACACGCCAGTCCAACCGCCCCGGCTCGAGCCTCAGCCTGCGCGTACACCTGCTGCGCGCGCTGGCGACGCCGCTGTTCGCGCTGGTGCTGACCAGCGGCTCGCTGTCCTACTGGCTGGCGGCGCACTACACCACGCAGGTGTTCGACCGCGCGCTGTACGGCGTGGCCAACAATATCGCCCAGCAGATCCGCATCGCCGGCCCCCGCCTGGAGCAGGACATCCCGATGATCGCGCAGACGCTGGTCGAGGCCGAGGGCACCGACCGCATCTACTGGCGCATCCACGGACCCGATGGCCTGATCGGCGGCATGGACACGTGGCTCGGCTACGGCACCGGCCAGACCACGCTGCACGATGCCCGGCTGTTCTACGCCTGGTTCAGCGGGCGCCAGGTGCGCGCGGTACGGCTGCCGGTGATGCTGCCCAGCGCCGCGGTGGACGAGCTCGGCACCAGCGAGGCCGGCAAGCCCGCGCGGGGGCCCATCGTGGTCGAGGTGGCCGAGCTGCTGGACCGGCGCGAGACCGCCGCCAACGAGATCCTGCTGTCGGTATCGGTGCCGCTGATCCTGCTGTTGCTGGTCGGCAGCCTGATCCTGTCGCACGTGCTCAAGGAAGAGCTGGTGCCGCTGCAGATCCTGGCCGACAAGCTCAACCGCCAGACCGCACGCTCTCTGGCGGCGCTGGACGAAACCCAGGTGCCGGCCGAGGTGGCGCCGCTGATCCGCGGCCTGAACGCGCTGCTGGCGCGGCTGCGCGACGCCCTCGATGCGCAGCGCAAGTTCATCGCCGATGCCGCGCACCAGCTGCGCACGCCGCTGACCGCGGTCAAGCTGCATGCCGACCGCGCCATGGACGCCGATTCGCCGGAGGTCGCCCGGCATGCCCTGCGCGAAGTTCAGACCGCCGCCGACCGCGCGGTGCGGCTGTCGAACCAGCTGCTGTCGCTGGCGCGCGCGGAGCCTGGGCTGTCGCTGGAGCGGCTGGGGCCGGTGGAGCACTTCGACCTGGCCGAGCTTGCCTTCGAGATCGGCGCCGAATGGGTGCCGCAGGCGCTCGTGCGCCGCATCGACCTGGGCTTCGAGGTGCTGCCCGGCCCCACCTTCACCGGCGGCGCACCCGCAATCGTGCGCGGCAACCGCCTGCTGATGCGCGAGGCGCTGTCCAACCTGATCGACAATGCGGTGAAATACGTGCCGGCCGGCGGGCGCATCACGGTGCGCGCCGGCGGCGAGGCCATGGGCCACCGCGGCATGGCGGTGGTGATGATCGAAGACAACGGGCCCGGCATCCCGCCGCAGCGGCGCGAAGAGGTGTTCAAGCGCTTCTTCCGCGGCGACCGCGCGGCCCAGAGCGGCGGTGCCGGCCTCGGGCTGGCCATCGTGCATGAGATCGTTACCCTGCACCAGGGCAGCATCCATATCGAGGATGTGCCGCAGCAGCCGGCCAGCCCCCAAGTCGCGGACGGCACGCCGGAGCGCCGGCCAACCATGCGCTTCGTGATCCGGATCCCGTGCGAGCCGGCCGGGTCGGCCGCCGGAGCCGCCTGAGCCGCCTCCGGCCTTACTTCTTCTTTTTCTTGTCCTTCGGCGCCAGCATGGTGCCGCGGCATTGCGGACTGCCACAGCGGCACTCGAATTCCTTCTTCAGCTTGGCCGTATAGCGCGCCTCGATCACCAGCCCGTAGTCATAGAACAGCTCCTCGCCCTGGGCGATATCGCGCAGCGCGTGGATATAGACGCGGCCCTTCTTCTCGCGCGCCTCGCAGTTGGGCTCGCAGGCGTGGTTGATCCAGCGCGCGCGGTTGCCGCCGAACTTGGCGTCGATGACGCTGCCGTCGTCCAGGCTGAAATAGAAGGTGTGGTTGGGATCGCTGGGATCGTGCGGGTGGCGCTCCAGCGCCTTCTTCCACGAGATGTGCTCGCCCTTGTACTCGATCACGCGCTCGCCTTCGGCGATGGGGGCGATCGCGTATACGCCCTTTCCGTGCACGCCCGACTGGCGCACCTCGATCCGGTCGCTCGCTGTCTTCTTGCCCGCTGCCTTGTGCTTTGCCTTGTCCGCCATTTGCCTTTCCGTGCGTGTCGCTTGCCTGTGCCGGCCGTTCCGGCGCGATCGCGCATGATACCGGCGCGGCTGCGGCACGTATACGCAGCCTTGCGCGACCTTGGGTTAACCGCTCGCCCCCGCGCCCCGGCGAGTATACGGCTCGTCCGCATAAGCCTGGCGCATGTGGATAACCCCGCCTCCTTCTGTGGAAAAGCACGCGGATTCGATGTGGGCTGCCTGGGGCTCGCATGGGGATGCCTCGGGCATAAGTCGGAGGGGTTTACCGCAAGCCTCATCCAAAAGGCTGACTCATCCACTGCGGCCAACACTGGATACGACCACTTCTCGTTTACGTAAACCGTTGACGGTAAAGACGTTTACGTGGTTTTCCACAGGCAGGGGCGCTGTTTACCTACTACCACTATTTGTATACATGAAAGAAAGATGTAAACCGAAAGACAGACCCAGGGCAGCGGCAAGTATCTGGCGTATACCGGTGTCCCGGGGCGGTGCCGGTATACGCGCGCCTGGGCCACCCGGATCCAGGCATGCATGGGCCGAATACCGCGCCTCCGGACACGGCGCTCCATGCCTCGCCGGCCTGCAACATAGTGCAGATTGAGTGTGGGGCTCCTGAGCACGTGCAGGCGCGTTTACGTGGGGGAAGCTGCCTTGCCCTCTGTCACGGTCACAGATGGCCTGTAAACGCCTCTAAAGCGCCTCCTGGCCTTATTCCGACCACCAGGCCTACCCTGACGTGCCAGCCTGGCTGCAGCCCGTGCAGCCCCATGTGGCACTCCCGGCGCTCGGTGCGGGGCGTTTGCGCCGCAGCGGTAGTGTTCGGAACCTGCCTCGCCGATGCGCCGATTTGCCGCCAGCCACGGCCTGATGCGGCCTCGCGGAACACTGCGGGTAACAATCTGTTCCCGGTGCGCCTTGTCCGACACGGTATCATGTGGCCCGCGGCGTCTTTGCCGGGGCGGCGCCAGCCTGGCTGCCGCCGACCGGGACGCCTGTGTTTTATCAACTCGATACGGAGTGAAGCATGACGAAAACCGAACTGATCGACGCTATCGCAGCCGGTGTGGACGGTCTCACCAAGGCCAAGGCAGAACAGGCACTGAACGTGACCCTGTCGGCCATCATGGACGCCGTGGCCAAGGGCGATACGCTGAGCCTCATCGGCTTTGGCACGTTCAGCAAGGGCGAGCGTGGCGAGCGCATGGCGCGCAACCCGCGCACCGGCGAAGAAATCAAGGTGGAAGCCGCCAAGACCGTGAAGTTCAAGGCCGGCCAGAAGTTCAAGGACGCTGTCAACCAGTGAGCCTGACGGGCTGCACTGCACGGCCCGTGTTTGTTTGACCCCGCCATGCCGCCGCCGGCCGCAAGCTTCGACCATGCGCAGGTGAGCGCCAGGCGGGGGACGTTATCCACAACAGGAATCGACGTTCTCTGCAGTATTCCGCCGCATCGCTGAAGCCACTGCCGAAGCGGTTGCGCGCCAGGTCTACCAACCGGCGTCCAGCCAAGGCCGATGCAAGGCCAGCCGGGGCGCCGAGCCATGTGGGGCTTCCATGTTCGCCCGTCCATTGCGCCGCAGATCTCCACAGCGTTATGCACAGTGCTTTCCACAGCGGATTCCACAGGTTTCTCCACAAGCAATTTGCGCCGCCGTGGCGCTGGCGCTGCTGAGCGCCTGCACCACCGTCAGCCAACCCGCGCGGCCGCAGGCACGCCCGCTGGCCGACAATGAGCGGCCGGTCACAACCCCCGGCGCCACACCGCGCGAACGCATCGTCGAGATCGCCACGCAGGAGTGGGCACGCTGGGGCGGCCAGGTGGTGCGCCTCGGCCGCGACGACAGCGCCTGCGTCACCTCCAGCCCGGTGCCCGCGCCCGAACTGCCCCCGGCCCTGCCCGAACCCCCGGAGGTGCAACCCGGCGACCAAGCCGATACCGGAGCGCCAGCCACCGGCACCAGTGCCGACACCGACAATAACGGCGTCAAGTGGCCGCGCGCCGATTGCATGACCTTTCCGGACGGCACCGGGATGGAGGCCACGCCGGTGGGCTGCATGCTGGCCCGGCGCTACTGGGGCATCGTTGGCGAGACCCCCAGCTGCCGGCAGGTCACCCAAGGCGCGTGGGCCTGGTCGGCGGTGTTTATCTCCTGGGTGTTGCGCAAGGCCGGGCTGGACGAGCAGCAGTTCCTGACCGGCCAGTCACATTCGATGTACGTAGTCGATGCGCGCGACGGCATCCTTGCCCATCCCGCCTTCCGCATCGAGCCCGTTCCGGCTTTGCCCCGCCCGGGCGATATCGTCTGTTCCGGACGCGGACGCGACCGCTACCTCGACAATGTTGCCGAGATCGGCTTCGGCACCACGCCGATGCATTGCGACATCGTGGTGGCCGTCGATCCGGTGGCGCGGGTGGTGCGTGCCATCGGCGGCAATGTCCAGCAATCGGTATCGATGGAAGAAATCGAACTGGGCGATTCGGGGCGGATCGATGGCGTGACCAATTCGCACATGCCCTGGGTGCTGGTGATGCGGAACAACCTGCAATAGTCGTCAGGTTTATTAGTGTGAATAATTATCTGATGATGAGGATTGGGTATGTGATTATTCGCGCTAATAATTTTGACGCCACTCGAACAGCTCGAGCTGCGCCCGATCCCGGTCGCTGGTCGCCACCCCTACCCCCAGCAACCGCACCGGTAGCCCGCGCCGGGCGTGGCCCTCTGACAGCAGGCGCGCATAGACAGCGCGGTCGGGCGCCTGGCCGCGGCATTCCACCGTGGTCTGGCGGAAGTCCGAAAAGCGCAGCTTGACCGTCAGCTTGTCGATGGTGCCGTGCGCCTGCGCGCGGGCAATGCGCGCCTCGAGCATGGCGATCAGCGGCTCCAGTTCGGCCAGGCACGCCTGCAGGTCGGGCAGGTCGTCGGCATAGGTCTCTTCCACGCTGATCGACTTGCGCTCGCGCTCGGGCGTGACCTCGCGCTCGTCCACGCCGCGGCACAGCTTGTAGAGCCGCGCCCCGAACGCGCCGAATTCGCGGTGCAGCCGGTCCGCCGACCACGGCCGCAGGTCGCCGCAGGTCTGCGCGCCCAGCCGCCGCAGCTTGGCCGCGGTGACCGTGCCGACCCCGTGGATGCGATCGACCGGCAGCGCCGCGACGAAGGCATCGACCGCCGCCGGGCGGACCACGAACAGCCCGTCGGGCTTGTTCCAGTCGCTGGCGATCTTGGCGACGAATTTGCTCGGCCCCACACCGGCGGAAACGGTCACGCCGACCTGGTCGCGCACGCGCTGGCGGATTTCCTCGGCAATGCGGGTGGCGCTGCCGGCGTGTTGCGTGCAGAGGCTGACGTCGAGGTAGGCCTCGTCCAGCGACAGCGGTTCGACCAGCTCGGTGTATTCGCGGTAGATCGCAAAGATCTGGCGCGACACCTCGCGATATTTGTCCATGGCCGGGCGCAGGATCAGCAGGTCCGGGCAGCGCTTGACCGCCTGCGCCGACGCCATGGCCGAGCGCACGCCGAACGCACGTGCTTCGTAATTGCAGGTGGCGATCACCCCGCGCCGGTCGGGCGAGCCGCCCACGGCCATCGGCCGGCCGCGCAGCGACGGGTCGTCGCGCATCTCGACCGAGGCGTAGAAGCAATCGCAGTCGCAATGGATGATCTTGCGCTGGACCGGGGGCGTGGCATCAGACGGTGCGGACATTGCCGGGCACCAGTTTTATCTATGTGATGAATGAATGCTTTGTTATTTTATAGCGATTCATTAGTCGTCTGGATGGGGGAGGCCTTTTGCCGGCTGCTCATCCACAACCCTTCCGCCGCATACAGCGCCAGCGAAATCCAGATCAGCGCGTAGCCAGCCTGCTTCTGCGCGGGAAACGGCTCATGCCACAGCCACACGCCAAGCAGCAGCTGCAGCGTCGGCCCGGTGTATTGCAGCAGGCCCAGCAGCGACAGCGGGATGCGCCGCGCGCCGGCGGCGAAGAACAGCAGTGGCACCGCCGTCACCGGCCCGGCCATCAGCAGCAGCAGTTGCGTACCAGGCGCTGCATGGGTGAAGCCATCCTGCCCCGTGGCGAACAGGTAGGCCAGCATCGCCGCGGCAAATGGAAACAGCAGCAGCGTCTCCAGCGACAGCCCTTCGAGCGCGCCCAGCGCCCCCGTCTTGCGCAACAGCCCATAGCCGCCGAAGCTGGCCGCCAGCCCCAGTGCGATCCAGGGCAACTGGCCCGCCGCTACCGTCAGCCATGCCACGCCGGCCGCGGCCACCGCGATCGACAGCCATTGCACCGGGCGCAGCCGCTCGTGCAGGAAGACCACCCCCAGCAGCACGCTGAACAGCGGATTGATGAAGTAGCCCAGGCTGGCGTCGACCACGCGGTTGGCCGACACCGCCCAGATATAGAGGAACCAGTTGGCGCACAGCAGCGCCGCGCTGGCGCCGAACGACAGCAGCAGGCGCCGGTCCCTCAACTGCCCGAGCCAGGACCACTGGCGCCGCCAGGCCAGGACCAGCCCCAGGAACACCAGCGACCACACCATCCGGTGCAGCAGGATCTCCGTCGGCGCAATGCCGGGCAGCGACTTGATATAGAGCGGGAGCAGCCCCCAGATGGCATAAGCCAGGAGCGCGTAAAGGATGCCGATTTGCATAAGGAATTCCGGTCGATGCCGGCGATTCTACCGGCGCTGCGTTAACCGCGCCGGGCAACAAAAAACCCCATGCCTGACGACAGGCATGGGGTTTGTGCCCGGCACCTGCCGGAACGTGCTTAGAGCTTGCGCGCGAAGCTGAACTGCGAGAAAGCCTGCTCGGCCACGTTGAACCAGGCGGCCTCGTTGTTGCGGAACACGCGCCAGTCGTCGTAGATCTTCTTGAACGATGGATTCTTGGCGGTCTCGTCGGCGTAGGCTTCCTGGGTCGCCTTGAAGCAGGCTTCCATGATTTCCTTGGAGAACGGACGCAGCTTGACGCCGTTTTCCAGCAGGCGCGCCAGCGCCTGCGGGTTGACCGTGTCGTACTTGGCCATCATGGTGGTATGGGCCTCGATGGTCGCCGTTTCCAGCGCGCGCTTGTACAGCGCAGGCAGCTTCTCGAACTCGCTGGCCGAGGCGTAGAACGACAGCTGCGCGCTGCCTTCCCACCAGCCCGGGTAGTAGTAATAAGGCGCCACCTTGTAGAAGCCCAGCTTCTCGTCATCGTAGGGGCCGACCCACTCGGCCGCGTCGATGGTGCCCTTTTCCAGCGCCGGGTAGATGTCGCCGCCTGCGATCTGCTGCGGCACCACGCCCAGGCGCGACAGCACCACGCCGGCGAAACCGGCGATACGGTACTTCAGGCCCTGCAGGTCGGCCACGGTCTTGATTTCCTTGCGGAACCAGCCGCCCATCTGCGCGTTGGTGTTGCCGCCCAGGAAGTTGATGACGTTGTATTCCTTGAAGAACTCGCGCATCAGCTTCATGCCGTTGCCCTGCAGCATCCAGGCGTTCTGCTGGCGCGCGGTCAGGCCGAACGGCACGGTGGTGTCGAAGCACAGTGTCGGGTTCTTGCCGAAGTAGTAGTAGCCGGCGGTGTGGCCGATCTGCACGGTGTTGTTCTGCACCGAGTCCAGCACCTGCAGGCCCGGCACGATCTCGCCCGCCGCGAAGACCTTGATGTTGAACTTGCCGTCGGTCAGTTCCTTTACGCGCGCCGACAGCAGCTCGGCGGCGCCGAAAATGGTGTCGAGCGACTTGGGGAAGCTCGAGGCCAGGCGCCATTCCACGGCCGGGTTGCTGCCGACCACGGCCGGGGCTGCCGGACCGCTGGCGGCGGCAGGCGCCGCCTTCTCTTCACCCTTGCCGCACGCGGCCAATGCCCCGGTAGCGGCCACGGCCGACGCCTTCAACAGAAAGGAACGACGTTCCATCTCTACTTCTCCTCTTATAGATTTTGGTTCGGTGCAAGCGCGCGGCTCGCTTGATGCCGGGCGCCGGACCGGGACGCACATGCCGCCGGCGATCGTGTCGATAGGCGGCCTGCGCACGCTGTGCCTGTTGCGAACGGGCACGGCGGCGTGCCCTGCATGGCCGGGACTTGCGTCGCACGGCGAGGGCTGTCTTACCCGAAAGACAAGCCAGCCGATTATAGCGGTGGCTCTTTCGGCACGGAGCATCGCGCCAATGCGGGTTTTCGCTAGTCAATTGCGACTGGGAGCGTGTGATTTTCGCATTGTGAGACGGGCAACACTGTGATGGATTTTGTAACCCGCCTTGCGGTCAAATGGACCGACTGATAAAAAACAGTCCCCGCCATCGGCGGGTTTTGTTCGTTCCGGTCGAGGGGTTTGCCCGCTGGAATCTCGTTGCCTTGTTGTCCGCCTTGCCGTTCGTCTTGCTGCCCACCTCCCGCCGGCTTATCGCCGTCCTGCCTTGCCCGAGCGCCGCCGCCGGGCCGGGGGGCTTGCCCGTGCGCCGCTTCGGCTTTACCGTGCTGGCCGCCTGGGGGCTGGCCGCGTGTGCGCAGACCGGCGGGCCGATGGCGGTATCAGCAGGCGACGGCACGCAGCCGCCGCGCATTGCGCAGCGTCCAGCAGTGCCGCCGGTGATACTGGCCGCGAATGCGGCGGCGGCCCCGGCGCAGTCGACCGCGTCTGGTGCTGCGGCCACTGCGGGCCAGGATGACCCGCTGGCGGCGCTGATTGGCGGCAATGGGGCCCCGGCGGCCAGCGTGCCCGATCCCGGTTTCGTGGGACCGCCGGAGCCGCCCGCGCCCCCGCAACCGCCGCTGGTGCTGTTCCCGCCCCGGCTGGGCGAATTCCAGCCCGAAGCGCCGGCACAGCCGGCAGCAGCCGGGACGGATGCCCCGGCGGACGGGCCGGCCGCCACCACGGCCCAGGCACCTTCCGAATCGCCTTCCGAAGCTCCACCTGTGCTGCGTTCGCAACTTCCAGCTGACGACCCTGCGGGCGACTCGGTGTGGCGCCTGGGTTACAGCGGCCGCGCCGCGGTCGAAGAGCGCCCCGCCACCATGCGGGCCTGCCCGGGCGGCGCGCTGTCGACCGGCATCGGCAGCGGCCTGTCCTGCCGCAGTGCCGGCGAAGTGAAATTCCGCGAGTCGGTGCTCGACCTCGATGGCGGTGCGCAGGTGATGCTGATTGCCCAGGCGCGTGGCACCGACGCCACCACCGTCAACGGCCGCCCCGCCGCGATCGATCCCTATGCGCTGGTGCCACAGTTCTATACCGCCGTCAGCGGCCTGGCGGTGCTGGACGGCGCCACCATGTGGGCCGGCCGGCGCGACAACGCGCCATTCCTGATGTCGTCCGGCCTGCTGCCGCCCAATTCAACGGCGATGCGCTTTGGCGTCGACAACGCCAGGGTGATCGGCGACATCGGGCTGAACTACCAGTACACCGCGCGCGCCGATCAGAACGGGCAAAACCTGCCGAGCTACCACTCGCTGCGCACCGCGCCGATCCCGACCAACGACAGGGGCTCGGTGCAGCTGGGCTTCACCCGTGTCGAAGCCCAGCCGATGCTGCAAGACACCGGCGGCGCATGGTGGGCGTCGGCGCTGCACGAGCAGAAAGGCGTGCTGTACGGGACCAATCGCCTGGGCATGCAGTTCGGCTCGGGCTCGCGCAATGCCATGACCGGCTATTCCGGCATGGGGCCGTCACTGTCGCGCATGCGCGTGGCGGAATCGATCGAATGGAAGGGCCGCTCGGGGCTGGGCGGCGCGGTGGAACAGAGCCTGCAGTTCGATCGTTCGCCGGTCGGCACGCTGCAGTGGACCACCACGCGCGTACGCCCCGCCTATGTGGCGAGCGACCAGTTCCGCCTGAACTTCGAGGTGTCGCACGACCAGATTTCGTCGGGCTTCGGCGTCAGCGGCCAGCGCACTGCCCTGACGGTGGCGCCCACGTTGACGCTGGGCAAGTCGGCCGGCAACGCCAACCTGCGCGCCTTCTATACCTACAGCCGCGCCAGCGATGTTGACGGCATCGGCTATACCGCGCCAGCGGACGCGTGGGCGTCGCAGGCCAGCGGCTCGATCTTCGGCGTGCAGCTCAATCGGCGCTGGTAGCGCCAGCCTGCCAGCTGCGCCGAGGGGAAGCGGCGGTCGTTGCGCTGTCGGCCTTGGCCGGGTTTGACGCATGCGCCGCGCTATCTTCACCGGCCGGCTTGCGGCACAGCCAGTGGAACACCAGCGTCGCCGCCAGGCCGCCCCCAAGCTGCGCCAGCACGAAGCCCGGCACATCGACGGGCCGGATCCCGGTGAAGCTATCGGTCAGCGCGCAGGCAATGGTCAGCGCCGGATTGGCGAACGACGTCGACGACGTGAACCAGTAGCCCGCCGTGATATAGCCCGCCACCACGAACGGCACCAGCTGCGGCCGGCTGCGCAGCGTGCCGATGCCCACGCCGACCAGCCCGAAGGTCGCCACGCATTCGCTCCACCACATCGACGCACCGGTACGCGCCTGGCCCGACCACGCCAGCGCCGGCTCGCCGAACATCGCATGCGCGGCCAGCACGCCGCACACGGCGCCCGCCAGCTGTACCGCCACATAGCGCAACGCATCGCGTGGCGACAGCGTACCCTGCACCAGCGCGGACAGGCTCACCACCGGGTTGAAGTGCCCACCGGACACCGGCCCCAGCGAGACCAGCAGCGCCACCAGCCCGGCGCCGGTGGCCAGCGAATTGGCCAGCAGCGCCAGCGCGGTATCGCCGCCGGCAAGGCGCTCGGCGCGGATGCCCGAGCCGATCACGATCGCCACTAGCAGCGCAGTGCCCAGTCCTTCGGCCACCATGCGCCGGCGCGCGTGCGTACTCATTGCTGCGCTCCGGTGGCAGGCAAGCGCGAGGTGGCGGCAATGGGTGTGGCAATGGGTGCGGGACCGGCGGGGAAAGTTTGCAGCGGCAAGATCGACAACGTCGCCTGAGACGACGCCTCATACGGTGGCATTCAGCGGGGGATGTCCGCGCGAAACTGGAGCGCGATGCCAGGCCCGGCGCAGACGCGACAGTGTTCCGCCGGCGCCCCGGAGCGTCAATGCGCAGCCGCTTTGTTGTGTGCTGACGCCGGGTATCGAATCGACGCCGCGGGGTGGCTCTGGTGGCCGCAGGCGTCTGCCAAAGCCGTCCGCTGATGCAGCGATTCGACGTGGCCGAGCTGAATTCGCCTCAGCGCAACAGGAACGCGATATCGTCCACGCCGATCTTCGACACCGGGATGCCCTTGCGGCGCTGGAACAGGATGTGCTGCTGCACGCGGCTGCGCTGCTCGGCAAAGACCGCCGGATCGATCGGCGTACCGATGCGCATGTAGTGCTGCACCAGCAGCTTGTAGGCGCGATGGCGCACCTGCATGGCCTCGGCCTCGGCGCGCAGCCGCCGGATTTCGGCCGGGCTGCGGTCCACCGCCTGGTGCAGTTCGTCGACGGTACGGGCGTGGAGTTCGCGATAGACATCGCGTTCCGCCTCGGCATGGTGCAAGGCGTCGCGCAACTCGCGGATCTTGCGCTGCAGTTTCAGCGTCTGCGTCACCGCCTGCTGCATCTTGCCGGCCGCGCCCAGCGCCTGGCTCGCCGCGGCCATGGTGCTCTTCCACAGGCCGCGCTCGCCGGCCGTTCCGATCAACGTATCCATCTGACCCCCGGTAGAAAGGACTTCCCTGGGCCGGGTACCGCATTGTTCTGCTGCCGAGTGCGGTTTCGCCGGCGTGCGACGCACTGCCGGGTGGCAGGACGTCAGGCAATCCTAGAGATACCTATAACGGGTGCCAAGTAGAAGATATTTACTTCTGGATTGGGATGTTGCGTGGCAGGCAAAGACATTTGGCTATGTTGCCGACGAATTGATCGACACGGCTTCCCAAAGCAAAAAGCCCGGCTGCAAGAGCCGGGCTTTTTTAATTTCTGGTGGCCTGGGACGGAATCGAACCGCCGACACAAGGATTTTCAATCCTCTGCTCTACCGACTGAGCTACCGGGCCAAAGAAGGAAAACTATAAACGTAATTTTTGATGCCGTCAAGCACCATCTGCATCACTGTCTCACTGCTCGGCCGGTTCGGGCTTGTTGCGGCCCAGTTCGACACCGAGCTGCTTGAGCTTGCGGTACAGGTGAGTGCGCTCCAGCCCGGTCTTCTCGGCCACTCGGGTCATGCTGCCGTGTTCGCGCACGAGGTGGTACTCGAAGTAGGCGCGCTCGAACAGGTCGCGCGCCTCGCGCAGTGGCATGTCGAACGAGAACTGCATCTCGGCCTCGGGCACGCGCGCGGGGCTGCCGTTGGCCGCGGTCTCGGCCACGGCTTCCGGCGCGGCGGTGGCGCCCGCGGATTCGGCCGAGGGCGCACTTGCCGGCGCGGCGGCCATGGCGGGAGCACTACGCGGACGTTCGATGCCGCGTGCCAGGCCCTGCTCTACCGCGGACAGCAGCTTCTGCAGCGCGATCGGTTTCTCCAGGAAATTCAGCGCGCCGATCTTGGTGGCCTCGACCGCGGT
The DNA here is from genome assembly GCF_000426345.1 of Cupriavidus phytohabitans. Taxonomy (GTDB): domain Bacteria; phylum Pseudomonadota; class Gammaproteobacteria; order Burkholderiales; family Burkholderiaceae; genus Cupriavidus. The sequence continues at coordinate 101,707 of NZ_AUFE01000011.1, read as the reverse complement.
GTCGATGGTGGCATGGCCCGACATCATGATGACGGGCATGGTCAGCTGGCCCTGCGCGGACCATTCCTTGAGCAGGCTGACGCCATCGGTATCGGGCATCCAGATATCGAGCAGCACGAGATCGGGCGTGCCGGCCGCGCGGTATTCGCGCGCCTGCTGCGCGTTTTCCGCGAGTTCGACCACGTGGCCTTCGTCGCTGAGGATCTCCGAGAGCAGCTCCCGGATTCCCATTTCGTCATCGACTACGAGGATGGTTGCCATACTTCCCCTCTTAACCCCACCGCAGCGTTCCGGGTCCGGATCGCCAAAAGTTGACTATGCCAGTTTAACGAACAGGATCGAGATCTGTGCACCGACGACCTCCGCACCTTCCATGCGATTGCGCAGCTCGATGCGCGCGCCGTGTTCGTCAATGATCTTCTTTACCATCGCAAGCCCGAGACCCGTGCCCTTGGCTTTGGTGGTCACGTAGGGCTCGAACGCACGGCTCAGGATCCGTGGTGCAAAGCCGGGACCATTGTCTGCAATGGTGAGCTTGACGGCCTGCCGGTTTTCGCCGGCAGAATCTTTGTATTCTACAGTCTCGGTGTTCAGAGTGATATGGGGCGCCGCCCTACCTGCCGCGACGTTCTCGGCGGCCGCATCCTGCGCGTTCTGGAGCAGGTTGTGGATGACCTGCCGCAGTTGCGTAGGATCGCCCTTGATCTCGGGCAGCGCAGTGCCCAGCGCCGGATGGATCACCGGATGCTCGTGCAACGCGGGATCGTCGATGCCGTACAGATGCAGCACATCTGACACCAGGCTGTTGAGCTGCAGCGGGTGCAGCACCGCGGGCGGCGTGCGCGCATAGTCGCGGAAATCGTCGACCATGCGCTTCATCGCCGCCACCTGGCTGACGATGGTGGCAGCGCCGCGCTTGAGCACGTCGACATCGGTGCCTTCGAGCTTGGGCGAGAGCTTCATCTGCAGCCGCTCGGCCGACAGCTGGATCGGCGTCAGCGGGTTCTTGATCTCGTGAGCGAGGCGCCGGGCCACTTCGCCCCAGGCTACCGAGCGTTGAGCGGAAATCACATCGGAAATATCGTCGAAGACGATGACGTAGCCGGGTTCGTCACGCTCGCCGCCGGGCAGCCGCGCACCGCGCACCAGCAGCGTCAGCGGCTGTTCGTCCATGCCGCCGTGGCCCTGCGGCAGCTCGATCTGCTTCTGCCAATGCTCGGCGCCGCCCAGCACCTCGCTGGTGTTCTGGTCCGAGAACGCCTGGCGCACGATCTCGCCGAACGGTCCCATCCCCGGGATCTGTTCTACCGGCAGTCCCAGCACGGCGCCGAACGGCTGGCGGAAGATGCGCTCGGCGCCGGGGTTGGCGGTGATCAGCACGAAGCGCCTGTCGAATACCAGCACGCCCGCAGTCAGGTTCTGCAGCACGCTTTCGAGGTAGGCCTTTGACTGCTCCAGCGCCGCGCGGTTTTCTTCCACGGCCAGGCGCGCCTCGGCCAGCTGCCGCGTCATCTGGTTGAACTGCTGCGTCAGCATGCCAAGCTCATCGCGGCTCTTCAGTTCGCGCTTGGGCGACAGGTCGCCCTCGGCCACTTCCTTGGTCCCCTGCAGCAGCATCAGCAGCGGCCGCGCCAGCTGGCCGCCGAGCAGCAGGGCCAGCATCACCGCGATAAAGACCGCGAGGAACAGCGTCAGCGTCAGCGTGCCGATATACATCTTGCGCAGGCCGGTGCGGCCCAGCGCCTTCTCCTGGTACTCCTGGTAGGCGCGCTGGACTTCATCGGCATTGCGCGCGAGCACGGCCGGCACCGGGTGCAGCACCTGCAGGTAGCGCTCCTCGCGCACGGTTTCGCCGACCAGGCCGAAGCCGCTCGACGGCGATTCCTCGGGACGGCGTTCCACCGACAGGCCTGACCCGGCCCAGCGCGGGCGCGGTGCCGCGCGCGGCACGCTCGCGGCCATCTGTTCCTGCGCGGTGGTCGGCGCCGGGCCCAGCGGGATGATCACGCGCAGCCGGTACAGATGGCTGCTGTCGACGCGCTCGGCGCTCTGGCCGTCCGGCGTCGGATCGGTGCCGCCTTCGACCGCGGCGTAGCCGCTCGCCAGCCGCGCCTGCTCGGCTAGCACGCCCGAGGGCAGGTCTGGCACCAGCGCAGCGTAGTTGCTCGATGCGGTTGCCAGCACGCGGCCGCTGCCGGTGAAGATCGCCGCCTCCTGCACGCCGTACTGCTCGCGCAGCCGGCTCAGCTGCAGCGAGGTGGACACGCCCGACGAACCGGCCAGCTGCTCCGCCATCAGCCGCGCCTTGCCCTGCAGGTCGGCCAGCGCGCTGTCGATGGTGGAGCGGCCCAGGTTGAGGCCGGCTTCGAGCGCCGTCTCCACGCGCACGTCGAACCACGACTCGATGCTGCGCGAGACGAACTGCAGCGACACCAGGTAGATCAGCACGCCCGGCAGCACGCCCACCACGCCGAAGAACACCGCAAGCTTGGTCATCAGCCGCGTGCCGAACTTGCCGCGGCGGTAGCGCAGCCACAGCGTCACCGCGAGTGCGCCGATGATCAGCACCAGCAGCGCGCCGATCACCAGGTTCACCTTGAACAGCAGCGTGAAATAGCGATCGAAGAATTCGGTATTGGCCGACGCCCCGGCGAGCAGGCCGACCAGCACCAGTGCCAGGAAAACGATGATGCCCGCCACGACGCGATACAGCACGCGCCGGAAGCGGCTGTCCCACAGCGAAGTGTTCATGGCTGGCTTGAGGCGGACAGCGCCGGCTGCGCCAGCAGTGCGGGCGACAGCGCGGTCGACGCCGCCTGCACGAACACGGTGTTGCGCGGGTCCATTGCGGCGGCAGGTGCGCCCGGCGCGGACGCAGGCACTGCCGGCACCGCAGGTGGAGCGGGCAGCGGCGGCGAGGCCGGCGGCGGCGGCGCCGGAACCGCGGGCACCGGCACCGGCGTTGGCACCGCGTTCAAGTCAGTCGGCACGGTGTAGACAAAGCGCCGCCAGTCCGAAGCCAGGTTCCAGTCGCGTGTATTGACCGCATTGATCTGGAACGGCTTGGGCAGTTGCGACAGGTCCAGTCGCATGCGCACTTGCGCGTGATAGCTCTCGCCGGGCTTGATCGCGTTGCGCTCGAACACGCGCCAGCCGCGTACCCGCTGGATAAACTGCAGCGCGCTCTTCAGCCGCGAGAACGGCAGCTGCAAGCCGCCGGTGGAAATACGGTATTGCCGGGTCAGCGGCTGGTAGGACAAACGCACGCTGCGGCTGGTGTTGACGGGCTTGTCATCGAACCAGTACCAGCGCGGCCGCGTCAGCTCGAAGTCGACCGCGAAATAGAGCGAGATGCCCTTGTGCAGGGCGTCTTCCAGCGCAGGCGGCAGGTCGAACTCGAAGCTCGCGGCCAGTTCGAAGCCGCCATCCTGGTATTCGATGCGGGCCTCGGTGGCCTCGATCACCTGTGCATTGGCGGCAGGCGGCAGCCACAGCAGCAGCGCGAGCATCAGCACCACGCGCATGCGCGCCAGAAGGTGCGTCCGCAGTTGCGTCATTCCCGTGGCGAAATCCACGGTAACGCGGCAGTCTGACGGGCGCGGCGTGCTCAGCATCGGATCAGATCAGGCGCGTTTCTGGAAGCGGGCGTAGAAGAAGCCATCGTGATCCGATGGCAGGCTGGCGTGGCCGGGGTCCTTTTCACCTTGTTCGCCGGCCGGAGGCGTTGTCGTACGGGTGCCGGGCAGCAGTTGCCCCGGCGCCTGCAATCGTATCGCATCTGCCAGTTGTGCACCAAACCAGCGCGCCTGCTCCTCGCCTTCCGTTGGGAAAATAGAACACGTGACGTAGACCAGGATGCCGCCCGGCTTGAGCAGCGGCCACAGCTGCGACACGATGCGGCGCTGCTCGGTGACCAGCTTGGCGATATCGGTTTCACGGCGCAGCCAGCGGATATCGGGATGGCGCCGCACGATGCCCGAGGCCGAGCACGGCACGTCGGCCAGGATGCGGTCGAAGGGCTGGCCGTCCCACCAGTCGGCGGGCCGGCTGGCATCGCCCACCACGATGCGGGCCTGCTTGCCGAGGCGCGCGAGGTTCTCATTGATGCGCGTGGCGCGCTGCGGATCGCTTTCCACCGCGGTCACGTCGATGTCGGCAAGCTCCAGCAGGTGGCCGGTCTTGCCGCCGGGCGCGGCGCAGGCATCGAGCACGCGCATGCCGTCGGCCACCTCGAGCAGCGGCGCGGCCAGTTGCGCGCCGGCGTCCTGCACCGACACCAAGCCTTCGGTGAAGCCCGGCAATTGCGTCACCGGCACCGCGCGCACCAGGCGCACGGCCTGCGGGCCGACCACGGTGCCGGCCAGGCCGGCATTGGCCAGGTCGGTCTGGTATTGCTTCACGCTGACACGCGCGGTATTGACGCGCAGCGTCATCGGCGGGCGCACGTTGACGCTCGCGGCGAGATCGGTCCACTGCTCCGGGTACGCCTCGCGCAGCATGCGCAGCCACCACGGCGGCAGGTTCCAGCGCGCCTGTTCGTCGCGGCTGACCTCGGCCAGCAGCGCCTTGCGCTCGCGCAGGAAACGGCGCAGCACCGCGTTGACGAGGCCGCGCGCATGCGCGGTCTTGGGTTCCGAGGCGGCTGCGCTGACCGCCTGGTCGACCACGGTGAAGGTGCTGTAGCCGGTGCGGCCGGGCGCGCCCGATGCCGCGTCCTGGCTGTCCTTGTCCTGCCGCTGGCCCGGCGCCTGCTCGACCAGCAGCGCCAGCGCCACCGCCAGCAGCGAGTCCACCTGCGCGCCGGGCGGGCGCGTGACCAGCCTGGTCACCAGCGCGCGCGCGGTGCCGAACTGGCGCATGGTGCGGTAAGCGATGTCCTGCAGCGCGCCACGCGTGGCGGCATCGCGCACGCGGTCCAGGCGCAGCAGCGCGGCGGCGTCCTCGATCGCCTGTGGCAAGGCTGTGCCTTCGCTGACGGCGCGTACCGCGGCGGCGGCGCCAAGCATCTGGAAGGCAAGCGAATCGGGAGGCAGGCGCATATCGGTCAGGCAGCGGATGAGGCGGCAAATAAGTCGTGAATCGGTGGGCAGCCGGGCGAGGGCAAGAAAAATGCCCGCTGGTCCATGCTTAAACCAGCGGGCAGTTTACCTTGTGTGGGGGCAGCGCTCCGGAATTGCCGCCGCAGCGGCTCCCCGGACGCGCCGCCAACTTTCGCCCGGTCAGGCGGGATAGGTCCCCGTCTGCGCCATCTGCATCAGGCGCGAGATGCGTTCCTCGGTCGCCGGGTGGGTCGAGAACAGGTTGGCGATGCCGCCGCCAGAGAGCGGGTTCATGATCATCATCTGCGCGGTGGCCGGGTGTTCCTCGGCCGCCTGGAACGGGATGCCCTGCGCATAGCGGTGGATCTTGTCCAGTGCGCTGGCCAGCGCCTGCGGGTCGCCGCTGATCTCGGCGCCGCCGCGGTCGGCTTCAAACTCGCGCGCGCGCGAGATCGCCATCTGGATCAGCGAGGCCGCCAGCGGCGCCAGGATCGCCACCGCGATGCTGGCGATGGGATTGCTGCGGTTGCCGTTCTCGTCGCGGCCGCCGAAGAACATCGCCATGTTGGCCAGCGCGGAAATGGCACCGGCCATGGTCGCGGCGATGGTCGAGGTCAGGATGTCGCGATGGCGCACGTGCGCCAGCTCATGCGCCATCACGCCGCGCAGCTCGCGCTCGGACAGCACGCGCAGGATGCCGGTGGTCGCCGCCACCGCGGCGTGATCCGGGTTGCGGCCGGTAGCGAAGGCGTTCGGCGCGTCTTCATTGATCAGGTAGACGCGCGGCATCGGCAGGTTGGCGCGCTGCGCCAGCTCCTGCACCATGCCATAGAACTGCGGCGCGGTACTGGCGTCGACTTCCTGCGCGTTGTACATGCGCAGGACCATCTTGTCCGAGAACCAGTAGGAAAAGAAGTTCATGCCGAGCGCGAGCAGCAGCGCCATCATCATGCCGCTGCGTCCGCCGATCATGCCGCCGATGACGATGAACAGCGCCGTGATGGCCGCCATCAGCATGAAGGTCTTGACCCAGTTGAACATTGCGGTGATCTCCATGTAGTGGACCGCGCCGGCCGCTGCAAGACTTTGCAAAACATGCCGTCGCGATGACCGTTAGATAGGGGCCAACACCAGAAAATTCAACTGCTTGCGGAGGATGCTACCCAGTCGCCGCACCATGGCGCATGACGCACACGAAGTGTTTGCCGTGCTGGTTTGAGCTGGTTTGAACGATTATGCCTGCGCTGCCCCATTACCGGGGACCGCGCAGCGCGTGCCCGGCGGCAGCGGCATGGCCTGCAAGAACTGCTGCGCCGGCTGGCGCCGCCCGCCTGGCTTCTGCAGTTCGGTAACCTGCAGGGCGCTGCCGTCGCCGCAGGCGATGATGATGCCGCCGGCATCGGCCGCCAGCACCGTGCCAGGCGGATGCGGCAGGTTGCTGGCCGCGGCCAGCGGGAGCGCCTGCCAGCACTTGATGACGGTATCGCCGACCTGCACGGTGGCGCCGGGGAACGGGTTGAAGGCGCGCACCTGGCTGGCCAGCGCCGTGGCCGGACGGCGCAGGTCCAGCGGTGCCTCGTCCTTGGCGATCTTCTCGGCGTAGGTGACGCCGGCCTCGGGCTGCTTCGTCGCCGGCAGCGCGCGGCCCGCGGCCAGTTCCTGCAGCGCGGCGACGGTCATGCGCGCGCCCAGCGCGGCCAGCTTGTCGTGCAGCGTGCCGGTGGTGTCGTCGGCACCGATCGGCACGGCCTCGCGCGTGAGCATATCGCCGGTGTCCAGGCCTTCGTCCATCTGCATCAGCGTGATGCCGGTCTCGGCATCGCCGGCCTCGATGGCGCGGTGGATCGGCGCCGCGCCGCGCCAGCGCGGCAGCAGCGAGCCGTGAATATTGAGGCAGCCCAGGCGCGGCAGCTCCAGCACCTCGGCCGGCAGGATCAGGCCGTAGGCGGCCACCACCATTACGTCGGGGGCGAGTTCTGCCAGCGTGTCCACGGCCGCCGCGGCCTCTTCCGGATACTTGCCTTGCCGGCGCAGCGAACGCGGCTGCAGCACCGGGCCGAGCCCGTTGGCCACGGCGTACTGCTTGACCGGACTCGCCTGCAGCTGCATGCCGCGGCCCGCGGGCCGGTCCGGCTGCGTCAGCACGGCCACCACGGGAAAGCCGGCGGCGTGGATGGCTTCAAGCGCGACGCGCGCGAACTCGGGCGTGCCGGCAAAGGCGACACGCAGGGGCTTGGCTTGGGACATGGCAGGTTCCGAGGTGAATACTGGCTGAAAGCGCGGGCTGAAAGCGCAACCGGCCGCTATCGCGGCCGGTACGATTGTTCTTCGGAAGTCATAAAGATAACAGACCCCGCGCGCGTGTCGAGCGCGGGCGGCGGATTCCGCCGTGCTGTTACATCTTCGCGCGGACGCCGCGCCGGCTTACATGCGCGTGCGTTCGCGCTTCTGCAGCTTGCTCTTGATGCGGTTCAGCTTGAGCGGCGACAGGTACTCGACGAAGACCTTGCCGCGCAGGTGGTCGATCTCGTGCTGGATACATACGGCCAGCAAGTCGTCGGCGTCCAGCTCGAAGGTCTCGCCCTTCTCGTTGAGCGCGCGCACGCGCACGCGGTCGGGGCGCTCGACGCGGTCATAGATCTCGGGCACCGACAGGCAGCCCTCTTCCCATACCTTGCGCTTGTCGCTGGCCCAGACGATTTCCGGATTGATAAAGACCTGGAGCTGGTCGCGCGTTTCGGAAATGTCGATCACCACCACCTGCTCATGGACGTTCACCTGCGTCGCGGCCAGGCCAATGCCCGGTGCTTCGTACATGGTCTCGGCCATGTCCTTCACCAGCTGGCGGATGCGGTCGTCCACGGCCGCGACGGGTTTCGCGACGGTGTGCAGGCGGGGATCGGGGTAGGTCAGGATGTCGAGTTTTGCCATGATGCTAGGGCGCAACGCCCGCTCGAGCGAGCGGCCCGGCCGCGTTGCGGCGTCGGGACTTTACATGCAGAATCGGGGCGCCAGTACAAAAAATCAAGGCGCGCCGAAGCAGGCACGCTCTCCAGGGTCAATCCGGCCGAACCACCGGCCGGTTCAGGAAAATGCGCGATCTTACCAAAGAACACCAGGCGGCGTCGGGCCGCAGGCTGCACGCGTTCACCCTTGCATTGCTGAGTGCCGCCGGCATCACTGCCGCGGCAAGCCTGTCCGTCCGGGCCGCTGACCTGACGGTCACGGCGGCGCAGCAGGCCGAGGCCCAGCGCACTGCTCGCCAGGGTATCCCGATTGCCGATCTCGCCCCCAATGCGCCCTCGCAGTACACCGTGCGCAACGGCGATACGCTATGGGGCATTTCGGGCCGATACCTGCGTCAGCCATGGCGCTGGCCAGAGCTGTGGGGCATGAACCAGCAGCAGATCCGCAACCCGCACCTGATTTACCCCGGCCAGATCCTGTACCTGATCCAGCGCGACGGCCGCGCCTGGCTGTCCACCACCCCCGCCGGCAACGGCACCGTGCAGCTGTCGCCTCGCATGCGCGGTGGCGACGCGGACGGCGCCGCCATCCTCAGCATTTCCGCCAGCGATATCGAGCCGTTCCTGATCCGCCCGCTGGTGGTCGATGAAGGCACGCTCGCAACGTCGGCACGGATCGTCGCCGTGCCCGAATCGCGGGTTTACCTGGGCCGCGACGACAGCGCCTACGCGCGCGGCATTGCCGCCGATGCGCCGGCCGGCAGCGACTGGCAGGCCTATCGGCCCGTCACGCCGGTGCACGATCCGGTCACCAACGCCGTGCTGGGCTATGAGGCCGAATACGAAGGCAACGCCCGCCTGGCGCGCGGCGCGCAGGGTCCCGACGCGGTTTCCACGCTGCAGGTCACGCAGGCCCAGCAAGAGATGGGCGTGGGCACGCTGCTGATGCCGCAGCCGGCGCGCGAAGCGGTGCGCTACGTGCCGCGCGCGCCCGATGCCGAGGTCGACGGCCGCGTTGCCAAGGTCTATGGCGGCGTCGAATTCGGCGGCGCCAAGCAGGTGATTGTGCTCAACGTCGGCAGCAAGGCCGGGCTCGAGCCCGGGCAAGTACTGGCGCTGTCGCGCGCCGGAGAGACCGTGCACGACCGGACCGATCACAACCGCAGCATCCGCCTGCCGGACGAGCGCTACGGGCTCGCCTTTGTCTTCCGCGTGTTCCCCGGCGTGTCGTACGCGCTAGTGACGGATGCCTCCAACGTGATCGCGGTCGGCGACCGCGCCACCTCACCGCGCTGAACCGGCCTTGGGGATGGCGTGAAGGCATTGCCCCTGGCCGGCGTGATCCGGCAGGACACCACGCGAGAGCCCGTAGACGTGCTCGCCTGGCTGCGGCTGGCCAACGCACCCGGCGTCGGCCCGGTGGCCGCGCGGCGCCTGTTGGCGGCGTTCGGGCTGCCACAGCAGGTGCTCGCGCAGAGCGTGGCGGCGCTGTCGTCGGTGGTGCCGGCCAGGCTGGCGCGCGCCGTGCTGGCTGCCCCCGGCGCCGCGGTGTCGGCGTTGGCCGAAAGAACGCTGCGATGGCTCGACACGCCAGGCAACCATCTCGTCACGCTCGCTGATGACGCTTATCCCCGGCGCCTGTTCGACCTGGCCGATCCGCCACCGCTGCTATATATCCAGGGTGACCCCGCCATGCTGGCCCGCCCCGCAGTGGCCATCGTCGGCGCGCGCTCGGCCACGGCCCAGGGCACGCGCGACGCGCTCACGTTTGGTCGTGCCTTGTCCGAGTCGGGACTGACGGTGGTGTCGGGCCTGGCGCTGGGTATCGACGCGGCGGCCCACGCGGGCGGCCTGCGCGGCCGCGGCGGCACCGTGGCGGTGACCGGCACCGGGGCAGACCGCGTCTATCCCGCGGAGAACCTGTCATTGGCACGTGAAGTGGCGCAGCGTGGCGCCATCGTCACCGAGTTTCCCCTCGGCATGCGCGGGCTGGCGGCCAATTTCCCGCGCCGCAACCGCATCATCGCAGCGCTTGCGCGCGGCGTGCTGGTGGTCGAGGCGGCAGCGCGCTCGGGTTCGCTGATCACGGCGCGGCTGGCGGCGGAGCTCGGACGCGAGGTGTTCGCGATCCCGGGCTCGATCCATGCACCGCTGTCGCGGGGCTGCCACCTGCTGATCGGCCAGGGGGCGAAGCTGGTGGAATCGGTAGAGGACGTGCTCGACGAACTTGGCGTTCCCGCCCCGTCCCAGGCCGCCGCGGCCCCGGACCACGATGTCGCCGGCAAGGTCCGGCTTTCAGAACCGGCTGATACCCTGTTGCCGGCACTCGGCTACGATCCGGTTACGCTGGACGCGCTGTGCGAGCGCAGCGGCCAGCCTCCGGAGACAGTCGCGGCGCGCCTGCTCGAGCTGGAACTGGCCGGCGTGGCCGAACGTCTACCGGGAAACCTGTTCCGGCGCCTGGACTGAACCAGGCGTGTTGCCGCAGCAAGGGGGCATGGCCCCCGATACCGATACAATCGCCGGCGTCCGCATGCCGCGGGCGCCTCATGATTCCGATGCCATGACCGTTTATTTTCCCGAGCGTGACGCCGCAGCCATTGCCGAGTGCCTGGCCGCGCGGCCACAGGGCCGCCTGGTGGCATGCCTGTGCGCGCAGTGGTGTGGCACCTGCCGGGACTACCTGAAGGCGCTGACGGCGCTGGCGGGACGCCATCCGCAGGACTGTTTCGTCTGGATCGATATCGAGACCCATGCCGACGCGCTCGGCGATATCGACATCGAGAACTTCCCGACGCTGCTGGTACAGCCGGCGTCGGGCGGCGCGCCGCAGTTTTATGGCACGCTGCTGCCACATGTCGAGGTGCTGGAACGCATGCTGACGCGCGGTGGCGCGATGCCGGCAAGCGCCGAAGATGTGCCGCAGGTGCTGGACTGGTTACTTGCCGGGGGTCGAGACGCCGCCTAGGCGGCGCTGGCGATGACGACGGGGCTTGCTTGCACCGCCGTTGAAACCGCGCTTATTATTGGCGCCTCAAAGCCTCCCGGCGTTCTGATTACTACGTTTGCAGTGCAATAGCGGGTTGCCGGAAGCGGCTCGCAAGGACCCTTTCCCATGTCAAAAGCCCTCATCATCGCGGAAAAGCCGTCGGTCGCGGCGGATATCGCCCGTGCCCTCGGGGGGTTTACCAAGCACGACGAGTATTTCGAGAGCGACGACTACGTGCTGTCTTCGGCAGTCGGCCACCTGGTCGAGATTGCCGCCCCGGACGAATACGAGGTCAAGCGCGGCAAATGGAGTTTTGCCAACCTGCCGGTGATCCCGCCGCATTTTGACCTGCGGCCGATCGCCAAGACCGAGTCGCGCCTGAAGGTGCTGAACCGCCTGATCAAGCGCAAGGACGTGACCGGGCTGATCAACGCCTGCGACGCGGGGCGCGAGGGGGAACTGATCTTCCGCCTGATCGCGCAGCAGGCCAAGGCCAAGCAGCCGATCCGCCGCCTGTGGCTGCAGTCGATGACGCCGCAGGCAATCCGCGACGGCTTTGCCAGCCTGCGCGAGGACGAGGACATGCTGCCGCTGGCCGACGCCGCGCGCTGCCGCTCCGAGGCCGACTGGCTGGTCGGCATCAACGGCACGCGCGCCATGACCGCCTTCAACAGCAAGGGCGGCGGCTTTTTCCTGACCACCGTGGGCCGCGTGCAGACGCCGACGCTGTCGATCGTGGTCGAGCGCGAAGAGAAGATCAAGCACTTCGTCCCGCGCGACTACTGGGAAGTGCGCGCCGAGTTCATCGCTGCCGCGGGCCTGTACGAAGGCCGCTGGTTCGATCCCAAGTTCAAGAAGAGCGAATTCGATCCCGAGGCGCGCGAGTCGCGCCTGTGGAGCGAGGCCGAGGCCAAGAGCATTGTTGCCGCCTGCCGCGACAAGCCGGGCACTGTCACCGAGGAATCCAAGCCGTCGACGCAGCAATCGCCGGCACTGTTCGACCTGACCACGCTGCAGCGCGAGGCCAACTCGCGCTTCGGCTTTTCGGCCAAGAACACGCTGGGCCTGGCGCAGGCGCTGTATGAGAAGCACAAGGTCCTGACCTACCCGCGTACCGATGCGCGCGCGCTGCCTGAGGACTACATGGAAACGGTCAAGCAGACCATGACCATGCTCTCCGACAGCTCGCCCAACTACCTGCCGCACGCGAAGAAGATCCTGTCGCAGGGCTGGGTCAAGCCGAACAAGAAGATCTTCGACAACAGCAAGATCAGCGACCACTTCGCTATCATCCCGACGCTGCAGGCGCCCAAGAACCTGTCGGAGCCGGAGCAGAAGCTGTATGACCTGGTGGTGCGCCGCTTCCTGGCGGTGTTCTTCCCGGCAGCCGAGTTCCAGGTCACAACCCGCATCACGGAAGTTGCCGGCCACCACTTCAAGACCGAGGGCAAGGTGCTGGTCAACCCGGGCTGGCTGGTGATCTATGGCCGCGAGGCGCAAGGCGACAAGGACGCCGCCAACCTGGTGCCGGTGGCCAAGGACGAGAAGGTCAAGACCGACAAGGTCGAGAGCGTCGGCCTGACCACCAAGCCGCCCGCGCGCTACAACGAAGCCACGCTGCTGTCCGCCATGGAAGGCGCTGGCAAGCTGGTGGACGACGACGCGCTGCGCGAAGCCATGGCCGGCAAGGGCCTGGGTACCCCGGCCACGCGCGCGGCCATCATCGAAGGCCTGCTGACCGAGAAATACCTGGTGCGTGAAGGCCGCGAACTGATCCCGACCGCCAAGGCGTTCCAGCTGATGACGCTGTTGCGCGGCCTGGGCGTGCAGGAACTGACGCAGGCCGAACTGACCGGCGAGTGGGAGCACAAGCTCTCGCAGATCGAGCGCGGGCGCCTGAAACGCGACGAGTTCATGCTCGAGATCGCGCAGATGACGCAGCAGATCGTCAAGCGCGCCAAGGAATACGACAGCGACACCATCCCGGGCGACTACGCCACGCTGGACACGCCCTGCCCACAGTGCGGCGGGCAGGTCAAGGAAAACTACCGCCGCTTTGCCTGTACCGCGTGCGAGTTCTCGATCAGCAAGATCCCGGGCGGGCGCCAGTTCGAGATCGAAGAGGTCGAGGAGCTGCTGCTGAAGAAGGAAATCGGTCCGCTGCAGGGCTTCCGCAGCAAGATGGGCCGCCCGTTCGCCGCCATCCTCAAGCTGGGCAAGGACGACGAAGGCCATTTCAAGATGGAATTCGACTTCGGCCAGAACGACGACGAGGGCGACGGCGAGCCGGTCGACTTCAGCGGCCAGGAGCCGGTCGGCAACTGCCCCAAGTGCGGCGGCGCGGTGTTCGAGCACGGCATGAAGTACGTCTGCGAGAACAGCGTGGCCAGCCCCAGGAGCTGCGACTTCACCACCGGCAAGATCATCCTGCAGCAGGAGATCAGCCGCGAGCAGGTCGGCAAGCTGCTGAACGAGGGCCGCACCGACCTGCTGACCGGCTTCAAGTCGTCGCGCACGGGCCGCAACTTCAAGGCTTTCCTGGTGAGGCAGGCGGACGGCAAGATCGGCTTCGAGTTCGAGGCGCGCGAGCCCAAGGCTGGCGCCAAGACCGCGGCCAAGACGGCTTCGCGCGACGTGGCCAAGGCCGACGATGTGGAAGCGGCGCCGGCTCCGGCCAAGAAGACGGCGGCCAAAGCCCCGGCGGCCAAGACCGCGGCCACCAAGACGACTGCAAAGAAGGCTGCTGCTGCCAAGACCACCGCCACCAAGACCGCGGCCAAGAAGGCGCCTGCCAAGAGCGCCGCGCGGAAGACCGCGGTCGAGGCCGGCGAGTAAGTCGGTCGAAAAGCTGGCCGGCACCGCCCGCAACGACAAAGGGGGCCTGCAATGGGCCCCCTTCTGACTGGTGCTCGGTCCTGCGAGCCCCTGGGCGGTCGCTACTGGCTTACGCTATGCGCGGCATGCCGCGCCCCGACGCCCTCCGCCTTGCCCTTGACCTGCCCTTCCTCGAGCAGGAAATCGATAAAGGCGCGCACCTTGGTGGGCAGGAATTTCCGGCTCGGGTAGACCACGCTGACGTCGCGCCGCGGCAACTGGTATTGCGGCAGCACGTGGACCAGCTTGCCGGATTCGATACTTGGCCGCGCGAGGTAGGAAGACAGCATGGCGACGCCCATATTGGCCAGCGCCGCCTGGTGCGCCAGTTCGGCGTTGCTGCACAGCAGGCCCGGGCGGATCGGCACTGTCACCTCGCCCTCCGGGCCCAGCAGCGTCCACTCGTGCTCGGCATTGGGCAGCCGCATGGCGATGCAGCGGTGGTGGCTGAGCTCGTGCGCATGGCGCAGCGGTGCATGCGCGGCCACATAACCGGGCGACGCGCACAGGATCACCTCGGCCGATATCAGCGGGCGCGCCACCAGATGCGAACCCAGGCCCAGGTCTGACAGCATCACGGCCACGTCGCGCCCTTCTTCGACGATATCGACATTGCGGTCCGACAGCAGCACGTCGAACACCACTTCGGGATACTGCTGCTGGAAGCGCGCCAGCAGGGCCGGCAGCAGGTGCAGGCCGAACATCACCGGCGTCACCAGCCGCAGCGTGCCCGACAGCGACTGGCTGCGCGCGGCGACCACGCTTTCGGCCTCTTCCACGTCTTCGAGGATCTGCTGGCAGCGCTGCAGGTAGGTTTCGCCGGCGTCGGTCAGCGACAGGCTGCGGGTAGTGCGGTTCAGCAGCCGGGTGCCCAGGTGGCTTTCCAGGTCGGCAACATAGCGGGTGACCACGGCGTTGGACATTTCCAGCTGTTGCGCTGCACGCGCGAAGCTTCCCAGTTCCACCACCTTGGAAAACACACGCATCGATTGCAGGCGGTCCATGACATAGTCTCCCGTTTCTGCGCTGAATCCTTACGCGTTCAGGCTGCTTTATTGTTGGAATCAGAACTAATCATTGTGGATCCTGATATTTATTGATATGAGGGAAATGCCTAATATCTAGCCATCGGATGCCGCATTGCAGCAATCCTCTTTCGCCGAAGTGCTGGCGGAGGCATCCAAGCTATACAGAAAGCCTGAATCATGAAAAACCGCTCCGCCCTGATCGCTGTCGCCACTATCGCCGCCGCCCTGTTCGCCGCGCCGGCCTTTGCCAAGAACGGCAAGTTCGACGTGTTCACCGATGGCGCCAAGGTGGCCAAGTTCGACGTCTACACGAACGGCGCCAGGAACGGCAAGTTCGACGCCTTCACCGACGGCGCCCGGTACGAAACCGGTACCGATCGCGCGCCGCTGTAAGCGACCCGTCCCTCCGGGGCCGCTACCGCAACAAGGCTTCTGCAAGCGCGATCCGGGGCCGCTCCTCCCAGAGCGGCCCCTTCTGTTTTGCCTGGTCTCCAGCCAGCTTGGGGAGAGCGTCAAACGCCCTCTCCCACTTTATTGGAGAAGAAGCCCGCAACCGGCACGTCCGGCTGCGGGCTTCTTTGTTTCGGCGAGCGGCAGGTCGAGTGCCGTACCGAAATCGATTATGCCAGCCGGCGCAAAAAAAAACGGGCCTTGCGGCCCGCTTTTGCTTCACCACGGATGATCAGTCGTCGTAATGATGGTGATGCCTGTGCTTCTTGCGCTTGTAGTGGCTCTTGTAATGACGATGGTCATCGGCATACGAGTTGCTGCGCGAGATATTGCCGCCCAGCGCTGCGCCGGCACCACCGCCCAGGCCCGCGCCGATCAGGCCGCCGGTACGGCCGCCCATGGCGTTGCCCGCCGCGGTACCTGCGCCACCGCCCAGCGCGCCGCCGATGATGGCGCCCGTGCGCTCGCGGCGGTTGGACGTCACGGCGCCACCTGCGCCGCCACCCACCGCACCACCGATCACTGCGCCGGTGCTGCCGCCGAGCGCGCCGCCCACTGCGGCACCGGCGACGCCGCCGAGCGCGCCGCCCAGGGCGTTGTTCATGTCGCCCGCGAAGGCCGGCAGCGCACTGGCCGCCAGGGCGAGGGCAATGGTCAGATTGCGAACGGAATGGCGAGTCATATGTCTTGTCCTTTGAATTGCCATGATGTGTCGCAAGTGTAGAGAAGGAGCCCCACCCTTGCTGTAACGACCTGTAAAGGCCTGTAAGCCCCTGCAGAAACGGCGTAACCGGGCAATAAAAGCGCAGTGAAAATACAACACCTAACAAAAAGACAGGCGATCATGTGATCGCCTGTCTGCTTTGTCTGCACACCCGGGACGGGTGTCCGGGTGTCCCTTACTGCGTCCCTAACAGCATTTGCCTTGCCCGCCACCGTACCGCGCTTCCTGACGCTCGCGGAAGAACTCTTCGTAGCTCATCGGCGCGCGGTCCGGGTGGACCGTTTCCATATGGGCCACATAGTTCTGGTAGTCGGGCAATCCGACCATCAGCCGCAGCGACTGCCCGAGGTAACGCCCCATCGTACCCAGTTGTTCCAGCATGGCGGGCTCCTTGTCAGGTAAGGGGATCAGGACTGGGCCGACGCCGCGCCCGGCAGCGGCTCGAACGGCGTTTCCTTGTCGGTCGGTCGGGTCGCGGCGCGGGCCTGCAGTGCGGTCTTGAAGCCGTAGAACACGATCGACAGCACCACCACCATGAACAGGGCGCACAGGCCGGCGTCCAGGTAATCGTTAAAGACGATACGGTGCATCTGCTCCATCGACTTGGCCGGGGCCAGCACCTTGCCTTCGGCAATGGCGGCGCTGAACTTGGCGGCATGGGTCAGGAAGCTGACCTTCGGGTCGGCGTGGAACAGCTTCTGCCAGCCGGCGGTCAGCGTGCAGATCAGCAGCCAGATGGTCGGCAGCAGGGTGACCCAGGCGTACTGGCCGCGCTTCATCTTGACCAGCACGCAGGTGCCCAGTACCAGCGCCACCGCGGCCAGCATCTGGTTGGAGATGCCGAACAACGGCCACAGCGTGTTGATGCCGCCGAGCGGATCGACCACGCCCTGGTACAGGAAGTAGCCCCAGGCCGCCACGCACAACCCGGTGGCGATCAGGTTGGCCGGCAGCGAGTCGGTCTTGCGCATCGACGGGATGAAGCTGCCCAGCAGGTCCTGCAGCATGAAGCGGCCGGCACGGGTGCCCGCGTCGACGGCGGTCAGGATGAACAGTGCCTCGAACAGGATGGCGAAGTGGTACCAGAACGCCATCATGGCCTGGCCGCCAACCACCTGGTGCAGGATGTGCGCGATGCCCACGGCCAGCGTCGGCGCGCCGCCGGCGCGCGAGATGATGGTGTTCTCGCCGACGTCCTTGGCGGTCTGCACCAGCACGTCAGGGGTGATCACGAAGCCCCACGTCGAGACCGCCTGCGCCACCGCTTCCGGCGTGGTGCCGATCACGGCAGCCGGGCTGTTCATGGCGAAGTACACGCCCGGCTCGATCACCGCGGCGGCCACCAGCGCCATGATGGCGACGAAGGACTCGGCCAGCATCGCGCCGTAGCCGATAAAGCGCGCATGGGTCTCGTTCTCCAGCAGCTTGGGCGTCGTGCCCGACGAGATCAGCGCATGGAAGCCCGACACCGCGCCGCAGGCGATGGTGATGAACAGGAACGGGAACAGGTTGCCCGACCACACCGGGCCGCCGCCTTCGGCGAACTGCGTGAAGGCCGGCATCTTCAGTTCCGGCGCCACGATCACGATGCCCACCGCCAGCGCGATGATGGTGCCGATCTTCAGGAAGGTCGACAGGTAGTCGCGCGGGGCCAGCAGCAGCCACACCGGCAGCACGGCGGCGATGAAGCCGTAGATGATCAGCATCCAGGTCAGCGCCTTGCCGTCGTAGGTGAACAGCGGCGCCAGCGTCGCGCTTTCATGCACGTACTGGCCGCCCATGATCGCCATCATCAGCAGCACGAAGCCGATCACCGACACTTCGCCGATGCGGCCCGGGCGGATGTAGCGCGTATAGATGCCCATGAAAATGGCGATGGGAATGGTCACCGCCACGGTAAAGGTGCCCCACGGCGAGTCGGCCAGCGCCTTCACCACGATCAGCGCCAGCACCGCCAGGATGATGATCATGATCATGAAGCAGCCGAACAGCGCGATCAGGCCCGGCACCGTGCCCATTTCGGACTTGACGAGGTCGCCCAGCGAGCGGCCGTCGCGGCGCGTGGAGATGAACAGCACCATGAAGTCCTGCACCGCGCCGGCGAACACCACGCCGGCCAGCAGCCACAGCATGCCCGGCATGTAACCCATCTGCGCGGCCAGCACGGGGCCCACCAGCGGGCCGGCGCCGGCGATCGCGGCAAAATGGTGGCCGAACAGCACCGCCTTGTTGGTCGGCACGTAGTCCAGGCCGTCGTTGTGGCGCCAGGCCGGCGTCATGCGTTTCGGGTCAAGCTGCATCACCTTGTCGGCGATAAAGCGGCTGTAGTAGCGATAGGCGATCAGGTAGATGCAGAGCGCGGCAACCACGATCCACAGCGCGCTGACGGCTTCGCCGCGCGCCAGCGCGACGGTGCCGAAGGCGAACGCGCCGAGCACGGCGACGGCCAGCCACACCAGGTGTTCTCCGATGCGATTCATAGTGAAGGTCTCCTCAGACCGTTATTTGGAAAGCCTGCGGCGGCGAAGGACTGGCAACTGGCAACGGGCTGGGTCGGCGGCGGGCGCGCCGGGGCGGGCAGCTGGGGCAATCCGGCGGTGAGGGTGTCTCCTGGGATCTGGCTGCTGCTCGCCCGGTTCGTGTCGTTTCCGGATCTCGCATTGCAGGCAGGCGGTGCACCATCCGGGTAGGCCGGTGCACCAGCTGCGTGGACGCGCGCGCCTTGTTGGGGCGGCTTGCGCATCCGGCGTGTAGTATTGACACCCGCCAAACCCCGCACAAGCGCGTAACTACGCAGCACTTCTGCGTAGTACTACGCAAATCGACGGTGGCATGCCGCCTGTGCGGCATCGGTGTTTACCCCCGGTCCTGTATGAAACTCCGCCAGAAGATCCTGTTGCTCGCGGTGGCGCCCCTGGCGGTGGCCATGCTGGGCATCGCGCTTGCCGTGCGCAACCAGGCGACCCAGCTCGCGCAGCATGAGCGCGCGCTGGTCGAAGCCGCCTACCTGCAAAGCAAAGAGACAGAGCTGCGCCACTACGTAGAGCTGGCGCAGAGCGCGATCGCGCCGATGGTGCGGTCCGGCCGCGCCGACCTCGCCACGCGGCAGGCGGCGATGGAGGCACTGGCCCGCCTCGACTACGGGCCCGACGGCTACTTCTTCCTTTACGACATGCAGGGCCGCAACCTGATGCACCCGCGCCAGCCCGAACTGGTCGGCAAGGACCTGTGGACCCTGCGCGATACGCAGGGCACGCTGCCGATCCAGAAACTGATCACCGCAGCAAAGAACGGCGGCGGCGCGGTGCGCTACCAGTGGCAGAAGCCATCGTCGCAGCAGCTTGCCCCCAAGCTTGGCTACGTGGTGGCGGTGCCGGAGTGGGGCTGGATGCTCGGCACCGGCATCTACCTGGATGACGTCGAGCACACGCTGCGCCAGCTCGATGCGCGCGCCGAGACCGACATCCGCGAGACCATGGCGTGGATCGGCGTGATCGCGGCGGTCAGCATCCTGCTGGTCGCCGCCAGCGGCCTGGCGCTCAATATCAGCGAGCACCGCGAGGCCGATGCCAAGCTGCGCCAGCTGGCGCAGCGCGTGGTGCAGTCGCAGGAAGAGGAGCGCGCGCGGCTGTCGCGTGAATTGCACGATGGCATCAGCCAGCTGCTGGTGTCGGCCAAGCTGGTGCTGGAGACCGCCACCAACCGGCTGCGGCTGGCCCCGACCGAAGGCGCCGCGGTGGCGCCGGTGCTGGGCATGGCGCTGAACCGGCTTGACACCGTCTTCAATGAGGTGCGGCGCGTGGCGCGCAACCTGCGCCCGGCGCTGCTGGATGACCTGGGTCTCTTTGCCGCGCTCCAGCACCTGGCGCGCGAGATGCAAGGCGGCAGCCGGTTCCAGATTTCCGTGATGCAATCAGGCACCCCGCGCGAGTTGCCCGACGAACAGGCCACAGCGCTGTTCCGAATCGCCCAGGAGGCGCTGACCAACGTGGAACGCCATGCGAACGCCCGGAACGTCAGCGTGTCCCTTGCGTTCGATGCCGATGCCACGCGGCTGACCGTGCGCGACGACGGCAGCGGCTTCGATGTGGCCCGCATGCAGGTCGATCCGCAGCGCGGGATCGGGCTGCGCAATCTGGGCGAGCGTATTGCTGCGCTGTGTGGGCAGTTCAGCATTGTTTCCGGCATCGGCGGTACGGAGCTGGTGGCGTCCTTGCCGCTGGCCAAGGCAGCGCCTCGCGTTGCCGCCGTTCCACATGATCCTGTTTCCGCCGGACCTTCCCAGTCATGAATATTTCGTTTGAACCCAACCATGCCAAGGCGCCGGCGCGCGTTTTGCTGATCGACGACCATGCCCTGGTGCGCGACGGGATGCGGATGCATCTGGCGTTGCAGCCGGGGCTGCGGGTCGTGGGGGAAGCCGACGATGGCGAGGCCGCGCTTGCCTGGCTCGGGCGTGCCGGTGAGGTTGATATGCCTGATCTGGTGATCACCGATATCGGCATGCGCGGCATGGGAGGGATTGCGCTGGCGGCGGCGCTGCATGACCGGTATCCGGAACTGGCGGTGTTGATCGTGTCGATGCACGACAACCTGGAATATGTGCGGCAGGCGGTTCGAGCTGGGGCGCGGGGTTATGTGCTGAAGGACGCGCCGGCAGATGAGCTGATGGCGGCGATCCAGTCGGTGCTGGCCGGGCGCGTGTTCTACAGCGCCCGCATCGCGCGCGGCATGGCAGAGCAGAGCCCGGGGCCGCTGGATGCGCTGACCCGGCGTGAACGCGACATCCTGGGATGCATCGGGCGCGGGATGGCCAACAAAGAGATTGCCGTGCAGCTGGGGGTATCGGTGCGCACGGTGGAGACGCACCGGCTCAACCTGAAGCGCAAGCTGGGGATCGAGGGGCGCGCGGGGTTGGTGAAGTATGCGGTGGAGACGCTGGGGAATAGCGAGGCCGGGTGACGGGGCCCCCCCAAGACACCGAAAAGGAGAGTGGTTCTGGGGTGCTCCCTAGCCCCCGAGTTCGCCCTGGCAAGGTGTTTGCCCCCTCCCCTCCTGGGGAGAGGGGAGCAAACCAGCAGTGGCTTAGCCCTCCAGCCGCTTGCCCAGCGCCATGCGCGTTTCCGCCAGCGCCTGCGGCAGACGGTGATTCAGCTGTGTGAACAGCGCATCGTGCAGCGCCAGTTCCGCCTGCCAGGCATCGCGGTCGATCGAGGTCACCTGTTCGAACTGCGCGGGCGAAAACTCCACGCCGTTCCAGTTCAGATCTTCATACCGCGGCGTCGTGCCGAACACGTGCTCGCCGCCCTGCCCCTTGCCTTCGACGCGGTCAATCATCCACGACAGCACCCGCATGTTCTCGCCAAAGCCCGGCCACACGAAGTTGCCATCGGCATCCTTGCGGAACCAGTTCACGCAGTAGATCTTCGGCAGCCTGGCACCCGAGGCCTCCAGCTTCTTGCCCAGCTCCAGCCAGTGGCCAAAGTAATCGCTCATGTTGTAGCCACAGAACGGCAGCATCGCAAACGGGTCACGACGCACCACACCCTGCTGGCCCGCGGCCGCGGCAGTGGTTTCCGAACCCATGGTGGCAGCCATGTACACGCCTTCGGTCCAGTTGCGCGCCTCGGTCACCAGCGGCACCGTGGTCGAACGGCGGCCGCCAAAGATGAACGCATCAATGGGTACGCCCGCCGGGTTGTCCCAGTTCTCGTCGATCGACGGGCACTGAGAGGCCGGTGCCGTGAAGCGGGCGTTCGGGTGCGCGGCCTTGGCGCCGGTGGCCTTGGCGATCTCAGGGGTCCAGTCCTTGCCCTGCCAGTCCACCAGGTGCGCCGGCGCTTCCTTGGTCATGCCTTCCCACCACACGTCGCCGTCGTCGGTCAGCGCCACGTTGGTGAAGATGACGTTTTCCTTCAGCGTCGCCATCGCGTTGTAATTGGTCTTTTCGCTGGTGCCCGGGGCCACGCCGAAATAGCCGGCTTCCGGGTTGATCGCGTACAGGCGGCCATCCTTGCCCGGCTTGATCCAGGCGATGTCGTCGCCGATCGTGGTGACCTTCCAGCCCTCAAAGGTCTTGGGCGGGATCAGCATCGCGAAGTTGGTCTTGCCGCAGGCCGACGGGAACGCGGCGGCCACGTGGTACTGCTTGCCTTCGGGCGAGGTCACGCCCAGGATCAGCATGTGCTCGGCCAGCCAGCCTTCGTCGCGGCCCATGGTCGACGCGATACGCAGCGCGAAGCACTTCTTGCCCAGCAGCGCGTTGCCGCCGTAGCCGGAGCCGAACGACCAGATCTCGCGCGTTTCCGGGAAATGGACGATGTACTTGGTCGGGTTGCACGGCCACGGCACGTCCTTCTCGCCGGCGGCGAGCGGCTTGCCGACGGTGTGCACGCACGGCACGAACTCGCCGTCGTTGCCCAGCACGTCATACACGGCACGGCCCATGCGCGTCATGATGCGCATGTTGACCACCACGTACGGCGAATCCGACAGTTCCACGCCGATATGCGCGATCGGCGAGCCCAGTGGGCCCATCGAGAACGGCACCACGTAGAGCGTGCGGCCGCGCATGCAGCCGTCGAACAGGCCGTTCAGCGTCTGGCGCATCTCGGCCGGGGCGGTCCAGTTGTTGGTGGGGCCGGCATCTTCCTGCTTGTCGGAGCAGATAAAGGTGCGGTCCTCGACGCGGGCCACGTCCGACGGGTCCGACAGCGCCAGGAAGGAGTTCTTGCGCTTGGCCGGGTTCAGCCGCTTCATCGTGCCGGCGGCGACCATCTGCTCGCACAGGCGGTCATATTCTTCCTGCGAACCGTCGCACCAGTAGATATTGTCGGGCTTGGTCAACGCGGCGATTTCGGCGACCCAGGCCACCAGCTTGGGGTGCTTGACCCAGGCCGGAGCATTCACTGGCGCCATGCCTTGCATCGTGGGGTGGTTCATACTGCAACTCCAGGTTTGTAAAGGGAAGGAAGGGAAGGAAACCTTGCAAAGCCTGGCCGGCGGGGGCGGTTTTTCCGCTGCTCGCGCGGTGGACGGAATCGCGGATCGCGGCATGGAGGTCGTCATGTCCCGATCGTCACATCCCGTTACAACTCCGCGGCGGCCCGTGTTGTGCAAAAGGTCGCGGCGGTCCCTGCGGCTGCGCTAAAGTTGCGCTTCGCCCGCGCAGGGGTAGCTGCGCGCGCCGGGCGGGCTTTGTCCAGCGGCGTCCGCGTGTCGGGAGAAAGGCTCGACCGACAATCCGCGGCGGCACCGGAGCGGGCAAGGATACCACTGGCGCACCCCCCTGTTTTTTGCTGCGCAACAATTGACACCATTGTTTCGCAAGAGATGTTTCACCTCGCGGCGGCCCGGCATGCTGGCGCCGACGCCGGGTTATCCACAATACTGTTGGCCGGCGCGCGGCTCGGTTGCCGCGCGCACCAACCGGCACAAGCGCCGGAAGACAAACCAGAGTTGCCGATGAAGATTGCCGTACTCGACGATTACCAGGACTCCGTGCGCAAGCTGCCGTGCTTCAGCCTGCTGGAGGGGCACGACGTCAAGGTGTTCAACAACACCGTCAAGGGCGTGGGCCAGCTGGCCGCGCGCCTGTCGGACGTGGAAGCCGTGGTGTTGATCCGCGAACGTACCCGTATCACCCGGCAATTGCTGGAAAAACTGCCCAAACTGAAGCTGATCAGCCAGACCGGCAAGGTCGGCGCCGGTCCGGGCGGCCATATCGACCTGGATGCCGCCACCGACCGCGGCGTGGCGGTGCTGGAAGGCGTCGGCTCGCCGGTGGCCCCGGCTGAGCTGACCTGGGCGCTGATCATGGCCGCGCAGCGGCGCATTCCGCAGTACGTGGCCAGCCTCAAGCACGGCGCGTGGCAGCAATCGGGCCTGAAATCGACCACCATGCCGCCCAACTTCGGGCTGGGCCAGGTGCTGCGCGGCCAGACGCTGGGTATCTGGGGCTACGGCAAGATCGGCCGGCTGCTGGCCGGCTATGGCAAGGCCTTCGGCATGCGGGTGATGGTGTGGGGCCGCGAGGCCTCGCTGGAGGCGGCGCGCGCCGACGGGCTGGACGTGGCCTCTTCCAAGGACCAGTTCTTTGCCGACAGCGACGTCTTGTCGCTGCACCTGCGGCTGAACGACGACACCCGCGGCATCGTCAAGCTGACCGACCTGACGCGGATGAAGCCCACCGCGCTGTTCGTCAATACCAGCCGCGCCGAGCTGCTGGAAGAGAACGCGCTGGTCACCGCGCTCAACCGCGGCCGGCCGGGCATGGCGGCGGTCGACGTGTTCGAATCCGAGCCGATCCTGCAGGGGCACGCGCTGCTGCGCATGGAAAACTGCATCTGCACGCCGCACCTGGGCTACGTCGAGCGCGACAGCTATGAACTGTACTTCCGCACGGCGTTCCAGAACATCCTGGACGTGCTGGGCGGCAACCACGACTGCATCGTCAATCCCAAGGCGTTGACGCCGGCGCTGTCGCGCTGAGGCGCACGGTCGGCTCCCCTCTCCCGCCCGACGGAAAGGGGAGCCTGGTTCCCATGACGCGGGCTGCGGCCACGGCTGCTTGCCTCGTCAACGCGAATCTCCCAATCCCGCTACACTCGGGACTTCCCTAACCGCCGGCCGCAATGGCCCTGGCGGCAGCCCCGACAACAACAGGCGCCCGCGCGCACCCCCACTTCCCAAGGCCGGCATGGATCCCAGGCTCGTGACGCTCTGCGTCGGCAATTTCGTCATCGGCACCGGCGCCATGATCGTGACCGGCATGTTGAACGACATTGCCGGGGACTTCGGACTGGGCGCGGCCAGTGCCGGGCAGCTGATTTCGGTGTTCGCGCTGGCCACCTGCGTCGGCGCGCCGCTGTTCGCCACGCTGGGCTCGCGCATCGACCGCCGGCTGCTGCTGGCGGGGTCGCTGCTGGTCTACGCGGTGATGCACCTCGCGGCCGCCTTTGCCCCCAGCTTCGCGGCGCTGATGGTCATCCGCTTCCTGACCGCGATCGGCGCCGCCATTTACACGCCGCAGACCGCGGCGACGTTGCCGCTGCTGGTCAATGCACAGACGCGCGGCCGTGCCATCAGCTTTGTCTTCCTGGGCTGGAGCGTCGCCAGCGTGGTGGGCGTGCCGCTGGGCACGTGGATCTCGACCACGCTGGGCTGGCGCGTCAGCATGGGGCTGGTGGGCGGTCTGGCGCTGCTGGTGTCGGCCGCGGTGTGGCGGGCGCTGCCGCGCGGGCTGTACGTGGCGCCGGTGGGACGCGAGGCCTGGGCCGCGGTGCTGCGCCACAAGCCGGTCATGCTGGTGGTGCTGACCACCATGGTGTCGTCGGCCGGCATGTTCACCATGTTTACCTATGTCGCGCCGCTGATGCGCGATGTCTACGGCATCAGCGGCGGCGCGCTCAGCCTGATGTTCCTGGCCTATGGGGCCTGCGGCGTGCTCGGCAATGCGCTGGCCGCGTCGCGCATGGACCGCGTCACGCCCAGCCGGATCGTGCAGGTGGCCCTGCTGACCTCGGTCACCGCCATGGTGCTGTGGCCGCTGGCTGGCCTGGGCGGCGTGGCGCTGGTGCTGCTGTTCATGCTGTGGGGGCTGGGCGGGTTTGCCACCAACAGCGCGCAGCAGGCGCGGCTGGTGCTGCTGGCGCCGGAGCGGGCCTCTGCCTCCATCTCGCTGAATTCTTCGTCGATCTACCTCGGGCAGGCGGCCGGCGCGATGGCCGGCGCCTGCATCTATACCCTGGCCGGAGCCGATTCGCTGCACTGGGGCGCTGCGGCGCTGATGCTGGCGGCGCTGGCGGTGTCGCAGCGCGCCCGCTCGCTGGGCTGCCAGTGGCAGCGCCCGCCGGCTCCGCAGCAGGCGCCCAACGCCGGCTGACGCCGCGCCCCCGGGGCATCATATCCGCCGGGGGCGCGCCTGCCTCGCCGTGCCCGCGGCGTCTTGTGAGGCACCGCACCAAGCACTTGTCCACAGTGTTATCCGCCCCTTTATCCTCAGGGATATCCGCAGCTTATCCACATCCCTTTCCACAACCACCAAGCGGGGGCGCATGTGAGCGAATCCAGACGCTGGCAAGGCAATGCACGCGTGCTGGCCGTGAGCCTTGGCAAGGCGATCCCGCTGGTCGTGGCCGGCGCCGGCACCGAGGCGGTGGTGCTGTCCGGCATCCGCAAGCATGCCGTCAGCACCCTGCTGCACCCGCTCCCGGTGCAGGTGCGCCCGCAGGGCCTGGCCGGCGACGAGCAGGCCGACCTGGCCGTCCACGGCGGCCGCGACAAGGCGGTCTATGCCTATCCGTCCGAGCACTACCCCTGGTGGAATGCGCGCCGGCGCGCCTGCGGGCAGCCCGAAGCGGGCCAGCCGCTGCCGTTCGGCGCGTTGGGCGAGAACCTGAGCATGGAAGGCCTGCTGGAGTCCGACCTGTGGATCGGCGACCTGGTGCGCGCCGGGACGGCGCTGCTGCGGGTGGAGGCGCCGCGCCGGCCCTGCTACAAATTCAATGCCGCACTCGGCTACCGCCATGCGGTGCGCGACATGGTGCAGAGCGGGTATTCGGGTGTCTACCTGAGCGTGGTGGTGACCGGCCAGGTCCGGGCCGGCGACGCAGTCATTGTGCAGCCGGGGCCACGTGAACTGTCGGTCGACAGCGTCAACCAGTGGCGCCGTGACAGCAGGCGGCAGCTTTTCTGATAATGTTTGTCTAACAATACAAGCGCCCCGCCTAATTCACACCCGGCTTTTTCCGTCGCCCGGCGCGCGCGTGCCAGCGCCTGCCGTCACGAGACCCTTACACCCCTGTAATGGACTGTAATACGCGACGCTGGCTCCGGCGGGCGAAGCGCGGTACTAGTAGAGTCTTTGCGCAACACGCGCCGGCGACATTCGATCACAACAAGCCGGCGCGGATCACGGGGAGTGGCGCAAGACGCGGTGCAGAGGGTCCACAGAGAACATGAAAACTGACAGGATCGACCAGCCCAAGGGCTTCGTCGACAGTAACTGGAGTGCGGCCGCCGGGACCGGGCGCGGCCGGGTATCGCCGTGGGTATGGATCACAGCAGTGCTGGTGCTGGCCGGGCTGGGCTGGTTTGCCTGGCGTACCTGGCTGGCGCCCAAGCCGGCGCCCAAGCCGCCCGCCGCGGTGGTGGTGACCACAGCGCCGGTGCAGCAGGGTGACGTGCCGCTGCAGGTCACGGCCAATGGCAACGTCACCGCGTTGTCCACGGTCGAGGTGCGGCCGCAGGTGTCGAGCACCGTGCGCACGGTCCATATCAAGGAAGGCCAGACGGTCAAGCCGGGCGACCTGCTGTTCTCGCTCGACACGCGCATGGACGAGGCCAACCTGGCCAAGGCCCGGGCGCAGCTGCTGAAGGACCAGGCCGACCTGGCGGACGCCCACCGCACGCTGGCGCGCAGCAAGGAACTGCTCGAGCGCAACTTCATTTCCAGGAGCGCGGTCGATACCGCGCAGGCCAAGGTCGATGGCGCCGAAGCCACCGTGCGCGCCGACCAGGCCGCCATCGAGGCCAGCCGCGTGGCGATCAGCTATGGCTTGATCCGCGCCACCATCAGCGGCCGCACCGGCGTGATCAACGCCTTCCCGGGCTCGCTGGTGCTGCCCAGCGGCGCCGTGCCGATGGTTACCATCGCGCAGGTGCAGCCGATCGCCGTGACCTTCAGCCTGCCCGAGCGGCAGCTGGCGGCGCTGCGCGAGGCGCTGCAGGCCGGTCCGGTACAGGTCACGGCCCAGCCCAATGACGGCAGCAAGACCCCGGTGACCGGCAAGATCACCTTCGTGGATAACACGGTCGACCCGCAGTACGGCACCATCCGCGTCAAGGCCCAGTTCGACAACGAAGAGCAGCGGCTCTGGCCGGGCACCTACGCCAACGTCAGCGCGGTGGTGCAGACGCTCAAGGGTGCGTTGTCGGTGCCGCCGCAGGCGGTGGTGACCGGCCCCGAAGGCCGCTTCGTGTATGTGGTGCAGCCCGACAGCAAGGTCGCGCGCGTGCCGGTGCAGGTGATCACCACCACTGCCGCCGCGGCCGTGGTGGAAGGCGTGCAGCCCGGCGCCCGCGTCGTCGTGGAAGGCACGCAGAACCTGCGCCCGGGCGCGCTGGTGCGCGAGGCGCCGGCCGGCGCCGCCTCCGGTGCGGCCGCCGCACGCCCCGCGAATACCGCCAACGCCGCCGCGGGGCACTGAGCCATGACGCTGTCCGAACTCTGCATCCGCCGTCCGGTGATGACGGTGCTGCTGTGCCTCGCGGTGATCGTCACCGGCATCGTGCTGTACCCGACCATCCCGATCGCCGCGCTGCCCAGCTTCAACTCGCCGGTGATCCAGGTCACCGCGACACTGCCGGGCGCGAGCCCGGAAACCATGGCGGCGTCGGTGGCGACGCAGCTGGAAAAGCAGTTCGCGACCATCCCCGGCGTGTCGGTGATCAGCTCGTCGAACACGCTCGGCAACTCCAGCATCACCATCGAGTTCAACAACGACCGCAACATCGACGACGCGGCCGTGGACGTGCAGGCGGCCCTGTTCCGCGCGCAGCGTTCGTTGCCAATCGAGATGACGACGCCGCCGTCATACCGCAAGGTCAACCCGGCCGACGCGCCGGTGCTGCTGCTGGCGATCAACTCGCCGGCAATGAGCCTGGCGGATCTGAATGCCTTCGGCGACAACCTGATCTCGCCCACGCTGGCCACGCTGCCGGGCGTGGCGCAGGTGCAGGTCTTCGGTCAGAAGCGCTTTGCCGTGCGCGTGCGAGCGCACCCCGCTGCGCTCGCCGCGCGCGGCCTGACGCTGGACGAGCTGGCCACGGCGCTGAACCGCGCCAACGCCAATACGCCCGTGGGCACGCTCGACAGCGCGCGCCAGACCCTGACCATCCAGGCCAACCGGCAGCTGACCAATGCGGATGCCTTCCGCAACATCATCGTCGCCAGCCAGCCCAATGGCGCACTGGTGCGGCTGTCCGACGTGGCCGAGGTCGAGGACAGCGTCGAGACCATCAAGACCGGCAGCTGGCTCAACAACGAGCGCTCGATCGTGCTGGCCGTGCTGCGCCAGCCTGACGCCAACACCGTGGCGGTGGTCGATGCGATCAAGGGCGCCCTGCCCCGCCTGATCGAGCAGATGCCGGGCTCGGTCAACGTGGCGGTGGTCAACGACCGCTCGCGCTCGATCCGCGAATCGATCCACGACGTGCAGTTCACGCTGGCGCTGACGGTGGCGCTGGTGGTGATGGTGATCTTCCTGTTCCTGCGCCGCGCCGCCGCCACGCTGATCCCCACCGTGTCGCTGCCGATCTCGCTGATCGGCACGGTGGCGCTGATGAAGGCGTTCGGGTACAGCCTGGACAACGTATCGCTGCTGGCCATCACGCTGGCCGTGGGCCTGGTGGTCGACGATGCCATCGTCATGCTCGAGAACATCGTGCGCCATATGGAGGAAGGCGTGCCGCCGCTGAAGGCCGCGCTGGTGGGCTCGCGCGAGATGGGCTTCACCATCATGTCGATCTCGATCTCGCTGGTGGCCGTGTTTATCCCGATCTTCTTCATGCCGGGCGTGATCGGGCTGCTGTTCCATGAATTCGCCGCGGTGGTGTCGCTGGCGATCCTGGTGTCTGCAGCGGTGTCGCTGACGCTGATCCCGATGCTGTGCGCGCGCTTCCTGTCGGCCGAGAACGTGCCGGTCGACGAGTCGCACCACGCCTATGGCGACCACGCGATCGCGCAGCCTGCCGTGCCACAGAAGCAGACCCTGGGCATGCGCTCCACGCAGTGGTTCGAGAACCTGTTCGAGTTCACGCTGCACCGCTATGCGCGCGGGCTGGACTGGTGCCTGGCACACCGGCGCACCGTGCTGGTGGCCGCTGGTCTGACCTTCGTGCTGACCGCGGTGCTGTTCGTCACGATCCCCAAGGGTTTCTTCCCGGAGGAGGACATCGGCCAGATCCGCGTCAATGCCGAAGGCCCGCAGGACATTTCCTTCGACGCCATGTCCGAACGCCTGCGCGATGCGGCCGAGCGCATGCGCGCCAACCCCGCGGTCAAGAGCATCGTGGTGGCCATTGGCGGCGGACCGTCGCCGGCCATCAACACCGGCCGCATGTTCGTCGAGCTCAAGCCGCGCGGCGAGCGCGACGCCATGCCCAGGGTGATCGAGTCCCTGCGCCGCGACGTGGCCGGTGTGCCCGGCCTGGCGGTGTATTTCGCGCCGGTGCAGAACCTGCAGCTCGGCGGGCGCCAGAGCAAGAGCCGCTACCAGTACACGCTGCAGAGCGTGAAGGCCGGCCAGCTGCAGGACTACTCCGACAAGCTGATGGCCAAGATGCGCGCCGACAGCCTGTTCCGCGACGTCACCAGCGACTCGCAGCAGTCGGGCCTGGAGGCGCACCTGTCGATCGACCGCGACAAGGCCAACGCGCTCGGCGTGCAGATGCAGGACGTGCGCACCGCGCTGTATTCGGCGTTCGGCGAGCGGCAGGTGTCGACCATCTACACGCCGATCGACAACTACTACGTGATTCTGCAGGCGGCCGACATCGACCGCGTCGACGAGACCGCGTTCGCCAAGCTCTACGTGCGTAGCAAGACCGGCCAGATGGTGCCGCTGTCAGCCTTTGCCACCACCGAGCGCCGCGTCGGCCCGATCGCAGTGAACCACCAGGGGCAGCTGCCGTCGGTAACGGTGTCGTTCAACCTGGCACCGGGCGCGGCGCTGGGCGACGCGTCGGCGCGTATCGACCGCTACAAGCAGGAGATCGCGATGCCGACCTCCATCTTCACCAGCTGGGGCGGCGACGCGGCGGTGTTCCAGTCATCGCAGGCCACGCAGATCGTGCTGCTGGTGGCGGCCATCGCGGTGATCTACACGCTGCTGGGCGTGCTGTACGAAAGCTACATCCACCCGCTGACCATCCTGGCGGGCCTGCCTTCGGCGGCGGTCGGCGCGCTGCTGACGCTCTTTGTCTTCAATGTCGAGCTGTCGCTGATCGCGGTCATCGGCGTGCTGATGCTGATCGGCATCGTCAAGAAGAACGCGATCATGATGATCGACTTCGCGCTGGCGGCGCAGCGCGAGCAAGGCATGATGCCGGCCAGGGCAATCCGGCAGGCGTGCCTGCTGCGTTTCCGTCCGATCATGATGACCACCTTCGCCGCGGTGATGGGCGCGCTGCCGCTGGCGCTCGGCCTCGGCGCCGGTGCCGAGCTGCGCCAGCCGCTGGGCCTGGCGGTGGTCGGCGGGCTGCTGTTCTCGCAGGTGATCACGCTGTTCATCACGCCGGTGATCTACCTGGCGCTCGACAAGTTCTCGGGTACGGGGCCGCTGCAGATCGACTCGGAAGGGAACAAGCTGCCGGAGAAGGTGCCTGGGGAGACAGTGCGGCAGCACTGAGTGCGTTAGCCGGGTCCGTCCCGATGAGCGAAACAAGATAAAGGAAGCCGCGTGATGTCATTCCGCTTGCGCGTTCCGACCCTGCTGGCCGCAACGCTTGCCTTGCTGACCGCCGGCTGTGCTGCCTCGGGACCCTCGCCGGCTACCGTCAGCGACAGCTTTGCCGGCAAGCCCTACGTGCTGCTGGGCGAGGTCCATGACAATGCCGCCGGACAGCAGCAGCGGCTGGCCGCGCTGACGCGCGCGCTCGAGCAGGGCTGGCGCCCGGCCATCGCCATGGAGCAGTTCGACCGCGAACAGCAGTCAGTTATCGACCGCGCCCGCCGCGAGCGGCCGAAGGATGCCGACTACCTGATCGCGCAGGCCGGCGGCCGCGCCTGGCAGTGGCCCCTTTACCGGCCGGTGGTGGCGCTGGCGCTGCAGTACGACCTGCCTCTGGTCGCGGCCAACCTGTCGCGCGCGGATGCGGGCAAGATCGTTCGCGGCGGCCTGAACGGGCTGTTTTCTGCGGACGAGCGGCAGACCCTCGGCCTGACCGGAGCGCTGCCTCCTGACATGGTGGCGGCGCAGACCGCAGTGCTCGATCGCGGCCACTGCGGCAATTTCCCCAAGGCGATGCTGCCCGGCATGCTGGCGGCACAGGCCGCGCGCGACGCGGTGATGGCGCAGGCGTTGCGGCCTTACGCGCAGCGTGGGGCGGTGCTGATCGCCGGCAACGGGCACGTGCGGCGCGACGTGGGTGTGCCGCGCTGGCTTTCCGGCGAGGCAGGGAAGGTCGTCAGCGTGGGCTATGTGGAGAGCGCGGCGGCGCACGGCGAGTTCGACATGGCGGTGGTGGTGCCGGCGGTGGCGCGCAAGGATCCTTGCCTGGAGGCGAAGCCGGCGGGGTGAGCGCTATCTGGCTATTGCAGGGCCGGCGCCACCACGAAGTCCCGCCCGCCCACACGCCAATCCCAAACCATCCACGTAAACCCCAACCCCTTCCCTCCGCTTTTGACAGCCTTTTGACAGTTTCCCCCGCCTAGAATCCGCCCCATGACTGCTAACCCAGTCTGATTCACCAAAAATCCAAGAACAGTCCCGGCCACGCCCCGCCGCGCCGGACAGGAGACAACCCCGGCAGCGCCACGCGCGCCGCCGCCAGGCCGTGTCCCCGTCCCCGGCAATGCAGAGGCTGCCGGAACCCCCGGGTCGGATCGCGGTTGCCAGCAACTGGCAAGCGATCACCGGTACTACTACCAAGGAGACCGCTATGCGCCGTTCGATTTCCCGCTTCGCCCATGCCGCGCTGGCATCGGCCGCCGTTGCCGCCACCGTCGTTGCCGCGCCCGCCTACGCGCTGGACAGCGTCAAGGTCATGATCGGCGCCAACCCCGGCGGCGGCTATGACCAGACCGGCCGCTCGCTGGGCGCCGCGATGATTGCCGCGGGCCAGGCCAAGACCGCTTCGTACGACAACAAGGGCGGCGCCGGCGGCACCATCGCGCTGACGCAGTTCGTCAACACCGACAAGGGCAATCCCAACGCGCTGATGGTGGTGGGCGCCGTGATGGTCGGCGCGATCGAGACCAACAAGCCGCCGGTCACGCTGAAGAACGCCACGCCGATCGCGCGCCTGTTCGCCGACACCATGGTCATCACCGTGCCGGCCAGCTCGCCGATCAAGTCGATCAAGGACCTGACCACGCAGCTCAAGGCCAACCCGGGCAGCGTCAGCTGGGGCGGCGGCTCCAAGGGTTCGATCGACCATATCCTGGCCGGCCTGGTCGCCAAGGAAAGCGGCGTCGATCCCAAGAAGATCAACTACGTGCCGTTCCAGGGCGGCGGCGAAGCCTCGGCCTCGATCATGGGCGGCCACGTGACGGTCGGTATTGCCGGCGTGTCGGAATTCCTGCCCTTCATCAAGAGCGGCAAGATGCGCGCGCTGGCGGTGACCTCCAAGGACCGCACCGCCGATATCCCGACGCTGAAGGAGCAAGGCGTCAACGTCGAGATCTACAACTGGCGCGGCGTGTATGGCGCGCCCGGCACCACGCCCGAGCAGCGCAAGGCCATGATCGACGCAGTGGTCAAGGCCACCGAGAGCAAGGCCTGGAAGGACACGCTGCAGAAGAACGACTGGACGCCGTTCCTGCTGACCGGCGACGAGTTCGGCAAGTTCGTCGACAGCGAATCCACCCGCCTGGGCGGCACGCTGCGCGAGCTGGGCGTCGCCAAGTAAAGCCCGCTGCCGCGCCAACCCGGCGCGGCCCCTGAACCACCCCGCTTTACCGCATCAAACCGCTTTACCTGTCGTGCCTGCCAACACCGCCGGCTGATCCCGGCGGCAGGAAAACGGCAAGGGGCCCGGTGTCCACCTGCGATACCGAAGACAAGAACCATATGTCGCCGGGCCTCATTGCCGCGCGAGCCGCAAGGTCAGCTAAGCCAGCGTCGCGGACGCCAGCCCCCTTTGCTGGCGACAAAGGCCAAGGAGTCTCCATGAAACCCTCGCACGTTGCCATCGGCGTTGCCGTCCTGGCGCTTTCGCTGTTCTTCTTTCTCGGCCTGGCCGGCATCACCGGCGAGGAAGGCTATGCCGGCCTGTCGCCGCGCTTCGTGCCCACCCTGGTGGCCGTCGGGCTGGCCGTGTGCGGCGCGCTGCTGACGTGGCAGGGCGTGCGCGGCGGCTTCCGCAACATGCCGGAGGAAGATGCCGAGCTGCCCAGCGCACCGCACAACTTCGGCGGCTTCCTGTGGGTGGCCGCCGGCCTGGTGCTGAACATGGCGCTGATCGGCACGCTCGGCTTCGTGTTTTCTTCCACGCTGCTGATGGTGTGCGTGGCGCGCGGCTACGGCAGCCGCCGCATCGTGCGCGACCTGATCGTGGGCCTGTGCATCACGGTGCCGATGTGGGCGCTGTTTGAATTCCTGCTCGGCATCAACCTGCCGCTGCTCCCCATCGCCGGCTTCTGAGCCCGCCCGTCCAGCAAGGAGTCTTCGAATGGAAACCCTGAACATGCTGATGCACGGCTTTGCCGTCGCGATCACGCCGATCAACCTGATGTGGGCGCTGGTAGGCTGCTTCCTCGGCACCGCCATCGGCGTGCTGCCGGGCATCGGCCCCGCGCTGACGGTGGCCATGCTGCTGCCGCTGACCGCCAAGGTCGAACCCACCGCCGCGCTGATCATGTTCGCCGGCATCTACTACGGCGCGATGTACGGCGGCTCGACCACGTCGATCCTGATGAACACGCCGGGCGAGTCTTCCACCATGGTCACGGCCATGGAAGGCAACCTGATGGCAAAAAGCGGCCGCGCCGGCCCGGCGCTGGCGACCGCGGCAATCGGCTCGTTCGTGGCAGGCACCATCGCTACCGTGATGCTGTCGCTGTTCGCGCCGGTGGCGGCCGACGTGGCGCTGCAGTTCGGTCCCGGCGAGTACTTCATGATCATGCTGCTGGCCTTCACCACGGTCTCCGCGGTGCTGGGATCGTCGTTGCTGCGCGGCATGACGGCGCTGTTCCTGGGCCTGGGCATCGGCCTGATCGGCATGGATTCGCTGTCGGGCCAGACGCGCTACTCGATGAACGTGCAGGAGCTGTATGACGGCATCGACATCGTGGTGGTGGCCGTTGGCCTCTTCGCCGTGGGCGAAGCGCTGTTCAATGCGTTCTTCCCGCAGCCGGACGGCACCTTCAACAAGCTCAGCTCGGTCCACATGAACAAGTCGGACTGGAAGCGTTCGCTGCCGGCGTGGATCCGCGGCACGTTCATCGGCTTCCCGTTCGGCCTGATTCCCGCGGGCGGCGCAGAGATCCCGACCTTCCTGTCGTACGCGACCGAGAAGAAGCTGTCGGACCACAAGGAAGAGTTTGGCAAGGTCGGCGCGATCGAAGGCGTGGCCGGCCCGGAAGCGGCCAACAACTCGGCGGTGACCGCGACGCTGGCCCCGCTGCTGACGCTGGGCATCCCCACCTCGAACACCACCGCGATCCTGCTGGCCGCGTTCCAGAACTACAACCTGCAACCGGGCCCGATGCTGTTCCAGACCTCGGGCGACCTGGTGTGGGGCCTGCTGGCGTCGCTGTATATCGGCAACGTGATGCTGCTGGTGCTGAACCTGCCGGCGATCGGCCTGTGGGTGCGCATGCTGCGCGTGCCCACGCCGCTGCTGTATGGCGGCATCCTGATCTTCGCCGGCCTGGGCGCGTACGGCATCCGCCAGTCGTGGTTCGACCTGCTGCTGCTGTTCGTGGTCGGCCTGCTCGGCATGGTGATGCGCCGCTTCGACTTCCCGACCGCGCCGGTGATCGTCGGCATGATCCTGGGGCCGATGGCCGAGAAGCAGCTGCGCAATGCGCTGTCGATCGGTCAGGGCGACTGGAGCCTGTTCATCAAGCAGCCGATCTCGGCCACCATCCTGGCGATGACCGTGGCGGTGGTGGTGATCCCGCGCCTGCTGCGCTGGCATGCCGCGCGCGGCTCGGCGCACGCGCAGGCTGACAACGCGGCGTGATACACGTTAGCATGCGGTAGTCTCTCCGGGGCCCGGCGCCATGGCGTGCGGGCCCTTTGCATTTCCATCCCCTTAAAACAACCAACAACAAGCGCCGGTGCCCCCCGCGCCAGGCCGCTGTCCGATGCGTCTTGCCGCCAACCGCTGGCTGTCCGCAGTGCCCACGCTGGCACTCGGGCTGGCCGCCGCCCTGCTCTGCACCGTCCTGCATACCCCGCTGCCGTGGATGATCGGCCCGCTGCTGGCCGTCGCCTCGGCGCGCATGTGGGGCGCTGACCTGCGCGCGCCATCGCAGGCGCGCAATGCCGGGCAGTGGGTGATCGGCGCATCGCTCGGGCTGTATTTCACGCCGGACGTGGTGGCGCGGCTGGTGGAGTTCCTGCCGTACATCGTCGCCGGCTCGCTGTTCGCGCTGGCGATGGGCGCGGGCGGTGCGCTGATGCTGCGCGGGACCACGGGCGTCGCGTTCAAGACCGCCTACTTTTCCACGGCCATCGGCGGCGCTTCCGAGATGGCCAACCTGGCCGAGCGCAATGGCGCGCGCATCGACCAGGTTGCGGCGGCGCATTCGCTGCGGGTGCTGATGGTGGTGGTGACGGTGCCGGCGATCTTCCAGTACGGCGGCATCCATGGGCTCGACACGTATATCCCCGGCCCGCGCGTGGTCAGCGCGGCGGGCCTGCTGGCGCTGGTGGCGATCACGCTAAGCGTGGCGCTGCTGGTCAGGCGCCTGAACATGCCCAATCCGTTCGTGATCGGCACGCTGCTGGCGGCCGCCGTGCTGACGGCATCGGGGATCGAACTGTCGGCGATCCCGACCTGGATGAGCCGCGCCGGCCAGCTGCTGATCGGCGTGTCGCTGGGCGTGCGCTTCTCGCGCGAGTTCCTGCACACCGCGCCGCGCTTCCTGTCGGGCGTGGCCCTGTACACCGTGCTGGCGCTGGTGGTGTCGGCGCTGTTCGGCTGGGCGCTGGCGGCGTTGTCAGGCGCGCACCCGGCCACCATGATCCTGGCCACCACGCCCGGCGGCATTGCCGAGATGTGCATCACCGCCAAGGTGCTGGAGCTGGGCGTGCCGCTGGTGACGGCCTTCCATGTGATCCGGATGGCCTTCGTGGTGCTTGCCACCGGCCCCCTGTATCATTGCCTGAAGCATCGCGTCGCGCCGGGGGAGACAGCGTAGCGGTCCGCCACGGGCCGGCCACGGGCGCGGCCATGGAACATGGATACAAGAACGAGGACCGCCATGTCTGAAGCCTCACCGCAACTTGCGCTTGCCGACATCGACGCCACGCTGGAGCGCGTGCTGGCGCCGTGGGTGCGCCAGCTGGGCCTGCGTGCCGAAGCCGTCGATGCAAACGGCGTAACGCTGCGCCTGCCTTTCAACGAATCATTTCGCCACGCGGGTGGCGTGGTCTGCGGGCAGGTGCTGATGTCGGCGGCCGACACCGCCATGATCGTCGCCGTCGCAAGTGCGCTCGGCGGCTTCCGCCCGATGACCACGGTCTCGCTCACCACCAACTTCATGCGTCCCGTGATCGACGGCGACGTGCTGGTGCGCGCCAACGTGCTGCGCCTGGGCAAGACCGTGGTGTTCGGCGAGATCGAGCTGACCGGTACCGACGGCAAGCTGGCGGTGCAGGCCACCACCACCTACGCGCTGCTCTGATGTTGGCCAGCGCCGGCGCCAATCCCGCCAGTCCCTTCGACCAGGTCGTCTTTGCCGGCGGCGGCAACCGCTGCTGGTGGCAGGCGGGCTGGTGGGACACGGTCGCGCCCGAACTGCAGCTGCGGCCGCGCGTGATCGCGGCCATTTCCGCCGGCGCGGCCACCGCATGCATGGTCTATGCGCACGACTCGCACCAGACCATGGACTACTACCGCGAGGTGCTGTCCCGCAACCGCCGCAATGCCTACTGGGGCAACCTGCTGCGCAACGAGCGCGTGTTCCCCCACTACGGCATCTACCGCACCGCCCTGCTGACGATCTTTGCCGACGGCCGCCTGGCGCACCTGCAGCAGGCGCCCGAGATCCGCATCGGCGTGGCGCATATCCCGCGCTGGAGCGGCCCGCGCCTGGCGGTGGCCGCAGGCCTGCTGGCCTACAACATCGACAAGCATGTGCTCAAGACGCTGCACCCGCGGCTGGGGCGCAAGCTGGGCTTCCGGCCCGAGTTCGTGCGCGCGCAGGACTGCGCCTCGCCAGAGCAGCTGGCCGACCTGCTGCTGCAGTCCGCGTCGACACCGCCGTTCACGCCGGTGCTGCGCCGCGACGGCCGGCCGGTGCTCGACGGCGGCCTTGTGGATAACGTCCCGGTCGATGCGCTCGACACCGCGCCGGGCAATGTGCTGGTGCTGGTCACGCGGCTCTATCCGCGCCCGCGCCGCTTTGTGCAGGAACACGTGTTCGAGCAAGGCGGCCAGCGCCGCCTGTACCTGCAGCCCTCGGAGCGCGTGCCGATCTCGAGCTGGGACTACACCCGGCCCGATGCCATGACGCACGCCTACGAACTCGGCCGCCGCGACGGGGAAACCTTCCTGCGCGAGTGGCCGTCGATCCTGAATACCGAACTGCGGCCGGCCGCCTAGCTTCGTGTTGTGGCACCGGCCCGATCGATTGTCGATGCGGCCCGCGGGCCGCGACAGGAGGCATGGATGACCGAGCGCAAGACAACCCCCACCGCAACGCTGGGGACCAACGAACCGCGGCGTGCCCGCCAGATCAGCGCGGCGCCGCCCGTGGAGCGCGTCCCGCGCGCCCGCGGCCAGGGCGCAGGCAGGCGCCGCAACGGCAAGGCGCGCGAAGCCGACCTGGTCGTGATCGGCGGCGGCTCCGGCGGCGTGGCGTGCGCGCGGCGCGCGGCGGCGCACGGCGCCCGCGTGATCCTGGTCGAGCGCGATGCCATTGGCGGCACCTGCGTCAACCGCGGCTGCGTACCCAAGAAGATGCTGTCCTACGGCGCCTCGTGGGCGGCGATTCTTTCCGGCTGCCTGTCGCACACCGGCGGGCATGAGGACTGGCGCGACGCGATCGTGCGCGTCAACGCCGAGGTGGCGCGGCTGAACGCCGGCTACACCCAGCGCTTGCATGAATCCGGCGTGGAGATCCTGCGTGGCGACGCGCGCGTCACCGCGCCCGATGAAGTCCGCGTCGGCGACGAAACCATCCACGCGCGCCGCATCCTGATCGCCACCGGCGCGCGCCCGCGCACGCTGGATGTGCCCGGCGGCGAGCTGGCGGCCAGCTCCGACGATGTCTTTACCTGGCAGACCGTGCCCGCCTCGGTCGCGGTGATCGGCGGCGGCTATATCGGCGTGGAGCAGGCATCGATCCTGTCGCGCTATGGCGTCAAGGTCGACCTGATCGTCGCCGGCGACCGCCTGCTGCGGCATTTCGACCATGAGATCGGCGCGGCGCTGGCCGAGGCGCTGACGGCGCGCGGCGTACGCCTGCATTTGAATGCCGAAGTCCACCTGCTCAGCCAGGCCAATGGCGCGGTGGAAGTCTGCTACCGCGCCACCGACCGCCCCGGCCAGACCGAGGCCGTGCGCGCGCAGGCCGCGCTGGCGGCGATCGGGCGCATTTCCAATGTGCAGGGGCTGGGGCTGGAAGAACTCGGCATGGCGTTTGGCGACAAGGGCGGCATCCATGTCGACAAGCAGTACCGCAGCAGCCTGCGCAAGATCTATGCAATCGGCGATGCCACCGACGGCTTGCACCTGACGCCGGTGGCGACCGCGCAGGGCCGCTGGCTCGCGGACCGCCTGTATGGCCGGCGCGGCGAGCGTGCCGACTTCGATTTCGTGCCCACCGCGGTGTTCAGCGAACCGGCCATCGGCGCGGTCGGCATGACCGAGGCGCAGGCGATTGCCGATGCCGGCAAGCCCGAGCGCATCCGCACCGTGGTCAAGCGCTTTGTCTCGCTGGAGAACCGCTTCGGCGGCACGGCGTACCAGAGCGTGTTCAAGCTGGTGCTGAACGCGCGCAGCGGGCGCGTGCTGGGTGTGCACCTGATGGACAACGCCGCGCCGGAGATCGTGCAGGCGCTGGCGGTGGCGCTGCGCCTGGGCGTGCGCGAGTCGCATCTGCAGACCACGGTACAGCTGCATCCGACGGTGGCGGAGGAGCTGTTCAGTTAGCGGATTGCCGCCGGTTTGCTCCCCTCTCCCGCTTGCGGGAGAGGGAGGCCACAGCCGGTCGCGATG
This sequence comes from Cupriavidus phytohabitans, assembly GCF_000426345.1. GTDB lineage: Bacteria > Pseudomonadota > Gammaproteobacteria > Burkholderiales > Burkholderiaceae > Cupriavidus. The sequence goes on along the minus strand of NZ_AUFE01000011.1, from coordinate 61,523 downwards.
CGTTCCTGGCTGAATTATTCGCCGACAGGCAGCTTCAGCACCGCCCGCACGCCGGTGCCCTGCAGCCCTTCGCCCAGCTCCACCGTGCCGCCGAAGCGCGCCGCCATCTCGCGCGAGATGGCCAGCCCTAGCCCCGAGCCGGGCTCGGCATTGCCCACGCGGCGATAGAAGCGCGCAAAGACCTTGTCGCGCTCTTCGGCCGGGATGCCCGGCCCGTCGTCTTCCACGATCAGGCAGGCCGTTTCGTCATCGCGGCTTGCCGACAAGGTGATCCGGCTGCCACGGGGCGAGTACTGGATCGCGTTGTGCACGAGGTTGGCCAGCGCCTCGCGCAGCAGCGCGGGATCGGCGCGCACCGGCAGCTTCAGCCCCGGCACCGGCTCCCAGCCGAAGTCCTGCTGCTTGCCGCGCGCCAGCGGCAGGTAGTCGAGCGCCACCTGCTCGGCCACGGCGACGGCGTCGATGATGTCGATGGTGTCGCTGGCCTCGCCCGGTTGTGCGTTCTCGCCATGGTGCTGGCGTACCCGCGCCAGCGCCAGCAGCTGGTTGGTCAGGCGCGCGGCCTGCTCCAGCTGCGTGACGATGCCGCCCACGGCCTCGCCCGCGGCGCGGCGCGCGGCTTCCGGATCGGGATCGCGCAGCTGGCGCTGGGCGTATTCGGCCTGCGTCTTCAGGATGGCCAGCGGCGTGCGCAGCTGGTGCGCGGCATCGGCGATGAATTGGGCCTGCGACTGCGCCATCGCCGCCGAGCGCGACACGTGCAGGTTGACCGCGTCGACCAGCGGCCGCACCTCGGACGGCACGCGCTCGAAGGCCAGCGGCGCGAGATCATCGGGCGAGCGCGCCTCGACGTCGTCGCGCACGCGCTTGAGCGGGCGCAGCACGTAAGTGACGCCGCCCACCAGGATCGCCGCGCTCAGCAGGATCAGCAGCAGGTCGCGCGCCAGCGCGCTGCGCCATACCGTGGCGATCAGCGCGCTGCGCGGCTCGGCGGTCTCGGCGACCTGGATGATCACCCGCATGCGCGCGTCGGGCCGGTACACGGGGCGCGCCATGACGCCAATGCGCACCGCCTCGCCCAGGTACTCGGTATCGTAGAAACGCGGCGTGTTATTGACGAGGTTGCCGGCGGGCAGCGGCAGGTCGTCATAGCCGGTAATGGTTTCCACCTTGCCGGCGCGTTCCAGCGACACGCGGTAGTACACATGGGTCTGCGCGGCGCTCTCGAACATTTCCATGGCGGCGTCGGGCAGCGTGAGCTGGATGCTCTCGCCGGCCATGCCGATGGCGTTGTCGATGGTGCGGATCGAGCCGTACAGCGAGCGATCGTAGGCCCGGTTGGCGGCGTCTCGCAGCGTGCCGTAGGTGAGCCAGGTGTCGATCGCCATCATCGCCGCCAGCGCCGGCACCAGCAGCAACAGCAGCTGGCGGCGCAGGCTGCCGCGCCGCCACAGCAGCACGGGATGGCGTGGCCCAAGGCCCATGGTCGCCGCCTTCCAGCGCATGTCAGCGCCCGGCCTCGGGCTCCAGCAGGTAGCCGAAGCCGCGCAGCGTGACGATGGTGACACCGTGCCCGGCCAGCTTCTTGCGCAGCCGGTAGACCAGCACTTCGATGGCGTCGGGCGAGACGTCGGCGTCGAGCGAGAACACCTTGTCGAGCAGCTGCGCCTTGGTCAGCGGCTGGCCGCTGCGCGCCAGCAGCGCGCCCAGCAGCGTCGATTCGCGCGGCGTCAGCGCCAGCGGCTGGCCATCGAGCGTAAAGCTGCGGGTCTCGCCGTCGAACACCAGCGTGCCGCACTGCAGGCGCGGGTGCGCGCGGCCGCGGCTGCGCCGGATCAGCGCCAGCAGGCGCGCTTCCAGCTCGGCGATGGCAAAGGGCTTGGCCAAATAGTCGTCGGCGCCGAGGTTGAGGCCGCGCACGCGTTCGTCCAGCGTGTCCTGCGCGGTCAGGATCAGCACCGGGGTGCGGTCGTCGCGCCCGCGCATCGATTTGAGCACCGCCAGCCCGTCCTTGCCGGGCAGGCGCAGGTCGAGCACCACCGCGTCGTATTCCTCGGCCTGCAGCCGTGTCTCGGCCTGCAGGCCGTCGGCGACGTGCTCGATCAGGAAACCGCCCTGCTCCAGCGCGCGGGCGACCCAGCGTGCCAGTTCGACTTCATCCTCCACCAGCAGGATGCGCATGCCGGTTTTCCTCCTCTGCCGGTTCATTGTGGTGCGGCCGGGGCGTCATCGCCACGATCCGTGGGCGCCTATAATAACCCCGCTGTTCCGACATGCCGTCGTTCCCGCCCACGTGCCCTTTGGGTATGCGCGGGAATGACGGCACGGTATCCCCGTCGTCCGACCTGCCTTACACGCCTCCCTGTGCTGCTCTTGCCGCTGCCGCCCGCCGTCGAGTCTTCCCGTGCCGAAGTTGCCCCCGCATCGCCGCAGCGCCGCCGGCTGGTCGGCGCCTCGCTGCTGGCCGGGACTTCGCTGTCGTTGCCGCTGCGGGCCCAGTCCATGCTGCCGGCGCCGCCGCCCGGCTACCCCTCCGGGTATGACGCCACCATCGCCCGCGCGCTGCGCGAAGGCGAGGTGGTGGTCTACGCCTCGACCGACCTGGAAGTGGCGCAGCCGCTGATCACGGCGTTCGAGGCGCGCTATCCCGGCATCCGGGTGCGCTACGAGGACCTGAACACCGTCGACCTGAACCGGCGCTTCCTGGCGGAGACCGCCGCGCTCGGCGGCGGCCGCCCGGCGCCGGGCGCGCGCTATGCCGACGTGCTGTGGAGCACCGCCATGGACCTGCAGATCAAGCTGGTCAACGACGGCAACGCCCAGCGCTACGCCTCGCCCGAGCGCACCGGCCTGCCCGGCTGGGCGGTGTGGCGCGATGAGGCCTGGGGCACCACCTTCGAGCCCGCGGTGATTGTCTACAACCGCCACCACTTCGCCGGCATGCGCGCGCCGCGCAGCCGCACCGGGCTGGCGCGGCTGCTGCAGGAGAACGCGCCGCGCTGGCGCGGCAAGGTGGTGACGTATGACGTGGAGCGCTCCGGCGTGGGCTACCTGCTGGCGCAACAGGACGCGCGCATGGGCAGCGAGTTCTGGTACCTGGCGCAGGCGCTGGGGCGCGCCGGGGTGCAGTTGTCGTCGTCGACCGCCGAGATGGTCGAGCGCATCGCCAGCGGCGAGCTGGTAATGGGGTATAACCTGCTGGGTTCCTATGCGCTGTCGCTGATGGAGCGCGGCGCGGCGATCGACGTGATCGCGCCGCGCGACTACACGCTGGTGATGTCGCGGGTGGCCTTTATCGCGCGGCGGGCGCCGCGGCCCAATGCCGCGCGGTTGTGGCTGGATTTCCTGCTGTCGCGCGAGGGGCAGGCGCTGCTGGCCAAGTCGACCACGCAGCTCTATACCGTCCGCACCGATACCGACAGCGTGCATACCGCCGCGGCGCTTTCGGAGCGCCTGGGCTACGCGCTCAAGCCGATCAGCGTGGGACCGGGCCTGCTGGCCGCGCAGGACACCCTGCGCAAGCGCGCCTTCCTGGCGCGCTGGCACGAAGCGGTACGCGGCTAGCCCGGCCGCGCATCGGGGAGATCAGGGCACCAGGTCGCTGGTGTCCAGGCCCTCGGCCTTCATGCAGGCCTGCTCGCACAGCGTCGACAGTTCGTCGTCGAGCTGCGCCATCGGGCGCGGCACGTAGCCGAGCCGCAGCGCGGGAGACAATTTCAGGGTGTCGATGAAGGCGTCCGCCATGCGCTCGGCATTGGCGTCGAGGTCGAAGTCCTCGGGCGAGAACAGCCAGTGCGCCAGCACGCCGCCGATGCAGGCGTGGAAGGCGTTGACGGCGAGATCCAGGTCCAGGTCGTCAGGCAGCTGGCCGCGCTCGCGCGCCAGGCGCAGGTGCTCGCGGATCTTGACCAGGCCTTCCTTGTGCGACTGGCGCTGGCGCTCGAAGATGGCGCCGTTGTCCTGCACCATCTCGCACTTGTGGAAGATGATCTCGAAGACGCGGCGCAGGCGCGGGTTCACCACGGTCTGTCGCATGACGTAGGCGCAGATGTCGCGCACGCCGCCAAGCGGGTCTTCCTGGCGCGCGATCCGTTCCGGATCGCACAGCGCTTCCACCGGCAGATGCACGCGGTCGCACATGGCGGCGAACACGTCGCTCTTGTTCTTGAAGTGCCAGTAGATCGCGCCGCGGGTGACCCCCGCCGCCTGGGCGATGTCAGCCAGCGATGGCCGCGCCACACCGCGGGCGTGGAACACGGTTTCGGCCGCGTCGAGAATGCGGTGGCGCGTTTCTAGCGCCTCTTCCTTGGTGCGTCTGACCATTTTTGTCTCATATGCCGGCGGCGCATGGCCACGGTCCGGCGTGTTGAATCTCCCCCGGTGCAGCGCAGGTGCGCGGCGGGTCGTTGTCGTCACATGGCGATGTTGTCGCTAGCCCTGGGTCCGACAGGACGGCGCGCATCCTAACCCGAGCCGGCGGTTTGCGCCGGGGATCCGGATCAGGTTTGCCGGCTTTTCGATGGGATCCGATGGTTCTCACCAGATCCGCCCGACGCGATGTGCGTCCGAAAGCCCCTGCTGGTGAATCGACTTAACATACATGCTTGAATGTATATATAATACGCGCTCGCCCGGCTTTCGGCCAGCCGCCCCTTGTGACATAGCCAGCACCTTGGGCGACTCCTTGCGCAGGCCAGCCGGCAACAATCCAGTCGTCATATAAAAGCCACCGTTCGTCGCATTCGTCACCGCGTCGACGTGAGTTGTGGCTAGCATCACGCTTTTATCCGCAGCAAATAATGCGGCGGGCTGCGTCGTTTCTGCTTTCCTGGGATGGCAGGTCGGGGCGATGCGGCAGATCTCAAATTGCCATCATGGGGTTATCGATGAGGAAGTCCCAACGTATCAGTTGCGTTGCCACCTTTGCAGCCGCTGCGCTGTCGGCGCTGGCGCTCACTGCCTGCGGCGACAAGAAGGCCGAGGGCGGCGCCCCGCCGCCGCCGGAAGTCGGCGTGGTCACCGTGACGCCGTCGCCGGTTGCCGTCGTCAATGAACTGCCGGGCCGCCTGGAAGGCGTGCGCACTGCCGAAGTGCGCGCCCGCGTCGAAGGCATCGTGCTGTCGCGCAACTACACCGAGGGCGGCGAAGTGAAGGCCGGCCAGGTGATGTTCCGCATCGACCCGGCGCCCTACCAGGCCGAGCTGTCGTCGGCCCAGGCCGCGCTGCAGCGCGCCGAGGCCAACGCCGTGTCGGCGCGCCTGAAGTCCGAGCGCTACAAGCCGCTGGTGGCCGTCAACGCGGTCAGCAAGCAGGAATACGACGACGCCGTGGCCGCCGCCGGCCAGGCCAATGCCGACGTGGCATCGGCCAAGGCCGCCGTGCGCACCGCCCAGATCAACCTGGGCTATACCACCGTGACCGCGCCGATCAGCGGCCGCGCCGGCCGCGCGCTGGTGACCGAGGGCGCGCTGGTGGGCAAGGGCGAGGCGACCAAGCTGGCGCTGGTGGAGCAGATCGACCCGATGTGGGTCACCTTCACCCAGCCGGCTTCGGAAGTCACGCGCCTGCGCCGCGCCATCGAGTCGGGCGCCGTCAAGGGCGTCAACGTCGGCGCCAACGTGCACCTGTACGTGGAAGACGGCCGCGAGTACGAGCACACCGGCAAGCTGCTGTTCTCGGACATGACGGTCGACCCGACCACCGGCGCGATCACGCTGCGTGCGCAGTTCCCCAACCCGAAGCGCGAGCTGCTGTCGGGCACCTTCGTGCGCGTGAAGATCGAGCAGGGCGTGGATGAGAACGCGCTGACCGTGCCGCAGCGGGCGCTGATCCGCGGCGCGCAGGGCGCCACCGTGCTGGTGGTGGGCAACGACGGCAAGGTCGCATCGGTGCAAGTCAAGGCACCGCAGGCCGTCGGCGACCGCTGGATCGTGACCGAAGGCCTGAAGGGCGGCGAGAAGGTGATCGTCGAGGGCCTGCAGAAGGTCAAGGTCGGTGCGCCGGCCAGGCCGGTGCCGTTCGTGCAGGCGGATGCCTCGGCACCGGCCGCCACGCCGGCTTCGGCCTCCGCTGCCCCCGCCTCGGCCCCCAAGGCCGAGGCCAGGCAGGAAGTGAAGGCCGAGGGCAAGCAGGGCTGAACACCGCCGCGCCGCGGCAGCTGAAGCCAGCCGCCGCGGCACACAGGGCTAGACAAAGAGGGAGCCAGTCTTATGGCCAAGTTTTTTATCGACCGGCCGGTGTTCGCGTGGGTGCTCGCGCTGATCATCGTGCTGGGCGGGATATTGTCGATCATGCAGTTGCCGATCGCGCAATACCCGAACATCGCCCCGCCTACGATCTCGGTCACCGCCACCTATCCGGGTGCGTCGGCCAAGACGCTGGAGGATTCCGTCACTTCGGTGATCGAGCAGGAGCTTAACGGCGCCCCCAACCTGCTCTACTACAACTCGACCAGCGAATCGACCGGCCTGGCGACGATCACCATCGCGTTCGCGCCGGGTTCCAACGTCGACCTGAACTCGGTCGAAGTGCAGAACCGCCTCAAGCGCGTGGAAGCGCGCCTGCCGGCGGAGGTGCGCCAGCAGGGCGTGCGCGTGGACAAGGCCGGGAACAACTACATGATGTTCCTGACCGTGTCGTCCAAGTCCGGCACGGCCAGCGCGATCCAGCTCGGCAACTATGTCTCGGCGCAGGTGATCGACTCGATCCGCCGCGTGCCGGGCGTGGGCCAGGCCGACCTGTTCGGCACCGAGTACGCCATGCGCATCTGGCTGGACCCGTCCAAGCTGACCGGCTACAACCTGACGCCGCTGGACGTGACCGCCGCGGTGAGCGAGCAGAACGTACAGGTCGCCGTGGGCGAACTGGGCGGCACGCCCTCGCCCAAGGGCACCGAGCTGAACGCCACCGTCACCACCGAAAGCCGGCTGTCCACGCCTGAGCAGTTCGGCAACATCCTGCTGCGCACCAACCCCGACGGTTCGTCGGTGCGCATCAAGGACGTCGGCCGCGTGGAGCTGGGCGGCGCCGACTACTCGACGCTGGCCCGCACCAACGGCAAGCCGTCGGCGGCCATTGCCATCAAGCTGGCCCCGACCGGCAACGCGCTGGCCACGGCCACCGCGGTGCGCGCCAAGATGGAAGAGCTGTCGAAGACCTTCCCGGCGGACTACCAGTACACGGTGCCATACGACACCTCGGCCTTCGTCAAGATCTCGATCGAGGAAGTGATCAAGACGCTGCTGGAAGCCGTGGTGCTGGTGTTCCTGGTGATGTACCTGTTCCTGCAGAACTTCCGCGCCACCATCATCCCGACGCTGGTGGTGCCGATCGCGCTGCTGGGTACGTTCGGCGCGCTGCTGGCGTTCGGCTTCTCCATCAACGTGCTGACCATGTTCGGCATGGTGCTGGCGATCGGTATCCTGGTGGACGATGCCATCGTGGTGGTGGAAAACGTCGAACGGATCATGAGCGAGGAAGGACTCTCGCCACGTGAAGCGACACGCAAGGCCATGGGCCAGATCACCGGCGCCATCATCGGCATCACGCTGGTGCTGACCGCGGTGTTCATCCCGATGGCGTTCTTCTCGGGCTCGGTGGGCAACATCTACCGCCAGTTCTCGCTGTCGCTGATTGCCTCGATGGCATTCTCGGCACTGCTGGCGCTGACGCTGACCCCGGCACTGTGCGCGACGCTGCTCAAGCCGGTGGAAGCTGGCCATCACCATGAGAAGAAGGGCTTCTTCGGCTGGTTCAACCGCACCTTCGCCACGGCCTCGACCGGCTACCAGGGCGTGGTCGCGCGCATCCTCAAGCGCACCGGCCGCTACCTGATCATCTACGCGCTGATCATCGCGGGCGTGGTGGTGCTGTTCAAGCGCCTGCCGTCGTCGTTCCTGCCCGATGAAGACCAGGGCTACATGATCACGGTGGTGCAGCTGCCCAACGGCGCCACGCAGGACCGTACCATCGGCGTGCTCAAGCAGATCGAGGACTACTACCTGCAGAAGGAAAGCAAGGTGGTGGACCAGATGATCACGGTGGCGGGCTTCTCCTTCTTCGGCCGCGGCCAGAACGGCGGTATCGCGTTCGTGCGCCTGAAGGACTGGAAGGAGCGCACCGGTGCGGACGAGACCGCGCAGGCGCTGGTGGGCCGTGCCTTCGGCGCGCTCTCGTTCATCAAGGACGCGATCATCTTCCCGCTCAATCCGCCGGCGATCGCCGAGCTGGGCAACTCCTCGGGCTTCGACTTCCGCCTGCAGGACCGCACCGGCCAGGGCCACGCCAAGCTGATGGAAGCGCGCAACATGATGCTCGGCATGGCCGCGCAGAACCCGGTGCTGATGGGCGTGCGCCCCGAAGGCCAGGAAGACGCGCCGCAGCTGCAGATCGACATCGACCGCGAGAAGGCGCGCGCGCTGGGCGTGTCGGTGGCCGAGATCAACTCGACGCTGTCGATCGCGTTCGGCTCCAGCTACGTCAACGACTTCATCTATGAAGGCCGGGTGCGCAAGGTGATCGTGCAGGCCGAAGGCGCCGACCGCCGGCTGCCGGACGACCTGACCAAGCTGCGCGTGAAGAACAGCAACGGCGACATGGTCGCGTTCGCCGCATTCGCCACTTCGAAGTGGATCATGGGCTCGCCGCGCCTGGAGCGCTACAACGGCATGCCGGCGGTGAAGATCGCGGGCCAGGCCGCGCCGGGACGCAGTACCGGCGAAGCCATGCGCGCGATGGAAGAGAACTTCGCCAAGCTGCCGCCGGGTTTCGGCTTCGAGTGGTCGGGCCAGTCGTATGAAGAGCGCCTGGCCGGCTCGCAGGAACCGATCCTGTACACGCTGTCGCTAATCATCGTGTTCCTGTGCCTGGCCGCGCTGTATGAAAGCTGGTCGATCCCGTTCTCGGTGCTGCTGGTGGTGCCGCTGGGCGTGCTCGGCGCGCTGCTGGGCGTGACGCTGCGCGGCATGCCTAACGATGTGTACTTCAAGGTGGGCCTGATCGCCACGATCGGCCTGTCGGCGAAGAACGCCATCCTGATCGTGGAATTCGCCAAGGACCTGCAGGCGCAAGGCAAGGGCCTGATCGAATCCACGCTGGAAGCGGTGCATCTGCGCTTCCGCCCGATCCTGATGACGTCGATGGCGTTCATCCTGGGCGTGCTGCCGCTGGCGATCGCCACGGGCGCGGGCTCGGGCAGCCAGCGCGCGATCGGTACCGGCGTGATGGGCGGGATGATCACGGCCACGGTGCTGGCGATCTTCCTGGTGCCGGTCTTCTTCGTCGTGGTGCGCAAGCGCTTCAAGGGCAGCGAGCGCCAGCGCATGCTGGACAAGAAGTGGCATGACCCGCAAGAGGAAATCTGACATGACCAAGACCCTGACCACACTGCTGCTGGTGGCCGGCGTTCTGAGCGGCTGCACGCTGGCGCCCAAGTATGAGCGCCCCGCCCCGCCGGTGGCCGGCAGCTTTCCGGTGGCACCGGAGGGCTACGCCACCGCCGAGGTGAAGAGCGGCGAGACCCGCCGCGCGACCGACATCGGCTGGCGCGAGTTTTTCCGCGACCCGCGCCTGCAGGCGCTGATCGCCACCTCGCTGGACAACAACCGCGACCTGCGCCAGGCCGCGCTGCGCATCGAGGAAGCGCGCGCCACGTACCAGGTGCAGCGCGCCGACCTGCTGCCCACGATCAATGTAGAAGGCGGCTACACCCGCGCCCGTACCACGCCGGCCGAGGCGGCCACCGTGCTGGGCCAGCCGGGAGTGACCGAGGTCTACCGCGTCGGCCTGGGCATCTCGTCGTACGAGCTCGATTTCTTCGGGCGCGTGCGCAGCCTGTCCAACGCCGCGCTGGCGCAGTACTTCTCCACGGAAGAAGCGCACCGCTCGGCGTATATCTCGCTGGTGTCGGAAGTCGCCAAGGCCTACCTGGCCGAGCGCTCCTTTGCCGAGCAGTACGAGCTGGCGCGCAACACGCTGCAGGCGCGTGAAAGCACCTACGGGCTGGCCAAGAAGCGCTTCGAAGCCGGCGCCACCTCGGCGCTGGACCTGCGTGACAACGAGTCGCTGGTGGCGCAGGCACGCGTCTCCGCGGCGCAGTTGGCACGCCAGCGCGCGCAGGCGCAGAACGCGCTCGAAGTGCTGGTGGGCAAGCCCATCGGCACCATCGAGAACCTGCCGGAGCCGATGCGGCTGTCGGACGAGCGCATCATCAGCGATATCCCGGCGGGCCTGCCGTCGGAGCTGCTGGAGCAACGTCCCGACATCCGCCAGGCCGAGCAGCAGCTGCTGTCGGCCAACGCCAATATCGGCGCGGCGCGCGCGGCGTTCTTCCCGCGCATCTCGCTGACCACCAGCGTGGGCACCATCAGCCCGACCTTCTCGGGACTGTTCGATGCCGGCACGCGCGCCTGGTCGTTTGCGCCGCAGCTGACGCTGCCGATCTTCGACTATGGCCGCAACATGTCGAACCTGGACCTGGCCAACGTGCGCAAGAACATCCAGATCGCCAACTACGAGAAGACCATCCAGACGGCCTTCGCGGAAGTGGCGGATGCGCTGGTGGCACGCGGCACGCTGGAAGACCAGGTCACCGGCCAGGAACAGGTGCGCGACGCCGAAGCCGCTCGCTACGAGCTGTCGCGCCTGCGCTTCCGCAGCGGCGTGGCCAGCTACCTGGACGAACTCGATGCGCAGCGCCAGCTGTTCACCGCGGAGCAGGCGCTGATCCAGGCGCGGCAGCTGCGGCTGAACAACGCGATCGATCTGTATCGCGCGCTGGGCGGCGGGTTGAAGGAGGACAGCGCGGTGGCGCAGCAGGCGGCGCCGGCGGGGCAGCAACCGGTGGCGCAGTAACGCAATATCGTTTGCCGAGGGGGTACTCCCCTCTCCCGCAAGCGGGAGAGGGAGCAAACAGTCGGCGGTTCAAGCGAAGAAACCAGTGGCGGGTGTCACTGGTTTTTTTTCGCCCGCATCGCAGCCGTGCCGGTTCGTCATGCCGTGAGATGCCGGGCCAGCGTCTCCGCATTCTGTGCCGTCAGCGCGAACACCGACAACTGCGGATTGGCCCCCACGCTGGTCGGAAAGACCGAGCCGTCAAACACCGACAGGTTCTCCAGCTGGTGGTGGCGCCCATGGCTGTCGACTACGCCGCGGCGGGGATCGTCGCTCATGCCGCAGCCGCCCATCAGGTGCACGGTGAACAGCGCCGTGCGGAACGGCTTGAGCGGCAGCTTGGCAATCGCGTCGCGCGCTTCGGGCCAGCTGCGGTAGTCGGTGGCGTCCAGGTGGGCCGGCCGCACCTTGACCGCGCCCGCGGCGAACTGCGCCTGCGCCATGCTCAGCCATGCGCGGCGCACGCCGTCCCAGGCGTAGTCGTTCATCTCGTAGTCGAGCAGCGGGCTGCCGTCGGCGGCCAGCCGCACGCGCCCGCCCTCGCTCTGCGGCACGAAGCCGTCGCGCAGCAGCGCCAGCATGGCGCTGGTGTTGGGCAGCTGCGCGATATCGCGCCGCAGCGCGTCGCCCATGCCGTTGAGCACGCCGGCGCTGATGCCGGGGAACAATGGCGGCACCTCCAGCTTGTAGCCCATCGGGCCGGTGGCGCCGTCCACCCACTGGAAGTGGTCGGAGGCCACCGATTGTGGCGCGCCATAATAAGGATCAATGCGCTCAGGCATAACGGCGATGCTGATATTCACCGGATGGATAAATGTGCGCTCGCCGAGCCGCCCGTGCGGGTCCGGCACGCGCGAGCGCAGCAGCAGCGCCGGCGAGTTGATGGCGCCACCGGCGACGACCACGTGCCGCGCGCGCACGGTCACGCCCACGCCGGTGGGCGTGCGGCCATCGGCACCGAGCGCTTCGCCGATGACCGCTTGCACGTGCTGCCCGTCATGTTCGAGCGTGCGCACCCGCACCCGGTGCACCAGCGTCGCGCCGGCCGCCAGCGCCGCCGGGATGGTCGATACCAGCATCGACTGCTTGGCATTGACGGGGCAGCCGAAGCCGCAATAGCCGGCGTTCCAGCAGCCCTTTACGTTGCGCGGGATGACGTGCCACTCCCAGCCCAGTTTTTCGCAGCCGCGGCGCAGCACGTCGTTGTTGGGATTGGGCGCCATGGCCCAGGGCGCGATGCCCAGCCGCGCCTCCACCTGCGCGAACCATGGCGCCATGTCGGCCTCGCCATGGCCGCTGACGGCGTGGTGCCTGGCCCAGTGCGCCAGCGTCTGCGGCGGCGTGCGGAAGCTGGATGACCAGTTCACCGTGGTGCTGCCGCCGACGGCACGGCCCTGCAGGATGGCGATGGCGCCGTCGGCGGTGGTGCGCGCCGCCGCCTCTTGGTACAGCTCGCGGTAGGCGCGGTTCTCGTCCATGTCGCGGAAGCTGTCGGAGGTGCGCAGCGCGCCCTCTTCCAGCAGCACCACGCGCAGCCCGGCGCGGCTCAGTGTTTCGGCGCTGATGCCGCCGCCCGCGCCGCTGCCGACGATGGCAATGTCGGCATCTAGCGTGCGGGAGGCGGTGATGGTGGCGGCATCCAGCACTTTCCAGCCGGCGGCGATGCCGGCGTCGTAGAGATTGTCGATGGCCATGTCGGGTTTCAGGCGTGCAGCGCCCTGTAGACGGGCGCATAGGGGCCGGGATAGCCGCTGCCCGCCCAGGCGGCAGGCAGCACGTAGTAGCTCACGCTGGCGAGTTTGACCAGCACCACGGCGCCGGCATTGAGCGTGGCCAGCCGGCTGGCGCGCCAGCGCTCCAGGAAGGCCTGTACCTGCGCCGGCGTGGTGGCGTCCCAGGGCTGGCCGATGCCGGCCAGCGCCCAGCGCAGCGGCGTGCTGGCGAGCAGGCCGAACAGCTTGCGCAGCTCGGCCCGCGCGCCCGCGTTCATCGCCGCGCAGGTGGTGTCGATATTGCGCAGCGTTTCCTGCACCAGGGCCTCGCGCCGCGGCGGCGGCGCCTCGGCGAGTTCGGTGACGACGGCCGGCAGCAGCGCGCGGAACATGGCCACGTCGTCGGGCCGCAGCCAGGCCATGCCGGCCTGCGGCGCGGCATCGGCCACGCCGCAGCCAGACAGCGACGGCACCAGCGCGGTACACGCCAGCATGGCCGAGAACCCGAGTCCAACTTTGAGGAAGCCGCGGCGCGACAGCGCGTGCAGCGCCCCGGCGTCGGCATCCGCGCGCCGGTGCGGCGCCCCTTGGGAATGCGTGGACATGTGGCCTCCTGCGCGTCGGTGTTCTGGTCCGGGCGGGGCGAGTCCGCCTTGACGCTGCCTTTAGTATGGTCGGCAAACATTCCAGCCGACGCAGCCGGGCATGCAAGATGGCGGCTGGTTTTGCCGATAATGTGGGCAGACCAACGCTACTCGTCCCGCCTTCCATGCATATCCGCTGGCTCGAAGACTTCGTCTGCCTGGCGCAGGCCGGCAGCCTGGCGCGCGCCGCCGAGCTGCGCAACGTGACCCCGCCCGCATTCGGCCGGCGCATGCAGGCCGTGGAAGTGTGGGCCGGCGCCCCGCTGATCGACCGCAGCGCGTTCCCGGTGCGCCTTACCGCCGAGGGCCGCCAGTTCCTGGAGGCCGCGCAGAGCGCGCTGCGCACGCTGGATGAAACGCGGCTGGCACTGCGCGCCGCGCATCGGGCCGACGCCAGCACCGTGACCATCGCCACCGGCAAGACGCTGGCGCGCTCGATGGTGCCGGCGTGGCTGTCCGGCCTGCGCGAAGCGCTGCGCGGCGACCCCGCCGCGGCAGGCTTCCGCACGCGGCTGTCGACCTTTCCCATGCACGACGCGCTGGCGATGTTCGGCGAGGGCGATGCCGATTTCCTGCTGTGCTACAGCCCGCCCGACCTGCCGGTGATGCTGGACGACGCGCGCTACCAGTTCCACCTGGCCGGCGTGGAGCGGCTGGTCTGCGTCAGCGCCGCCGACGCGCATGGCGGGCCGCTGCACCGGTTGCGCACCGGCAAGGCGGCGAAGGAAAAGCCGGTGCCGATGATCGCCTATGCCGAAACCCTGACGCTGGGGCGCATGGTCAACCAGGAGATCGCGCGCCGCAAGCTGGCGCCGCGGCTGGAGGTGATCGCGGTCAGCGACTTTGCCGAGTCGGTGCACGAAATGGTGCGCCAGCGCATGGGCCTGGCATGGCTGCCTGCGCGGCTCATTGCCGACGACCTGCACGCAGGCCGGCTGGTGCGTGCGATCGGCGCCACTGCGGCGGGAGCCGACGATGGCGGCGATCTCGCCCTCGATATCCGCCTGTACCGCCCGCGCGCGCCGATGCGGCCGCTGGCCGAGGCGTTCTGGCGCGCGGCGGTGACGGCGCCGCGCTAGTTGCGGCCCTTGCGCCACCATTGCCGAATCGGCAAGCCCCCTTGCCAAAGCCGCATGCCGGCCGGACCCGCGCTCACTAACATCGGGTCACAACATCGATTCCGGGACCCCCAGAGCCAAGACCATGAAGACCATCCTGCGCGCGGCCGCTGCCGTACTCTGCCTTGCCACCGCCACCGGCGGCGCCTTTGCCGGCACCTGGCCCGCCAAGCCGATCACGCTGGTGGTGGGCTATACCGCCGGCGGCAGCGTCGACCTCGTCGCCCGCACCATCGCGCCGGAGCTGGGCAAGCGCCTCGGCCAGAGCGTGGTCATCGAGAACCTGGGCGGCGCCGGCGGCACCATCGGCGCGTCCAAGGTGGTCAAGGCCGAGGCCGACGGCTACACGCTGCTGATGGGCTCGGGCAGCGAGGTGTCGATCGCGCGCCTGACCAATCCCGCAGTGCGCTACGACGGCGAGAAGGACCTGGCGCCGGTGACCTTCATCGGCACCCAGCCGATGGTGCTGGTCGGCAAGCCCGGGCTGCCGGCGAAGAACGCCGCCGAGCTGATCGCGCTGGCCAAGGCCCAGCCGGGCAAGCTGTCGTATGCGTCGTCGGGCGTGGGCACGCCGCTGAACCTGGCCGGCGAGCTGATCAAGCAGCAGGGCAACGTCAATATCACGCACGTGCCGTACAAGGGCGCATCGGCCATGGCCACCGACCTGCTCGGCGGCCAGATCGACCTGGCGGTGATGGTGCTGTCGTCGGCGCTGCCGCATATCCAGGCGGGCCGCGTGCAGGCCTACGGCGTGACCGGCGCCAGGCGCGCCGCGGTGGCGCCGAACGTGCCAGCGCTGGCCGAGACGCCGGCGCTCAAGGGCGTGGACATGGGCGTGTGGTTCGGCCTGATGGGCCCGGCCAACCTGCCCAAGCCGGTGGTCGAGCGGCTCAACACCGAGATGCAGGCCGTGCTGGCGATGCCGGACGTGAAGAAAAAGCTGGCCGAGGCGGGTGTGGAAGTGACGCCGGGCAATCCTTCCCGGTTCGGCAGCTTCATCAAGCGCGAGACCGGGCGTTACCGGACGATCGTGCAGGCGGCCGGGATTCGTGAGTGAGGGGTAGCGCGGGCGTGGTCGCTTCTGCCAGCGCCGGCCCTCACCCCCGCCCCTCTCCCGCAGGCGGGAGAGGGGAGACCACAGCCAGCATGAAAAGGCCTGTAGGCGTCGCCCCTCGCCGCCGGTTTGCTCCCCTCTCCCGCGTGCGGGAGAGGGGCCGGGGGTGAGGGCCGGCGCCTGCCAGTACCACTACCCCCCTCAAAATAAATCGCGACCCGCCAGCCACCGAGCTACCGGGCACCCCTGAGAGCACCGATTCCCATGACCCACCCCACCCACCTCGACGCCTACCCCGTCGACGTCGCCTTCCCCGACATCCGCCCCTACGCCACCGGCAACACCGGCATCCCCTACCTGTACACGTTCGACAGCGGCCAGCCCGGCCCGCACGTGATGGTCAACGCCCTCACGCACGGCAACGAAGTCTGCGGCGCCATCGCCGTCAAGGCGCTGCTCGACCACAACCTGCGCCCGCGCCGCGGCCGCCTGACGCTGGCCTTCGCCAACGTCGACGCCTACCACAGCTTCGACCCGGCCAGGCCCGACGCCTCGCGCTTCGTCGACCAGGACTTCAACCGCGTATGGACATACGCCACGCTGGACGACACCAGCCGCGATTGCTCCGAGCTGCGCCGCGCGCGCGCCATGCGCCCGGTGATCGACACCGTCGACCTGCTGCTCGACCTGCATTCGATGCATGAGAAAAGCCGCCCGCTGATCGTCTCGGGCCCGCTCGACAAAGGCATCGCCCTGTCGCGCGCGCTGGGCGCGCCGGCCGACGTGATCGTCGACGAAGGCCATCCGGAGGGCCGCCGCATGCGCGACTACGACGGCTTCGGCGATCCCGCCAGCCCGCGCAATGCGCTGCTGATCGAATGCGGCCAGCACTGGGAGCCCGCCGCCGTGACGGTAGCGCAGGACAGCACCGCGCGCTTCCTGCTGCACGCCGGCGTGGTCGACGCCGCCGACCTCCCCGCCGGCTGGCTGCAGCCGCTGCCCGCCACGCAGCGGGTGGTACGCGTGACCGAGCCGGTGGTCGCCGCCAGCATGGATTTCCGCTTCGCCGGTCCCTATACGGGCCTGGAGACCTTTGCCGACGCCGGCACGGTCATCGGCTGGCGTGACGGCGAGCCGGTGGTGACGCCCTACCCCGACTGCGTGCTGGTAATGCCTTCGCTGCGCCAGCTGCGACCCGGCGTGACCGTGGTGCGGCTGGGCCGGCTGGAGCGCTGAGCCGGGTTTGCCGAGGGCGTGGCAAGGTTAGGTCTCGCCTGATCAGGCCCCCGCCGTCGATGCCTGCGACGTGCCGGCCGACGGCGCCGGCGACGGCAGCATGCCGGGGAACAGCTGTTCAACCAGCTCGTCCAGCTTGGACGCGGGCTGCACCAGGTTGCTGAGGTTGAGTCCGCCCGCACTGCGGTTGGCGCTGTAGATCGCCTTGCCGACGCGGTCGCCCTGGCGGAAGACGGTGATGTCCACACTGTCCAGGTATGACGTCCAGAACCAGGCGCTGCGCGCGGTGTAATACGCCACCATCGGGCAAGCCAGCACCGACGCCGCCTCGGCCTGCAGCATCTTCACCTCGAAATTGCGCTGCTCCAGCGAAGCGCGGAAGGCGTCGACATAGTTGTTGCCGCTGACCGGGTTCACCACCACGCACAGCAGCATGCCGTTGGCGCCATAGGTGCCGCGCGGGCCGCCGCCGGCGGGCACCTGGAACGCGGTATTGGGATCGGAGCGGTCGAGCGGGTCGACCGGGGTCACGGCCTGATAGGTCGAGCAGCCGCATAGCAGCAGACCGACGCTGGCGGCCAGCAGGGCTTTGTTCATGGGAATCCTGGATGGCTTGAGCACCGCAGCCGGCGCGCAATGCGGGCAGCGTGCCTTCACACTGTAGGCGCTGCCGGCGCCAGCCAATTGCCGGAACAGACACGCAAATTGCGCGCTGCTGTGGCGGCGTGGCGAGTCAGCCGCCCGCCCCGCCTTGCGCCAGCCGGCCCACCAGGATCAGGCAGAACGCCGCCAGGCACAGGCCTACCACGGCGACCTGCAGCCGCGTCACAGGCCTGCCGCCGAGCAGGGTCTCGCTGAGCCAGCGCGGCGAAGCCAGGCCCGCGGCGGTTGCCGCCAGGATGATGAGCGCAAGCACGGACAGCACGGATTGCATCGCAGGTTCTCCGGTTCAGGCTCGCGCTCAGTTGGCGCCGCCGCGCAGCAGGCAGTCGCGCAGCAGCGGCACGCCATCGGCCACGCCCGCGCCGTGGCATTCCACCGCCACCTTCTGGCCGCGCCGCACCATGGTCGCGCGGGCCTCCACTTCGCAGACCCGGCCCGCCGGGCCGCAGATCTGCCGCTGCAGCAGCAAGGCACGCACATTGGCGGCCGGATCGTTGGTGCGGATATCGACAAACACTTGCTCGCCCTCGCGGCGCACGCCGCTGGCGACGCCTTCGACGATCACATAGTGGTCGAGGTAGCGCGCATCCGCGGCCCTGGAATCGTTGCGGTAGTCGTCCAGGATGGCGCTGGCCTGGTATTGCGGCAGGCGGTCGGCGGGCCGCTGCGGGTCGATGCTGACCGGGTCGAGCGTGCCGTCGCGCGGCACGCCGCGCACGTCGCTGGCCGGCACCGCGCTGGCGGCGGCCTGCTCGCCCGAACCGGCGGGCGCGATGGCGGCATCGTCATGCCGGTCATTGCCGGCAAGCCACAACATGCCAAGGACGGCCACGGCGACGATGGCAATGAGGATCTGCTGGGTACGGTTCAACATCGAAGGGTCCTGCCTGGGGGCATGCGAAAGACGAAAGCGCGATTATGCGCCACGCCGGGCGCAGAAGCGTTCGATGGCCACCACCGCGTGATCCACGCCGCGCTCGGCGGCCATGGCGCGGCCCAGCGTGGCGGCTTGCTCGCGTGTCTCGGCACGCTCGGCAAAGGCGATCATCGACGCCAGCCGCGCCGCGTCGATCTTGTGCCCGGCGACATGCGGCGGCGCCACGCCCAGCGCGGCCAGCCGGCCCGCCCAGAAGAACTGGTCGCCCGCGAACGGCAGCACGATCGACGGCACCCCCGCCGCGGCCACCGCATGCGTGGTACCCGCGCCGCCGTGGTGGATGGCCGCCGCCACGTGCGGCAGCAGCCAGTCATGCGGCGTGGCGCCGATGACGTGGAAATTTGGCGGCAGCGCGGACACATCGATGCCGGACCAGCCCGGATAGAACAGCGCACGGCGGCCGTCCACGGCCTGCAGCATGGCATCGGCCACCTTCCGCCGGTCAAAGCCCGCCATGCTGCCGAAGCCGATATACAGCGGCGGCTCGCCGGCCTCCAGGAAGTCTCGCAGCGGTGCGTCGGGCTGCCAGTCCGGCTGTGGCGGCATGGTCCACGCGCCGGTCACCAGCCAGTCGGCATGCCAGTCGCGCGGACGCGGCACCAGGTGCGGCGAGATCGCGTACAGCGACGGGAATTCGGGCCACATCGCCCTGCGCGGCGGCACGCCGAACAGCTTCGCGCGCGCCGCGTTGGTGGCGTTGCGGAACATGCGCCACAGCACGAAGTTGATCACCGCATGGCTGGCACGGTTGGCCCACCCGGGCAGGCGCAACGGCGGCAGCAAGGCGGACGGGAATTCGCGCGTCGGCGAGATCGGGAACATGCCCGCGCCCACCACCGGCTTGCCCAACTGCTCGCCCACCGACAACGCCACGTAAGCCGTCAGCCCCGAGAACACGATCCCGTCCGCATCGCGTGCAGCATCGGCCAGCTGCGCCATCCAGGCCTCGGTGTTGTCCTCGGCAATCTTGCCGAACGCGCGCGTGGCCTCGGCCACGTTGCCGCCTTCGGTCATCAGCTTGTGCAAGGCACCGCCGGGCTGCAAGGTTTGCTGGATATCGCCGGCCATCGGCGCGAACGGCAGGCCATGCCCGGCGGCCAGCGGTGCCGCGGAGCGTTCGCCGAGCATCAGCACGTCATGCCCGGCGTCGCGCAGGCCCAGGCCGAGGGCTACGATGGGGCGGCAGTCGCCCTGGGTGCCGAAGGTGATGAGGATGAGGCGCATGGGAGAAGAAGGTGGGCGCGTTCCGGTTGCGACCGCCTCACTTCCCGATACAGAACCGCGTAAAGATCGTCCCCAGCAGATCATCACTGGTGAACTCGCCGGTAATGCTGTTCAGGTGCTCCTGCGCCAGCCGCAGCTCTTCCGCAAACAGGTCAAGCGCCTGCGCCTGGCGCTCGCTCTGCTCGGCGGCCACATCCAAATGCGACTGCGCCTGCCGCAGCGCCGTCAGGTGCCGCTCACGCGCGAGGAAGGTGCCTTCATTGCCGGATTGCCAGCCCACCAGCCGCAACAATTCCCGCCGCAGCAATTCGATGCCGGCGCCGGTGCGCGCCGAGATCCAGATCTCGGTCGGGTTGGGCCCGTTCGCGGCGACCACGTGCGGACGGTTGCCGCCGAACATCGTGTCGCCCACGGCCGGCGCCTTGTCGATCTTGTTGACCACGCGCACGATCGGCGAGCCCGGTGGCAGATGCCCGCTGAGCTGGTCGTCGATGGCGTCGTCGATCTCGGACAGGCCGTGGCGCAGGTAGTCGGTGGCGTCGACCAGGTGCAGCACGACGTCGGCGCGGCGGATCGCGTCCCAGGTGCGCTCGATGCCGATGCGCTCGACTTCATCGGTGGCGTTCTCGCGCAGGCCGGCGGTGTCGATGATATGCAGCGGGATGCCGTCGATCTGGATGGTCTCGCGCACGCGGTCGCGCGTGGTGCCGGCGATCGGCGTGACGATGGCGAGTTCGGCGCCGGCCAGGGCGTTGAGCAGCGAGGACTTGCCCACGTTGGGCTGGCCCGCCAGCACCACCGACAGGCCTTCGCGCAGCAGCGCGCCCTGCCGCGCCTGCGCCAGCACGCCGCCCAGTTCATTGCGGATGGTGGCAAGCTGGCCGCGCGCGTCGGACTGCTCCAGGAAATCGATCTCTTCCTCGGGGAAATCCAGCGTGGCTTCGACCAGCATGCGCAGGTGGATGACCTTATCCACAAGCTTGCGGATCGCATTGGAAAACTCGCCTTCCATCGAGCGCGCCGCCGAGCGTGCCGCGGCTTCGGTGCTGGCTTCGATCAGGTCGGCCACCGCCTCGGCCTGCGCCAGGTCGAGCTTGTCGTTGAGGAAGGCGCGGCGCGTGAACTCGCCCGGCTCGGCCAGGCGCAGTCCGATGCCGTCGCCGGACTGCAGGCAGCGCGTCAGCAGCATCTGCATCACCACCGGGCCGCCGTGGCCCTGCAGTTCCAGAACCTCTTCGCCGGTGTACGAATTGGGCGCGGGAAAGTACAGCGCGAGGCCGTGGTCGATGACCTTGCCCTGGCCGTCAAGGAACGGCAGGTACGTGGCATGGCGTGGCTTCAGTGCCTGGCCGCAGACGGCGCGCATGACGGAGCCGACATCGGGGCCCGACACGCGCACCACGCCGATGCCGCCGCGTCCGGGCGCGGTGGCGATGGCGGCAATGGGAACCTGGGGAGCAGTCATGGCGGTATTGTCGCAGATCGATTGCAGTTGGCGTGGCGCGGCTTGCACTCGCGGGGCGCCACACGGCGCGGCAAGTCGGCCGCCATCTCCGGCGGGGCGTCAGCTCGCGCCGGGCGGTGGCGGTGGCACGTCGTCGGGCAGCTCAGGCACGTCCAGGCATTCGCGCATCAGCCGGCGCGCGACCATGGCATCGACAAAGTCTCCCAGCCGCGTCTGCTGCCTGACCAGCTTGCGTTGCAGCCGCTTGGTATAGCGTGACGGCAACACCGGTGCCAGCGCCTCGATCGTATAGCGCAGCCGCTTGCCCTCGATGCGCTGGTCATGCACCGCGCCCGGGTCGCCGCCCCGGGCGGCCCGCTTCATCGCGCGCAGCCGCTTGCGGCCGCGGCGCACGCGCCGCCGCGCGAACGGGCCGAGGCGGTCGCGCCGCCCGGTCTTGCCTTGGGCGGCGACCTTTTCCGCAAGGTGGCCCAGGTGGGCGAGATCGCGTTGCACGACAGGCAACTGTCCGTCGCGATAGGTGACCAGTGCCGCCAGCATGGCCGCGCGAGCCGTGTTGCGCCGCTTGGCCGCCGTGTCGGCCACGGCGGCCAGCACCGGATCTTCGGGGGCTTTCTTGCGTGCGGGGGCGACGGTCTCGGCCAGGAAGACGTCCCAGTCGCGCACCTCGCTGGTCGCTCGCGCCAGTGTGCGCAGCTCGCGCTTCCAGCGCTCGCGTTCCAGCCGGGGCAGCGCAGGCCCGAGCGCCCACAGCACCGCGCGCGCATGGCGCACCGCTACGCGCAGCTGGTGCAGGTCTTCCGTTTCGTCGCGGTGCAACAAATCCTGCAGAGACGTGTCGATCCGCGCCAGACTTGCCTGTGTCAGCGCGGCAAAAGCAACGACCGAGTGCGTCTTGCGGCGCAGCACGGGCGGCTGGGCGTCGGTCATGGCAGTCTTTATGCGGGGCAGGCGCGCAGGCGGGACGCAGATGCCACCAGTGTAGGCGACGGCACGCGCGAATGCTTCCGCGCGACGCATCAGGCGCCGCCGCGGTTGACAGGGATCCGCCGTCGCGCTGGAATGCGCACACCGCCTGGTGATGCAGTGACCTGACCGAGGACCCGCCATGACCACTGAACAGGAGCGTCTCCTGCTGCGCGACACCATCGAGGCCGGCTTCCGCCAGGCCGCGTTCGTCAATGACGTCGGCATCTCGCTGGCGGACTGTGGGCCAGGCTGGTGCGAATCGACGCTGGCCATCACGCCGCGTCACCTGCAGCACGGCGGCATCGTCCATGCCGGCGTGCAGGCCACCATGGCCGACCACACCGCGGGCGCGGCGGCCAGCACCATCCTCGAAGCGGGCCAGCACGTGGTCACCGCGGAATTCAAGATCAACCTGCTCAGGGCCGTGCGCAGCGAACGGCTGCGCTGCCGTGCCGACGTGCTCAAGTCCGGCCGCTCGATCATCGTGGTCGAGGCGGATGTGTTTGCGGACGTGCACGGCGAATCGGTGCTGGTGAGCCGCTACAACGCCACCATGAGCGTGCTGGACCTGGCCTGAGCCAACCCACTGCAAGGAGCCAAGCATGATCGACCATACCGGCGCCAGCGTCAGCGACTACGCCAAAAGCCGCGCGTTCTACCTGGCCGCGCTCGGCGCCATCGGCTACGGCCTCGTCAAGGAATTTCCGGCCAGCGTCACGGGCAGTACCGACGTGGCAGGCTTCGGGCCACCGGGCAAGCCGGATTTCTGGATCCACCGCGGCGAGCCCAACCGGCCGCCGGTCCACGTGGCCTTCCGCGTGGACAGCCGCGAGCTAGTGGACAACTTCTACCGCGCCGCGATCGAGGCGGGTGGCCGGGACAATGGCGCGCCGGGTGTCCGGGCGCATTACCACCCTGATTACTACGGCGCCTTCGTGCTGGACCCGGACGGGCACAACATCGAAGCGGTGTGCCACAAGCCGGCCTGATCCGGCAGATCCGGAAGGCGGCGCTTCAGCGCGTCGCCACGATAAACAGCCGCGGGAACGGCAGCAGCACCGACTTGTCGGGCAGCGCGGGATACGCCTTCGCGATCTCGCTTTCGTAGCGCGCCAGGTACGCCACGCGCCCGGCCTCGTCCAGCGGCTGCAGGAAAGGCCGCAGTCCGCTGCCCTTGAACCACTCCACCACCGCCGCCGCGCCGCCGGCCAGCGGATGGTGGTAGGTGGTCAGCCACACATCCACGCGCCGGCACAGCGGGCGCAGCAGTTGGTAGTACCACTGCGCCGGTGAACGCTCGGCGCGCGCCTTGCTGGCGCTGGCCAGCTGCTCCGCCCACGGGCTTTCCGCCGCCACCTGCCGCATCAGCCGGTGCGCGGGTTCTTCCAGGTTGTCAGGCATCTGCACGGCCAGCGTGCCGCCTTCCGAAAGCTTGGAAACGAGTTTGGGAAACAGGGTGGCATGGTCGGGCAGCCATTGCAGCACGGCGTTGGCCAGGATCACGTCGTACGGGCCGGGATCGTCCCAGGCGCCGATGTCGGCCACGCGGAACTGCACATCAGGCAGGCGCTTGCGCGCGGCGTCGACCATGTCGTCGGAGCTGTCCAGGCCGGTGATCGATGCGCCCGCGTACCGCGCCAGCAATACCTCCGTGGAGTTGCCCGGGCCGCAGCCGATATCCACCGCGTTGCGCACGATCTCGTTGGGAATGGCGGCGACGAGGTCGCGGACGGGACGGGTGCGTTCGTCTTCGAAGGCAACGTATTGGCGGGCGGACCAGCTCATGGTGGGTCTCCAGGCATTGAGGCGCAGGCCAGTAGCATACGCCTGCCGCAGCCAGCAGAGGCCAGCCGCAGCCGTCACCGCGGGAACAAGGCTCCCCTCTCCCACTTCATGGGAGAGGGGAGCAAACCGCGCGACAGTCCAGCTCCATCGGCGATCGACCAAACAAAAAGCCCGGCATCACTGCCGGGCTTCATGGTGACTGCATCGATTTGTTGCGATCGGGCAATCAGCTCTTGGCCACAACCGCCGTCTTGCCCTTGCCAAGCATCCGGTTGATCTGCCACTGCTGCGCGATCGACAGGATGTTGTTCACCACCCAGTACAGCACCAGGCCGGCCGGGAAGAAGAAGAACATCACCGAGAACACCAGCGGCATGATCGTCATGACCTTGGCCTGCACCGGATCCGGCGGCGTCGGGTTCAGCTTGGTCTGCAGGAACATCGACACGGCCATCACGATCGGCAGGATGTAGAACGGATCCGGCACCGACAGGTCCTTGATCCAGCCCAGCCACGGCGCACCGCGCATCTCAACCGACGACAGCAGCACCCAGTACAGCGCGATAAATACCGGGATCTGGATCACGATCGGCAGGCAGCCGCCGAGCGGGTTGACCTTCTCGGTCTTGTACAGCCCCATCATCTCCTGGTTCATCTTCTGCGGGTCGTTCTTGTAACGCTCGCGGATCGCGGTCATGCGCGGCTGCAGGTCCTTCATCTTGCCCATGGACTTGTAGCTCGCCGCCGACAACGGGAAGAACACCAGCTTGATCAGCACCGTCAGCGCGATGATCGACCAGCCCCAGTTGCCCAGGAAGGCGTGCAGCTTCTCCAGCAGCCAGAACAGCGGCTTGGCCAGGATGGTCAGCCAGCCGTAGTCCTTCACCAGCTCCAGGCCCGGGGCAACCTTCTCGAGCATGTGCTCTTCCTGCGGACCGGCGAACAGGCGTGCATCGGTGCTCACCGTGGCGCCCGGGGCCACTTCGCCCAGCGGCTGCTGGATGCCCACGCGGTACAGGTTCGGATCGATCTGCTGGACGTAGAAGCTGTGCTCCTTGCCGGTCTGCGGGATCCAGGCCGAGGCAAAGTAGTGCTGCACCATCGCCACCCAGCCGTTGTTGGCGGCGGCCGGCACGGTGGCCTTGCCCTTGGCGATGTCTTCGAAGTCGATCTTGTGGTACTTGTCGGCGTCGGTGTAGACCGCCGGGCCGGTGAAGGTGCTGTAGAACTGCGAC
This sequence comes from Cupriavidus phytohabitans, assembly GCF_000426345.1. Classification (GTDB taxonomy): domain Bacteria; phylum Pseudomonadota; class Gammaproteobacteria; order Burkholderiales; family Burkholderiaceae; genus Cupriavidus. The sequence goes on along the minus strand of NZ_AUFE01000011.1, from coordinate 36,591 downwards.
TGCTCCACCTTGGTGCCGTCACGCGCCAGCTCCAGGTACAGCGTCGGCGACACCGGCGCGGTACCCGCGTTGGTCACATCGAACTTGGTGTCGACCACATAGCTGCCCTTGCGGAAGATGTAAGTCTTCACCAGCTTTACGCCGTTCTTGTCGCCGGTCAGCACCACTTCCAGTTGCTCGGCGCCATCCAGGTTGCGCGGGCCCGGCGCGGCGGTGAACACCGTGGTGTGGTTGGGCAGGTCGCCGCCGATCAGGCCCGAGCGCGCCATGTAGGTGCGCACGTTGTCACGCTCGAACAGCACCACCGGCTTGCCGTCCTTCTCGTGCTCCTTGAGCAGTTCCAGGCGCGACACGATGCCACCGGCGGTGTCGATCTCGGCGCGCACCGTGTCGGTGGTCACCACGATCTTCTCGCCGGCGGGCTGGGCGGCGGTCTGCGGCGCAGCGCCGGCGGCCGGAGCCGCTGCGCCCGGCTGGACGTTGGCCTTGGGCACGTCGCCCTGCGCGGCCGCGCCGCTGGCGGCCGGCGCCGAAGCGGCCTGCTGCTGCGTCGCGCTCGGGAAGAACATCGACGCGTGGCCTTGGGAGCGTTGCCAGTTGTCGTAGAGCAGCACGAGGGACATCGAGAAGATGACCCAGAGGATGGTGCGTTTGATATCCATGTCTGGCTGTGGTCGGAGAAATCAGGGTCTGGGCAGACGGATTGCGGCAGGCGCATGGCCCGCCGCGGCATGGACGGAACGGCCCGAGGCGGAGTCCGCCCTGGCTGTGTCGGTTTCCGTGCCCGGCACGGGATCATACCCGCCTTGTGCGAAAGGATGGCAACGGCACAGCCGGCAGGCCGCCATCCAGCTGCCGCGCGCGGCGCCGTGATGGACGATCGCGTCGCGGGCGTAGTCGGAACAGGTCGGCAGGAAGCGGCACTGCGAGCCCAGGTAAGGACTCAGGGCGATCTTGTAGATACGCAGCAGGGCTAGCAGGATTCGCTTCATGGTGAGACCGTCAGGCCGGAAGGCCCGGTGGCTGGCTCTGCGGGGCAGAAGCCGGCGGTGGGGCGGGCGGTGCAGGGTTGGCAGCGGGCGGCGGCGGCAGCGGCCTGGCCGCCACCTCCAGCAGGCTGGCGATTTCCGCCGCGCACGCCTGTCGGACCGCCGTGCGCGTGGCAAATTCCGCCCGCGGGAATTTTGCCTGCAGGCGCAACAGCACGTCACGCCCCGACAACTGCTCGCGGCGCTGGCGGAACAGCTCGCGCGCCATCCGCTTCACCAGGTTGCGCTCGGCGGCGCGCGGCGCGAACTTCTTGCCCACGACCACGCCCAGCCGGGCTTCGGCCTGGCCGTTGGCGCGCACGTACAGCACGAAATGCGTGCTGCGACGCCGGGGCCGCAAAGCAAAAACGGATGAAAACTCATCCGTCTTTGTTAGCCTCGCGGCTTTGGGGAAGGCATGGGCTGACACGCTGGGCAAGGCTGGCGAGAGATACTGCTGACTGACTAGCTGGACCCGGCGGCAACCCGGTGCAAACTGCGCGGCGCAAACTGCGCAGGCCGCCCTGGACCCGAGGCAAGAGGCATCGACGGCGCCGGTGGCGCCGTCAGGCCGGTTGCCCGGGCCTCAGATGGCCAGGCGCTTGCGGCCCTTGGCGCGGCGAGCGTTGATGACGGCACGGCCGCCACGGGTCTTCATGCGCACGCGGAAACCGTGGGTACGCTTGCGGCGGGTAACGGAAGGTTGGTAGGTACGTTTCATGTTGCACTCTCTGGTTGATCTGGGCGTGCCCGGCTTCGGCCGGTGCCGGGGTGCCGTGGCCGCCGCGTATGGTTCGCATGGGGCTGCCGCTGGCAAGGAACTGCCGCGGTGTTGCCGACGATTCTGGTTCTGTCTTGCTGCCGGCCGGCGGCGCGGTGCAGGCGTGGGCCTGTGGGCGCGGACGGCACGAACAGGCCAGACCCGGCGATGCGCATACGTGATCCCCTGCCGCATCGCAGAACCCGGCATTTAATCCAGTTTTAGCGAAGGTGTCAAGGTAAACGATGTTGTGCGCCGGCACATATGCCACATACCGAAGAACTTGTCAGTGCGTCATTGTCCACAGTGGACGGTGCACAAATTTATGTGCATGCAGCGCCGCCAACATATAAGACAACTCAGGCCGAAGTCTATGTTTTCCCTGAATTTTCGCGGGTTTCCACAGCCCGCTACCCCGCACTGCACCACGGGTTGTGCACAACAATCCACTGAATTTGCACAAGTTGTCCACAGACTTATCCTTTGTGGATAACTCCGGGCCGGGGGTACAATCCCGGTCTAAACACATCACGGGCTGCGTGGCGCAGGCGCAACCCGGGTCCCCCTCCGCGAAAAACGCATGAGTTAACGCGCGCACAGTGCGGCGAGTCGGTCGCTCGTTGGCTGGCGCTGGCATGTCGCGGGGGTACGCCAACTGGTAGTGATTACCAGTTCGGCAAGTAAGGCCCGGTCGACGCAACGTCAACGCCGCTTTTGATGTGCCCGGGCCGCGATCCCCGGGTGCCACTACTAAACAACAAACAATGCAAGATTTCTGGCAGGCGGCAGCCGCGCAACTCGAGCGCGAGCTGACGCCGCAACAGTTCAAAACGTGGATCAAGCCGCTGGCGCCCGTTGCGTTCGATGAAGAAACGCACGCGCTGCGGATTGCTGCGCCCAACCGTTTCAAGCTCGACTGGGTCAAGAGCCAGTTTTCGGGGCGCATCACCGCATTGGCCTGCGAGTACTGGGAAGCGCAGGTCAGCGTCCAGTTCGTGCTCGATCCCGCGGCTTCCGGCCGTGCCGCTGCCTATATGCAGGCGCCGCAACCGGCCATCGGGCCGGGCGCGCACGCGCAGCAGGGCGGCGCCATGGGCATGCCGGGCATGGATGGCCACGCAGCCCCGGGTACGGGGATGGGCGGCTACCCGGGCGGCCAGCAGATGGGCGCGCAGGCGCCCTACCCCATGGCCGGCCAATCCGGCCATGCCGGCCAGCCGGGCTATGGCGACTATCCCGCCGCCGCTTCCTACGGCATGGGCCAGCCGCCATATGGCAATCCGGGCAATCCGTCCGCCGCTTCGGTCCCGGGCGGCGCGCGTGCGCCGATGCCCGGCATGGGCCAGCAGCACCATGGCCAGATGGGCCAGATGGGCGCCCATGGCAGCCAGCACGCCAACGACATGGGCGATATCGACGTGGTCCACATGGACCCCGCCGAAGCCAGCGCGCGCTCCTACCGCGTGCAGCCGCAGCAGCCTCACCAGCAGCACCCGTCGCAGCAAGCGATGGGCGGCGCCAGCGGCATGCCCGGCCACCAGCCCAGCGACACGGTCCACGAGCGCTCGCGCCTGAACCCGATCCTGACGTTCGACAACTTCGTCACCGGTAAAGCCAACCAGCTGGCGCGCGCCGCCGCCATCCAGGTCGCCAACAACCCGGGCAAGTCGTACAACCCGCTGTATCTCTATGGCGGCGTCGGCCTGGGCAAGACCCACCTGATCCACTCCATCGGCAACCACATGCTGCTGGAGAACCCGCGCGCGCGCATCCGCTACATCCACGCCGAGCAGTACGTGTCCGACGTGGTGAAGGCCTACCAGCGCAAGGCGTTCGACGAGTTCAAGCGCTACTACCACTCGCTCGACCTGCTGCTGATCGACGATATCCAGTTCTTCTCCGGCAAGAACCGCACGCAGGAAGAGTTCTTCTACGCCTTCGAGGCCCTGATCGCCAACCGGGCGCAGGTGATCATCACCAGCGATACCTACCCCAAGGAAATCACCGGCATCGACGACCGCCTGATCTCGCGCTTCGACTCCGGCCTGACCGTGGCGATCGAGCCGCCCGAGCTGGAAATGCGCGTGGCGATCCTGATGAAGAAGGCCGCCGCCGAGAACGTGAACGTTCCGGAAGAAGTCGCCTTCTTCGTCGCCAAGCACCTGCGCTCCAACGTGCGCGAGCTGGAAGGCGCGCTGCGCAAGATCCTGGCGTTCAGCAACTTCCACGGCAAGGACATCACCATTGAGGTGACGCGCGAAGCGCTGAAGGACCTGCTGACGGTGCAGAACCGGCAGATCTCGGTGGAGAACATCCAGAAGACCTGCGCGGATTTCTACAACATCAAGGTCGCTGACATGTACTCGAAAAAGCGGCCTGCCAATATTGCCCGTCCGCGCCAGATCGCGATGTACCTGGCCAAGGAGCTGACGCAGAAGAGCCTGCCCGAGATCGGCGAGCTCTTCGGCGGCCGCGACCACACCACCGTGCTGCACGCCGTGCGCAAGATCGCCGACGAACGCAGCAAGGACGCGCAGCTCAACCACGAGCTGCACGTGCTGGAGCAGACGCTCAAGGGTTGATGGATGGCCTTCCCGGCCGTAGACCGGGAAAGGCGCATTTTGAAGGGCCGGCCCCCGAGGCTGGCATACTGTAGGGTGCGCGCCACGGACAACCCGTGGCGCCTGGGGAATTAACGTCAGCATCGCCGGAGCAAAAGTCCGGAAAGTGGCCACCGATAAGGCTTTGCGGTGAGTCGGGCCGGGATGGCAGGCGCATTCAGTGCCAGCGTGGCTTTTTGTGCACAGCTGGCCCGCCCGCCGGTCCCGCCCCGCTTCACCGCAGCGGCTTATCCTTGGTACAATGCCATATTAACTCCTTGATTCCTAAGTGAATTTGGAGTTGTTTGCGTTCTGCGGTCGCCGACTACAAACGACGAAGGATAAATTCAATGCAATTGGTCAAAACCTCGCGAGACAACCTGCTGCGTCCGCTGCAAATCGTGAGCGGCATCGTGGAGCGCCGCCACACCCTCCCGATCCTGGCCAACCTGCTGATTCGCAAGTCCGGGTCGAACGTGTCCTTCCTGTCGACCGACATCGAAATCCAGATCACCACGCACGCGGAATGCGGCGTCGGCAACGACAGCGTCGCCACCACCGTGGCCGCGCGCAAGCTGCTCGACATCCTGCGTGCCATGCCTGACGGCGACGTCGCCCTGTCGCTCAACGACAAGCGCATGACGGTGCAATCCGGCAAGAGCCGCTTCGCACTGCAGACGCTGGCCGCCGAAGAATTCCCGACCGTTGCCGAAGCCAGCGAATTCAACGCCAGCGTCAGCCTGCCGCAGAAGACCTTCAAGCACCTGCTGGCGATGGTCCACTTCGCCATGGCGCAGCAGGACATCCGCTACTACCTGAACGGCATGCTGCTGGTGGTGGAAGGCAAGAAGGTCATGGCAGTCGCCACCGACGGCCACCGCCTGGCCTACTGCGGCGTGGAGCTGGAGAACGAAGCGGCTGGCGTCGGCTCGCGCCAGGAAGTCATCATCCCGCGCAAGACCATCCTGGAACTGCAGCGCCTGCTGGAAGACAACGACGATCCGGTGACGGTGCAGCTGGCCGCCAACCAGGTCAAATTCACGTTCGCCAATATCGAGCTGATCTCCAAGCTGGTCGAAGGCAAGTTCCCCGACTTCCAGCGCGTGATCCCCAAGGGCTACAAGAACGCCTTCGCGATCGACCGCGTGCGCCTGCAGCAGGCGCTGCAACGCACCGCGATCCTGACCACCGACAAATTCAAGGGCGTGCGCTGCATCCTCGACACGCACATGCTCAAGATCAGCTCCACCAACGCCGACCAGGAAGAGGCACAGGAAGAGCTGGAACTCGATTACTCGGGCGACGCGCTCGATATCGGCTTCAACGTGACCTACCTGCTCGACGTCCTTGCCAACCTCAAGACCGAGCAAGTGCAGGTCAGCCTCGGCGACTCGAATTCGAGTGCGCTGATTACCGTGCCGGAAGACGACAACTTCAAGTACGTCGTCATGCCGATGCGCATCTGATGATCCGGTAAGGACACGCAGAGAACGACATACCGGAGCAGCAAACGGCACGCTACGACACCCGCCAACAATCGGGCAGTCCTTTTGCAGCGGGGGCAGGATCGCAAGCGATCCGCCCCTTTTGCCGTTTTTAGTAACCGCCTTGCGGAAGCCCCCGGCCTGGCAAATTTGCCGATATGGCCGGTTTCCGCATTTGCCGTGAGTAGGAAAACATGACCCAACCGCAAGCAGCACAACAGGAAAACACCTACGGAGCCTCCTCGATCCAGATCCTGGAAGGCCTGGAGGCGGTACGCAAGCGCCCGGGCATGTATATCGGCGATACGTCGGACGGCACCGGCCTGCACCACCTCGTCTTCGAGGTGCTGGACAACTCCATCGACGAAGCGCTGGCCGGCTACTGCACCGAGATCCAGGTCACCATCCACAGCGACAACTCGATCTCCATCGTCGACAACGGCCGCGGCATCCCGCCCCTGGTCAAGTTCGACGACAAGCACGAACCCAAGCGCAGCGCGGCGGAAATCGCCATGACCGAGCTGCACGCTGGCGGCAAGTTCAACCAGAACAGCTACAAGGTCTCCGGCGGCCTGCACGGCGTGGGCGTGTCCTGCGTGAACGCGCTCTCCAAGTGGCTGCGCCTGACCGTGCGCCGCGACGGCCAGGTCCACCTGATCGAATTCGCCAAGGGCGATGTGCAGAACCGCATCATCGAGACCGTGCCCGGCCCCGACGGCCAGCCCGTTGAAGTCTCGCCGATGAAGGTCATCGGCGCCACCGACAAGCGCGGCACCGAAGTCCACTTCCTGGCCGACGAAGAAATCTTCACCAACGTCGAGTTCCACTACGAGATCCTCTCCAAGCGCATTCGCGAGCTCTCGTTCCTGAACAACGGCGTCCATATCAAGCTGGTCGACCAGCGCACCGGCAAGGAAGAAGACTTTGCCTTCTCCGGCGGTGTGAAGGGCTTTGTTGAATACATCAACCGCTCCAAGAGCGTGCTGCACCCCACCATCTTCTACGCCAATACCGAAAAAGACGGTATCGCCGTGGAAGTGGCCATGCAGTGGAACGACGGCTACAACGAGCAGGTGCTCTGCTTCACCAACAACATCCCGCAGCGGGATGGCGGCACCCACCTGACCGGCCTGCGCGCCGCGATGACCCGGGTCATCAACAAGTACATCGAAGAAAACGAAGTCGCCAAGAAAGCCAAGGTGGAAACCACCGGCGACGACATGCGCGAAGGCCTGTCGTGCGTGCTCTCCGTCAAGGTGCCCGAGCCCAAGTTCAGCTCGCAGACCAAAGACAAGCTGGTCTCGTCCGAAGTGCGCCTGCCGGTGGAAGAACTCGTCGGCAAGGCCCTGAACGACTTCCTGCTGGAAACCCCGGGCGACGCCAAGATCATCTGCGGCAAGATCGTAGACGCCGCCCGCGCCCGCGAAGCCGCCCGCAAGGCCCGCGAAATGACCCGCCGCAAGGGCTTGATGGACGGCATGGGCCTGCCCGGCAAGCTGGCCGACTGCCAGGAAAAAGACCCCGCCCTGTCAGAACTCTTCCTGGTGGAGGGTGACTCCGCAGGCGGCTCCGCCAAGCAGGGCCGCGACCGTAAGTTCCAGGCCATCCTGCCGCTCAAGGGCAAGATCCTGAACGTAGAGCGCGCCCGCTTCGACAAGATGCTCTCCAGCCAGGAAGTGCTGACGCTGATCACCGCGCTGGGCACCGGCATCGGCAAGGACGACTACAACCTGGAAAAGCTGCGCTACCACCGCATCATCATCATGACCGACGCGGACGTGGACGGCTCGCACATCCGCACGCTGCTGCTGACGTTCTTCTACCGGCAGATGCCTGACATCATCGAGCGCGGGTATGTGTATATCGCGCAGCCGCCGCTGTACAAGATCAAGCATGGCAAGGAAGAGCGGTATATCAAGGATGATGTCGAGCTCAATGCTTATCTGCTGAAGCTGGCGATGGAAAAGGCGTCGCTGGTACGGCCGGATGGGTCGGAGATCAGCGGGGATGCGCTGACCGAGCTGGCGCGGCAGTATCAGCTGACTGAGGGCGTGATCGGCCGCTTGTCGCGCGTGGTGGATACCGACGCGCTGCGGGCGATTGCTGATGGGGTGGCGCTGGATCTCGACAGCGCTGCTGCTGCTGAGGCATCCGCCGTTGCGCTGAAGGCTAAGTTGGCTGAGATGCATGCCAAGACGTTGATTGGTGCTGCCGTGAATGATGACGGTACGGCTGACGTCTATGCGCAGTTTGATGAGAAGACTGACAAGCATCGGTTGATGATTGCGCGTCGCCATCATGGCAACGTGCGGCTGTCACACCTGGATGCGGACTTTGTCCACGGGGCTGACTACGCTGCCCTTTCCAATGCAGCCAAGACTTTCCAAGGGCTGACGCCGGAAGGGACCAAGGTGCAGCGTGGTGAAGGCGATAAGCTGCGGGATCAGACCGTCAACGACTTCCACGGTGCGATGCAATGGCTGCTGGCTGAAGCCGAACGCGGAGTTTCGCGTCAGCGCTATAAGGGTCTTGGTGAGATGAACCCTGAGCAGCTGTTTGAGACGACGCTTGATGTTACACAACGCCGTTTGCTGAAGGTGCAGATTGAGGATGCTATTGCGGCGGATCAGATCTTTACCACCCTTATGGGGGATGAGGTGGAGCCCCGAAGGAACTTTATTGAGAGTAATGCGTTGGTGGCGCGGAATATTGATGTTTGATCTGTATTGTCGAGTGACATCATTAGTGAGATTGGCGCCAGGATTAGTGAAAACGGATGTCACGACTACTGAGAAATCTCGATGGATAGGCTTGCAACTGCAGTGACCTGCGGTCGCACTAGATTCAAGTTCTAAGCAGTCCAGAGAAGATCAGGAGCCCGCGAGAGATCAAGCATCTGCGCGGGTTTTTGTTTGCTAGCGTCCGCCTGAATCCGCTTGCATCCGGCGTACCTCGTAGCGACAGGGTTCACTGTTTTAGCGTCGGCAGCCTTGATGTGCGTGACGCGTGTACCGCAGTAGTCCTTGTCTGAGATGAGGCTGATGATCAACCACTGGTCTTGGAATCGATGCAGATTGCCCATGAGGAACATCAGGTCTTTGCCGGTAAGCTCTTCTTAGAGCTTTGCCCGAAACGGCTTCTCCCAGCCAGTCCCCTAGCGCTCTCTGCAGTTTCAGAAAAGGACGCCTGCTTCCCAGTCCACAATCTCGTGCTTGAACACCTTTTCGCCCTCGGGGGTAGCGCACACATATCGGTAGTAGAAGTCGAACGGCACTTTTCGCAGCGTCTGCGTTATTTTTTTAACCTCGGTGTCACTAAACAGCTGCCCCTGCATCTCGTAGTGCAGTAGCTTCTCTCGCTCCTCATCGGTCCACTCGGGGCGTTCCGCGCCTCGACGATCTCCAGCAACAACACCTTCCTCGGTTGCGTCAACGCGAGCGATAGCCCGGTTTCGGCTCGACATCGTTTCGATGTCGTCGAAGTTCGTGAAAGTCGGCAATCCAAGGCCACCGGCCACGGCACTGGTTCTTGGTATCAATCACGTCACCACAGGTGGTTGTATCGACGAAAGCTTGTGGCTTTCGGCCCGATGATCCTTGTTCGCCTTTTCGACGCGCACCTCGATCCACTGCCATTTCTTGAACTTCTGACCTTCATCGATCAGCCGGAATGGCACCGGATACAAGCGTCGCATCGTGCCGTGCTCGTTTATACCAGCAACGCACGACGTTTCAACGTGCTGTGCACTGGGAGACGGGTACGTCTTGGCCAGAATCAGGATGCGTTCAACTTGCGATGCCATTCACAATCCTCCCATTCGTAATCTATGGCGCGGCCGTTACCCCTTCACCTCGAAGCGTAGATAGTCGTATAGCCGCCTCGATTCTACGACTTCATCGTGTGGCAGCAGGAGGTATTTCCACGGCTTTGTGCCGACCTCGGCCGCGTGGACTGATGCGTGTTTGCACCAACGTGCTGCTGAACTGGCCTTCGCCTGTACCTCGTGGGTATTGACGTCCGCGCGAGCCTTGGTCTCGACCATGAAGAGAGCGGTATCCGTTTCGGCGACGAAATCCGGGATGTACTCCGGCTGCTCCGTACCCAGCTTGTAATAGACTTGGAACTGGCCCTTGGCAGGCTTGAACCACTTCAATGCATCCCTCTCCAGGATGATGGCGAAGCGTCGCTCGGTATCTGAATCGAACTTCTGCAGCGGATACAAGCACCGCGAAAATCCACCGAACAGCATCTGCTTGATACGGCTGGTCTCGGTGACCGTTTCACGGAAGTGGTGCGCTGTCTGGCCTGCCGTGGCGGTGTAATTGCAGGGTTTCAGCTCGGTGAAGCCCCGGCTGACTTGAACCTCATACTCTGTCGCCTCTTCCCAGAAATGCGCCATCATCTGCGCGTGGATCTCGCGGGCGATCATGCGGCGGTCGCGATCCAGCACGTTGCGCGCCTCGTCTTCCGAGAGGTAGCCCAACAGGTGCTGCACCATTTGCCCAGCGAGGTCGTAGAGTAGATCGGCGTGCGTGAAGTAGTCGATATCATCGAAGTCGACCAGGGCATGGACGATGTAATCCTCCAGCCGTTGCTCTTTGAGTCCGATTTCCGGCGCCAACATGTCCTGCTCGTTCGTACGCAAATTGTGAACAATGATCTCGCGCTCACCGGGCTGCAGGTGCAATTGGCTCACATCCAATTTGAATGGGTGAAAACCCGTCGTCACCTCGCCCGTTGGCACTACGGCAATGCGGGGAATGTCTATGGTCTGCTGCACCACGATCTCCGTGGTCTTCGCCACCACGGCCGCCAGGTCGAGCGTGGCATCAGCGGCATCGATATCCGCAAGCAAGCTACCCTGCAGCGGTCTCAGCCGCTCGGCGACCTCGGCCAAAATTTCCTTTTGCACCTCAGGCTTGAGTAGCGCGCTGCTGGTCGGCACCAGATCACGCCTGACCTCGCACCTTCCGATCACGTCCATCACAACTCGCGCGGCTTGCCGTTCCGAATCTGTGGCAAAAACTGGCGTGAGCGGCGTCGAGGCCTGCGCCGATCCGTTGGAAGTGCCGTTGATTGGCGACACGACGGGAGCGTCCACCAACCCCAGCCGTGTCATCGCCCCCGAGCCCACTTGCACGCTAACTTTTTTGTCGTCTGCGCTCGGCGCATCAAGGACCACCTGTTTGAGGCGAATAGGCGAATCGGAGCGATTGGCCTCATCGATAATCTCCTGGAATTTGTCGTGGGCGACGATGTTCAAGCGATCTACAGATACGACGCCAGTGCGCTTGCCGTAGGGCAGACGCAGACCACGACCAATAGACTGCTCGATCAGTGTGCGCGCATTGGCGGCGCGCAGCGGCACGATGGTGTAGAGATTGGTCACATCCCAGCCTTCCTTCAGCATGTTGACGTGAATCACGATCTCGGTCGGTTCGTCTACGCTTTCCACGGCTAGCAGACGAGTGATCATCTCCTCCTCTTCCGCCCCGGTGCGGCTGGAGTCTACCTGGATCACCTTGCCCCGGTAGCGGCCGTCGTAGAACGCACCTGACTCAAGAAGCGCCAATAGTTGCCCCGCGTGCGTAGTATCGCGCGCAATGACAAGCATGAAGGGTTTCACCACCTTGACGCCGTTCTCGCGGGCGTAAGTCAGCAATTCCACCTTGGTGGTCTCATGCAGGCGCACGCCATCTTCAAGTTTGATCTTCTCGATCTCCTCCGGCGTGTGAGCTTTGGCATCGAAGTTGCGCTGGGTCACGACCGCGGGCTCCTTCACGAAGCCATCTTCCATTGCACGCGCCAGCGGGTAATCCATCACAACGTTCTTGAACTGCACCGGCCCGCGCGTCGATTCCACAAACGGCGTAGCCGTGACTTCCAATCCGAATAGTGGCTTCAGCTCGTTGATCGAGCGCACTCCGGCGCTAGCCCGGTACCTGTGCGATTCGTCCATCAGCAACACCAAATCGGACAGGTCGGCGAGATAGTTGAAGTAGCTATCACCAAGCACCTCCCTCATTCGCTTGATGCGTGGCTCCTTGCCACCCCGCACCTCGGAATTGATCTTCGAGATGTTGAAAATATTGATTGTCACTGGCGACAGCAGGCTGCCCTGCACGTTGGCTGCCCGTTGCTCATAATTATCGCCGGTAATGATCTCGGGCGACTGCTGCGCGAACTCGGCGACGCCCTTAAACACATACTTGGGCGTGTTGGGCGTGAAGTCGGTGATCAGCTTGTTGTAGATCGTCAGGTTGGGGGCCAGTACGAAGAAGTTGTTGATGCCGTGCGCCAGATTCAGGTAGGCGATGAACGCTCCCATCAAGCGGGTCTTGCCTACGCCGGTCGCCAGTGCAAAGCACAGTGATGGAAATTCGCGTTCAAAGTCCTCCAGCGTCGGGAATTCAGCCTTGAGGCTGGCCAGTACGGCCGACAGATCCTGGTCGTGCCCCAGCAGCTCCGGCGCAGCAGAAAGCGCGCGCACCAGACGGGAGAGAGATTCCGCTTGGGGCGGACGAAGCGACAGGCGACCAGTGACGGCGTGCAGGACACGTGCATTCATTATTCGTTCTCCCCAAACAGCCCGCCCTGTCCGAGAGCGGCCTTCTTGTTCTTAGATGCTCTCCTTGAGTTGTTTGCAACTGCAGGTTCAGTAACCGGCTCTTCCGCCATCGGCAAATTCGCCACGTTCAGGCTGTAATCGTCGTGACCCCATTCGCATCGCGCGAACACCATTTTGGGGACTTTCTTCAGCGTCAGATTTGGCCACCGATCTGCCGCCTTGGCTGCCGTGACACCGCGAAAGGCGGAACAGCACACCAACAGGCTTCGCTCGCCGCCTACCTCGTCGGAAAGCGCTTGCAACTGTTCGGATGAGAGGTTCTGCGTTGTGACATAGATGAAATCCCGCTCGCTGGAATGCCCGTGCTGCCACCACTGCGTCTCGGAGGGAGCGTAGGTAAAGCCTTCCAGCTTGCACAGTGCCTCGGCCAGTTGTGTTGCATTGTACTCAGGGTTGATCACCGCATTGCCCCAGCGATCGTTGACAACGAGTGTGGGCGCTAGCTTGTAGTACCGGAAGCCGCCGCCACCCTGCCAGTTCACCGTTTCGGAAATGCCACCCTTGTCCTCGCCGTTGATGACTTTCTGGAGTCGGGGAATGATGTGCGTATGGCAGTGCTCACCCAGTTCCACCATAATCCAGCGGCGGCCCATTTTGTGGGCGACCGCGCCGGTAGTGCCGGAGCCGGCAAAGGAGTCAAGTACGAGATCGCCAGGACTGGTGGCAAGTTCCAATATTCGTTTGAGTAGCTTTTCTGGCTTTGGGGTCATGAAGACGTCATCGTCATTGATCCCCTCAAATAGCTTTCGAATCTCAACTTTCGCTTCGGCATTTGTTCCAACATCTTCATGGAACCAAAGAGTTGCTGGAACAACCCCTTGCTTTGCTTCATTCAGGAATTTCTTGATTCGAGGAGTCGCAGTACCATCACGCCCCCACCAAACGCGACCGTCCTTCTCCAGCTCATCGAATGTCGACTTTGAGACACGCCAATACGTCCCCGGAGGAGGCGTAAAAGATTTATTTGTGGGCGAAACAATCTCATAGGTACCTTGACTGTAGTAGTTGCGTGCCTGAATCGCATTAGTGGTCCAAGGGCCGCGCGGATCGTTGTCTTGGTTTGAGTATGAATCGTCTAGCTCCGCGCTCCGAGGAAGCAAATTTCTACTCCACTTAGAAAGATCTTTGGCGTAGACGAGGACATATTCATGCATGTCCGAAAAATACTTTGCAGAGTTCTTAACAGTGAAGAGCTTTTGCCAAATCACGGAGGCAACGAAATTGGCGCGACCAAAAACCTCATCGCATAGCACTTTCAGATAATGTGCCTCGTTGTCGTCAATCGTGATCCACAACGATCCGTCGTCTGCCAGTAGTCGCCGGATGATCTCCAGCCGGTCACGCATTAGTCCCAGCCAGATTGAATGTTCCAGTCCATCGTCGTAGTGGTCGAAGGCACTTCCGGTGTTATACGGCGGGTCGATGAAGACGCACTTCACCTTGCCTGAAAACTCTTGATCCAGAGCCTTTAACGCCAACAGGTTGTCCCCGAAGATCAATCGGTTATCGAAAATATCGTTGTCGGAAACCCGGTGTTTGGCGTGGTAGGACTTTTCTGGGTCTTCGAGCAGGATGCGCGGCTCCAGTCGGGGGCGCTTTTCCTTGCCGATCCAGGTCAACTCGAGTTTTTGTTTGCTCATCAATTCATTTCCTAGGCTTGCTGTGCAAGCGCCGCCATGAGGCGCCCTTTTACTGTGCGACAGTCTGTCCGATTCTCGAACACACTTCGCGCTTGCTTATTCCATTGAATGGCTTGTGCAACTTCCACCAGCCGTTGCGCCAACTGATCTACGTCTCTGGACAATCGGTCAAGTTCATCGTGCGTCAACGCCAGTGCTGGCCCGTTCTGAAGTTGCGTCCGAATAAACAGGACGTGCAACAGAAGCCACGCTCCATGTTTGAGAATCTCCCTAGCCGGGAGGGTGCCCAAAGGCAGATTCGCGGGATCAGCTTCTGCGTTGGCCCGATCCCGAATCTTAGTGTGGACGATCCTACCTACCTGAACGGCGCGCCAGATGTGTCTTGCCGTCAGTGAATCAGGAAACAGGCGCATGTATGCATCACGCAATGGATCAGTGGCAGCGACCAGCCCTTCACGTCCGAACAGCTTCTTCTTGTCGGTCTTGGCGGCTACGACGAACTCCTGCCAGTCCCCTGCTGTCACCGTACACGCTAATATGGGAGCGGCCTCCCGAACGCTGAAACAAGACACCGACGCTGGAGATTCATCATCGCCATGCTTGATGAGATACTCAATGCCCGCCATCTTCAGTGTCTGATGCCAGACCGCTTGCCGTTCATCGAGTGCGGCGAAATCTTCCAGGTCGACGGCGTTCTGCCGATTGCGAGACTGCGTGACTTTGTTTCCAAAGTCGTCAGGCGCGTTCTCCAGGCACACAAAGGTTGCCATAACCTCGGCAGGATGGGCCTCGTAGTGAGCAACTGGCTCGCGAGCAATGGCTCCGACGGTTTGGGCGCCATTGATGATAGATAAGCCCCGAACGCGAAATCGTCCAAGCTGCCGATGGGCATCTCGAGGATGCTGCTCTTGAATCGTGTCACACAAGAATGTCACGCCGTTGTTGAAATAGAAGAAGTGATCTGCTTCCTGTTGAAGCGTCTCACCCAGTCCAGTATTTACGGCAGTCGATCCCTTGAATCGACGAATATTCCGTTCGACGAGGTGATCCTGATACTCAATCCAAAGCTCAGCGAGGCGTTTGGCAGCAATCCGTCCGTAAAACGCTCTGTATGGCGCTTGTGTATGGCCGAAGTCACGAAGCTCGATATCAGCCTCAATGCGTGGTGCCGAAAGCCCGTCGACGTGAAGCTCGTGCAGTGTGATTAGACCGTACGCGGAGCAACGCAAAAAGCCCGGATTTGTTCCATTAAAAGCACGCTCCAGGTCACCAAAAATATCGCGGCGATCGTCCGAAACGGCTGTACCTGTGTACACCAAGACCACGCGAACCCGACAAGCGCCGCTATTCAGTGCATTCGTTAGCGCAACCCGCTTCGCCTGTAGCGCTGCATTGAAGCGATCCCAGCGTCCATGCAACAGGTCGGTCACACCGTCACGAAACTTGGCAACGTCGCCCAACTCGGGCTCGCCGAAACCCGCCTCTTTGTACTTGGACTGCACAAGCCAGATCGTCTCATCAGCGGCGATGAAGACCGAGTCAATACCATGGTCAAAGCCGCCATCAATGCTGGCAGCTACGGCGTCGTCAGGCGTGGCACCGGCCTCTTCACAGAGAACGAATGCCGCGACGGCCTTGGAATAGAAGTTACTGCGCTGGGCTTCTGGAGACGTGCCTGTGCCCACAATGCGCGCGGCGAAGTCTGCGTCGAGCCTCTGACACAGAAGGTCAAGTTCGAGGGGACGTGGTTGAGCGGCCATTACACCAGCTCCCACTCGATAGTGAACAGTGCCTGCTCCTGAATCTGCTGCTGCAACTGAACCTCAAGCTGCGCAATCAATTCGTTGCGCTGGGCCTCGACTTCGTCCTGTCGGTTGAATAGATCACGGCGCAGCTTGTTACGCCTGGCTTCCAATTCGCGCTGCCGCTTCTGCCAGTGTAGTTTTTCGTCGAGTGTCGGTGACGTAGAGGCAGTGCGGCGGACTTCCTTGATCTCACGATCGATCTCCTTGATCTCTTGTTCTAGGCCGAGCTTCAAATCGTCCGCCCATGCGTCAAGCTTTTCGACTTCCTGCTCGAAGTACCCGAGGTTGCGCTGGTTGATCTCGCGCAGGAGTTGCCGCTTTCTTGCCTCCAGATCTGCGGACAGCGCGCCGTTGCTCACGCTGAACAGTCCTGCAGCGTGCTGTTGCGCAGGAAATCGCATTAACTTCTCCGGGTCATCTTCGGCGAGTACTGCGCCGTCGCACGTGGTCGCCGCGACAATCAGGTGCTGTTCTGTCTGCCCCAATGTGGCAACGGATATAAGACTGACCGTAAGCCATCCGGTCTGCCCTCTGTAGGCTCTAAGCGTGCTCACCTGCGTACCATAGCTGTCGTAATCGAACACGAGTCGCGCGCCCGTCAATTGCCGGTCCTTGGCTTGCTGAATAGCCCACGTGGCGAGCGGATGCATAACGCGATAGAGATGGGCTTCGCCGCTGCGTCGTGGTAGTTCGTACCGACCGAGGTCGATGGCAGCGAGATCTGCGCAGGGCGGGCGTTGTAGAAAAAAGCCCCCTTGATCGAAGACCGCGTAACCATCTAGTTCAGCCTCCGTCAAATCCATCAGCATCCGTTCGTAGCGGTTTCGAGCAGCGCGACTGTCATCCGCGCGCATTCGCAGTTTGTCTTGAACCTCTTCGTCAAAGTTTTCCAGCAGAAGCTGCCGGGTCTTGACCATCGCCTCGTTGATCTCGCCTGACAGATCGAGTTGCAACTGCTCGAAGCTCACCTTAATTGCTTCGGGGTCGCGGCAGTTCTGGTAGATATCGGCAATGCGCCGCTCGAAGTCCACCCCGGAACCGATTGTGCCGAGCACCTCGTCGCTGGCCCCAAAGACACCCTCGAACAACTGGAATTTTTGCGCGAGCAGCTCGTAGACACGGGCATCCGCTTCGTTGCCACGGTCGACAAAATTGACGACAACAACATCGTGCTGCTGCCCGTACCGATGGCAGCGACCGATGCGTTGCTCGATGCGCTGTGGATTCCACGGCAGGTCATAGTTGATGACTAGTGAGCAGAACTGAAGATTGATGCCTTCCGCTCCCGCCTCGGTCGCGATCATCACCGTGCCACGCTCCTTGAAATGCTCGACCAAGGCGGCACGTGTGTCGGCAGTCTTCGAGCCCGTGATCTTGTCCGTTCCCCCGTGCCGCTCCAGCCAGTCCTTGTAGACCGCCTGAGCACGCGCATCGCTGTTCGTGCCGTTGAAGAGCACGATTCCCTCGCCGTAAGATGTATCGGCGAGCAACGAGAGCAGATATTCCTGTGTCCGTTTTGATTCCGTGAAGATGATGGCCTTCTTGGCTGCACCCAGCCGCTCCAACTCGGCGAAGGCCCGGCCGAGCGCCGTTAACAATGCATTGCCCTTGGCGTTGTGGCGAATGTTGGTCGCGAGTGCCTTGAAATTCCGAAGCTCTTCAATTTCCTTGGTTATGGCATCCCGTTCATTCCCTTGCCGTGACTCGCTGCTGCCATCGTCATCACTCCACTCGTCGGCAGTTTCGGGGAGCGACTCATAGTCCTTGTCCAATTCGTCGACGAGTTCTGGAACATCGGGCGATTCATCAATCGATGCTTGAAGGCGATTGGCCATCGTTTCCAACGCACCGGCAATTGCATGCGTCGAGGACGCCAGCAACTTCCAAAGCACCAGCGAGATCAGTTGTCGCTGACTGTCTGGCAGGGCCTTCAAGTTTGGGCGACGAAGGTACTCCGCCACTAGACTGGATAGCTTCTTCTCCTCGTCAGAAGGGACGAACTCCTCAACGATGGCACGTCGCGCCGTATATGAGACGTACTGCTGTACTTGCCGGCGCAATGTACGTTTGCAGATAGGGGCGATGCGGTTCCGAAGGCCACTGAATGCCTGTTCCTTGTTCTGCAGGGTGAACTGCGCCCGAAAACTATCCGGGTCGCCAAAGACTCGGTCGTCGATCATGCTGACCAGACCGTAGAGCTCCATCAATGAATTCTGCAGTGGCGTCGCGGTCAGCAGCGCTTTGGAATGGACGTGCGCCAGCGACTCTTTGAGAGTCTTTGCGATCACATTGCTCGCCTTGTAGACGTTGCGCAGACGATGCGCTTCATCGAACACAACGAGGTCCCAATCGATCCCCTTAATGTCGCCTGCCTTGGTCTTCGCAAACTGATAGGAGCAAATGACTGGCCCTGTCTGTGGCAAGTTCAGGAATGGGTTTTGACGTTCTTGTCTGTGGATGGCGTTGTAGTTTTTGGCTTCAAGAATCAGCCCTTGCAGACCGAACTTATCTTGCAGTTCCTGATGCCACTGTTTGCGTAAGTTGGCCGGCACGATGATCAGGATGCGGCGACGGCGTTCGGCCCAGTGTTGTGAAATCACCAACCCTGCTTCAATCGTCTTACCAAGCCCGACTTCGTCAGCAAGGATCACTCCTCGCGAGAGTGGATTTTTGCAGGCAAACAGCGCCGCTTCGACCTGATGCGGGTTAAGGTCGACCTGCGAATCCACCAAGGTAGACGCCAGCGACTCTACAGTGTCGCTCGCCGCGCGTCTGGTCAGTAGCCAAGCGTAGTACTGGCTCTGGTGCGGCGTGAGTAACTGCTGTGTCGTCAATTGCGATCCTCCGGCCGTTCGATCAGCGCTACCATTACGTTCCTTTGGTGAGAGCAGGCAAGGTAGTTGCGCACTTACTCTGCCTTCGTATTCTTTTTGCTGATGCTCTCGGCAATCCAGAGGTCCAGCTCCGAACGGCGAAAGCGCCATGTGCCTCCGAGCTTGAACGCGGGAATTTCACCTCTCTGCACCAGCCGATAGACCGTCCGTTTTCCGGTCTTGAGGTATGCGGCGACTTCGTCAAGTGTGAGGATTTCACCTTCAGTGTCGGTCATTCTGTCGCCTTTAGCTTTGGCCTTTAGTGGACTTCGCCTGCCAAGTCTTGCCAATTTTCCCACAATCTGATGCCCTCAACCAGCGGCGTGTCGGCGGCGTCAGCTGGCGATCCGCGGTTTTGATAGTCAGGTCATGGAGGGATTGTCGAAGTCCAATCAGCGGCTCACTCGGACATCATGGTGTTGGTAACGGCGGTTAGCTGGCCTCGATCTAGCCCCGCGACCCGCCGCCGGAGGTTTTCTGCACGCTTCGATCCCGTCGGCCTGCACGCTGAAATGCGCTGCAAGTAGCACTTTTGAGGTTTTCTCTCGCATTCGGAGAAGCTTTTCTTTTCCGGAATTCAGCTTGCTAAGGACTGACTCCACAGATTTCCGACGAAAGCCGGCTGAATTTAGACGATTGATTATTTCGTATAAAAAAATAACATTAATTTCTTCGAAATCGCGAAAATTTCTAGAGTCAACTCATTGATTGCATTGGGAAAAAAATTTCCGATCCAAGCTTTCGTGGCGATCTGTGGTGAGCTATAGTCATCCCATGAAAGATCCCAAAAAGTCATCTTAATCATGACCGCGCTAGGCGACTTCATTCGACGGCATCGAATCGAATGTGAGCTCACTCAGGCTGAGCTCGCACGGCGTGCGGGCGTCAATGCGACCTATATCAATGCCATTGAGACCGGCAGAAATAGGCCGGATGGACCGCAGATATTGAACGCTCTGGCGGAAGCGCTAGGGCTTGACGATGAAGGCCGGCACGCTCTTGGCAGAGCTGCAGAGTTGTCGCAGCGATTGCTAAGGCTGCCTGAGGAACTATCGCCAGCAGAGCATGAGTTCGTAAGGGCGCTAGTTGACGAACTGCCGCGCCTCGGCGCGCCTGCCTTGGACATTCTCATGAATGTCCTTTCAGCGCTACGCCTGCAGCGCACGCAAGCATCAACGCTAGTTCTGGCAAGCGAACAAGGAGGATCTATGTAACGAAAAAGCGCCACAGACCGGAGGCCTGCAGCGCTTGTCCGGGATCCCTGTAGAGACAAAGATCCACAGCTGGCTAGAGCATGTGAGTTGAGTCTCTACCATCCCACCTCAAGCGTCAAGCCCCCCTTTTCTCTTTTTCCGTAACCGGAGGCCCGCGGCTTGACCATTTTTCGTCAGGCCGTCGCCCTCCTTCGTGCCTACGACATCAAATCCGAACTACTTTTTGTTGTTTGGAGGGAGTGTCGTATGCCTAGAGAGGAGCTTGCATGTCGTCTTCACGCACTCACCCACGGCTCAGACCTGAGCGCCCCCATCGCCCGGTGCGAAACGTCATATCTAGATCCGGAGCAATCCCTCGAGGGAAGTTCCCCAGCCGTAAGAACGGCAGGATGGTCGCCCATGAGCACCTGCTTGAGCGCGACGCGTTGGTCTTGCTCGAGTTCTCGCCGGCCATAGCCGCTGTCAGGGAGCAGCCGCGCCATATCTACTTTGCCGACGGAGCAGAGACCGGGCGGTACACGCCGGATTTCGAAGTACTTCTCGCGAATGGCGGTGGGCGCTCTGTCCTCATCGAGGTCAAGCCGAAGGCGCAACTGCAGAAAGATGACGTCCACGCCAGGCTGACTGGAATTCATGCTCATCTCTTGAGAGAGGGGGAGGAGTTCGTCATTCTGACAGACACGGCCATCAGGCAGCAGCCACGCCTCAGCAATCTGAAGTCGCTGCGTAAGTATCTACCGCCATTTCCGCCTGGACACCACGCACTTCGCCTAGCGATGCGACGAATGACCGCCTCTGACTCCTGCACGTTCGGTGACGTCGTATCGGTCCTTGGGTGGAGCGTGACAGTGTCGCTGCTGACCGCTGGCTATGCGCAAATCGATCTGAATGAAGTCTGCACGTCCGCCACTCGAATTCAATTCTCGAAGGAGATTCGCCATGACTGGTTTTTCCTTGACCAAGAACACGGTTTTTGAGCTTGACGGCATTGCAACCCGTATTGTGCGTATTCAAGAGGACGGGTCGGTATCCCTCGAGGATACAAAAAGCGGGACGTACAGCACGCAGCCCGTGGAGCGGCTTCTAGAGGCATACACCCAGGGCAGAATCTGCCGACCGAACGCTGATATCGCCAACTCGCGACCATCTGGAGGATATGGCAGGCCGTTTGCTGACCTGCCGCAAAAACTGCAGGCTCTCGCACTACGTAGCAAGCGATACTTGGACGGAATCCGCACCCACGGGCCCTTGTGCTGGACGAGGAAGCTGATGGAGCCGCGAATTCGCGAGGTGGCCCAAACGCTGGGTGACGCCAAGCCACCCAGCGTTGCGACGGTGTACCGCTGGCACCGTGACGCCATTCAATCCGGCGATCTACGTTGTCTAGTGCCTCGCTTTGATAGGCGCGGCCCAAGAGCGCCGCTCACTAATCCGGAAGTGGTGAAGCTGTTCATGCAGGCGCTAGTCGATGTTTCTACGGTCTCGAAGGGGTGGACCGTACAAGACGCACAAGCGCAGCTGCAGATGCTCCTCGACCGCGAAAATCGCTCCCGTCCACTAGACGCGCAGCTCCACATGCCGAAGCTGCGCACACTGTATCGGCTTCTGGATCGTGTCGAAGAGTATGACGTTGCGATCTTCAAGGAGGGGGAGGACGCCGCAAGACGAAGGTTCAAGATCACGAGAGTCGGCGTGAAAACAACACGCGTACTCGAGCGCGTGGAGATAGATCACACACCCCTAGACGTCTTCCTGGTCAAGGACGAAAGCTATATCCCCTGCGGACGTCCGACACTTACCCTGCTGATTGATCATTTCAGCCGGATGCCGCTTGGCTACTATCTCAGCTTCGGCGGCACATCGATGAACGCCGTCATCCGAGCTCTCCGACACGCGATTCTCCCGAAAACGCAAGTTGCGGAAGCCGTGGCGGGACTCAAGATCCATCATAAGTGGCCTTGCTATGGATTGATGGATGAGCTCGTCACGGACAATGGATTGGAGTTCCACGGGTCTTCCGTGGAGCTGGCCTGCTTTCTTCTGAACATCCAACTCCACTTCTGTCCGGCGCGCCAGCCTCGCTTCAAAGGAGTTATCGAGCGATATCTGAAGACAGTGAACTACAGCTTTATCCACAAGCTCCCCGGAACCAGTCTTGCAAAGTGGACCGATCGAGGCGACTACGACCCGCTGAAACATGCTGTCATGACGATGTCGGAGTTTCAGCACGTGTTCGAAAAGTGGCTCCTCGATGTGTACGCCCAGACTTATCACAAAGGCATCAAGACTACGCCATTCGCTCGTTGGTGCGAATCGGCAAAAGGCAATCCACCTTACCTCCCCGACTCCATGAGTAAGCTTGTCGACGATCTCGGAATCTCGACAACTCGAAGCTTGCGCCATGACGGTATCCGTCTGCACAACCTCTACTACGCCAGCGATGCATTGCAGTCAATTCTGCGGGCCTATGGGGAAGGCGTCAAAGTTCGGGTGACATACGATCCGGAAAATCTCGGGCGCATTCACGTTTGGTCACCAGACTCGCAAGATCCAGTAGTGGCGCACGCGACGGAACTGGATTACGCCGCGGAACTTACACTGATGCAGCACAAGATGCTTCAGGATATCGTGATCAAAAAGGGTCAAGATGAGACCGATCTCAAGGCTCTGATGCAGGCAAAGATTGATCTCGCCGCCGCGATTCGAGCGCAATTTACGGGCAAACGCTTACGAGACCGCAAGCGCGCTGCTAGAGCGATGGGGATTAGCACTGACAAACCAAAAGGCACTCCGCCAGTCACCAATTCCGTCGAGACGACTGTGACGCAAGTCGATGTCGCAAAGAATTGGTCAAAAAAATCTAAATCCATAGTCGACATTCCGACCTTCGACGTTGTTCAGCGCTCTTGGAACTGAGGGAGATAGACATGCTCGAGAATCTAACAACAGAACAGCGTGATGCACTCATTGGGTTTAAACGACAGACCATTATGTTCCCACTGTTCAACAGTGCATATGGTGGCATCAAGACTGCTTTGACCCTATTTCGCGCGACTGGCATTGTTCAGAATCACCTAGTGCTCGGGCAGTCCGGCTGTGGTAAGTCTACGTTATGCCGAATCATCTGTAGCGAACACCCTCGCTTTGACGAGGTTGAGCGGACGGTAGTGCCGGTGCTCTACGTCAGAGTTCCACCGCTGGCAACGGTGTCTTCGCTTGCCGAGGAGCTGTTGGTGAAGTTAGGCGATCCGGCTCCCTACAAAGGCAAGCCTAAAGAAAAGACTGATCGCCTAACCGGGCTCATTGGAAAATGTGGTGTTCAGATGATCATCATCGATGAGTTGCAGCATGTCCACGACCGCGGCCAGTATCCGACGATCGCCAAAGTCGCGGATTGGATAAAAGATCTGGAAGAAGCCGTCTCGATTCCTTTCATTATGGCAGGCCTTCCTCGAGCAGAGATCTTGCTCGATGCCAACGATCAGCTTCGACGGAGGTTCAGTGCCGCCCTGAGTCTAGATAGGATGGTGATTGATCAGGATGATGTCCAGGCAGCTGCCTTCGTCGGCGTTGTCGCGGCGCTCCTCAGTGCTATTCGCATACGGTCCGAAATTGACATAGATGACATAAATACGATTGAGCGAATCTACTATGCAAGGCTGTCTACAGTCACTGGCAAACTCTTGCGCCGTGGATGCAAACTCTAAGCGTTCCGGAAGCCACCGAACTAGCATTTTGGCTACAGACTTTCACGGAGTCGATGAAACTTCCCGACGCGCACCTAGCCGCGCGCCAAGCACTCGTTTCGTGGCCTTCACAGTTCCAAACGCTGCTTTCGCAGGTGCTGCAACGGCGCGGAAGCGGAGCGTATCAGGTTGTCGACCGACGATACCTCCTCGGAGGACGTTCGGGATTCGCCAAGTTCATAAGCAGGAAACACTGCTCGGAAGTAGCCACTCAGATTGAATGCTTCTTCGACGCGCGTCGAGTGTCCCCTCGTCGCTCTGTTGGAACCGGGGAGCTATACATAAACCCATGTGTTCGGACTTACAGCTATGTGAGTCGAACACTTCTACGCGGCGAAGCGGTAGCCCAAGAATTAGGCTGGACAGTTCATGGGACCGAAGCAGCGGCAGTCGCATTGGGACTGCCCGTCGTTCACCTGCCAAACCGGCATATTGCGTTGGAATATGACTTGGCGAATGAATTGGCAAGAAGGGCTCGTGGGTACATTCCATGTGAGCAAGCTGCTGATGGCCTTGGCGTAAGCGTCAATGGTCTGTTTCATCTCATGCAAATCGCAAAGGTTCAGCCGCGGTGTATAGAGCTAAGGGCACGCCAAGGTAGCAGCGGACTACGACCGCTGAAACTAGTTAACCTGAGATCCTGCGAAGAGCTCCATCGGGCCATATACGATCGGTGTCGAAGGCTGACACCAGATGACGCTGTGGAGTGGACGGCTCTAAGCGATATGGTAGGGAAATCCGTGCAAGCTATTACGGGCCGGCGACGGAGTCGCATCTTCCAAGCCAGGATCGATGCGCGAGCTCGAAATAAAGGGGTGGTTGCTGAAGTGCTCGCCGCCATACTGAGAGGCACACTTAGCGCGTACTGTGTTCAGGAGGCAAGGTCCATTTCTGATGTGCTGGTCACCAGAGCTCTTGATCGGTGCGAGGCTGTTGCACAAGAGGCTGGCCTATGACCTGCACCCCTCTGATTCGCCCGCATCCGCAATTGGACGAGAGCGGACTAGGATATCTCGCAAGGGTGGCATACACAAACGGCCATCGTTCAGCGTCCGACCTGTTTAGCGTGGAAGGCTGCCGAATACCGCTTTCCGAGCTGGCTGAGAGGCTGGGAGCTACGAAAACGATACTGCAACAGTTGATGCCTCCTTGGCCCAAATGGGTCGAGGATCGTTGGAGAGGGGCTGACAAGTGTATTCGGCGTGGCACAGTCCTTACCCGAGTACGCATCTGCCCACACTGCTTCAAGGACGAGGCATACATCAAAGCTACTTGGAGCACAGCGTTTTCTGTGGCGTGTCCCAGGCACAGGGTGGGATTGCGAGATAGGTGCGACAAATGTCTAAATCCGCTTACGTGGCTCTCTGGCCCATTCGGCAGATGTACGTGTGGACGCAACTTCGGTGACATGGCGTCGGAAGCCGCGACCGATTGGGCGTGCGAGGTTGCGGCTCGACTACTTCCTTCGAGCGATACATCGTATGAGAGGCCGTCTGACGTGCGCGGATCATCAATTTCAACGTTGGGAGGCTATGAGCTAACAACGCTGTTGTTTGCGCTAGGTCCAATTGTCGAGGCGCGGCCTAAGAGTAGGACTGGCACTGTTCCTGGCTTATATGACGTGGCAAGGGCGAGATCATACGTCGGGGCCATCGCCAACCTCTTGGACGATTGGCCAGTCCGCTTTCGGGGTGTCCTACAGCGAAACGTTGAAGAGCATCTCGAGGCATCCAGTGTTTGTCAAACCATGGGATTGATTTACAGGATCCTGTATTCAAGGGCGCTTTCCGACGCGGCGTTCGACTTCCTTCGAAATGAGCTTCGGGCGTACACGCTGGAGGTCTGGCGCGGCCGCTTCGATCGCCGCTACCGGCGGCTAGGGTACACGGAAACGGACGATATTCTCACAGGAAAGTCTTTGTTGGCGGCACTCGGGCTTAGCTTCGGCCGTGTACGCGCGCTGACATCAGCTGGAGAATTGCCGGCTGTAACGCTTCGCAGTCCGCATGGTCGACCGTTCACGTACTGCAAACGAGTGGATGTCGCCACGGTGAAAAGACGTCTCCACGCGCTGGTTGATTTACGTGCGGCCGCCAGAATCCTCGGGCTTGGGCGACGTCGTGTTCGGGCGCTACTTGAAGCAGGTCTCCTAGCAGGAACCTACTCTGGCGGGAAGTGGCACATAGATCGATCCGAGCTACGTCTGTTGTCGGCACAGCCCGCTTTGCGGACAGTGCCGCCCCAGATTGAGCTGGTCGCAGTAGGACATGCGCTTCGATATCTCCATCTTGATGATCGTATGGGCTCAGAATTGCTTCGTCGCGTGCAGGTAGGTGAAATTTGTCACTACGGCTGGCAATCAACTGCCAGGAACCTCGCGACGCTTCGCGTGGCACGAACCGATATCGAGTTGATCCGCCATGAAGCCGACCGACGCGAAGGGCTTGGCATGAGTGCTACCGCCGCAGCAAAGGAGCTCGGGATCAAGTCGGAGGTGGTCTACCAACTGCTGGATGCCGGACTCTTGACAAGCAGAATGGTGACAGTCGGCGGACGACGACAGAGGCTGGTGACGCAGCAAGCGATCCAGACTTTCAATTCCAAGTACTGCTCGCTCGTTGAAGTCGCGAAGTGCTGGTGTATGTCGCACAGAGCGGCGCTGGGAGTCTTGATCGGGCAACAGCTGCTCCCAATCGTCGGGCCGCAATCAGGTGACTGTCGTCAATATTTCTTCCGTCGGGAAGTGGTGGCGCGTGCCTCAGTCGCGAAATAGGGGAAACAGGTTTGTTCAATCGAAATGAAAGAAAGAACAAGGCTTCGATTGCGGCAGGTGACGTCTTTCTATGTTGCGAACGCACGTGTCGTGATGAGCGGAACGAAGGCGCTAACGGGAATGGTGTGAGGCGATGATTCTGTTTCTTGACTACGATGGCGTGCTACACCCGGATGCGGCTTACCTGGTAAATGGGCGCCCCGAGTTGCATGCGGATGGCGAGCTTTTCATGTGGGCGCCAATTCTTAGGGACATTCTTCAGCCGTATGCCGATCTTCGCATCGTGCTCTCAACGTCTTGGGTCCGTGTGCTGGGCTTTGCCCGTGCACGCGATTACCTGCCCCCTGAACTAAGCTATCGAGTGATTGGCGGGACGTGGCATTCGGCGATGCGTCGCCACAGCGAGGTATCGCATCGCCTGGATGAAGGCTGGTTTATCGCCATGTCTCGATATGAAGAGATCGCAAGGTATATTGCGCGAGCGGGCCCAAGGGCTGCAAGCTGGCTTGCAGTGGACGATGACGCAGATGGTTGGGACGACGGACTGCGCGATCGGCTTGTCCAAACGGACGGAGAGGTGGGCCTGTCCTCACCGGGTGCTCAGGAGGAGCTGCGGAGCAAGCTTCGCCACTTAGCAAGCAAGTAGCTGCATCGAAGGGAATGCACTTAAAAGACTGGGCGTGGTGTATCTGCGGAGTTTCATTCCTCTGCTTAAATCCCGAGGCGAATTTTTGGAGAACATATGTTAAGGTAACCATTGAGATCATTCCGGATGGGGAACCGAAGCGGGCAACGCGCGTTGGTGAACTCGAGATCATCAACGATGACACTGGCAACGAATTTACCTGGCACTACGATTTTATCTATCGCGCATTCGCTGAGCGCTTTGGTCACGAGAGTGTTGCCGTCGCGCAGCGGTCACATCGCGGACGTGGAGCGCGATATTGTTCGTCCGGAGCAGCTGGCTGGAGTGGCAATTGGCCTAATCGCTCCCATCAAAAAGACGATGTCGTCGTTTCACGAAAATGTACATGACACAGTACGTTGGGACGATGAACCGCCCGGGCATTTGGAGACGTACTGATCCATTCGTGTCATGGATCCCTAGTAGGACCCGGCCCGCCTTCCACATCGCCCTAACCAGATTGACCGAGAATGGGGCAAGCCAGGCTATGCTGGCAGAAAGATCGCCGGAAATTGCCAGGGAAGGGGCTGCCTAGCTGACACTGTGTCAGTTCTCCAGCGCGAGCCGCGCAAGCTTTTCCAAGATGCTCATCTTGGAGTTGTCGCCACCCACTAGAACTCCATTTGTCATCGTGTGGAGATAGATTTGGGCCAGTTGCGTCTCGAGCAGTCCGCCGTCGACCAGAGTGTCGTCTCCACGGTAGACCATAATGTCCCGCATTCCCGACAGAGCGTCGCCAGAGCCATTGACTCCCCCTTCCGGCGGGACAAAGACACGCAAGAACGAGCCACAGTCCTGAACGGGGATGCGCGTGCCTGTTCGCTCCCCACGAACATGCTCGCCAACGCGGTGCATGGACATGTAGTATGGCAACAGGTTGAAATCGCGGCCCTTCGAATAATAGCGTCCGCCCCCTCCCGCACGTTGTGAAGAAAGGAAGGCATCCTGCGCTGCAAGAGCTGCCTCAATGCTAGCGTATCTGTCGTTCAAGATGATTCGAGGAACGAAGTTGCCGGCCCAAACCGTAAGTCGCTCCCGGCTCTTGTGGTCCAGGATCCATAGCTGGCCATCGCGAATCCAATCTTTGCCCTCCGCCTGTAGGAAAGGGAACTCGGCCACGAAGTCGATGGCAGCCATCGCATCGGACGACCAAGGCGAGCGGCGTACCCTTTCCACTGAAAATCCTCGGGTATCAAGGGTGACATCCACTGCCGAAATGAGCTGCTTGCGAGGCCGTCGGCCTGGCATGCGAATCTGGCGGGTCGCAAGAAGCGTTAGGGATGCTGGCAGAAGCCCCGGTGGCATGGTCGGCGTAGGTACTGGCTTGTGTCCCAGAAGGCTTTCCTTGAGTGAAAGCTCTACAAGGCAGCGCTTCAACGCTTCCTGTAGCTGACGATCCTCAGCGTTGCCTTTGCCAGGGAGCATCGATGCCATTGCGGCGGGCGAGACGTCCATGCCCTGCATGCATACTTTGACAGTGTCGCACTCCATTAAGTGTCGGAACTTGCATTGTGTGTAGGGGTCCGCCATCGTATCTCCCAGAGAGAGGGCTGCATACGCCGAACTTACGGTGGTGTGGCTCCAGTCTGGCGCGGCTTTGCCAGCCTTTGAGACCCGGACGCTTCCGTACTCTTCGTCCCCTTCGCCGTTGAGGAACAGGTAATTCAGGCGCTCATCCGGATCTCCCTGCCATTGATTGGTGGTATGCACTATCGGAGCCTCAAAGTGCACCTTCTTATTGCCAGCGGCATGGTAGCCATCCGGAAAGAAATCGGGGAACCGAGCTAGCGGCTTAAGTGCTTCATCGTCCATCGGCTCGCCACTGGCGTTTACGATGGCCAGCGGACGCTGCAAGTTTGCTAGTGGTTCCAGCGGAATGTAGCCATCCTCGACGCAGTGGGTTGCGATAAACGTATCCCGCGCCACGGGCACGCCGGCTTTCTCAAAAAGCCCCAGCGCAAACTCTGTCACAACGTTCAAATAGTAGAGACGGCTCTGGCGAAGCTTCACTGTGTCTAGGCTAACCCCAACCATTGGATAGCGCCGAGCATCTACCTCAAAGAAGTCGTCCGGAACCAGACGTGTCACTCCGAGCATGAACCCGTGCCCAGCGTCGAGCGCGAGCGTGGCGGCAGGAGGTGAAGCGGAGCCAGTCTTGGTTTTGCGAGCAAAGACCTTCGACGTTACGTCGCACAGTAGGAGATCGTGTTTGGGCTTGATGCTGAAACTGGCCTGAGCAAGTTGCAGGCGCTTTTTGACGACCTGGCTGGCGCTGCCGAGGTAGACGTTTGGCCCGAAGCCACCGGTTACGAATATGTGCTCAGGGTCGAAGGCAGCGGCTTCAATGAGCTCCCGGTGTAGCATCAGTTCGATGAACTTGGCAGGCGCTGCTGAGACTGCCGCCAACATTGCTGCGTGGTCCAGGTTTGGCCGAGGCCCAAGGTACCATGCGTCCTTGGAGCTCATGGTGAATGTGAGTTTGCTAGCGGCTCTACTGTCCAACCCTAGTGCTGCGGCAATCAGCATTCGGACTTGTTTCGCACGATCCTTGAAGTACGTTGTACCGCCTCCCTCGGCCTCACCATCCGATACCGGTGTGCGAGGTAAAGGCACAGGTATTGGGACCAAGAGCCCTCCAGCCTTTGCTTGCCAGCTAGCTAATCGCCGAGCTGCTTCCATCACTGGGACTTGAAAACGGATGGAATTGAGCCGCGCAACAGCGGCCCTATCGTCAAGTTGTCGTATAGGCATCTGTGAATCCGACCCTATTGTCCGAGAAGTACGCTGGCGAGGTTCTGATTGGCGATCCACGTCTCAATGCCACTGGTGTTTGGCACGAAGAGCGACATGAAACGGATACTTCCTCGGGATGGATGCTCCACCGTATGCTTGTGCGCACCATAGAGGTTGATGTAGATCGCATGCACCGTTTTGTCTGGCAGCAGCACGCGCAACCGCTCGTGTTTGTCCACAGCCTCCTGCTGCAACTCCACCTTCTTCAGTCGGTCAGTACTGCGAGCCCAGTTCTTCATGTCGACGGCTACTATTGTGTCGTCACCTACCTCAAGGAAGTAGTCGTATAGCTGGTACAACTCGCTATAGAGGGGATGAGATGCTAGCGCCAGGTACTGTAGCTGCCCATCCCCCAGCGCTAGTTGCTCAGTGGAGAGGCCGAACTGGTCGCCTACATATGCTTCGAACTCAAGCTCAGCAATATAGCCCTTCATGACTTCGGTAACGAACCAAGGCTGTGGAAGCAGCTTGCGCTTGCCGTTAGGCGTGTTTACCTCGAATCCACCCCAGGCTCGCAAAAGCGACCGTGTGTTCGGTGACAAATGAGCTAACAGGCCGTCCGGTGCAAGGGTGCCAATCCAATCATAGGTGTCTGTCCCGTCGACGGCATCGGTGATGACCATTTCCGTCATGCCTGCGATAGCAACTTCCTTGGTGTACGGCTCGGCAGTCACCGGTACTTCCAGATAGCACCCATTGCGGAATTCGGGCGGCACTCCAGCCGCTTCAAGTTTGGCCAGGTACTTGACCGGATCCTTGAACATCAGCGTGTCGAAGAGGGTCGTCCAGGTGGCTCGCGCGTCCGAATCCGAGCGGAATCGCTTTGGCGTTTCGCTGGTGAAGTTCCGGAATGCAATGGCGAGCTTAAGGCTATTTACCGAGTTGGCCTTGCGCTCCTCTGAAGTCGAGAAGACTGCGGACTCCATGTTATAGCACTCCAGCGCTGCCAGGACTGAGCGTTGAGCTGGGGAAGCCCGCCGGCGCAATTCGTCGGCGTGACGCAAGCCGAGGTGGACCATCCGAGCAGCCTCAGAGCTCAAGAAGACGAGCTGTCGAGGCATCGCCTCGTGCGGCCTGCGTTCGCCGCGACCCAGCGCCTGAAAAACAGTGCGTGTTATGTCGATAACATGTTCCTTGCGCAGCCGCTTCCAACGATTGCGCGAATACTGATACAACAGGTCCCCGCGAGACATCATCGCCCACTCGTCATTCTCGTCGCGGATTACTTGGGCGAAACTTTGGAACATCTCCATCGAAAAACCGCGGCTGCCCGGGCGCGTGTGTCGGGTGTAGTATGGGTCGTTGAGCAGGCAAAACAGCTCGAAGTCCTGCTCGACACCATTGCGCGTGGTAACAAAGTTGATGCCACGGGACGCCGAGGCGTAAGCGGTCCAAAGGAGTACCTTCTTGCTGGAGATATCCAGAGCATCGATCAGCTCCTGGTTAAATTGGCCAGCGTCATCCGCTTCTTGCGCAGCACCCGTCTTGGACGCATCACGTTTGCGGAATCGTGGTCCGTTGTACAAGATAAGCGTTACATCTTCGCTGCTGCCGCTCTTGCGGTATGCCGGTAGCATCCGCGCCTTGATGACGAAGTGGTTGCCGGTCGGGTCTTTCTGCTTGACCCAACCATCCTCGGTATTGGCCAAACGGATCAAGCATTTTTGAATGCGCGTAACCGTTTGGCAGAGGACCAGGCCGGAGCGCATATTACTCGATAGCAGGCGGTCGAGACTGGCGACAAGGCCCTCAATTTCGTTGTGCTTGTGGCGGTTGAGAAGTGTGTATCCCGATTCATCCTTCTTTGGGATTGCTTCCTTAAACTGCGCTAATAGCCCGTTGTAGCCCGGCGAGACGCCGAAGCGAGCCGCAGGATCGTTGTCATTAAGGATGGTGACGTGCCGCTCGCGTTTCTCGAGAAGCTGTCGAGCAGCTTCAGACACAATATCGAGCTCCTCCTCGGCCATCTCGCCGAAGACGCCGTTCTTAGTCTCGAGTGCACGGCGCAATTGATGCGTGTTGAAAGCACCGGTGGAGGCGGTCGACAGGCCTCCCGTTGCGCTCATGAGGTAAATGCCGTTCGTGCGGCCGAGGGCATGCACGACGTCCTCTTCTGGCGTCGCCCGCAGTGTCGTGATAGTC
Organism: Cupriavidus phytohabitans; assembly: GCF_000426345.1. Taxonomy (GTDB): domain Bacteria; phylum Pseudomonadota; class Gammaproteobacteria; order Burkholderiales; family Burkholderiaceae; genus Cupriavidus. The sequence continues at coordinate 4,420 of NZ_AUFE01000011.1, read as the reverse complement.
AGGGTCAAGCTAACGTCTGCAGGGAGGTTGTATTCCTCGGCTTGGCGCCAGCTTTCTTCCAAGGTGACGACGCTCTTCGTATAGTTAAAGAAGAATGCTTCGGTCAGGAGTTCATCGCTGCTCGTTTCCTGGGCTAGCCCTTCCGTTGTCACAGGGTCCTTGAACAGCCGGCGCACGTCGTTGCGAAATTTATAGAGATTCGGATACCGTTCGATGTCGGCCTTCGCGAACTCCACGGCGTCCTCGCCATCTCGTACGGCAAGGACGCGTGCGACGAATAGCACCAGCTCCAGATAATTCAGCAAGGTGTAGGCGTCTTCCGGGATTTCGCCCTCGTGGTAGTGCAGCCGGACCGTCTGGTGGCCTGTGTCGCGCTTGAGTTCGACCTGTTGGAGGAACTCGGTGTCCATCACACTGGCGGACTCATTAAAGAACGTCTGGCCGGGCTGGTCCAGCACTTCCCCGTAGGTGGATCGACTCATGGTGAAAAACTTCTTGTCGAACACCAGGTCGCGAAGTTCCCGGAACGCCGTGTACTCCGAACGGCCGGACCCGCGAATCTTCCGGACGTACTCTCGGAGCTGCGCCAGCACCCTCGCTTTTTGCCTGAACCGCGTGAACTGGCTTTGCACGTCGTTCTTGTCGTGCAATTGCTGGAGTACTTCCAGAAGTTCGTCGTCGTCGAGGCGGTCAGCCGTCCCCGGGAATTTCGCGAGCAACTCATTTCGGAAGATCTCGACGCGACGGCCTTCGGGAATGTACTTCGCGCGCATTTTCAGCTTCTCGGCCTCAAACTCTCGGTTGACGGCCTCCGCCACCTGCGCGAAGTGTTCCAGGTGATCGTATACTTTTCCTGCAAGCCCCAGTCTCTCGGGGCCGCCGTGGCCCTCGAAAGCCAGGGGCCACTTCAGGTCGAAGTAGGTGAAGAATTCAGTGATAACAATGTTGAGGTCGTTGCGGCCTTCGGAGTTGACGGTGGACTTGCGTTGGTCAAAGAGATACCAGTAGGAATCCTCTTCCTCGTCGACGAAGGTCACCACCCGGGCCGAGTCGGGCCGGCGAGACACTATCCGGCCCAGGATGCTCTCGTCACGGTTAAGTTCTTCTAGGAACAACGGCAGATTCTCGAACTTCCACCAGCCATACTTCCCCTTTGCTTCGTCAAATCCGTACACCTCTTGGGCGACCTGTGCCTTGGAGGCTGTGCTGACGATGATGCCAGGATTGTCTAGGAAGGACTGCAAGGAATATAGACGCCGAACCATCTCGGCTACCTGAGGCACGGCCATATACCGCTCCATAGGGTCCTCCGCATGCCGAGTACTGACGTCCAAAACGATAAGACGTCTTGTAAAGCTGTCGGCAATCGATCGAGCTCGACGCGCCGCTTTGAGATACGCAGCTTTCGTGTCCTCGTAGGTATCGTCCGCGGGCGACATTGAGAGGAATTGAGAGGCGTGGCACATGCCGCACTTGCTGCGGAGTTCCGCCACCCGCGCGGCGTAGCCCTTGCGCGTGTCGGCCTGCTTATCAGACCGCTCCATTTGCGCGGATACGCGCGGGTTGGCGCTAAGCCAGTCGACTAGGGCAAACGCAGCAGAGAAGAACGTACGGTCATTGAGATGGTAGTCCACCGAATAGAGCCGGTGCACCGGGACTGTGGCGCCACGAGCCTTGATTGCTTGCTCGATCTGGTCGGCATACTCTCGGCTATCGTTATGCCATCGAACATCGTTTGCAAAACCGGAGACGATGGATTGCAGGGGGGCGATGAAGACCGGAATAACGTCGCAGTTGATAAAAAGGTCAATGGCGAAGACTGCAGCGGTGTAGGTCTTGCCAAATCCGGTGTACCAGTTCAGAAGCTTGATGAACGGCTTATCTCCGGCGCGAAGATATGGTTCTAGGAAGCCCTTCTTAAAGATGTCGCTGGCAGTGCGAGGTTTGCGAGCGGTGCTCATCGCGCTTGCCCCTCGAAATTGATGTCAGGGAGGGATACCGCGACGGCGACTGATGCGTTGCCGGTGGTTGATCGAGGGAATTGATGCTGGTTGTAGGCCCATGCGGCAGCCTGACCAAATGCGGGCACGTAGGGAGAGATCGCAGCGCCAGAGACTGGGACTGTCATAAGTGAGCTCCATAGCGGAAAGCACTTACGGACGGCACGCGTTGTCCGGCTTTCCAGGAGTTCACCTAGCCGGGATCTCTAGTAATTACCAACTGGCTTTGCCGGTCCTCGGATCGGCTCCGAGCTAGCGTGCACTGACAGGCGCCAACTTGCCTACGGTTCGGCTACGAACCGCGCTGCCATATTACGAAGCCAGCTACATCCCTGTCAATCCACCCACTTAAGTGGGGTGGGAGTTCATTTGATCAAAGGGGGGACCGGTCCGCGCTGCCGGCCTTTCCATCGTCGAGCGCCTCAATGAGCAGGTACAGGGAGTTGCCAAATGCATATGGCGCAACATTCTCCATCGCTGGCAGCCTCTCGCTCATTCCTTCCATTGGAAAGAGATGCGGCAATACGCTCGCGTAGAGGATGAGCCCCAGCTCTTCCAGTTTGAGGCGGAGCTCTTCTCCGTCTTGCCCATAGACAAGTTGCGGTAGTTGGTCGTCGGAGCTGATATGACTAAATAGAGTGCCGCTCGCAGTCAAGTTGCGAACACGAAGCGAGTCGGCCAAGTCCTCGACGGCCTCCCTAATTGTCGGTTTGGCATGCTCAGGCACGAAGGCACCCAATTGGAAGCGAATTGTGTCCACGCGCGGGAGCAACGCGCGGAGAATGGTGTCATCATCAATCCGAACCATCTCGGCACGACTGGGGCGCGCGAAGATGTCGTTTGGATTTTTCATTTTGAGTTGTTCCACGAGTGAAATGACGATGCCCATCGGAAGCTCTGGAACTAGCTCCTGCTCTGCCTCGAGCAGGTTGCAGATCGATTCCCAGGTGTGTCCAACCTTCGCCAACGCTAGGAGCACCCTGTGCAGGTCCACTCGGTATGTCTCCATAGGGCTGGTGAGGTAAGCCAACGTCTTGTTGACCTCGTGATACTTCACTTGGCCAGACAGAGTGCGATTCGCCAGCTGGTAACGGCGAAACAGCCGCCCAGAATCCTCCTTGTTGAGCCGCCTGTTGGTCAACCTAGGGTAATAGTCGCCTGGATGAAGCGTGACCAGGTCCCACACATACCGGCCATTCCCAATACGCCAAGCGTCGCCATCCAGCCTCACTTCCTTGTTTGAGTGATCCTTCATCGCCAGTTCGAGCTGTGCCCAGCAGGTCATTTCATCGCCTCGGGCAATCTCATATCCGGAGTTGGGGGCGAGGTCGTTGTCCTCCCGCATAAGCACCAGCTCCGAGTTGCAGACATCAGCAACGCGAACGCCGGGGAACCCATAGCTGAGCGATTCACGGTCGTCGTACTTGTGCAGCAATTGCAAAGCGGAAATGCCGTCCAGCACCGCTACGCCTTGTTCTTCCAAATGTCTCCGGAGGGCTTCAAAAGCCGATGCGGCTCCATCTAGCCAGTCATCTTCCCCGGCTATCGGGCTGATACCGAGGAGCGGCTCCAGCTGGATCACACCGCCGTGCTCGCCCTCCCGGCGCGCCGGAGTCCCGATCATGGCGTACGTTAAAGCGAAATGCACTTGCAGGATCTTCGTCGATATGGCTTGCAATCTGGCGTCGCAGTATCGACACATAGGCTCAATGAGGTCGTGCCAACTCTCGAACTGCTTCTCCGGCGTCGTGAACATGTCCGCCATGCTCCCCGTAACAGAAATTGGCATGAGTTTAAGCCGAGGAGCGTTAAGAGTGCGATTGGCAGTGTGCCAGTTGTCGTAACCGCAAAGCCGCGATGCGGCTTCGAGTGCGGCGGCGTGCTTGATCCTAACGCCGTGTGCGGCCATTGCCTCTCGCAGGCGCTTGGCTAGTATTTTGGGGTTGTCGCCGAGTTTTGGAGGCAACCGAGCGACAATATCGACGGCGGCCTGTGGGGAGAAGCGTGGCAGCCTGGTGTTGAAGTAAGCCCACAGTGCTGCGGCTTGAATCTCGGCGGATTTTGGCGAGGCGCCCACGTCAGGCGCCGACGAGATAAAGTCAAATCTGGTGTACGAAGGTTGATCGTGGCCGGTTCTCAGGCGGCGAGTTTCTGCTGATCCGGCGGATTGTCTTGCGCCGGGGCACCGTCCTTGAAGGGAATGCCCTTCAAGAGCAGTTCGATGTGTTCGGCACCGTTGATGCGGCGCCAGGTTTTCTCGGCTTCCTCGATCAGCTTGAAGGCCAGGCCAAGGAAGGTCGCTCGTGACACACAGTTGCGCGTGCGCGTCGTGCGGTGACGCACAGTCGCGAAGGTCGACTCAATCGCGTTCGTCGTGCGGATGTGCTGCCAGTGCTCGGCCGGGAAGTCGTAGAACGTCA